>JAZNSD010000102.1:0-47525 GCA_045591055.1 Acutalibacteraceae bacterium | reverse complement strand
ATACATATAGATACTTAAAAAATGACAAAAAACTGCGTTTTTTGTGTTTTATGCTATAAACAAACTTCGCCTCTCGGCGTACCTTTGTACGCCTTCGGGTAACCGAAAAACAAAGCATTGCTTTGTTTTTCGCTCAGTTTGCTTATTCTGCCTCTTTTTTTCACGCCCCTGAAAAGGAGCTGCAAAAAACTTTCGTTTTTTTACAGCTCCTTTTGCCTGCTATAACAGTTTTGTTTGTTATCCTAAAGCTACCATGCTGAAAACGAGGGCGAAGAGGGCTACGGTTTCGCAAAGACCGACAACCGTGATATACTGAGAGAAACCTTTTCCTGTTTCAGCGAGCGCATCTGCACCTGCTGCGCCTGCCTTTCCCTGAACAAATGCGGAAACTGCCATTGCAAGACCGGATGCAATGCCGAGGCCGAAAAGGAAGGAGGGGTCGGCACCTGAGGACTTCATCTGCTGCATCAAGAGGAAGCCGTAAATTGTCTGTGTGAGGGGAGCACCTGCAAAAACGGTAAGAATAAAGGGCGCTGCCTTATTACTCATATAACACTTTTTCCATGCACCGATAGATGCCTGACCTGCTATGCCTATGCCGATTGCCGAGCCTATAGCTGCAATACCCATTGCCAATGATGTACCTAATAAACCTAAATCCATAATTAGTATTCTCCTTTTTTAATTCTGTTCTTCAAATGGTTTGAATTTATGTCCGCTCCAGGACATATCAAGATGTGATGAGAATTCCAATGTGTTAAGCCTGATTCCGTGAACAATAACAGACAGAACATTAAGGATCATATTGAGTCCGTGTCCGAAAACAAGCAGTACAATTGCAATTATCATAAACATAAAATTACCGAGAAGGGGACTTGCAAGCTCATTTACGGTTGCTGAAATTGCAGCACCTGCAAGACCTACAGCCCAGAGTCTTATATACGAAACTATATCCGAGAAAACATTTACTACACCTAATAAAACCGAAACAATGTTTTTGAGGCTTTCAACAACAGATTTTATAACGCTTCCTTCATAGTTTGAAAATACAAAACTCATAATAAAGCCGATAACAACAAGTATAAGAGCAATCGTACCCACGGGAATTCCGCTTATGACAAGTCCGAATGTGAAAACCTGAGGGTTTACAACAAAGCTCAATACTACATAATAAATACCGATAAGCTGAAAAATTGAACCGATATCACCGAGGATTTTTATTGACTTTCTGTTTCGTTTCGCTGCCTTTATATGCGCAACGATCAGCTGAATAAGTGCCAGTGTGAAGCAGAATATCTGAAGATTCTGTGCGGTTGTAAGTCCTGCCGAACCGCCTGTCCAGAAGGGATACCATATTTTATCGGCATAAACATTTGATATTACCGGTACCGATATTTTCTGAAGAAATGAAGGTAAGCTTTCAGCCGGAAGCCCGCCCCATGTGCAGGTAAGTGTTCCCCACAGTATAGTCGACAGTCCGAAAAGTCCCACGAGAAGAAATGCCGGAGGTATTTCTTTTTTTGCTTTTTTAGCCTTCAGTATCAGCACGGCTGCAACTGCCGTAATCAGCAATCCGTATACGCCGTCACCGAAAATAATACCGAAAAAGATAAGAATAAAGCCTAAGAACCAACCGGAAATATCATATTCAAAATATCCGGGAACAGTTCCGAGAAAGTCGGTAAGAGGATAAATCAGGCTTACAAACTTGTTATTCTTAAGCTTTGTAGGAACGTTGTCTTCCGGTGTGGGATCCTCTATAAGAAGTCCCCATGCATTTTCTTTAGCAATATTTTTAAGCTGCGGCAGGTTTTCTTCTTCAACATATCCTGTGAAATATGCTACCGAAATACTGTTTTTATTTTCGGCAGATAATTCTTCGTCAGCCATTCCTGTTGCATAAACCTCAAATTCTGTTTCTTTTTTGCAGGTGATAACAGCCTTTTTCATGCTCTCTGAGTATGCTGCATAGCTGTTGATTCTTTTGTCTGCCGCTTCAGTAGCTTCGTTGATTTCATCAATACGCTTATTCATTGCCGCAGTTGAATTTCTCGGCAGTTCGAAAAAATAATTTCTGAGAGAAGCTTTTGTTTCTTCTTCATCCTCTGTGCCTGTATTTACCAGTGCGAATTTTACTGTGCTCTTGGTTTTTTCAAGACATACGGTTTTTACCGTATCGGGAAGAGTATCATATTCAGATTTCGGCATTTCGTAAAAAGAAACAATAATACCGTTTTCTGCCAGCTCTTCAATCTGCAGAGGATTGATTTCTCCCCAGCTTTTGATTCTTTCAAGCTCAGCCGACAATGCGAGCCGTTCATTGAGCAAGGCCTTTTTCTCCTCTGTCAATGAAGTCAGCTCCTGTGCTGCATTAACTGCGTTTTCAAAAGATATTTCCTCCTGAGGAGTATTCTTATTCTTTTTATCGCTTATTGTAAAAAGGGCACTTTCAAGTAAGGAAATCCGGGATTTTAATTCATCTATTCTTTTGCCGGAGCCTTCTGTTATTTCTATATGCAGGATTCCTGCTTTGCGAAGCTTTTTCAGAGTTTCACGTTTTTTATCTCCCATTACCATAAGAGATATTTTTTTCATAGGCACTATCATACAGAAGCCACCTCCGTTCCGGAAGTGTTTTTGTCGCGGTCAGCTATCTTGCGCTTTGATATCTTTGAGCGCACGACAGCACTGACCTGCTGATCTGCCATATAAATTGATATTTTTTTGATGTTCTCTTCAGTTTCGGGAATTTTAACCTTTTCAAACAGGTTTACTCGTTGAGAAGTGGAAAGAAGTTCTTTTTCCAAAAGCCTTACCTGTTCATCCAACACTTGAGCTTCCAGATCAAGTGACATTGCTTTTTCCATATGACGGGCTGCAATATCTACCCAAAGCGGAGTTTCATATAAATCGTATTCGCCCAAAGAAAAATCCGCCCCCTCATAAACCGGGATCGTAACACCTGCAATATTGCCCGTGCCTTTGCGGATGTTACTTACGGTGATAATTCCGTCGGGAAAAGCATTTTCTTCACTGAAAACGGCAATCCATGACGAAAAGCCTTTTTCCAGGTTTTCTCTTTCTTGTCTTACTGCAATAGCTTTTGCTTCAATTATCCGTATTTCAGATTGAAGCTGTTGCTTCTTAAGTGTCAGAGTAGGCAAATATCTCCGGTACATTTTAAGAGCATCCTTTTGTACCTTTAACTCATTTTTAGTTAATTTGATTTTTGCCAAAATTCAGTCCTCCTTATTTTACGGGCCAGAATTCATCTGTAAGGTCTGACTTAATTCCGGTTTCTTCTTTTCTGAAGCAATCTGCAAGAATCTGCCATCCGAGATCAAGTGATTCCTCAAGCGTCAGATTAACCGACAGATCCATAAGCTTATTTTCAAAAAGCTGACCATATTTCAATAATTTTTCATCCCAGCTGTTCATAGAAAAGCCCATGTTTTTCTTTTCAATGGTTTCCTTGTAGGATGAATACAGTCTTATCATTGAGTCCATAAGAATACGGTGATCCTTACGTGTTTTGCTGTTTACATTCTGTTTGAGACGGGAAAGGGAGCCGAAGGGTTCAATTCTTCCGCCTTTGAGATAATACTGTCCTTCCGTGATGTAGCCTGTGTTGTCGGGTACGGGATGTGTTACATCATCACCGGGCATTGTTGTAACGGCAAGAACAGTAACAGAGCCTGAATTAGCAAAGTCAACAGCCTTTTCATATCGGGAAGCGAGCTGTGAATACAGATCGCCCGGGTATCCTCGGTTTGACGGAACCTGTTCCTGAGTAATTGCAATTTCCTTCATTGCATCCGCAAAGTTAGTCATATCGCTGAGAAGCACTAAAACGTCCTTGTCCTGTAATGCAAACTGTTCGGCAACAGCCAGTGCCATATCGGGGATCATCATACATTCAACAGTGGGGTCAGATGCCGTGTGGATAAACATAACGGTTTTGCTTAAAGCTCCGCCGTTTGAAAGCTCATCTCTGAAATAAAGAAAATCGTCGTACTTAAGTCCCATACCGCCGAGCACGATTACATCGGCATCTGCCTGTAAGGCAATACGTGCAAGAAGCTGGTTATAAGGCTCACCGGAAATTGAGAAAATTGGAAGCTTCTGAGAAACAACCAGAGTGTTGAACATGTCAATCATGGGAATGTTGGTTCTCATCATTCTGTTTGCAAGAATTCTTTTTGTAGGATTAACGGACGGACCGCCGATAGGCTTCATGTTTTCAGTGAGTGCGGGACCTTTATCTCTGGGCTCGCCTGAACCGTTGAAGATTCTGCCGAGAAGATCCTCACTGAATGAAACTCTCATTTCATGACCTAAAAAACGAACCTCGTCACCCGTTGAAATTCCCTGTCCGCCGGCAAAAACCTGTAAGGAAACAATATCACCGTCAATTTTATTTACCTGAGCCAAAGATTTTCCGAAGCGGGTGTTTATCTGTGCCAGCTCATTATAACGCACATCCGGTGCTTTTACGGTAATAACATTACCTGTGATTGATTCAATTCTGCTGAATACCTTATTCATTATTATGCACCGCCTTTCAGAAGAAGATCTGCTTCACGGCTTAAGCTGCCTTTGCCGTCAGCATGTATTGCGTTTATTTCAGCTTCGGTTTTTCTGAAAGCATCGCTTTCAAATTCAGTATAATTCCAGTCAATGAATTTCTGCTTCATGCGGTTGAAGAAGCTGCGGGCGGTATCCTTGTTATCAATAGCATAATTGCTTCCGAGTATGAATATAAGCTTATCTGTTACATATTGCTGACGCTCTTTTGTACAGTTTGCATCTGTGAGATCAAAAGAGTTCTGCTGAAGATATACGGCATCAAGCATATCGGCTTTAAGATAAACCATATAATCCTCGATGCTTGTGCCTTCTTCGCCTACAACCTTCATCATAGAGCCGATTTCGTCGCCGTGAGAAAGGATTTTTTTGCAGAAATCTGATTTTTCGGAATCTGTGACTGTTTTATATTTTGACCAGGAAATAAGAGGGTCGATTGCCGGATATTTTCTTGCATCAGAGCGTTCACGGGAAAGACCGTGGAATGCACCGACAACCTTCAGAGTCGCCTGAGTAACAGGCTCTTCGAAGTTACCGCCTGCAGGGGAAACAGTGCCGCCTATTGTAACAGAGCCTTTTGTTCCGTCGGGTAAAAGTACATATCCGGCTCTTTCATAGAATGCTGCAATATAAGATTCAAGGTATGCGGGGAATGCTTCTTCTCCGGGGATTTCCTCAAGTCGTCCGGACATTTCTCTTAATGCCTGAGCCCAACGAGATGTTGAGTCAGCAAGAAGGAGAACATTGAGTCCCATTTGTCTGTAGTATTCGGCAAGTGTTACCGATGTGTAAACTGATGCCTCTCGGGAAGCAACGGGCATTGAAGATGTGTTACAGATAATAATGGTACGCTCCATAAGGGAACGGCCTGTTTTGGGATCGGTAAGCTCCGGAAATTCCGTAAGCGTTTCAACGACCTCACCTGCACGTTCGCCGCAGGCAGCTATAATAACAATATCCACATCGGCATATTTTGATGTGGTATGCTGCAGAACGGTTTTTCCTGCACCGAATGGACCGGGAGTGCAGTATGTTCCGCCCTTTGCAACAGGGAAGAAGGAGTCTATAAGACGTACTTTTGTTTCCATTGTTTCAACGGGAGCAAGTCTTTCACTGTAGCACTTGATTGCACGTTTTACAGGCCATCTGAATGCCATGGAAACAGAAATGTCTCTTCCTCTTTCATCTGTCAGAACAGCAATCTCTTCATTAACGGTGTATTCACCTTTGCCCTTGATTGTTTTCAGTGAGTATGAGCCGAGAAGATTGAAGGGAATAAAAATTTTATGAGTAAATGGGCCTTCGGGAACCGTACCTATATATTCGCCTGCTTTCAGTATATCGCCGGGCTTGGAAAGGGGAGTGAACTCCCATTTTTTTTCGCTGTTCAGGCTGTCTGCATAGATTCCTCTTTCAAGAAACCAACCTGCCTGCTGAGCTAATACGGGCAGGGGATTCTGAAGACCGTCGTAAACCTGACCGAGTAGTCCCGGACCTAATTGTGCAGACAGCATTTCACCGGTAAAGTCAACTTCATCACCGCATTTTATACCGCCTGTCATTTCGTAAACCTGTATCTGAGCGATATTGCCTCTGATACGGATAACTTCACTTTTGAGCTTGGTGTTATCAACATTAACATAGCAGATTTCGTTCATTGAAACATTGTTATCAAACTGAACCGAAACAAGGTTTCCGTTAATGCTTACTACCTTACCTTTATTTTCTGTCATTGCTCACCCTCCGTTTTGTCTTTGTTCATTATGGAGTCATAAATTCTTCTGTAGGCCTCTGTGCCGCTTTGTAAATCAAATTTTCTCATGCGTTCGAGCAGCTTCAGCTTAAGCGAGAAGTAAAATATATATTCTTCCGAAAAAGAATCCGTTGGTCTTATTGATTCAAGAAATGAAAGTCTCATACTGTTGAGGATATTTTCAGCCTCAAGGGGACTTTCCGCGGCGATTGCCGTACGTGCTGTCTGCAGAATATCTGCAGGGAAGCTCACATTATCAGCAGGAATGCTTTTGTTTAGCTTTTCGGCACGAAGAGTTGCCAGTGCAAGTCTGAGATTTTTTTCGCCCTCATTCCATCTGTTTATCAGTGTATAAGCAGATTTGTCATAAGACTTTGCGGGAATAAGAGTCAGGCTGTTAAGCTCTTTTAATGCTTTTTTACTTAAAAATCCGCTGCACAATTCAATAAACTGTTTTTCACTGATAGGCAACGGTGTATTCTCATTTATTCCGTCCAACGACGGCAATTGGGATATCAGATAATATTCAGCCATAATTATTCAGCCTCTTTCAGAAGTGCGGTGATTCTTGGACTGAGATAGGCAGACAGCATATCTGTGACCGCCTCTTTTGAATAATCGTAATATACGGCTCCGTTGTTTACGGAAATGCGGAAGCCTCCATCAACACTGTTATTTGCCTTAAGCGTAATGCCGTTGAGCATTTTTGCTTTAAGACCTTCTTTTACTTCATTTTCAAGCTTGTTCAATTCTTCGCTGTCAAGAAGCACCGTAATATTCTCTGCATCAGGCTTCGAAATCCACGCTTCAACGGCTTTGATTATAAGCGCTGATAATACCTCAGAGGAATAAACGGAAGATACCTGTGCTCCGACAAGAGTATTTATTTCTTTTGTTATGCTTTCTCTGAAGGAAATAAGAAGATTTCTTCCTGCCTGACGGATAGCATCTTCTCCCGACTTTACTGCACGTTCATTTTCATTTTTAGCATTCAGAATCATCTTGTCAGCCTGAGATTTTGCGTCGGAAATAATTTTATCTGCTTCATTCTTTGCAGCCAGAAGTATTGCTTCAGCCTGTGCTTCGGCTGCTTCGACACCTTCTTTTTTTATCTGATCAATAAGTTCCTGAAGTTGAATTTCCATAACCCGTTCTCCTTTTATATTTATGTTGCTGTAAATAAGTTTTTTTGCTTGTATAAACAAAACGGAACCAACATTCTCTGCAGACAGCTGGTTCCAATAAATTCAGTATTATAATATAATCAATATATCATAAATCTTTTGACATTGTCAAGTAATTAACAATATAATTTTATGATAATATCTGAACTTATTTTTGCCGTTTTTTTATTCAGCAGAATATGCTCCTCTTGCGTACAGAATCCATTTTGAGCGGTCAAGAGGATTCACACCGTTTCTGGGGTTAATGTGAGGTATGTTATCACTGCATTCACGGTAGCCGTAAAAATCCTGAGAAAGTACGGCATTGCCCGATGTCATTGAAGCCAGCCTTTCCGGAAAATCCATTGAAGTAGCAACCGGGACAATCGCTTCAACTGTAATCATACCCGAACGTATAACCGGAGTGTCGTATTCACCGTGCATTTTTATTATTTCTGAGAATATTTTGCCCGAATACTCTTCAGGTGCGGTAATACGGATTTTCAGGAGAGGTTCAAGAATTGTCGTGCCTGTTTCCTGAAGTCCGTTCATAAATGCCATAGGGGTACATACAAAAAAGTCAAGGGGATGTGTGTGAATTGTATGATGCTCACCGCCGGTCAGTGTACACCTGAAATCTGTTACCTCCCAGCCGTAAAGCCCCTGTTCAATGCATTTGTTAAAAGAGGAATGTATGTGAGACTGATAACGGTAGTAGCACTGATTATTTGGAATTCTTCCGTGGTAAGAAATACCGTACCCGCGTGGCATAGGCTCAATTTCAAATTCAACTACAGCCCAGCAGGGCTTCGGCATGGTATACCGTGCCAGTCCTCTTCCTTTTGCAGAGGGGGTTTCTTTATATATTACGGTAGGCGGAGAGAATTCTGCATTGAGATTATATCTTTCCGAAATAAGATTTGAGAGAACCTCAAGCTGAATTTTACCTGTTGTGCTGATTGTGATTTCCTTTTGTCCGTTTTCCCATTTTGCATCAATGTAGGGCTCTTCGTCCGAAAGCTCATAAAGAGCCGAAGCAAGCTTCGGTATTTTTGCAGGATCAGAATCTGCAGGTGTTACCTTTACCCGTAAAAAGGGATTGACAAGATTTAGCTCTTTGCTTTTGCCGGGAGAGCCGATATAAAAACCGTTTTTTGCAGACGGTAAGCCGCAGACAGCAGCAACATCTCCGCTTCTTATAATGCCTGTATCTGTGCTTTTTGCTCCGCAGAATCTTTTTATCTGCGATACCTTTTCTTTTATACTTTTTTTATCTTCAGTTTCAATGGCGTCTGTTTTTACAGAACGGTTTTTTAGGGGAGAAAACAATTCGATCTCATCTCTGTTTGAGATTTCGCCGCCGAAAAGACGGATGTGAGAAATCTTTCCCAGAACTTTGTCATGTTCTATCTTAAAGATGATACCGTTTAAATCCTCGGTTTCCCGCCGTGCGGAATCCGGCATATATTTTATCAGAATGTCGGCAAGCTCTTTTATTCCGACACAGTATTTTGCACTGCCGAAAACAACAGGGGTAAGAGTACAGCCGGAAATTGCTCCGCGGATAATCCGGTCGGCTGCATCAGGTGTAAGAATTCTGTCTTCAAGAAACGCTTCAGCGGCTTCGTCGGAAATCTCTGCAAGTATTTCAGTTGCTTTACTGCATAAGGTGCTTTCATCATACACGGCTACGGAGCAGTTTTCTGTTCCTTCGCTTTTAATCTCAGTCAGAATAAGCTGCGCCCGTGAGGAGATATTTCTCAGTTGTGTTATTACTTCATTTACATCTGCACCGGCGCGGTCGATCTTATTTATAAAAACGAGTCCGGGAAGCTTTACTTTATCAAGGGATTTAAGTATGTTTTCCGTATGTGCACGCACGCCTTCAACAGCAGAAACAATAACAACTGCATAATCGAGTGCGGCTAAAGCGCGTTCGACCTCACCTGCAAAGTCTATGTGACCGGGGGTATCAATAATGTTTATTGTTGCATCCTTCCATTTTGTGCAGGCGGTGGCAGTGCGGACTGAGATACCGCGTTGCTTTTCAATTGACATGCTGTCTGTAGCTGTTGTACCTGCATCAACACTGCCGGCTGAGCGTATGGCACCGGTAAGAAACAAAAGCTGCTCAGTAAGAGTGGTTTTGCCCGAGTCTACATGAGCCAGAATGCCTATATTATGAAATATTTCACTCATAGAATGCTTCCTTTCTCACACAATTTTATTTATTATATCATCAGATATCCCGGTTTTCAACTTATATATAATAAAATACAGAGCATAAGACAGATTTTGCTGTAGCAGGCGGGTATTTTATATGGTACAATATAAAAAAATATTATCTGTGAAAAGGAGAATCTTTGATTATGGAATTTAAGGAATTGATCAATGAACGTTATTCTGTGAGAAAATTCAGAAGAGAACATTTGCCCCGTGAAATAATTGAAGAGATTATCGAAGCTTCTCATAAAGCTCCCACGGGATGTAATTATCAGCCTCAGAGGATTCTTGTTCTTAATAACGATGAAGCTATGACCAAACTGAAGGAATGTACAAAATGTCATTTTGATGCACCTTCCGCAGTGCTTGTTTGCCACAACAAAAAAGAAAGCTGGAAACGAATTTATGACGGTGCGCTTTCATCTCCCGTGGATGCTGTTATAGTTACAACATATATTATGCTCGCTGCTTTCGATCTCGGAGTAGGCTCCTGCTGGGTAATGCATTTTGACCCTGTAAAAATGCGTGAAAGCTTTAATATTCCCGATGGCATTGAACCCGCGGCACTTCTTGTAATGGGATATCCTGCAGAGGATTCACAGCCTTTGGATATGCATTATAAAAACAGAGATATCAATGAGGTTGTTTTTTACGATAAGTTTTAACAAAGAATCCGCTGAGAAAAGAAAGACTTCTCAGCGTTTTTTATCCGCAGTTTATTGAAATTGCAGATGCTGTATGATATTATCAATGATATCAGTTATAATTTGAGGAGAACTCAGTTATGAATTACAGTATGCCACTGAAATATCATTTTACGACTAAAAAAGGCTGGATAAACGATCCCAACGGTCTCGTTTATTTTAACGGCTTTTATCATATTTTTTATCAGCATGCGCCGGATTTTGAAGAGCCCTGGAGGCAGAATATGCACTGGGGACATGCAAGAACAAAAGACTTTATTCATTTTGAAGAGCTGCCCGTAGCTCTTTATCCCGATATGCCCTATGATAAAGACGGCTGCTGGTCCGGTACTGCTGTTGTTAAAGACAACATACTTTATCTTTTTTATTCATCAATTCACGACAATGTTCAGTCGGTCAGTGTTGCTTATTCATCTGACGGAATAAGTTTCAGAAAATACGAAGGAAACCCTGTGATTGCAGGCTTTCCTGAAGACGGCTGCCCGGATTTCCGCGATCCTGCCGTGTGTTATTATGACGGGAAGTATTATTGTGTTATGGCATCGGGAAATCAGGGAAGAAAAACTGCAAATCTTCTTCTTTATGAAAGCGCAGATCTTTTTCACTGGGATTATAAGTGTGTTTTATGCGAATGGGAAAATGCAAAATTTGCAGAGTGTCCGTCTTTTATGCAATCGGGAGATCTGTTTCTGCTTGCAGCATCTGTCTGTAAAGAAGACAGTCATCGGTTTTATGTGATGTACGGTAATTTTGACGGAAGAACATTTACTCCGTTATATACAGGTGAGGTGGATAAAGGTCCCGATCAGTATGCAGGTCAGGTATTTGCTGATAACAAAGGCAGAACCATTCTTATTTCATGGATGCCCGGGTGGAAATATGCAGGCTTCAGAAAAAAGGACATAGGATGTATGTCTGTGCCACGTGAGATTAAACTTATTGACGGAAAGATTTACGGATATCCCGTTAAGGAAGTGCAAAGTCTGCTGAAAAATGAAGATCCGGCACTCATACGCACGAAAGACGGATTCAGCATAAAGCGTGAGGGCAGGAAAATGATTAATTATAAGGGGGAAATAAAAGACCTTAAAATTATCCGTGATGAATACATAATGGAGGTATTTGTTAACTCAGGAGAAGAAATCTATTCTGCTTTGCTTTAGTTTGCGATATAATGGTAAAAATATGTACATATGATAACCTTCGGTACATTTTCAGAATGATAAAGAAGAACCGGTGAAATACGTGAAAATAAATCTTATCAATTCCCCTTTTATAAAGATTCTGCGGCGAATCCTTGTCAAACGGAAAATTCAACGGAAGTCTTCAGGGGAACGGCAGATAACGACGTAATTCTTGCAAAGCTTATGATCAGGATTGGTGGCTGTTATGAAAGAAACCGTAATTCAGTTTGGAGAAGGTAATTTTTTAAGAGGCTTTTTTGATTACTTTCTTGATGTAATGAATAAAAAAGGATTGTACGATGGCAAAGCAGTTATTATTCAGCCGAGAGCAGGCGGAAGGTGCGCTCTTCTTAATGCGCAGGACAGCAAATACAATCTTTATCTGAGGGGCATTGAAAACGGAGAAGTGAAGCAGGAGCATCATTTTATTGAATCGGTTTCAAGATGTATAGATCCTTACAAATGTTTTAACGAATATATGTCTCTTGCGGATAATCCCGATTTCCGTTTCATTGTATCAAATACAACGGAAGCGGGAATTGAGTTTGATGCTACCTGCGGTTTTGATGATAAACCCTGTAAATCATTTCCGGGAAAACTTACACAGTTGCTTTACAGACGGTATATTAACGGACTTTGCGGTTTTGTAATTCTTCCCTGCGAGCTTATTGATAATAATGGTGATGAGCTTAAAAAATGTGTTATGAGATATGCGGATTTCTGGAAGCTTGATGCAGGCTTTGTCAATTGGCTCGTAAATGAGAATCAGTTTGTGAACACTCTTGTTGACAGAATTGTTACCGGGTATCCGAATGACGAAACAAAAGATATTCATCTCGATGACCAATTTCTTAATACGGCAGAAATATTCCATCTCTGGGTTATTGAGGGCAGCTTTGAAGACGAACTGCCTCTGAAAAAAGCAGGCTTTAATGTCATCTGGACAGATGATGTAAGACCATATAAGAGAATAAAAGTCAGAATTCTGAACGGAGCACATACATCTCTTGTTGCGACGTCCTTGCTTTCCGGTGTCAAAACGGTAGCGGATGCGATGAATGATGAAACAGCATTATCTTTTCTGGAGAAATGTATGAAGGAAGAGATATTGCCGACAATCGGAGAAAATGAAGAAAGTATTGCTTTTGCAAACAGTGTTTTTGACCGCTTCAGGAATCCGTTTATAGCACATAAATGGCGTGCAATTGCTTTGAATTCAGTGAGTAAATTCTCCGTGCGTGTTCTTCCGACGATTCTTGAATATAAAGAAAAAAACGGTGCTTATCCGAAGGGGCTTTCCCTTGCCTTTGCTGCACTTATTTATTTCTATAAAAACGATGAGCCCGAAGATGCAGAAAGCGTTGTTGAGATAATGAAAAATGACTCTGTTGCAGAAATTCTTGCAAACACTTCATTATGGCAGTCGGATCTTTCAGATATGGCGGATATTGTAACAGAATATTATAACAGGATAGACACACTTGGTGCAAAGGAAGCAATGAAATGGATACTGTCAGAATAAATGAAAAGGATAATGTCTGTGTAAATCCTGAAACAGGTCATAAAATTGCTGTTTGTGATATCATAAAAGGTGCAGACATAATAAAATACGGTTATCCTGTAGGATATGCGACCGAAAATATACAAAAGGGTGACCCGGTTCACTCTCACAATATGAAAACAAAGCTGGGAGATATTCTGTCTTATGAATACACCCCGGATTACGAAGAGCTTTTACCGGAAGAGCCGTTTATAATCAATGCATTTATCCGTGAAAACGGGGATATCGGTGTCAGAAATGATATATGGATTATTCCCACCGTCGGTTGTGTAAACAGCATCGCAAAAAAGCTTTCGGAAAAGACAGGTGCAATTTGCTTTTCTCATCCCTACGGCTGCAGTCAGCTTGGTGATGATATGAGGATTACTCAGCTTATTCTGCGCGGACTTATAAGGCATCCCAACGCAGGTGGTGTGCTTGTGCTCGGACTCGGCTGTGAGAATAACAATATTTCTGAAATGAAAAAAATACTCGGTGAAGTGAACGAAAAACGGATACGTTTTCTTTGTGTGCAGGACTGTGAAGATGAAATCGCTGAGGGAATAAGGTGTATAGATAAGCTGAAGCTGACAGCTTCAGAGGATGAAAGACAGAGAGTACCCGTTTCAAGGCTTAAAATAGGACTCAAGTGCGGCGGCTCCGACGGTTTTTCCGGCATTACCGCTAATGCTGTTGCAGGCAAGGTTACCGATAGAATCTGTGCTATGGGCGGTTCTGCAGTGCTGACAGAGGTGCCTGAAATGTTCGGTGCGGAAACAGTGCTGTTCGAAAGGTGTATAAATAAACAGGTTTTTGATAAAAGTGTCAGGCTTATAAATAATTTTAAGCAATATTTCAAAGATCACGGAGAGCCTGTTTCCGAAAACCCTTCCCCCGGTAATAAGGAGGGCGGAATTACAACACTTGAGGAAAAATCTCTCGGCTGTGTACAGAAGGGCGGAATGGCCCCGGTAGTTGATGTTCTTACCTACGGAGATATTGTAACAAAGCCGGGACTCAGTCTTCTTGACGGCCCCGGAAACGATATTGTTTCAATAACAAATCTTGCCGCTGCAGGCTGTCATATGATTCTTTTTACCACAGGCAGGGGCACACCGCTGGGCGGTGCCGTTCCCACGATAAAAATTGCATCCAATGATATGATTGCAGTAAAAAAATCACATTGGATTGATTTTTCTGCCTTTGGTCAGGATAAAGATAAAAAAGCAGAAGAATTATTGACCGTTATAAAGAGAGTTGCTGACGGGGAAGAGACAAAAAATGAAATTCTCGGCAACCGTGAAATTGCAATATTCAAAGACGGAGTAACATTATGATTCCGGATAAATCATTTCAGGAAAGAATGCAGAATACTTTTACGGATTTTCAGATATTTCTGTTCCCTTAAAGTGCAGAAATATGGCGGAGGATTAATTGAATATTAAGTAAACCAACAGGCTGTGGAGGGCAGATTTATGAAAAACAATAAACCCGCAATATATACTATAGCTACAGCGCATCTTGATACATCCTGGCTCTGGACATTTGAACAGACCGTTGATGAGTATATCCCCGATACTCTTAAAAGAAATTTTTCATTTCTTGAAAAATATCCTTTGTACAAATTCAATTTTGAGGGCAGCTACAGGTATGAGCTGATAAAGGAGTATTATCCCGAGGAATTCAACAGACTGAAAAAGTACATAGCAGAGGGTAGATGGAATCCCTGCGGAGCCTGTTATGAAAACGGTGATGTAAATATTCCTTCTCCCGAAGCACTTATTCGTAATATCCTTTACGGCAACGGTTTTTTCAGGAAAGAATTCGGCAAGGAGTCTGATGATATCTTTCTGCCCGATTGCTTCGGCTTCGGAAAGGCACTTCCTCAGGTGGCTGCGCATTCGGGGCTTAAGGGATTTTCTACAGGAAAGCTTATGTGGGGCAGCAGTGTGGATGTCCCCTTTGATATCGGCAGATGGCACGGTGCTGACGGAAGCGGTGTGTGGGCTGCAATAATGCCCTTTGCCTACACAACAGCTTTTTCAAAAATGACAAAGGCAAAAAGAGTATTGGAAAAGCTTGAAAAATCAAAAGAGAATAATCTGCCTCAGATCACATTCGCTTACCACGGAATCGGTGACAGGGGAGGTGCTCCTCATAAGTCTTCTGTAAAAAATGTAGTAAATGCACAGAAGAACAATAGTAATGCTGAGGTTGAGGTTTTTTCTGCCACTACACGTGAATTCTTTGATATGCTGGAAAACTTACCTGAAGAAGAAAAAGCAGAAATGCCCGTTTATAACGGGGAGTTTCTTCTTACTGCCCACGGAGCAGGCAGCTATACCGCCAGAACGGTAACAAAACGCTGGAACAGACGCTGTGAACAGCTTGCAGATGCTGCGGAAAGATTTTCAAGTGCAGCACTTGTTCACGGCTTCGGTAAGTATCCCCGATACGGTCTTGATACAGCCTGGAAAAAGGTAATTGCACATCATTTCCATGATGATATAACCGGAACATCCTTTGAAAAATGCTACAAGAGAAGTCATAACGATTATGTTCAGGCAATGAATACATTTTCAGCTGAATATACCAATGCATGCAGATTGCTTGCCGAAAATCTTGATACTTCATTTGTAACGGGTATTCCTGTCATTGTGTCAAATCCCGTACAGAACATATCGTCAAGAAGGGAAGCTGTCAGAGTTTCGGTTAAGTCCGATGCCCGGCGATTTTGTGTTTTTGATAAAGACGGAAATGAAGTTCCTTCACAGGAAAAAAGGAACGGAATGCTCAGAGAGATAACATTTATTGCAGACGTCCTTTCTTCGGGACTTGCTGTTTATGATCTGAGAGAATGCAGTAATAAAAACAGTATTGACACAGGACTCTTTATTACTGAGAATTCTGTTGAAAATAAGAATCTTATTGTGAAGCTTGATAAAAACGGAGATATCTGTTCCGTATTTGATAAAAAACTCGGGAAAGAGCTTTTGCGCAGTCCTGTAAGATTCGGAGTTTATAATAATGTTCACAGCTTCGATTGGCCTGCCTGGGAAGTAAAATATGAGGATATAAAAGAAAGGCCTTATATGTATGCAGATGATCCTGTTATAAAAATCAGAGACAGCGGCCCGGCACTGTGTTCATTTGAAATAATCAGAACTGCAGGCAAATCAAAGTTCACACAAATAGTATCGCTTGACTGTGAGAGTGATTATGTATCGGTTTTCAACGAAGTTGACTGGAGAGAAGAAGCATCTCTTCTTAAAACAGAATTTTCTTTTACGGCAGAAAATGAATATGCAGGATACGACATTGGTATCGGCAGTGTTTTAAGGGCAACAAATTCAGAAAAGCTTTATGAGGTGCCTTCACAGAAATGGGCTGATATCACAGATAAAAGCGGTTTGTTCGGGGTAAGTGTTTTCAGTGACTCAAGACAGGCATGGGATAAGCCGGACAAAAATACTCTGCGCCTTACCGTTGTACACACACCCTTTGCAAATTACCGTCACGAATGCTCGCAGCACGTTATGGATATGGGACTTAATCGCTTTTCTTTTGGCATTAAAGGCCACAATGAGAATATTTGTGATATAAATTCCCGTGCAGATGAATTCTGTCAGCCGATGAACACATTTATTACAGAAAAGCATGAAGGCTCACTCGGAAAAAGCTTTTCTTTCATAAAGCTCAGTGATGATTCCGTAAGAATAACAGCCGTAAAAAAGGCACAGGATTCTGATATGATAATCCTTCGTGTTGCAGAGTGCAGCGGCATTGACCGTGATAGTGTTGTTGCAGAGTTTTCTCAGCCGATATCTGAGGCATACGAAATAAGAGGCGACGAAATCATTCTCGGAAAGGCTGAAATCAGCGGCGGAAGGCTCAGCTTTTCTGTAAGAAAAAATGAAATAAAAAGCTATGCACTGAAATTCAATGATATACCTGTTTGCCCTGACGGAGAAATGCTTGCTCCCGCTTATAATGCAAACGGTATAACAGACGATAACAACCGCCATAGATCCACACTGAAAAACAAAGTTTCAATCCCCCGTGAGATTCTTCCCGACAAACTGCTTTTTTCAGGAACCGAGTTTGCTTTTTCACAGGGCGAGAAAAACTGTCTTGTATGTGACGGAAGTGAAATTGAGGTTAGTGAAGGCTTCGGAAGTGTCCGTTTGCTTATTACATCTCTTAACGGCGATAAGAAAGCAGCCTTCTCCTGCGGGAATAAAATAACTGAGGTTTGTGTGCCCGATTGCTTTGAGGCTCTCGGACAATGGGATCTTATGATGCAGAAGGAAACAGGCTATATAAAGACAGTTCCTCAGGCACTGAGCTTATCTCACACTCACAACGCATCCGGTAATCTTACAGCAAAGCAGTTTTATCTTTTTGAGGTTGAAATCCCTCTTGAGGGTGAGACAAAAATAAAGCTTCCCGAGGATGAGGATATTGTGATTTTTGCGGCAACCGCCGTAAGGAAGAAGCCTGAATTTATAAAAGGAAACGAACATTTTGACAGACTGGAAAAAAGAAAATTTGATTATGAGTTTTCAGATTATGCAATCAGGCATATGAACAGAAATACGGTTGAAAAGATTCTCGATAAGTTCATTGACAGAACTTATTCAATAAGTGTTAAAATCGGTGATTTTCACAATAAATATGCATTTGATGAGCTTTATTATATTCTCAGAAATCTTTGCGACAGGGCAAAACATAAAAAGAGATCGGAGAAGCTTATAAATTCCCGCAGAAAATGATGAAGAAAAAGCTTTATTCCGATATTGTATAATTTTGAAATTAAACAATTGAGCAATTACTGTTTCCATTCAAAGCTTTATGGCTCAAAGCTTTACGGCAGGCAGTTAAGAGTACAGCAGAGGTGTAATATATATGAACAGAATTTATACATCAGCAGAACAGCTTATAGGAAAAACTCCGCTTTTAGAGCTTACGCACACGGAGAAAAAATTCGGCCTGAAGGCAAAAATTCTGGCAAAGCTTGAGTTTTTCAATCCTGCAGGCTCTGTAAAGGACCGTGCTGCAAAGAAGATGCTGGATAATGCCGAAAGTACAGGCAGATTAAAGCCCGGATCGGTAATTATCGAGCCAACAAGCGGAAATACCGGCATAGGACTTGCTTCAGTTGCTGCGGTGAGAGGCTACAAAACTATTATTGTTATGCCTGATACAATGTCAGTTGAGCGCCGCCGTCTTATGAAGGCTTATGGTGCTGAGCTTGTTCTTACTGACGGAAAAAAAGGCATGAAGGGTGCTATTGAAAAGGCCGAGGCTCTTGCAAAGACGATTCCCGACAGCTTTATTCCCGGTCAGTTTGAAAACCCTGCCAATGCCGATGCTCACAGGCAGACAACCGGCCCCGAAATTTATTCGGATACTGACGGAAATGTTGATATTTTTGTTGCAGGTGTCGGTACGGGAGGCACATTAACCGGAGTTGGAGAATACCTTAAATCACGGAATCCGGATATAAAGATTGTTGCTGTTGAACCTGCAGCTTCTCCCTTCCTTTCCGAAGGCACGGGTGGACCCCACGGTATACAGGGTATCGGAGCGGGCTTTATTCCGGGTGTTCTTAACACGTCGGTTTATGATGAAATCATAACTGTCTGTGATGCGGATGCTTTTGAAACAGCCGGAAATATAGGCAGAACAGAAGGATTTCTGGCAGGCATTTCTTCCGGTGCAGCTCTTTTTGCAGCTATAGAGCTTGCAAAGCGTACTGAAAATGAAGGCAAAAATATAGTTGTACTGTTTCCCGATTCCGGTGACAGATACCTTTCATCTGCACTATTTGATGAATAAAAAACAGCGATTGCTTTGAGGTATATATGCAAATCGATATTTTAATGAAAAAACGACTGCCTGAAATTCCTGATGAAATCTTCCTTTGCTTTATAATGAAAACAAATAAAGATATGTTTTTGCAATTCTTTTACGGGACGGTTGCTTATACAGCCGTTCTTTTTTTGTTGTTGTGCAAAAACGAGCATCTTGACCTTACATAAAATAATGTGTAGAATGATAAAAAAGAGTATTGGAACAAATAATTATGTTTACCGAAACATCAAAAATCATAAAATCAGGAACCGGCACTGCATATCCTTGTGCGGCTGTGGCTGTCGGTGTAGGGCACAGGGTATACCTGCGTGAGTTCTCAGGACAGCGGCAGATAAAACCGTCTCCTCTTAATTTAACAGAGAATACACTGTTTGATCTTGCATCCTTGTCAAAGCTTACCGTAACTACTATGGTTGCTTTGAAATCTATTGAAAGCGGAATCCTTTCGGTTGAGGACAATATAGGAAAATTTCTTGATTATACCGGCAATTTTGCTGATTGCACAATAAAGCATTTAATGACTCATACCTCCGGCATGACCGCAGGGATACCGCTGTTTTCAATGAAGCATAAAAATGATGATGTGCTTTTTACCATACTTGATTCTGAAAAATGCTGCAAAACGGGAGAAGAGGTTATATACTCCTGTATGGGATATATTGTGCTTCAGCGGATACTTGAGAATATCAGCGGAAAAAATCTTTCTCAGCTTGCCGATGAATTGGTTTTTTTACCTCTCGGAATGAAAACAGCCTGCTATAATCCCGTGTGTGACAAGGCTGATATAAATAATACTCCGATAGCAGCAACTGAGCTTTATTCTCATTCCGGCGAATGGGCGACAGGGCACGTTCATGATGAAAATGCTTATTTTCTCGGAGGAATTTCGGGAAATGCAGGTGTGTTCGCGTCTCTTGATGATATGATTGCTTTTGCGGGTATGTGTTCCTCACGGGGAATTGCAAAAAGCGGTGAAGTATTTCTCGGAACAGATACTTTTGCTTCAGCAATAACTGATTACACTCCCTATAAAAAGGAATCAAGAGGTCTCGGCTTCCAACTTAAGGGGTGGCAGCCTTCTCCTATGGGAGAGCTTATGTCCCGCGGAAGCTACGGCCACACAGGCTTTACGGGCACAAGCCTGTATGTTGACAAGGCTACAGGACTGTGGGGCGTACTTCTTACAAATGCCGTGCATCTGGGCAGAGAAAACAGAAGCAGTTATTTCTCATTGAGAAGAAGCTTTTACGACACGATGATTACCGAATACGGTAAATTAAAGAAAGAAGGCGTAATATGAAAAAGCCTGAAAATAAAGTTCTGTGCGGTGCTGATGTGATTATCAGAGATGGCATTACCTTCAGCGGCAGCTGCGGACTTATCACAAATCATACAGGCGTGCTGAGGAATCTTACCTCCACTGCGGATATGTTGAAAAAGCGTTGTATGCTTACTGCACTTTTTGCTCCCGAGCACGGTATAAGGGGAGACCGACAGGCAGGAGAGAGTGTAGCATCCTATATTGATGAAAAAACAAAGCTTCCGGTTTACAGTCTCTACGGAGAAGATACGTCCGAAGCAGAAAAAGTGCTGGCATCTCTTGATACGGTTATTTTTGATATACAGGATGCAGGTGCAAGGTTTTATACATATCTTTATACAATGACCGACGCAATGAAAATCTGCAGTGAGAATAACGTGAAATTTGTTGTTCTCGACAGACCTGATCCTATAGGCGGGGAAAAAACAGAGGGTGCTGTTTTAGACAGAAGATTCTCTTCATTTGTGGGGCGTTTTCCTACACCCACCCGCTCGGGGCTTACTATCGGTGAGTTTGCTCTTATGATGAATGAAACAGAAGACATAGGCTGTGAGCTTGATATTATTAAAATAGACGGCTGGAAAAGAGAGATGTATTATGATGATTCCGATCTTGTATTTATACAGCCGTCACCGAACCTTCCCACGATCGATACCGCTTTATGTTATATCGGAACCTGTCTTTTTGAAAACACCAATATTTCTGAAGGCAGAGGTACCACAAAGCCTTTTGAAATGATCGGTGCTCCCTGGCTTGACAGCGAAAAGGTCATTGAGCTGATGGGAAAACAGAAAGGCGTTATTCTCAGAGAATGCTCTTTTATACCCTCCTTTTCCGATTATAAGGATTGCTTCTGCCACGGTATACAGCTTCATATTACAGACAGAGATGAGTTTTCTCCCTTTGATACGGGAATAAGGCTTATTGATGCCATAAGAAAAACACACGTTGATTTCTCGATTGAAGATGACATTGTGAAGCTTCTCGGCTCGGATGAAATATTAAAATCTGACTTTGATTGTGAAGCTTTTCTTAAAAAAGCAAAAGAAGAAGCAGCCGCATGGCGGATAGAATCCGAAAAATGGCATCTTTATAAATAACAGAATCACTTTTATAAAACCGGATGTGAAACTATGAAAAAGAAGATTAATGAAAATGAATTATATGAGCTGCTTGCGCGTATCCCCCGCGGAAAGGTGGTAACATACGGTTATCTTGCTCAGAAACTCGGAAACCCTCAATGGGCAAGAAGCGTAGGTAATGCTCTGCATAAAAATCCCGACAAAGACAAATATCCTTGCTATAGGGTTGTGAATTCCCGCGGAAAATTAAGTGCGGCCTATGCCTTCGGAGGCATTGAAGCACAGAAGGCCGGACTTGAAAACGACGGAATCGTTGTTGAAAATTTCAGGGTCGATCTTAAAAAATATCATACAGACACGCTCTGAAATGCTTTCGTTGCCGTAATATAATGAAGCACCGTCCGTGAGTCGGATTTCTCCGATTCCCGAACGGTGATTTGTTATTCGAGTTTATCTTTTAATTCCTCCGCGTATCCTTCGGATATCTGCGCCTCCACATCGTAGCCTCGGCTGCGGTAAATTTCAGCCATCTTTATATATTCATTATAAGCTTTCTCATATTCTCCCATCTCTTTATAAAGATTTGCTTTTCCGTCTATCTCATCACAGAAATAAGTTCCGATTTCTCCTGCCCTGTCATAATATATCAGTGCTTCATCATACCTGCCGAGTGTTTTACAGATATCTCCTCCGTGAATATATATTCTCCAGTCATCGGGGAATTTTTTTATTGCATCTGAAAAAAGACTGTAGGCCTCATCAAGCTTTTCGTCCCATATAAGTGCAATTATCAGATTATCGGTATTTCTCGGATTGTGGGGCTCAGCCTCTGCCTTTTCTTTAAGTTCAGAAATAATTTCGTTTTCTTTTTTCAACAAAAAGAACATCCATATTCTCTGCATGCAGGCAATCTGATAATTATGAGGATCATCCTCCGGGTTGTCGCTTACAGCCTTATCATACCATTCCACTGCAATATCTCTGCAGTAATTCATCATGTACATATGTATCCAGGCATAAAGCCATTTGTCCTCTGTTGAAAGTATTCCGTCTTTCATAAGCCTTTCATACTCAATACGGCAGCGCATAAAATCCTCAGGATCTCGGGATTTTTCATAAACAGAAGCGAGTCTCTGAGCATAGTTATCGTAGGCAACTGTACTTTTTTTATAAAAATCATCAACAGTAACCTCATAAAGTGAAGCAATTTCAGGTAATGTCAGAATGTCGGGTAAGGTAGTGCCGCACTCCCAGCGGGAAACAGTCTGAGGATTTACATTAAGCTTTTCCGCAACTTGTTCCTGTGTCATACCTTTTGCAATGCGGAAACTCTTCATATTTTTTATAAATGTTTTATGCATAAGAATCACCATTTTATATTATTTTCCGAAGCTTCTGAAAAAAGTATATCACAAAGCAACATTAAAAATAAGGTCTTATTCTATGACCTGATTCTTAATCTGTGTATAGTTTACAGTATATAATCAGGAAAAAAGAATATATTAACAGCGGCACGCAACAAAACGCACCGCTGTCAGTTGTTCATTTTATTTATACTGATATACCTTTACATAATCAACTATGAATTCGGCATCCTCTGCGGGAGACATTTCCCTGTCGGAAGGTATGCCGTCCTCGCCTCTCATTTCAACAGAGAGAATAAGATATTCTTCATTCTGACTTACACCGCCGAAATCGGTGCGGAAGGTTTCAACTCCGTTTATATAGAAAATATATTCATTTTCATTCCATTCGAGTCCGTATGTGTTGAATTCTTCATAGGGATTGTTTTTTATCAGAAACTGTGTTGCACCGTGGGATTGGTGAGCGGCATTATAGCCGTCAAAATGAAGATTTGAAGTGATGCTGTAAGGAAGCTTTTTGCCGTAGCAGTTACTTTCAAAAATATCAATTTCCGTGCCGTCTTTACCTGAGCCGTCTTCTTCGTAAACACCGTCATTCATAAGCCAGAAGGCGCTCCAGATATCGGCGCCCTCAGGAAGTATGCAGCGGCATTCAAAATAGCCGAATTTCTGACTGAAGCCGTTAACAGCATCAGAATCCGTATCTATTCCGGCACTGTACCAGCCGGCACCCTTTCCACCCATACCTTCTTCAAGATAAGTTACGGGAATTATAAGATTTCCGTCCTTTGTATATGCGAGATTCTGATTCCAGTAGCTGCCTTTTCTGGCTTCGGTTTTGTTGCCGTACTGATAATGTCCTGACCACACACTGCGGTCAAGCTCACCTTCAAAGTTTTCCTCAAATGTGATAGTGAATCTGTCTATATCCACCTTTTGCCCCATAGGATAACAGGGGATATCAAGAGCAACGCAAAGGGAAATGAGAACAGAACAGATAAAAGCTGTGAATTTTGCGAAAATACCAAACATTTCTTCTTCCTCCGTTTTTATACTTTAATTCCGAAATCGGAATAATTTTCCTATAGTAGTGACTTATACATATAGAAGAGGGGCATTATATCTGAAAAAGTCACTATGTTTCTGTGATCAGAAAATAAGGCTTGCTTTACTGTCCCATTTTGAATAAAGATGTCCGTTTGGTCTGAGAATAAGATATTTTACTGCAGTTTTGTTTTCATCCTGAGACATTGAATCCTCATCAATAACAACGGAAAAGTCGTGATAATCATATCTTGCTGAGCCGTATTCGAGTGTATCAAGATATCTGTATTCAAATCCGAGGCTGATAAAAAAATTATGAGAGCTTTCTCCGCCGCTTTCTCTGAGCTGACGAAGATTTTTATATAAGCCTCCGTGATTTTCAGCAACGCTTTGCTCATTATCATTGAGGATAACTATAAGATTTTTGCCGTATTCACCTGCGAAATTCAGTCCCTCATAGATTTCACCGCCTGAAAGAGCGCCGTCACCTGTGACTGCAATGATATTTTCTTTGCCTCCTGCCAGATCTCTTGCTTTTGCAAGACCAAGTGCCAGCGAAACAGAGGTAGAAGAGTGTCCCATTGTAAAATGGTCGTGTACACTTTCTTTTGTGTTTGTAAAACCGGTAACATCCTTATAATGCTCAGGTGAAATATATGCTTCTTTTCTGCCGGTGAGAATTTTATGAGGATAGCACTGGTGAGAAACATCCCATACGATTTTATCAACAGGTGAGCTGAATACATAGTGCAGCGCAACCGTAAGCTCAACAACGCCGAGATTTGAGCCCACGTGACCGCCCGTGTTACTCAGTTTTTCAATAAGTACAGCTCTTGTTTCATCTGCAAGAATCTGTAATTCCTCTTCAGGAATTTTCTTTATATCTTCGGGAGAATTTATATTATCAAGATATTTCATAAGACTTTTAACCTTTTTTTATTTTAGTTATATCATTCTTTTTAAGATATTTCAATACCGTCTGTCCGTTTATCTGTATTCAATCGCAAGCATCGGGAATCGCAGTGTCTTGAATTATTTTCAGTCAGGGTATATAATGCATAATATAAAGATAAAAAGGATGATATTTATGCCTCTTTATATTATCAGACAGGACATTACACTTATGCAGGTGGATGCAATTGTCAACACAACAAATGAAGAAATGACAGGTTATTCAGGGGTTGATTATGCCGTTCATAAAAAAGCCGGAAAGAAGCTTGATAAAGCATGCGAAAGGCTTCGTCCGCTGGCTCTCGGAGAAGTCAGGCTGACAAAAGGCTATGCTCTCCCCGCTAAATATATTATTCATACCTCCGGTCCTATATGGCAGGGAGGTACTGAGGGTGAGGAAAGAATTCTTCGCTTATGTTATGAAAGAGCATTGCAGAAGGCTGAGGAAAAAAAGATAAAAACAATAGCTTTTCCTCTGATATCTGCAGGAGTGTACGGATATCCCAAGGATAAGGTGCTGAAATTTGCCGTTCAGATAATATCACAGTTTCTGAATGAGCATGAGCTTACGGTTTATCTTTGTGTTTATGATAAATCATCATATGAGTTCAGTAAGGCCCTGTATGGTGAAATCAGCGACTTTATTCACGATAAATATGAAAATTTCTCTGCACAGGAGCCTGATTACAGTATCCGCGGTATTGAGCCTGACCGCCGGGTTGCCTCTTTTTCCGTCAGCCGTCCTGCACCTGAGGCATCAATGCGGCCGGAAATGACTTGTTCATCTGCTCCCGCACCGTGTTCCGTGCTTTCAAAACAAAAAGCCGCAAAAAGAATTGCAGGTGAAAAAAGCAGCTCCTTAAAGGAATATATGAAAGCAATGGATAAGTCCTTTGCATATAAGCTTTTTGATTATATAGATGCAAGCGGGCTGACTGATGTTCAGTGCTATAAAAGAGCAAATGTGGATAAGAAAACATTTTCCAAAATCAAATGCAATCCCGATACATATAAGCCTTCAAAGCAGACTGCTGTTGCATTTGCAATTGCATTAAGACTGAATCTTGATGAAACGCAGGAGCTTTTGGCTGCTGCAGGACTTACTCTTTCCAACAGCTTTACTTTTGATAAGATAATCAGATATTTTATTATGAAAGAAAACTATAACATATTTGAAATTAACGAGGCCCTTTTTGAATTTGATCAGGTGCTTCTGGGTTGTCACTGACAGTAATGTGTTTCTGAAGTTATGTTGTATTTCTGCAAAAAAGTCTCCTGCCGGGAGACCTCTGAGAAAATATTTTCAATTATAATACGGTTGTAAGGTAACAAAAGACCTTGCAGCCGTTTTAATTTTTTAATTGAAGCAGCTGTGTCTGAAATCAACATTTATCAAAAGGAGAAATTAAAATGAAAAACAACATCACGGAATTAGTATTTATACTCGACAGAAGCGGTTCTATGGCAGGGCTTGAAGCTGATACAACAGGTGGCTTCAATGCAATGATTGAAAAGCAGAAAAAGGAAAAAGGAGAGTGCTTTGTATCAACGGTATTGTTTGATAACGTAAGTGAAGTGCTTCACGACAGAGTAAGGCTTTCCGACATAAAGCCTATGACTGACAAAGAGTATACGGTAAGAGGCTGCACAGCTCTTATTGATGCCATAGGCGGTGCTGTACATCATATAAAAAATATCCATAAATATGCAAGACCTGAGGATGTGCCTGAAAATACAATGTTTGTAATCACAACCGACGGAATGGAAAATGCCAGCCGCCGTTATTCATCGGATGAAGTAAAGCATATGATTGAAATACAGAAAAAAGAGCGTGGCTGGGAATTCCTTTTTATCGGCGCAAATATTGATGCTGTGGAAACAGCCTCACGCTTTGGAATAAGTGAAGAAAACGCGGTGAATTATCATGCAGACACAAAAGGTACTGCCGTATTATACGAAAGTGTAGCCTGTGCAGTTTCTGATGTTCGTGCATCGCGCCCTCTGTCAAATTCATGGAAGCAAAAAATAAACAAGGATTATAACAGCAGACGAGATACAAAATAAGTATAAATACCGAATAAAGAAAGGGATTGCAGACACTATATAATGAGTCTGCAATCCCGTAATGCTTTATGAAGACTTTATAAACTCAGCCAATCCAGGTGTTTACTGCGGTTTTTATAAGCGAAACTGTTTTATCAACAACTGCTTCGTCACTGTCCGTAAGATTGAGAAGAGGCTCTCTTACTCCGCCGAGAGAAAGTCCTGCTCTCTTTTTAAGAGCTGCTTTTGCAACAGCATACATATTGCCATTTCCTGAGCACATTGTATAAATAACTTCATTGATATCGTCCTGCAGTTTACCTGCATTAGCGAAATCACCTGCTTCAAGAAGCTGATTAAGCTTCACAAAAAGCTCGGGCATAACAGCATATGTACCGCCGATACCGCCGTCTGCACCGATAAGTCTGCCACCTACAAACTGCTCGTCGGGTCCGTTGAAGATAACTATCTCTCGGTTATTGAGCTTTGCCTGTCTTTTGAACATCTGAATGTCCTGAATGGGCATTGAGGAGTTTTTGACGCCGATAACCTTTGGATTTTTAAGCATTTCATCAAAAAGTGAGAGTGTAAGAGAAACACCTGCAAGTTGGGGAATGTTATAAATTATATAATCGGTATCAGGTGCTGCAGCTGAAATATCGTTCCAGTATTTTGCAATTGCCTTTTCGGGAAGCTTGAAATAAATAGGGGGAATTGTTGCAATTGCATCTACACCGAGGCTTTCTGCGTGGCGTGCAAGCTCGCAGCTTTCTCTTGTGTTGTTGCATGCAACATGGGCGATGATTGTAATTCTGCCCTTGTTTGCTTCCATAACAGCTTCAAGGGTCTTTTTTCTTTCTTCAACAGTAAGATAAATGCATTCGCCTGAAGAACCTCCTACGTAAAGACCTTTTACCCCCTTTTCAATAAGAAACTCAACAAGCTGCTTTGTTCCTTCTGCAGAAAACTCTCCGTTTTCATCATAGCAGGCATAAAATGCCGGAATTACACCTTTGTATTTTTCAAAACTCATAATTTTTTACCTCTTTCATAAACTATAGTTTAATTTGTTCTTTTAAGTTTTCAGTTTTTTGTAATGTCACAGTTTCTGCCCGTTTCAAAAGAAAGTACCGGCAAAAGCATTTTATTTCCGTTAGCGCTGATATTCTCAAGAGCAACCTGAACAGTATTAGTATCGCTGTCGGTACCGGCTATTTTTGAAGGAAGATATGATGTGTAGGAGATATCTTTGAAGGTTATGTTCTTCATTTCAAAATTCTCTGCTTCTTCATCATAGATCTTTACAAGAATTGCTCTGCCCTCATCACGGAAAATTTCGATGTTTTCAAAATGCACACCGTCAATACTTCCGTTGCACTGTTCTGCTACAACAACAAGAGATCCGATTCTGTTATTGTCCCATACGCCGTCACGGTAAATAACAGCACAATCGCGGAATGTTACATCAGAAATCTTTTTGTTTACTTCACCTGTTATGCCGAAGCATCTTGCATAGCCGCCCCATGCGATACAGTTTGAAAATGTAATATTATTACTGTCCATCATTCCGCCAAGAGCCTTAACCTCAAATGAATCGTCAGCTACTCGTGCAAAACAATCGGTGATTGTTGCATTATGGGAATTGCAAATTGCGAATCCGTCGCAGTTACCGCGGTTTCCGATAATGTCAACCTGATCAATTGAAAGGTTTTCACAGCAATAAGCTATAAAAGACCATTCGGGGGAGTTGATTATCTTTATATCACTCACACTGATGTTGCTGCAGTTTGTGAAAACAACACCGCGGCGCTCTCTTCTGTCGAGTTTAGTAAGGTCTATTACGCCTCTTCCTGTAAGAGTAATGTTGTTACAGTTGAAGAAGTTTACAAAGGGATACCTTGTGAGTCCCACAGAATTGTTGAGCATTGCATCGGGCTCAATATAAATATTCTCATCCTCTGCACTGTTTATGTCATAGTGATGGATTGCATTGATATATGCACCTTCTTTGAGATAAACAACAAGGTTTTCCGCACCTACAAAGCTTGTATAATCAAGCTCGTGATATCCTCTGTCAACAACAATTACGTTATCTTCGCCGTACTTTTCAATATAATCGGCAATTTCAGCATCCTCATCGGTTTTTTCACGCACGAAAAGAGTATAGCCGTAATACTGGTTTGCTCCGTTGAAAAGGAAGGTGTAAATACCTGTTTTATTGATAGAGGCAGTAACCTTTCCGTCACGGCAGACAGCATTTACTCCGTGAGAAGCGGGCAGCACGATAGCATTTTTTAATGTAACATCCTTGCTTTCAATTTCAATATTGAAAGAAAAATCACTTTCTTCATCAACATAGATTTCAGAGAATGAATGAAGTGTGCCGGTATCATCCGCACGGATGAAGACAACGGAAGCATAAACGGGAATTTCGGTTCCGCTTACCTTAGCTGTATAATAAGGAGAAACAGTTATACCGTTGATGTCATCATATCCGCCGGACTGAACATATTCGGGGAGCTCAGCAGAAGCACGGCCGGTAAGTTCAGCCTCTGTAAGACCTGCTTCTTCGAGGGTGATTATTGCTTCGTCCGGGTACTGAAGAAATGAAAAATCAAAATTTTCACTTTCAGGTGCTATTGAAGCGGGACACAGAAGATTTGAAAGAAAAATACAGATAGTGGTCAAAACTGTATAAATGGGTTTAAGTAAAGTGTTCATAAGCATCCTTCTTTTTCATTTATAGTTTGTCATTATAATAACAGAAAGAAACGGAGAATACAAGAATATTATTGAATATATGAAAAAAATATGATAAAATTAAAAGCCGGACGGAGGTTATTATTATGGTTGATATAAAAGGTTATCTTCTTGCCGCTTTCGGCGGATTTTTAGGAGTGTGTGAGCATACAAAGCTTAATATTTATTCAAGACGTGCGTGGAAGATGCAGGAAAAAACAGTCCGCCGTCTTATGCGGAAAAACAAAACCACTGTTTACGGCAAAAAGAATAATTTTAAGGATGTCAAGAGTATTGCTGATTATCAGAGAATTGTTCCTCTTTCAACCTATGCCGATTATGATGAATATGTGTGGAGAATGGCTAATGGAGAAAAAGGTCTTATCACAAATATGTTTGTAAGGCGTTTTACCGAAAGCTCGGGAAGCACCGGAAAGTCGAAGCTTGTGCCCTTGTCATACTGGGCAGAATGGGTTGCTCAGTGCTACGGTTTTTCTGCTCCTGTTGGCTGTGCTGTGAAATATTTCCTCAGAAAAGGAAGGCTTCTGCCTCCTCAGAAAGGTCTTCTCACAGCCGAAACCTCCTGCAGAAAGCTTAAAGGCGGCACAGTCAGCTGTCTTTCGTCCATCCCGCTTCTTAATCTTAAGCCTCTGGTTCCTTTTTTTGCAACCTCTCCGAAGGAGGTTCTTTTTCCTGATACTTCAGCGGATATGGATATGCACTACCTTAAGCTTCGTTTTTCGCTTATCAATAAAAAGACAAGCTATCTCGGAACTATATTTATCACAACTCTTGAATCCATGTTTTTCTATATGGAGGAAAACTGGGAAATGCTTTGTGATGATATCGAAAAGGGTATTATAAATGACAGTATAAAGCTTCCTGATGATGTCAGAAAGAAGCTCAGCAAAAGATTAAAGCCTATGCCTGAAAGAGCGCGGGAACTCCGCGAGGAATTCAGCAAGGGCTTTGACTGCTCGCCCGTTATTCCCCGTATATGGCCTAAGGTTGAATGGCTTTACGGTATGGGTACAGGTGCATTGTCCTTGTATGCAAAAAAGCTCAGAAGATATATAGGTGAAGAAATGCCCATACATTATCTCGGTTATACTGCAACCGAAGCATTTATGGCAGTTCCTGTTGAGCTTGATTCTTTTGAATATGTAATGCTGCCCCAGAACGGTTTTTATGAATTCCGTCCTGTAGATTCTCCCGATTATGATAATCTTCTTACAATAAAAGATCTTGAGCCGGGAAAAGAATATGAGCTTATTCTTACAAATATGAGCGGTTTTTACAGATACCGTATCGAAGATGTAGTCAGATGCACAGGATATTATTATCAATCGCCGAAAATTACCTTCTGCTACCGTCTTAATCAGATTGCCAATATCAGCGGTGAAAAAATCAGTCAGATGGCTTTTGATGAGATCGTCGAGAATCTGTCGGAATATATGGATGATCTTTATATCGGTTATAGTATCTATCCCGACAGAAGTGTTTCACCGGGTAAATATATTCTGCTTCTTGAAACGGCATTTCCTGTAAGCGAGGAGAAAAAGGCAGAATATAACGAAGCATTCGAAAAAATGCTCTGTAAGGGAAATGTATCCGTTGAGCCTCTTATCAAAAGCGGTGCACTCGCACATCCCGAAGTCAGATTTTTGCGTCACGGTACATATGATGATTACAGAGAAGTGCTGAGAAATAGAGGAGCAAACCTCAATCAGGTGAAGCCTATAAAGGTTATTGATAATGATGAGAAAAAAGAATTCTTTTTCTCACATATTGAAGAATAAGGGAGAAGACTATGGAACTGAGAAATATTCCCGATAAAAAGGCAGAAGAGAGGGCTTTGCGTGAAAGAGGGCTTACTGATGAAAAGGTTATCTCTGAGCTTGTTGCATTCAAAGATAAAAATCCTCATCTTCTTAAAAAACGACTTCCCACTGAGATGTATGATAAAGTGAATCTTATGTGCCGTAAATATATGGACAGGCTTGCCCGCTTTGAAATGGATTATGATTTTATAATTGACACCGAAAAGTTTCTCAATACTGCGGTGTGCTGTCTTGAATGTGTTCCTTGTCTTCATTCTCAGGTTATAAATCATCCTGTTGCCCCTTATTGGAGGGTTTCTGATTATAAGGTTGATCAGTTTGTCATTGTAAAAGAAACCGATGATATTGAAAAAGCAAGAGCAGAATTCTTCGCCCGTGAAATTCCGCTCAAAAGCAATATTCAGATGAATATAGGTCTGTTTTTTTCTGAAGGGAAAACCTATGTGCTTTTTATCTGGAATCATATGTGCTTTGACGGCGGCGGCTTCAGAATGTTCTGGTCGGATTTCTGCAGAAATTATTCCGATTATGTAAATCGGGGTACTTCTCCCGTGAATTTCAGAACAGGCTCAAGAAAGTATACTGATGTGTATAAGGATATGCTGAAGAAAAAAGCAAAACAGGCGAAAAAGCAGTTTGCAAATGTTTCTCCCCGTCTGAAGCATCGCTTTCCCTTTGAAAACGACAATAAGGAAGACAGCATAATTATTGTTTCAAGAAAAATTGAAGAAGAGTATTTCAGTAAAGCGCGAAAGTATGCAAAGGAAAACGGTGCTACCGTAACAGATCTGCTGTTAGCTTCGTATATTGATGCCTTTGCCAAGATTGCCGGGGTTTCTCCCGATGAAAGTGTGAGTGTCGCCTGTGCCACGGATTTAAGAAGGCATATGAAAACTCTTTCCGATATCGGCTATACAAATCACGTTTCCTTTGTTCATTGTGCGCTTCAGAAAAAGGGGAATGATCTGAAGGAAACATTGAAGCTTGTCAGAGAAAAAACGCAAGAGCTGAAGAATGATGAGTTTATGGGGCTTCACGGTCTTCCGCTTCTCAATATTGCTTATAAAACTATGGTTTACCTTCAGGCTGAAACTGTGGTAAAGCTCTTTTATAATAACCCTGTATTTTCAGTAAGCAATGTGGGTGTTATAAAGCCGGAGGACTTTATTCTCGGAAAAGCAGGACCTTTCGATGCTTTTGTTGCAGGTGCCGCAAAGAATAAGCCCTGCGCCGTAATGACAGCACTTTCTATAAACGGAAGTCTTTCTGTTTCAATGTGCCTGAGAGGAAATGAAAAAGACAGACAGGTGCTTGAAAGCTTTTTTACCGAGTATGAAAAAAATATAAGATCATTCTGAGTTTTATTTTATATTTAATCATAAATATTCTCCCGATGTGTGTTTTAAGCTGTGCACATCGGGAGAAATTTTTTCTTAATTATATAGGAAATTGCTCGCGTTGTGAGCAATTTAGCTTATAATTCGCCTGCGGGCTCATTGAATGACGCGAGCTTATTGAACAAGAAACACCTTTTCGCCCCCAAGATTGGGGGACGGGGGGTTGAAGCAGAATGCTTTTTTATATTTTATCTGACCTGAGTTCCGCCCCATTCAATAACAGTAAAGCCTGTCCGCTCGGGGGAGATGAGCTTCTGAGGGGGGATGTCAACAAATTTATCGGAGGGAGACCATACCATAAATACTCTTATCAGGGTGTCGGGAGAAGGGGAGACGTTGAGCTTTGCCGCTTCTTTGTAATCCTCTTCACGGAAAGAGATGATATTATACGGATTGCTTTCCATCAAAGGAAGCCAGAAAACTATGAATTCATTTGCCTCGCGTCGGTTAAGTCCCAGCTTTTCGAGGGAATATTCAAGAAACTCTGCAGTATCTTCACCTTTTACGCAGAAGCCTTCAGTCATATCATACTGTGTATATGTTTCTCCTTCCCAATAGAGATAATTATAAGCTTTTCCGTCTTTGTCTGTTAATGTTCCGTCGGGAAATGCAGTTACCTCCCAACCGTCATTATATCGGGGATATGTGCAGGTAAGCCCTCCTTCGGTTTCAAGCTTTACAGATACATTGGTTTCTTTTTCGGGATATAAATATATAACAGGCTTATAACACATGTTAGGGTCAAGCACCAGAGAGCTTTCCTTGATTGTCAGCATATCAGCTTCAATAAGGAATTTGTCTTTATCATGGTATATGTTTTCATATGTGCATATTACCTGATCACCTACACACCACTCATCGCCCAGGGTACCGTTCAGCTTGATTTGTGTCGGCAGCGGATAAACAGGTGTTGCAAAGAAACAGTCGGAATAAATCTTTGTTATTACGATATCCTCAAAGGGAGTATCATTTACTTTTTCGGCAGTTGATTTATCAAGCCATTCTCCCGTGTAGCTTATATGACGCAGGTCATTTTCAATTTCCCAGTCTGTCGCAAAGATTCCGGCGGGATAAGATGTCATAATATCTCCCGAATACGTGACTCTTACCACGGTTCCTTCGGAAATGTGAAGCTTTTCAAGCTTGTCCGTGCTGAAGGAGATCTGATCGCAGCAGTCTTTTTCTGTTTCTCCTTCAAGAGGTGAAACAAGAACAGAGCTTTCACCGATTTCTATAATCTCTGCAAGGAAGCTCCGAGAAAAGTCCTTGCTTTCAATTCTCCAAAGTTCATCAACAGATTTGTTTTTGTCGTTCCCGAAATAAATTTTTGTTTTATCAAAAACACCGTTTGCGTATAAACGGTTCCAGTCTACAATTTTATATGTCAGAGAAATGAATTCTCTCGTACCGCCGTCATCATAGCTTTCAGACGGAATGGGAGTGAATAATACTGCAAGTAAAATAATTATACAGAGAACAGGAATCCATATTTTCTTTTTCATATATTCTTCCTCCGTATTCAATATGATTATACAATTTTATAATATCATTTATATGGACATTATTCAAGTGAAATGTTCATAATTATTTAATTGCTTTGCATATATGCTTGTCTTATTGCGAAAAAAGCAGAATCGCAACAAACGGCTATAATATACCGTCTGCTGGTCAGATTAATGCTATTCATTACAAAACGCTTGATTTTGCAGAATAAATGTGATATTCATATTTTCAGGCAAAAAATATCTTGCCTGAAAATATGAATTAAAAGGAGTCTGAAAAAATGAAAAAATTAACAGTTATTTTTATCTCACTTATGCTTATTGGTACAGCATTCGCTTCCTGTGGCGGTAATGAAAACACAGATGTAAATGAAGATACAAATGAAACTGTTGCTTCAACAGAAGAAACAAAAGCACCTGCAGAAGAGAATGCAGTTTCTGACAAAATCATTAATGATGAAGGTGAAGAGTTTATTGTTGACACAACCGTTAAGGGTACAATTAAGGAAGGGGCTTCTTCCATTGACAATTCAAATGTTGTTCTTTGCGGAAAAGAATATAATTTCCCCATAAAAATTTCAGAGCTTATTGCTGATGGCTGGTATTTTTCGGAAAATCAGGTAATAGAAAATGATGTTGATCCTGAATCCTATGCCCGAACCAACGGTATTTATTTATTTGACGGCAACGGCAGTGAGATTACAATCGTTGAAGTATATAATGAGCTTACCGAGGCAGCTGCTATTGAGGAATGTTATATTTCTGATCTTAGATTAAATATTGAATGGGAAAATATCACTGATTTTGTTCTTCCCGGCGGTATTATTGCAGAAAGCACAGCAGCTGATATTCTTTCTGTTTTCGGCAATCCCAATAAAGCTGACGGCTTTGAATCAGGCTACAACCTTGACGATCAGCTTACTTATGAAAATAATAGTGCATCCGGACTTTCATTCACTTTCTCCTTCAATGATGACGGAACAGCGTATTCTTATATAATCAGCGTTGCGCATTAATCAGAATAAAAAAGAGAAGTTTCCCGAAGAAAAAAGGGAGGCTTCTTTTTTTTGTCTGATAATTTATAAAATACCGGTAAATTTTGCTCAACTTGACAGAATTGTGCAGGTTGTGTAAAATTGTATCTGTATGTAAGATATATTTTAATCAAAGAAAACAAACACCCTCAGGGAGGACACCATGAAATTCATACATTTATCTGATCTTCATATAGGTAAGCGTGTCAATGAATACTCTATGATCGAAGATCAGCAGTTTATACTCACTAAAATAATAAATATTATAGACAGAAAAGAGCCTGATGCTGTGATTATTGCAGGCGATGTGTATGATAAAAGTGTGCCTTCAGCAGAGGCGGTGCAGCTGTTTGATGACTTTTTGTTCCGTCTTTCAAAAAGAAAGCTCAAGGTATTTGTTATAAGCGGCAATCATGACAGTGCTGAGAGAATTGCTTTCGGCGGAAGACTGATGAGTCTCAGCGGTGTTTATATGGCACCTGTTTTTGACGGGGATATTCACCCTGTAAAAATGCAGGACGAATACGGAAAAATCAATGTGTATATGCTGCCGTTTATAAAGCCCGTAAATGTAAGGGGTTTGTATCCGGATGAGGAAATTTTCTCATATACCGACGCACTGAAAGCTGTTATAGGAAAACTGAAAATTGATACTGCGGAAAGAAACATTCTTGTTACCCATCAGTTTGTCACGGGTGCATCCCGTACCGAATCTGAAGAAATTTCCGTAGGAGGTACTGATAATGTGGATGCTTCCGTTTTTTCTGATTTTGACTATACTGCTCTCGGTCATATCCACCGTCCCCAGAGCTGCGGCAGTGAAAGAATAAGATACTGCGGTACACCTCTTAAATATTCATTTTCCGAAGCAGGCGATAAAAAGTCTGTTACAGTTGTTGAATTTAAGGAAAAGGGTGACGTTGATATTTCTGTTGTTCCTCTTGTCCCTATGCGGGATATGGTTGAAATAAAAGGTAAATACAAGGATATTATGCTCAGGGATTTTTATAATGACACCACTCTCAGGGAGGATTATGTACACATCATTCTTACAGATGAAGAAGAAATAAATGATGCAGTGGGAAAGCTCAGAACAGTATATCATAACCTGATGAAGCTGACCTATGATAATAAAAGGACACGTACAAATACGGTAATTACTTCTGCCGAAAATGTTATGAATAAAACTCCCTTTGAGCATTTTTCTGAGTTTTATGAGCTTCAGAATAATTCTCCTATGACTGAAGAACAGATTAAGATTATGACAGAGCTTTTCAATGAAGCAGCGGAGGTGTAAAAATGCGCCCTGAAAAACTTATTATGTCGGCATTCGGTCCCTATGCCGATAAGCAGGAGCTTGAGCTTTCAAAGCTCGGCACTGAAGGAATATATCTTATCACAGGTGATACGGGTGCCGGAAAAACCACCGTGTTTGATGCAATTGTTTATGCGCTCTACGGTGAGGCCAGCGGAGAAAACCGTGATGCCTCAATGTTTCGCTCAAAATATGCCCTTCCCGAAACGCCCACCTTTGTAGAACTCAGCTTTTGCTATGGTGATAAAATCTATTTGATCAGAAGAAATCCGGAGTATGTGAGACCGAAAAGCCGCGGAGACGGTTTTACAACAGAGAAAGCCTCAGCAGAGCTTCATTGTCCTGACGGAAAGATTTACTCCGGTGTTTCCGATGTAAATAAAAAAGTAATAGAAATAATGGGTGTGGACCGCAATCAGTTTACCCGTACTGCAATGATAGCGCAGGGGGATTTTATGAAGCTGCTATTGGCATCCACTCCGGAAAGAAAGGAAATTTTCCGTAAGCTTTTTAAAACACAGAAATATGCTGCCATTCAGGAAAAGCTCAAAAATCTCAATGCAGGGCTTCTCAGAGAATACGAAACTGTCACCGGAAATATAGCACAGTATGTAAACGGTATTATCGTAAGCGAAGATGATGTTTTGTCTATCAGTGTAAGACAGGCAAAAAACGGTCTTTTACCTGTCGATGAGATTATTGAGTTGCTTGAGATGTTAACGGAAAACGATAAAAAACTTCTTGAAAAAACTGAAAGTGAAGCAAAATCGGTTGACGAAAGACTTGAAGAAATTACAAAGATTATAACAAGAATCCATACCGTGAATAAAGCAAAAGAAGAAATGCTTTTCCTTGAAGAGCATCTGGCAGAGCTTACCGACAAAAAAATCTCAGCGCTGAAGGAACTTAAAGCACGTGAAAAAGACGGTGAAAAAACAGAGCAGATAATAAGAAGAATTGCCTCCCTTGAAGCAGGACTCACTGATTATGATGAACTTGACAAGGGCAGAGCTGAACTGGAAAAGCTGGTTTTTGCAATCAAATCAAATGACGCAATGCTCGAAAAGAAAAACGCCTTTCTTGTTGAGGGAACTGCAAAATGCGAAAAAGCAGAAAGCGAGCTTAAATCTCTTGAAAATACAGGGGAACTGAGAATAAAAACCGAAGCCTGGCTTTCAGAGCTTAATATAAAAAAGGCATCTATAGATTCGTTTATAACTGGCAGAAATGAGCTTGAAAGACTAAAAGGAGAATTAGCTGTTCTCCAGGCTGATTATAAGAAAAAAGCTGAAATAGCTATTGAAAAAAAGCTGAAGTATGAAAATCTGAATAAGGCATATCTTGATGCTCAGGCAGGTATTCTTGCCGAAGGACTTCGTGATAATATGCCCTGTCCCGTGTGCGGCTCGCTTCAACATCCTCATCCTGCCGAGAAGTCCATGTCGGTTCCCTCGGAAGATGAGCTTGAAAGAAGCAAAAAAGAAGCAGATATTGCACAGTTTGATGTCAGTGAAGCAAGTGCAAAATCAGGTAAAATGCTTGGTACTGTTGCCGAAAAGGAGTCAGCAGTAATGAAAACATCAGAGGAGCTTTTCGGTTCAAAAAGCTCTGAAGAGATAAAAAAGGCTACTGATGAAAAAATACTTGAGCTTAACAAAACTCTTACTGATATTAAAAGGGCTGAAGAAAGAAAAACTGAGCTCGAAGAAAAAATTCCTGTTGCAAGGCAGAAAATTGAAGCTGTTAAAAATGACATAATCCGTCTGAATGAGGCGGCAGCTGTCAACAAATCAAATCTGAACGAGCTTGAAAAAAGACTCACTGAACTTGCTGAAAAGCTCAGCTTTGACAGTAAGATACAAGCCTTAAGGGCAAAAGCAGAAATGGAGCAGGAACGTAATTCTCTTCAGCTGGCTCTTGAAAAAGCGAAAGAAAGTGTCAGCAATACTGAGAAGGATATAGCTGCGGCTGCAGGCAAAATTGAAGAAAACAAAAAGTTTATTGCACAGTTTGAAATTTCTGACATCCAGGCAGAGGAACAAAAACAAGCAGAACTGAAAGAGAAAAAAGCTTCTTTGACTGAGCTTCAGAAAAATGTTCACTCAAGAATGCAGGCAAATCTTGCTTCGCTTGAAAATATCAGACTTAAATGTGAAGAGGTTGCCGCTGTTGAAAAGAAGCTTTCCACCATCCGATCTCTCAGTGAAACCGCCAACGGAACTCTTGGCGGCAAAAAAGAAAAAATAATGCTTGAAACATATATTCAGACTAATTATTTTGACAGTATTATTCATAAGGCAAACACAAGGCTTATGGTAATGACTGACGGTCAGTATGAGCTTCAGAGAAGAAAGGTTGCAGATAATTTCAAAACCCAGAGCGGACTTGATCTTGATGTTATAGATCACTATAACGGCAGTGTGAGGAGCGTCAAGAGTCTTTCCGGCGGAGAGGCCTTCAAAGCATCGCTTTCACTGGCTCTCGGTCTTTCGGATGAAATTCAATCTGCAGGCGGAGGAATAAAGCTTGATACAATGTTTGTTGATGAGGGCTTCGGCTCCCTTGATGATGAGTCATTGTCTCAGGCAATAAATGCACTGTCGGGACTTGCCAACGGCAACCGTCTTGTAGGAATTATTTCCCATGTGAATGAACTGAAACAAAGAATAGATAAGCAGATCATTGTAAAAAAAGATAAATCAGGCGGAAGCAAAGCCTCTGTCTGTATATAAGAAATTTATAATAAGGAGAAACCGTTATGTCTTTTGTAATGCCGGTATATCATCATCCCGATTTTAACAGCGACAGCTTTATAAATGCTCCTGATGTTTCATTCTCTTTCGCACCCCGGGACGGCGTTGCCCCCGAAAATTTCCACAGCACGTCCATGTATCCCGAATATTTCAAGATAGACGGAAAATGGCTTCTTGCTGAAGAGAGCCGTATGGATTCCTGTGTTGTGATCGGTGAGAATAATGAGCTTTTTGTTATTGAACCGAGAAATCTTAAAAAGGGACAGAAGGTAATTCTCGGAAGAACGGAAAAATGTGAGGAAGGAATTTATCTTCATGCAAACGGATTTATCGGGGATAAGAAAAATATTGATGATCAGTTTGTTTTCAGACAGGGAAGAAGCCGTGAGACCTCATATTCCCGTGATTATGATAATCTTTTTGAATTGCTGAAATATGAAAAAGAACACGGAAATATTCTATGGGTTATGGGCCCCGCCTTTGCATTTGATGCCGATGCGAGAAAGGCAATGGAGCTTCTTATAAACAACGGTTATGCCCACGGTGTTCTTGCCGGAAATGCGCTTGCCACCCATGACCTTGAGGGGGCACTTCTTCATACTGCTCTCGGGCAGGATATTTATACTCAACTCTCACAGCCCAACGGGCATTATAATCATCTTGATATATGCAACAAAGTCAGAAACAGCGGATCAATAAGAGAGTTTATTAAAGAATATAAGCTTGATGACGGAATAATGTGCAGTCTTGTTAAGAATGATATTCCGTTTGTGCTTGCAGGCTCAATCCGTGACGACGGTCCTCTTCCCGAGGTTATAGGAGATGTTTATAAAGCAGCGGATGCAATGAGAGGGCTTGTTAAAAAATCAACTACAGTTATATGTATGGCAACAATGCTTCATACAATTGCAACGGGTAATATGACCCCCTCTTTTAGGGTAACTGAGGATAAAACCGTGCGACCTGTTTATATCTATACTGTTGATATCGATGAGTTTGTTGTGAATAAGCTTCTTGACAGAGGAAGCCTCAGTGCCATCACAGTAGTTGCAAATGTGCAGGACTTTATCACTCTTGTTGCCAAAGGTCTGGGACTTATGTGAATATAAAAAATTCCGTCTGAAAAAATTCAGACGGGCTTTTTTTGATTTATTATTCAAGAATAAAAGTTGTTATGCTGAGTTTTTTTAATTCTGCTGTAAATGTGCTGTTTTTTACAGGTGAAGAATAAACCTCTTTCCACTGTTCTCCCATTGCCATGCTTCCGCTTGTTCTTATTGCCGTAAGCTTTTTTTCTTTAGTTATGAGATCTTCTGTTTCAAATGTTACCGTTTTATTTTTATTATCAGCATTTATTGCAACAATAACAAGTCTTCCGTTGCTTTTATCAACTGCAGCAAGGCAGTCATTATTATCAGTGTGAATAATTGTCATCCCGGGGCGTATATATCGCGAAAACTGTCCGAATGCGAAATATTTTTTTGTAAGGATATACTCTTCATTGTCGATATCAGCAAACGCTGTTCCCCAGAAGCCCCGAGTCAGATCAGGAATGTTTTGCATGTCATATCTTCCTTTGTTATCAGGCTTTCGTGAAATATATGCTGCGGTTATCTGCCAGATTATCCATGCAGAAGGGGAGATTGTGTTTATATCTTCAATAATTTTCTTGCCGAGCCATAAGGCAGGACCCATTTCCCCGCTGTTTTCCCCGCTTACTCCGCTCCAGTCCGTTTCGCTCATCCAGATGTTTTTGCCTGTTTCTCTTGCAAGCTCACCTATAAGCTTATCAGCCTTCATATAAGTGTGAGTGCTGATTCTGCCCGTACGGCGCAATGCCTCATCAGACAGCATTTTCATAGAAATATACTGAAGCACTGTGTTGGTTTCATCACTTGCCGTAACGATAATATCATCAAGCTTTTTATTTTTAAGAGCATCGCTGGCGGCTATAATAAGAGCACTTTGCATTTCACCGGGGGAAACAAAGCATCCTTCCTGTTTTTGTGACAGCTTCCTCCAATAGTTTGAAAACGGCTCATTCATAGGAGCAAGACTTCTTATTCTTATATTCATGTTGTCTGTGATATGCCGACAAACCGCGGCAAGGTATTCGGCAAATGGAGCTATACATTCTTTTTTCAGATTATCTTTTGCTGCAGGTTCGTTCCCCGAGGTACAGCCGCTTACGGTCATATAATAAGGGGGAGAGTTTGAAAATGCCTCCACATAAGCTGATTTTCCTGCAGCTTTATATGAAGCCTCCAGTACATTAAGCTGGTTTTTATCAGTGTCACTATTAAAAACAAAATCCTTTTTTGTATCGTCATATTTCCACCAGCCCGGCATTTCCGAATCTGTTCTGTTAATATGATTATGAGCCGGATCATCACCTCCGCCGATATTGTATCTCATAATATTGAGACCGAGTCCGTCTTCTGAGAAAAACAGTTTTGCCCCTGCTTTCACAAGTTTTTCGCTGAATCCCACTCTGTTTGCCCACCAGCACAGACTTGTGCCCCAGCCTTCAAAAATCCCGTTATTGGTTTTCATTGAATTGTCAGGTGAAATAATAACTTTGTCCATGTCGGTGTCTCCTTTTATGAAAATTGAGAATTATAAAGAGTGCTGTAAAATCCGCCGCTTTTTAATAATTCCTCGTGGTTGCCCTGCTCTGTTATTTCACCGTCGCGGACAACAAGTATGGTATCTGCATTCTGTATGGTTGAAAGACGGTGTGCAACGACAAAGCATGTGCGGCCCTTCATAAGATCATTCATAGCTTCCTGGATAAGAATTTCTGTTCTCGAGTCAACATTTGATGTTGCCTCGTCAAGAATCAGCATAGGTGCATCGGATAAAAATGCTCTTGCTATAGTTATCAACTGTTTCTGTCCTTTAGAAATATTTACTCCGTCATCAGACAGAATTGTATCATACCCTTCCGGAAGGCTTTCAATAAAGCTGTCTATTCTTGCCGAGTGTGCTGCCCTTTTTACTTCATCAGGGGTTGCATCCTCTCTGCCGTATACGATATTGTCATAAACGCTTCCGTGAAAGAGCCAGGTATCTTGTAATACCATAGTGAAAGAAAGCCTGAGATTATTTCTTTTTATTTTCAGTGCGGGTATATTATCGATTCTTATTTCGCCGCTGTCGGGATCATAGAAGCGCATAAGAAGATTAATTATTGTGGTCTTTCCTGCTCCCGTGGGGCCTACTATTGCAACAGTTGTGCCTGCAGAGGCATTTATATTTATATCTTTAAGGATCGGTTTTTCAGAGGTGTAACCAAATGTAACATCAGTAAGCTTTATATTGCCTTCGGCATTCTTTAATTCTCCCGCGTCATCTGCATCAGCTTTTTCAGGCTCTTCATCAAGTATTCTAAAAACACGATCTGCAGCGGAAAAGGCGGATTGGAATTCGTGAAGAATATTTGAAAATTCATTTATCGGCCCTGCAAATTTTCTCGAATACTGCACAAACTGAGCTACGCCGCCGAGACTTATAAAGAATACCGATGTTGCCGTAAAGGTGGAGTTCCGGGATAACATATAAAGAATACCGCCGAACACGGCAACAAGTGTGATAGAAACATTATTAATGAGATTAATTGTGGGAAAAAGGAGGGCAGCATTGTATTCTGCATCATAATATGCATCCATTGCTTCATTATTCTTAATGTTGAATCTGTCCGAAATTATGTCTTGTCTGCCGTATGCTTCAATGCTTCTTGCCCCCGAAAGCATTTCTTCAGCAAAGCCGTTGAGCTCACCGTATTTTTTTGAACGCTTGCTGAACAGGGGTCTTACTTTTTTGGAACGGTATCTTGTAAAAAGAATCGAAACAGGCACTGTAAATACAAAGATAAGAATCATAGGTTTTGAAATCTGCCACATGAAAAACAGTGAGCCGATTACTGTATACAGACTTGTCATTACCTGTACAAGATCATGGGAGAGAGTGCTGTTGATGGTATCAATATCATATGAAAGATGGCTTATGATATCACCCGTGTGGTTACGGTCAAAATAACTCACGGGTAAGGTACCGAGCTTTTCAAAAAGCTCTTTTCGCATAGTGTATGTTATTTTCTGACTCAGGTTTATCATTATGACAGCAAGAACATAAGAAAGAATTGCAGAAAAGGCATAGCATAATATCATTCTGATGACATTCTCCCATACCTCGGGAAATAATACTCCGCCCTCGTTTTCAATTGCGTCAAGAGCAGCACCCGAGTATCTCGGACCCATAAGGGAAAGCTGATTTGAAAAAAGAGTCAGAATTATTGCAGGAATAAACATATGCCATTGTGCCAGAACATATTTTCCCAGTCTTTTGAGAAGCCTTTTATTATCACGCTTCGGCTTTTGGTTATTCTTTTCTTTTTTACTCAACAAAAGCACCTCCCATCTGAGAATCGCTTATCGCTTTATATTCGGGGCATTTTTCAAGCAGCTCTGTGTGTTTCCCTTTTCCGATTATTCTGCCGTTTTCAAGCACAAGTATAAGATCGCAGTTTTTAACGGAGCTTACTCTTTGCGCAATAGTTATAACGGTAGAGCCTGAAAGATTCTCATCAAGTGCTTTTCTCAAAAGAGAATCTGTTTTGTAGTCAAGTGCAGAAGAAGAATCGTCCAGAATAAGTATATCGGGATTCCCGGCAAGAGCACGGGAAATAAGAATTCTTTGTCTTTGACCTCCTGAAATATTAGTGCCTTTTGCAGACAGCATATGCTCAAAGCCGTCTTTGAAGCCTGTTATAAAATCATATGCCATAGCTGTTTTTGCCGCTTTTTCAATATTTTCTCCGGAAATATCTCTGCCGAATCTGATGTTTTCTTCAATTGTATCGGCATAAATAAAATCATTCTGAAGAGCACAGCCGAACAAAGAGGTCAGCTCTTTTCTTGAATAAGATTTTATATCACGGCCGTTTATTGTTATTCTGCCTTTGCCGGATTCGTAAAAACGAAGCAGAAGCTTTATGAGTGTTGATTTGCCGCTGCCGGTAGAGCCGATAATGCCGAGCCGCTGACCTTTTTTCAGAGAAAATGAGATATCCTTCAGATTGTCAGTTTTTCCGAAATATGAAAAACTGACATTTTCAAAGGTAATGTGGCAGTCATTTGTTATTTCACTATTGTTTGTAACTATATATTTATCGGGAGTTTCAAGAACCTCTGCAATTCTGTTTGCCGATGCTGCGCATTTTGTATACATAACAAACATTCTTGAAAGTGACATCATTGCCATTGATATAAGAGTAAAGTATTGCATAAAGGCAATAACAGTAGCGGGAGAGGAAAGCCCTTCTGAAACTCTTACGGCAGCAACCCCTACAACAGCGGCGATGCCGAGATTCATAAGAAGAGTCATAACGGGATTAACTATCCCCATAATGCTGCCTGCCTTTTTTTCTTTCTTTGAAAGAAGTGAGTTTACTGTGTCAAAGCGTCTGTTTTCGTGTTCATTCTTTGACAGTGCTTTTATGACCCTGATGCCCTGTACATCCTCACGGGCAACCCTTACCATGCCGTCCTGAGATTTCTGTACATCCGTATAGAGAGGTACACCTTTTCGGGAAATTGAGTATACCGTGATAAAAATAACGGGAAGAGTTGCTATCATAACAAGGGCAAGTGCTTTATCCATAATAAGAGTAAGGCTTATTCCGCCTATAAGAAGTATCGGTGCCCTTACGCCCATTCGCTGCATCATACCTACAAAGTTATGCACATTATATGTATCTGTTGTAATTCTGGATTCCAGGGAGGGAATTGTGAGCCTGTCGGTATCTTTTGGCGAAAGATAAAGTGTTTTGGAAAACAGATCCTTTCTCATTTCTTTTGAAAAACAGGTTGTTACTCTTGCTGCCATACGGTTAGCCGTGATGTTTCCGACACAGGCAATCAGGCTGAAAACAAGCATAATTATTCCGTAGAAAACTATCTGAGATATGTTTTCACGGCTGATGACATTTTCAAGAATATGTGTGAGAATATATGGTAGAACCAGTTCTGCCATCGTTCCCGTTACTTTTACAATGAATCCTATGATCATTCTCAGGCGGAATGGCTTCAGATAAACTATCAGTCTTTTCATTTTATAACTCCGATACTATTTTTTTTGCTTTATTCTCCATACGGCTCAGCACGGAATAGAAAATTTCTATTTCTTCATCAGAGATGCCTTCGGAAAGTGCAATGTTCCATTTTTTTGCAGTTTCTCTGATTGCGGGAAGTATCTGATTGAATTCTTCTGTGGGAAAAATCAGATATTCGCGCTTATCATATATATTCGGAGTTCTTTTTACATAACCTGCGTTTTCGAGTTGATCAATTGTTCTTGTAACAGTGCTTTTGTTTATATGTAAATCCTTTGCTATTTCTTCCTGCGTGCAGCCGGTATGGCTTGCGATAAAAAGAATATAAGCATGGTGATTTGCTGTGATCCCGTCAAATTGCACGGTTTTATTTCTGAAATAAGCCTGGCAACGGCTGATGCTGTTGAGCGTTTTCATAAATCTGCGCATAATATACCTCCGATAAATAGTTGCATACACAACAGTTGCATATGCAACTATTATAAAATTAATATCTGTAATTGTCAACCATATGACTGTATGCATTTTCTATTGATTTTTAATGTAAAATCTGATAAATTTAATATAACTAAAATATCCGGGAAAGGAATGTGTCTGTCGGTTTATGAATGTTTTCACGGAAAAAGCAAGCTTCGGAATTGATCGCTGTAAAACTGAATATATATCCCGTACCGGAGAATTTTCCGTAAAGGAGCTGCTGGGAAGAGAAACTGTTGTTACAGATATGACAGAAGCGTCCCTGATGATATCAGATAAAACAGTTATTGTTACGGGAGGCGGCGGCTCAATCGGCAGTGAGCTGTGCCGTCAGATAGCTTCATTTAAGCCCTCGTGTCTGATTATTTTTGATATATACGAAAATAATGCTTTTTTTGTTTATAATGAGCTTAAGGCTGAATATGCTGATGTTGATATAAAGCTGATTATCGGATCAGTAAGGGATTACGAAAGACTTGATCAGGTTTTTTCGGAATTCAGACCTCAGATAGTTTTTCATGCTGCTGCCCATAAGCACGTGCCTTTGCTTGAAGAGAATCCCTCTGAAGCAATAAAAAATAATGTTATGGGAACTTACAAAACTGCTTATGCCGCACTGAAATACGGTTCAGAAAGATTTGTGCTTATAAGTACCGATAAGGCTGTGAATCCCACAAGTGTTATGGGTGCAAGTAAGCTTCTTTGTGAAATGATTATCACACTTTTTGATACCTGTATAAAACAGAAAAAGTGTGATATTCTTCCTTGTGTCTGGTCTTATAATGACAGACAGGAAAAGCTGTTATTATCAGATAATTCTTTTGATACAGGCTTTGTGTGTGTCAGATTCGGGAATGTTCTTTCTTCAAACGGTTCAGTTGTTCCTGTTTTTTCGGAACAGATAAAAAAGGGCGGTCCCGTAAGGGTGACACATCCTGATGTTATGCGGTATTTTATGACGATTCCGGAAGCGGCATCTCTTGTACTTACCGCAGGCGCAAAGGCTTCGGGCGGTGAGATTTATGTGCTTGATATGGGTGACCCCGTAAAAATAGACACCCTTGCACGGAATCTTATCAGACTTTCAGGACTTGAGCCGGATACAGATATCAGGATTGAGTACACAGGACTTCGCCCAGGTGAAAAGCTTTTCGAAGAAATACTCACTCCTGATGAGTATGCCGGAAAAACCTCAGACAGCCGCATTTTTATAGGAAAGGCATTTGAAGTGGAGCCCGTTTCCTTTATTCAGGGACTGGTTGAGCTTTTCAATGCTGCTAACGGAGATGTTTTATCAATAAAAAACATGTTGATACACTTACTTCCGTCTTATAAGCCTAATAATTAATAAAAAGGAGCTGTAAAAAAACGAAAAAGTTTTTTTGCAGCTCCTTTTCAGGGGCGTGAAAAAAAGAGGCAGAATAAACAAACTGAGCGAAAAACAAAGCAATGCTTTGTTTTTCGGTTACCCGAAGGCGTACAAAGGTACGCCGAGAGGCGAAGTTTGTTTATAGCATAAAACACA
>JAZNSD010000101.1:0-6592 GCA_045591055.1 Acutalibacteraceae bacterium | reverse complement strand
ATTTATAACCTTGAAAAGGTGATCTCTTTCTGCCGTAAGCTCTGCCACAAATTCATTTCTACCCAAAACCTTGGACATTTTTAAAAGTATGTTGCAGGCATTAAGCTCCTGCATACAGGCATCTACCCACACCATATGACCGTGACTGTAGCATACGTGATATTTTTCATCAAGTCGGGGGCAGTTATCCATACCGCAACCGTACCCTGAAGAGAAATATGTGCCGTCACGCCAGGTGAAATGCTCCTGCATCCATTGATGGTAAGCAACAAGACAGGGGAAAACCCTTGCAAGTCTTTCCTTATCACCAAAATTAAGGAAATAATCCCACTCGCACCAGGCTAAAACCTCGGGGCCCGTTGATGAGGGGTCGTGTCGGGGGAAAATATCCTTACCGTCCTCCTCGTCAATCTGACGGCAGATAAAGCCGTCAGTGTGCTGATGAGAATAGAAGTTATCGAGTGTGCGCTGAAATTTGAAAATTCTGTCCGCATATTTACCGAACATAAGCATAAATGCCGAATCCCACATAAAGATACAGCCATTAAAGGCGGCATCTATATAACTGCTGACAAAGCCATTTTCTTTTGTAGGCAGATAAAGATTCCCGAAAGCGATTTCCCACGCCCTCCAATAACAGTCAAGGTAATCCTTGTGATTATCCCACAACGGCTGAGGAAGGTCTTTTTTTATATTTTCAAATTCAGGAATGGGAGTCATATCGGGCTCGGCACCGATAAAGGGGTTTTCCTCCATCAATTCCTTGTCATCATAAGTGATTTCACTGTTTTGTCTGAATATTCCTGCCATATTTTATACTCCAAAATACTTTACTGCGTTGTTAAATGAAACGTCCTGAACAACCTTGCTTAAAAATTCAATATCCTCAGGATATTTGCCCTCTTCAACCAAATCGCCGAGAAGCTCGCAGAGAATTCTGCGGAAATACTCGTGGCGGGGGTATGAAAGGAAGCTTCGGGAGTCGGTAATCATACCGACAAACTTTGAGATGACGCCAAGGTTCATAAGTGTCTGCATCTGTGTGCGCATACCGTCATAGTTATCATTAAACCACCAGGCTGAACCGAACTGAATTTTTGACTCTGCCTCGTCACTCTGGAAGTTGCCCAGCATTGTACCGAGAACGTAATTATCCTTGGGGTTAAGGGTAAATAGTACAGTCTTGGGAAGTCTGTATTCTGTATTCATAGCATCAAGAAGCCTTGACAGATTAACTGCAATTTCATAGTCAGCCACAGAATCATAGCCTGTGTCGGGACCAAGCTTTTTGAACATTACACCGTTGTTGTTACGCATTGCGCCGATGTGGATTTCCATACCCCAGCCGAGACGTGCGTATTCATTTGCAAGGAAGAGCATAAGCTCGGTTTTATATTTATCAACCTCGGGTGTGGTAAGCTCCTCACCCGCAAGACGCTTTTTATAGATAGCGTTAAGCTCATCCTCACCTGCTCTGTTATAGGGAACATAGGTAAAGGCGTGGTCAGATGCACGGCAACCCATTTCCTTAAAGAATTCAATTCTTGAAAGCATAGCCTCTTTGAGCTCTGTGAAGGACTCAACCCTTTTACCCATTACGTTTTCAAGAGCCTGTACCCATTCACAGTAACCGGGAAGCTCAATACCGAGTGCCTTATCGGGACGGAATGCAGGAAGCACCTTGCACTTGAAGGATTTATCCCCGCTGAGGAGCTTGTGATATTCAAGTGTATCTGCAGCATCATCTGTTGTGCAGACAAAGGCAACGTTGCTCTTTTCAATAAGCTCACGGGGTGTAAAGCCTCCTGCCTTGATTTTAGCATTTGCCTTTTCCCAAATTTCATCGCAGGTTGCAGGTGAAAGTGGCTCATAAATATCAAAATAACGCTGTAATTCAAGGTGAGTCCAATGGTAAAGTGGATTACCTATAAGGTTAGGCATAGCACTTGCCCACGCCTTGAATTTTTCATAGGGTGATTTGTCACCTGTAATGTATTCCTCACTTATACCGCAGGAGCGCATACCGCGCCATTTGTAATGGTCGCCTGCAAGCCACAGATACGCAATATCCTCGGGAGTTTTATTTTCATAAATTTCCTTGGGCTGTAAGTGACAATGCCAGTCAAAAATGGGTGTGTTTTCACAAGCGGCATATAATTTCTTAGCAGTTTCGGTAGAAAGGAGAAAATCCTTATCCATAAATTTTTTCATAGTAAAAACCTCCGGAAAGTTTCTGTAAATATATTAACATAGATAATGACCGTTTTCAATCATTACAGAAGCAAAAAGAGCTTCAAAAATTACATAATCGGGTACAAAAATTACATTACGGACACATTTTTAAACACCTTTTGCTATGATGAAAGCAGAAAAGGAAAGGTGGTTACACAATGAATAGTATAGATGTTTTATTATTCCCTTTACAGTTTTTAGCAAGACTCTTTTTCCTTGGTGCATCAATTATAGTACCAATAGTTTTCTTGATTTTTTTAATCAGCGCTCTTCACCGCGAAAGGTTCAAAAAAGCAGGAATAAACCTTCTTTGTTTATTATTATCAATAGGCTTGGCGTATTCTGTATATGCCGATATTGAAGTCCCTGCAAGAGTAGATATTAAATCAATCGAAGAAAATTATGATAAACTGCTCGCACTTGATGAGTATCAATGCTTTGACACAGGTTACATTTATGGTTACTTATTCGTATATGACAGTGATGATAAGGATGCTATGTTTTTTAGAGAACAAAAGGCTATTGCTGATAAGTATGTTTTAAATAATGGCGCTGTTTGCTACATAACCCCTGTCAGATGTGTTAAGGACGAAAGAATATCCCATTTGTTAGCGCCCATGTATTCCTTCGGTGACATTATTATAGAAACACCCGAAAGAACCTTTCATATTGATTACTATTATGAAAGCAACACCTTTTTCAACCTTTTGTGGCCAATAACAAATCCCGAAGTTGTATACAGGCACAAAATAGATATTGCAGATATTATTAAAACTAATCAATAAACACCTAATTTTAAATATTCCCGCAAAAAGGAGCTGACCTATATGAAAAGATCAACCGACCATTACGAATACCTCAAAGATTTTTGTTTAGCCATACTGATTTTTTATGGAATTTTTATTACAGTTCTCCTTGCTACGGCAGTCTGTTGGTATCTTCCATCCGGTATTTTTGATTATTTCTACGATGGGCTGGCACATTTATACATTTTCTTATTGTTCATCGGTGGTGCTTTTTCTGTTATCTGGCTTATTATTTTTGTAATCTGGTGCAGTGTTATATGTAAAAAAGAAGACAGTAAAAAGGTTTTTCGCACACCCATTGTAGCAATAAGCCTGTCAGCAACTATTGTCTGTATCATATTCGTTGTATTTACTATTCTGAGTGGTTTTTAATAAAAAAGGAGATGATTTTATGAAAGCACTTAAAAAACGCAGTTTTTTACAGATAATTATAGGCTTTGCTTCGGCTATTCTTCTTTTAGTGGGATTCTATATCCTTGGCGAGAAAGTCACCTTTCCCGAGACAGCTTTCTGGAATATTGCAGAGCCTGTGATTCTGGTAGCTTTTATGCTCTCATACACGGCTTTTTTAACTCTTCTTGCAGTTTTTTCAAAAGCCTATGACTTGAAATTTTTATATTATCCTGTGTTTGGCTCTTGCCTTACGAGTGTGATTTCTGCAATTATTTATTGGCAAACTGAGACTTCCTTTCGACTTCTCACTATATTCATTTCTAAAGCCTTAGGTAGCCCTGTTCTCGCTTTTTCACAGGCTTTGGAAGAAGCAACCGTATATTACAACAAGTACAATTATGAAGAAACAATACTCTGGCAATATGATACTGTAGGTATTTTGCTTGTAATCACAATTATTTCACTCGCAATATATCAGCTTTACACAAAAACAGAAGAACATGCTATAAAATTATCACGTTGGCGTCTGCAAGGTACTACACGTAATATTGCCCTCACAATAAGCTTTGCCTACGGTATATACACTCTGTTGATATTTGTATTAAATCTATCCGACAACTTTATTGTTTCAGAATTTATTTATACGATTGTGGCTATGTTGAGTATGCTTTGCACAATAACAATGGTAACGTTTATTCTGCCTGTGATTCTCATACCGCTTCTTCTTATAAACGCTACAAAGCAGGCTACACAATCAAAGAATCCTCGTCAGCTTTTCAACCCGCTTGTTTTCCTGGCAATATTTCTCACCATAGCAGGCACATGGGCAATATACACCACAACAATGCACTGTTTTTAAGTTGAAAAAACAAATAATATGTAGTAATATAACATTGACAGAACAGAAAAAAGGGGTGAAAGCCGTGCTAAGTGTTGCGATATGTGACGATGAAAAGCAGATATGCTCATATATGGAAAACCGTACTCAGAAATATCTTGCAGTAAATGATATGGAAGCAAATGTATCCGTTTTCTACGACGGTACAGATTTACTTGATGCTTGCAAGAAAAACCCTTCAGAATTTGACATAATCTTCCTTGATATCAAGATGAAGAACACAAACGGTGTTGAGTGCGCAAAAGCACTTCGCAACGAGGGTGTCAATTCCCTGATTGTGTTTGTCACCTCCTCTGCTGAATATGTTTTTTCAGGCTACGAGGCAAAGGCTTTCAGATATATTCTCAAAAACGACCTTGTTAATGCCTTTGACCGTATTTTTTCCGAATGTGTTGCGGAGCTGAAAAAACAATCCACGGATTTTTACACAGTAAAAACCGCATCGGTTATAAAAAACATTCCCCTTGATGATATTTTTTACTTTGAAAGCAAGCTGAGAGTTGTTATCATTCACACTAAAAATGAAGAAATCTCATTTTACGGAAAGCTTGATAACATCGAAAAAGAGCTTGCAGAAAAGGACTTTATCCGCATCCATCAGAGCTTTCTTGTAAATGCAATGAAAATCAAGTCATTATCAAAGGAAAATGCAGAACTTTCGTGTAATGTAAGCTTACCAATAAGCAAAAGCAAGGCAACTGCGGTAAAGCAAGCCTACCTCTGGTCAAAAAGGTGACACATTATGATTGATTTTATTGAAACCACCCTTTTTTATCTTATAAGGTTTTTCTCATCAACCGTTGAAATGCTCTTTGCATTTCTGATGATGAACGTGTTTTTCGAGAAAAAATATACTTCTAAAGTCCCAACAATAGTGGCTTTCCTGCTCAGCTCGGGTATTCTCCTTGCCCTGCAGGAAACAGGACAGAGCGGAACACTCAAATCCTTTGTTCAAACAATTCTGATTTTGTGTGTGGTTTTCATTATCTACGACGGCAAAAAACGACTTAAAGCATTTTTCTTTATTGCATATTCATTGTTCGTTGCCCTGTCAAAGCTGCTCTCATATTTTGCATTTTCTTTTGTTATTGACAAAGCAATCGGCACTATCCCCTATCTTACTGAGGAAAGCTTTTTCTACAGAATTCTGTCAATCGAATTGCCGAATATTTTTATGGTTCTCATAATCGTTCTTATGGGGATTTTCACAAAGTCAAAAAATAAAAGCGTTCCCCTCAGGTATTGGTTACTTCTGTTTATCGTGCCTGTGACCACGTTGGGAACACTTACGGTATATCAGTATTACATTGAGCTGCTTTCCCCCGGCGAGGAAATAAATGCTTACATAATTATTTCAACCGTGGGACTTGTGCTTATAAATCTGTTGATTTTCTTCCTGTTTTCAAAGCTGCAGAATCAGATGGAATTGCAAAAAAATCAAATTCTCATCAACACACAAATGCGACTTGAAAAGCAATCCTTTAAGAAAATGGAGGAAAGCTATAACAGAACAAGAGAAATCCGCCACGATATGAAAAACCACATATTGTGTCTTAAGGGAATTGCAGAAAACGGGAACAAGGCAGAGCTCCTCGACTATCTTGAAAAAATGACGGATGCCCTTGAGGAAGCAACCTACGTCTCCGTAAGTAAAAATTCTGCGGTTGATGCCATAATAAACGAAAAAATGCTGACCGCACAAAAGAACAGCATACCAACCCACTTTGACGTTATGCCACTTGATTCCGAAAGCGTACCGAGTATGGATATATGCACCATCCTCAGTAATGCACTCGACAATGCAATTGAGGCTTGCGTAAAGCTCCAAAACCCGAAGGACAGATACATCAACCTAAAAATCAACACCGATAACGGGATTTTCATTTCAGTATCCAATCCCTCAACTGAAAAACCTAAAAAGCTTGCAGGAATTATAACTACCACCAAAGCCGACAAGGATAACCACGGCTTAGGCCTTAAAAGCATAAAGCGAACGGTGGACAAGCACGGCGGGGATATGCTGATAAAATATGAGAACAACGTTTTCACACTTATTACACAGATTCCTGAATAAACATAAAAACACCGACTGAATCTTAAGTGATTCAGTCGGTGTTTCTTATTAAAGCTTAACTTTAAAAACAAGCTTGTGAGCCGTGTCTGCAGAGTCATTCTTTCTGCAGGGTGCGTGTGCATCCTGAGGGAAGAAAACTGCAAAATAGCCTTTTTTGAGTTCAAAGAACTGACCGTTTTCTGCATCCAT
>JAZNSD010000100.1:0-93060 GCA_045591055.1 Acutalibacteraceae bacterium | reverse complement strand
GTCAACAATTTGGATACCGTTCTTTTCAGCATAGGCTTTACATTCACGAAGCTGACCGTCAATACTTTCTTCCTTCTGATTGTCGGAAGAATATCTTGCGTAGATAACGCCTATCATATATTTTTACCTCCTTTGGTTTACTGTAAATATTCTAATTCATATACTTGTTTTTGTTAAATGTGCGGATGCGACTTTTATATCGCACCCGCTGTTTTTTATATGATTTCTTTTAATTTGTCCCAATCTCTGTCCCATTCTTCAAACTCTTTCCTGCCTTGTTCACTTTCAAAGAAGGATACGATATCGGGAAGAAAACATCTGACAAGAGATTCAGCGGCATCCTCTGAAATGAGAACACCGCTGAGATTATCAGGATTAACATTTGTTTCGGAATAATTAATTTTTACTTCATCACCCATAGGCTACCTCCTTATCTCGCATCTCTGTCACGACTTCGCTGACGCTGTAAAGCCTTGTTGTAATACTCACAGGCTTTCATAACATAATCTTCAAGCTGTTGTTTATTAGCACTCGGATAGAATTTCTGCACCTGCTCAAGCGGGAGTTTGAACATTTGCTTCTGATTCGGCTTTTCTGACATAAGCCTGTCTTCAATGCTTTCTGCAGTAAGTGTGCCTGAATTGAAATCTCTGTGCATATGCCACGCCTGGGAATATGATGGTGTACAATCAAACTCCTCAATTACTCGAAGCAAATCATACTGCAACTGGTCATCAAGGAACGAAAGCTCAACACCGACGGAGAAGGCAATTTTATCTTCGTCCATCATTTCAAGCAGCTCGGGAATAAGATAAGTCAGACGTATATATCTTCTAACCGTATTTTTACTTTCGTTAATTTGTTCACCTATGATTTCGGCAGTTTCTAACTTCCGCCCAACTTGGGTGGAAGTTAAATCAGTTCTCTGTCCTTGTCTGCTCATTGCATCCATTTTGAGTTTAAGTGCAAACGCCTTTTCCGACGGCAATATATGCTCTCTATGCAGATTACTGTCAACGAGCATAATAGCCGCTTCATCTCTGCTCACGGCATAAATTAAAGCAGGTACTGTTTCCAGCCCTGCTTTTACTGATGCTCTCAGGCGTCTGTGTCCTGAGATGATTTCGTATTCATCTGTTGTATTCTCTAAAGGTCTTACTACAATGGGTGAGATGACACCTTTCTGCTGTATGCTCTCAATAAGAGAGTTCATCTCTTCATTGTCAATAACTTTATACGGATGTCCCTCAAAGGGACGGATTTTTTCTACCGGGATATTCACCGGTACTTTTAAATTATTACTAGCCATTTTATCGGCTCCTTTCCTGAATTTTGTTTGTATTTGTTTTCGTTCTGTAGTCATCACGAGCATAACGCTCATACATTCTTGAATGCTCGTTGATGCTATCCATTCTGTTTACTACATCCTCAGCCCTGTATTTAACTCTGTTTAAAATTTTGATGTTCTTTCTTGCAACTCGCATAGCGGCAGTAAGAGTTGCAATGTCCTCACGGACTTCATTCTGCAGATTTTCATCACCTACACGGACAGCACACTTTAATTTGTTCCTGAACACATTTCTTGCTTCATCCATTTCCTTTAATTCCTTTTCGGTGTTTGTAATTAGTGCTTCAAGGTCTTCATAGCTTTCAACATCATTGTCAAGCAACAAGTTCTGTTCTTCGCAAAGCTGGTCGAATTTCAAAAGCTCCTGTTCAAGATAATTTTCAACATCATTGCAATGAGGATGCTCCTTAAACATCAACAGCCCTTTACACAAGCAAGTGTAAGAGCTGCTGATTCCGCTTTTGTAATTGTAAGGGTTGCCGTCAAAGAATAATGTCTTGAAGGTGATTGAATCGTGAACGACTCTTCTCGTGTAATGTCTTTTTGTCAGTATTACTTCTTCAATATCGTTAATTGTATAACCGTCACCAAGGTCACAAAGCCATACGGGACGGTTGAATCTTTTGTGATAAACTGTCGGCTCGGGTCTGTTGAAATCAAAAGTATATCCCTTCTTTTCCATAAGCCAAATAAAAGTTCTGATGTTTGAACTGCGTGATAAACAATCATCAATGTGAAATTTCAATAAATCATACTGATGACTTTCACCGTTTTTCTCTGCAAGGTATGTCATCCTTCTCGGAGCTTTACTCGGCTTTTCAACAATAGATAAACCGTGAGCAAGGCAAAGTTCATCAGATACTTTTCTCATTAACGCATAACTTTGTTTGCAGGCATTGAACTTTTTTCCGTCAACCATTGAAACACTATTAACAACAAAATGATTATGAATGTGACCTCGGTCAAGATGTGTTGCTACAATAACCTCGTGTCGGTCTCCCCATAATTTCTCGGCAAGCTCTTTTCCGATTTCGTGAGCAAGCTCAGGTGTAACCTCACCCGGTTTAAAGCTCTGATAACCATGGAATGCAATTATCCCATCTTGCTTATGAAATAATTTTTTTGTTTCTGTCATCTGGTCACGGGCAAACTCAGGATTGCAATTTATTCCGCTTACAAAATATTGCATTTCTGTTTTTTCACTTTCAACTGCATAATCAATTACATCTTTGAGTGATTGCAATTCGCTGTTAGTGTAATAATCATTAAGCGTTTTATCAGGATTCATTGCATAATCAACAACACTTTTAAGTGCACCTTTAACCGACCAAATTTTTGTTACTGCCAATATTCATCCTCCTTACTTAAATGAAACTCAGCCGATATTTTCTTTTCAAGTTCACGAAGAGAAAGAATAACGGCACGTAATTCCTTTTCATTTATCCAACCTTTTGCATTTGCAACTCTTGCAAGCTGATTTAAATTGTTGCCGACTGCTCGCATTTCTCTGATTAAAACTGTGTAATCAACAGGCGGAGCTTCTTTAATGTTCTTGTAATAAAGCAGAAACCGAATCATTTTTGATTTTGAAATTTTCATAATACTGCAAAGATAATTAAGTCTTTCGTAATCCTCTTCGGTAAAATATGCTTTAACAAGTTTCGTCTTTTTGTTTTCTTTCAAAAATTTTCACCTCTTTTCTGTTTTGATTTTCGGGGTGGCTTTCCCCGAAACGGATTTTGTGGTACCAAAATCCAATGCTCGTTAAAGTAATACCGCTGTTTTATTAAAGTAATACCGCTGTTTTAAATGAAAAAAGCACCCGATTATTCGGGTGCAAAAGAGTTGACATTACAGGGGTGGCTGTAGTATCCTTTATACAGAATAAGTGCATCAGAGGTGAAACAATGGCACATATTACTTATGAAATACCGATGCTTTCAGCAAGAGGAATTATCTCTTATGCCGAAAAGCAAAATGAAGAAACATATATATTTAATTTTAATAACAGTGCAACTGAGAAGTGTTTAATGAATAAAGAAAACAGTTTACAGGAAGACTGTGCTATGTTTTATCAGTTAATGAGTGTTTTATCTTCAGATAAATTTACTCAGCCGAAGAGCGATACAAAAATTTCCGAGCTCTCCGATGTGATAGTTTATATTGACTTCAGCGGAATTTTTGACAGAGATGCAAAGAGTGAACGCATCCGTTTAAGACAGTTAAAAGCAAAATCAATGTTTAGTCCCGAGGGAATAAATATTGATTTAGGAACGGGAATGAAAAACTTTGTTGCCTTTGAACGCTCTGCAAGTATGAGCAGAAACGCTCGATTGTCTTTCATAAGAAGTGATATTTATGAAAAAGTAAAAGCAAGAATACAGCTTGATATGAACATCGGTTTGTGTCAGTTAAGTAAGCTTTATGCTTACAACGGACTTATGTTTTCGGGCGGTACAAGAATTGAAAGCAAAAATCTTTTTGATAAAGACAGCATTGTTATCATCAGAACATGGGAAAGATTTATTAAAACTCACGCCGTAACAGTTACATCAAAAGATAAAAACAAAGCAGTAAAAAAATACAAACGCACCGAAAAGGATATTGAATTTTCTTATGATTCATTTGACGGTGAAGGTTTTATCTCTCCCTTATTTGCAAAAGAAATTGATAAACAGTTCTGCGGTAAGCACACCCATTCTTCTTTTCAGATTCGTTTACCCTACATAAAAGGTATGGTGCACGAAGTCGATTTCAAATCTTTTCTTAAAAGTTTAGGTATATATTCAGTTAAAGATATGTGGGGTGTTGAGCATCCTGTTGACAAAATAAATCTTATTCTTACCGATACAATGTTCAAGGGTAAAGGTTGGCTGAGTGAAAACAATTTAACCTTTAACGATTATCTTGAACGTTGTAAAAAATACAGACACTCGTTATATATTTCAAATGTAGGTAAAGGTGAAAAGGAAAATTTAACTGAGCTTAACTTTCAGTTTTTGAATACCGTTGCAATTCCCGAAGAAAAATTCAGACCTAAGGATTTACCTTTGGGTTGGAAAGAAAGTCCGTCAAGAGATAAAAGAGAGTGGCTGACAAAAGCAACGGAGCAGGCATATTACGATTACTGCAATAACAGAAAATACAGAATAGATTACTATACGAAACATTTGGATGACGTTGATGAAGAGTTAAGAATCAAAGCAAGACTTATTAACAGAAACTCATTGCTCATTGATGAGCCTTTCTTCTCTAAAGACATAGATGATATTGCAGAAAACATTTTAAGAAAGTATGCTATAGGTCAGCTTTTTGTTCAGGGTGATAACAGATATTTATCTGCAGACTTAATGTCTCTTTTGGCTTTTCTTGCTGATGGTAGCAGAAAATATGCCGACATCAATAATGAAGAATTATCCGGTAACTTTGTCTATGCACCCGGAAACAGCTATGGCACAGATTACAAATATTCACTTCTTCGCAATCCTCATATATCTAAAAATGAAAGTGTGCAGGTGCGACCTTTAAAAGATGTGGGATATTACAGAGATAAATATTTCAGCCATTTAACCGATGTCATTATGGTATCGGATAATTCCGATATACCTATGAGACTTGGCGGTGCTGATTTTGACGGTGATATGGTAAAAACTATTGTCGACCGTATTATCATTTCTTATCTTTATACAAAGGAAACAGAACCTGAGTATTACGGTAAAAGCGATAATCCATTACCTTTGTTGTTTATACCGACAGAAGAACCAATAGTATCCGATGCACAGGATTGGGAAGCAAGATTTGAAACGGTTAAAAACACTTTTTCCTCCCGTGTTGGACAAATCTCGAATGCTGCACTTAACAGAAGTATTTTAGCCTATGATGAAAATGCAAAGGGCAAGAAGGCACAGTACAGAAAGGAAACGGAAACTCTTGCCATACTCACAGGCTTGGAAATTGACTCTGCAAAAAGCGGTGTTAAGCCTGACCTTTCGGACTACCTTGTAACAAATAGAGCACCGAAAAGTCTGTTTCTCAAATACAAGTCCCTTATCGAAAAGCAGAACGAACGCAAAGCTTGGTATGAGAAAACATATGACGAGCAGTTCAGGGAATTCTTCAAAAACACCGATTGGTCGGGTGTCAGCTCAAACCTTGAAAGACTGCCGTATTATGCTTATGAGCTGAAAAGGAACACACCTAAAGCAAAGGAACCAGCTGCACCTGACAGTGAGATTTTCACTTTTGCTCAAAACCCCGATTGGAAATCAGGTTTTGATAAAAAGAAGCTGAAGAGAGTTTCTGCTTTGATGAATGATTATGAGCATTGTTTAAGCAGAATCCGTAACAACAGAAACAATTCCGATATTCCCGAAAGAAAGTCCGACATTGAGCGTATTCTCTTTATGCGTGGTCAGGAAAATGATTATGATACGGATGAGCTTTATGCACTTTTTACCGACTTCACTCCTGAAGAAATTGAAGAAATCTACAATCAGATACAAGAGTGCAAATGGCAGTTTATGCCCCCTGAAGAAAGAGAACAGTTTTTAAGGTCATATCTTATCGGTGACCGCTTTGAACCTTACATTGAGTTATTCTGTGATTTCAGACACAACGGTGACAGAGTTTTTTCTGATATTATCTGTGACAGATATGCAGAAAACAAGCTACATAACCTTACTTCACTACATTTTGGAAATGACAGCGATGAAATGACTGCAATGATGTTAGCTTACAGAAACAAGTCAAAAACCTATGATTACAAGGAAGCGGTAACGGAAGAATGCAGAAGACTTCTTTCAAAAATTATCAGGTTAAATGATGCCGTACCCTATGTTGTTGCGGCAGGCTACAGAAGATATATATTTGATATTTTACTGACCGAAGCAGAGAAATATATCATTGAAAGGGGTGCGTCTTATGTTAAATGAAATAGCTGAGTTTAAGGCTTACACGGAAGTGCCCATATACAAGCGTGACAACAAAAATGATAATTCATTTCTCGGCAGATTCACCCGTGAGGGCATACAAGGCTTTGAGGGATTTCCAAGAGTGTTGACCATAATCGCAAGAGGATATATGTTCAAGAACGGTATTGCCGACATTGAATATTCAAGACGGGCAATATCTGCTTGGTGCAGTATCCCCGACAAGGATAATACAAAAGAAAAAGAAGATTGGCGGTTCAGGACAGACTTCAGAGAATATCACAGCGAATTTCCCGAACTTGTATCAGAAAACGGTGAAGGTTGGTTTTACAGACATTTTCACAATGCAATGAAATTTGTTATATCAAATCCCGATAAGTTCACGTCAAAAGAGATTGAAAAGTATTCTCTTATGGACAAGAATTTCGATACCGCTTGGCGTGATAAAGTTACCCGTATGCATTTCAGCACTTATTATCTCAAAACCAAAGGTGCCTGGATATTGAGGTTTGATGATATACTTTCATCTGCATTAGAACTTAGTGAACTGAAAAACAAGAATTTTGAACTACCCGAAGAAACAAAAGCAAAGATAGCTGACTTTACCAAAGTGCAGAGTACAGCTTTTGCACTCGAAACACTGATAAAATATTACTATGCAAACCGACAGGAGGACACAGATTGGGTTGTGCTTCCCGTTGCAAATTTTGATGCATATTTCGGTTCAACATCATTTTCAAAGAAACGCCTGACCGAGCTTGTAAAATCCGGTGCCATTGAACGTGAGAACAGCTACAATGTGAGCAGGTATAGGTTAAATGAAGTTTTTGATACAGAACTGAACGGATAGTAATGTATGTAGGTTGATTTGTTCTGATTGGCTGTGTTATAATTAACACATTAAGATTTTTGATGAGGTAAATATTTATGGATGGAAAGACAACAATTAAATACTTACAGACTTATATTAAAGAAAAGGACTTTCATCCTGAACTATTGAAAGATTATTTCTTGAAACTATCCGAAGAGGTCGGGGAATTATCTCGTGCTATGCGAAAAGGATTAAAAGCTGATAACAGCACCGATATTTCAGGTACGGTTGATGAAGAATTGTTTGATGTCATTTATTATGCTTTTGCTATTGCAAATATATATGATGTTGATATAGAGCAGGTAGCAAAAATAAAATCACAGATGACTGAAAGTAAATATCCTTCAACCGTTAATTTTGAAGAAAATAGATAAATGATTTTTTGTTGATAGGTGATATTTAATGAATTATACAATTGAAAAGATTGATATAAATAACTATTCGATGTTTGATGATATGGTATTTTGGAGAGAATCCGGTAATGAGCGTGCTCCTTCACAAATATCAATTTCTGAACAGATGAAAAATGAATTGTTGAATTCCGACCTGTATGTTTATGCCGTTAAGGTTCAAGGCAGATATGTCGGTTGGATTTCCTGTGTTTACATAGCTAAAATCGGCAGCAGATGGAACGGACACGGTCATATTTATGTTGATGAATTATGGGTTGAGCCATCCTACCGTGGCAATGGTTTGGCAAAAGCTTTGCTTAAAAAAGCTGATGAATTAAAGGATGAGTTAAATGCAACGGGCATTCGCTTATATGTTAATGTCAATAATCCTGTAGCTCAAAAGCTATATGAATCATGTGGCTATGTTGAAGACGGTAGAGCTATTTTTATGGAGAAGTAAAATGAAAACACTATATCTGATTGGCGGTACAATGGGTGTTGGCAAAACCGCCGTAAGTCAACAATTGAAAATAGATTTACCGAACAGCGTATTTCTTGACGGTGATTGGTGTTGGGATGCAAGTCCTTTTCAGGTAACAGAAGAAATAAAGGCTATGGTAACGGATAATATTTGTTTTTTGCTTAATAATTTTCTGCGTTGCTCTGCTTACGAAAACATTATCTTCTGTTGGGTAATGCACGAACAATTCATAATCAATTCTATTGTCGAAAGGTTGAATACTGAGAACTGTAATGTGAAATGCATCTCCCTTATAACTGATGAAGCAACACTTCGTAAAAGATTAGAGGCAGATGTTAATGTAGGCATACGTACAGAAGATGTTATCAAAAGAAGCATTGCCCGAATTTCTAAGTATCAGCATTTGGACACAATTAAAATCGATACAGTAAATAAAACCATAAAACAAGTTGCAAATGAAATTGCACAGCTAAAATAATATACGAGGATTAATTATGTTTGAGAGAATCAAAACCACACTCAGAAAAATGTCGGAGGAAGATATAAATAATGTTGTTCCACTTTATATCGAATACTATAACAATAATGAAGATGCTGAATGGACAACTGAAACTACATACAAACGTATTCATCAGGTCTGGAGCCGTGAGGATTCATATTGTTTAGTTTGGGAAAACAAGAATAATATTATTGCATTTGCGATTGGTTATTTCGAGCAATATGATGATTGTTTTGCGTATGACTTGGTTGAAATTGTTATTGCCTTACAGTTGCAAAACAAAGGTTATGGAACAGTATTCATGAAACAGTTAGAAGAGTGCGTCAAAAAAGAAGGTGCAATGCTTGTTCAGTTACAGTCGGTAAACGATGCTTTGCATAATCACTTTTACGGAAAGCTTGGTTACAAAGATGCATCTAATTTAGTTCTCAAGACAAAAATACTATGATTACCTGCTCTCACATTTGTGAGGGCAGTTTCCGTTTCTTTGAAAATATTTTTTCAAGAGGGGTGTTTTTAGTGCGTTTTTACCCTTAGTATTACGGGCGGAATGCACCGATTGTCAAATAGAATTTATCTGTATGATGTATTGTATGTTTCAGTATTTTCTATCGAATAATCTCAATTTTATTAAAACATTATTATAAAACTGTAGAAATACGCAGTTTATTTAAATCAAACTCAAGTCTCGATTCTTTACCAAAAACAAAAGCCCCATTGGAATAGCAGTTTTTTCTGCTTTTCCAATGGGGCGATTTTTTTATTACACTAATTGTTATGACAATTCTTTCACGTTGCTATAAAGCCAATTTCAATTAATTCTTTTAGATTTAACTTATCTATTGAACTCCTTTATTATAACTATATTCTCTTACAATAACTAAGAATTATTGTGAGTAATATTTAAGATTTCAGAAAATTATTTAGTCAAATATTTTATTCTTTCTAGAAAGGTTGTAAAAAATGAATAGTATTTTGGGGAGTTTTCAAGGGAAAGCACAAATATACGCAAAATATCGTCCACAATATTCTAAAGAATATTCCAATTTTCTTAAAGAAACTTTAGGATTAAGTGATAATTCAATAGTGGCAGATGTGGGTGCTGGTACAGGCATTCACACAAAACTTATTGCTGAAATAACTAACAACATATTTGCTGTAGAACCAGACAAAGATATGTTTAATGAACTTGAAACACGATTCTCAAATAATAAAAATATAAAATTGTTACAAAAGCCTGCAGAAGATACTGGCCTTCCAGATGGAAGTGTTGATTATATTACTGTCGCTCAAGCTTTTCATTTGTTTGATCGTAAAAAAAGTTTATCAGAGTTCAAACGAATACTTCGTTCTGATGGATTTTTGGTTTTGGTTTGGAATAGTAAAGAACATAACAACGAATTATTTTATGATAATGAAGCTGTAATAAAAGAATTTTGTCCAAATTATCGGCGTGAAGTACATGCCCGTTCTTTTTTTGAAGATTCGTATAAAGATTGTTTTACTGCAAAGTCATATAAATATACACATATTTACCTTGACAGTACAGAATATTTAGATAAAAAGACGTTCATTATGAGAACACTTTCAGCATCCTACGCTATAACACCAACAGATCAAAACTACTCTCAGATGATTGAGGAATTAGGTTTGGTATTCGAACATCACGCTTCAAATGGATTAGTAACCGTTCCGCAAAGTTCTGTTGTATATTCAGGTGTAATTCGTTAGGGGAATGAAAAATGAAAAATAACTTATATTGTAATTTTAATGATTTACGAGTCGAATTTAACGAAGCGTTGATTCTTAATCCAACCGAAAACATTCCTTGGAAATGTAATGAGGATACAACATTTGCTGAGGGGCTGTATATTCCTGAAGATTCAAGAGGTAAACACTCTAAAGTTTGTTTTGCCGGACGTAGTAAATCAAGAGATCTTATGACTAGTTTGTATGGCAACTGGGAAAGAGCATTAGGGGCGAAAACTTCAAGTTTTAAATTATATTCGGGGTTACATGCACATATTGTGCTGTTTATGTCGATTGCCGATATCGGAGACAAAGTTTTAATTATTCCTGAAAATGCAGGGGGACATTATGCAACTGCACAAATACTGAGACGTTTAGGACTTTCTGTAAAAGAATGTATAATAGATGAAAGTAATTGCTGTATAAATGTAGAAAAAACTACAGCGCTAATTAATGATTGGCATCCAAAATTTATTTTTGTCGATAGAAGCGATGGATTGAATTACGAAGATTTTAGTTGGATGAAGAGATATAATAACATATATAAAATATTTGATGCATCACAGTACTTAACACATATTTTGGCTGGAGATTATAAAAACCCATTTGAAATGGGAATGGATTTAATTCTTACAACATTACATAAAAACTATCCAGGTCCTCAAAAGGCTGCCTTTTTTTCAAAAGAATGTGATGCTATGTGGGAAAACATTCTTTCTGGAGTTGCTACATATGTTTCAAACTCTCATCCAAAGGAAATTTTTAAAGCAGTTCTTACTCTTCCGTCCAAAAATGTTTTGAGAGAATACTCTCAAAACATTTTCGAGAACACAATGGCATTAGAAAATGCTTTGTTGAAAAATCAAGTCCCCGTAGTTAAACGTAAAAAAAATATACCTATTACGCAACAAATTTGGATACCTGTCTTAGATGACGATTTTGGATATAATTTTTTTACAAACCTTGAAAAGTTGCTAATACTTACCAATTACAGGCGACTTCCTTATCACTTAGGCCGCGGGTTAAGACTTGGAACAGCAGCAGCAACTAGACAAGGATTGACTCCAAATGATGCTGTTTTGATAGGTGAAATTATTGCAGAGACATATTATACAAACAATATATCTGATACATTAATGGAAAAATCAAAAAAAACAATTGCAAAAATAAAAAACAATAAAAATCTCCCATTTTCTACTGAAGTACTATAGGATAATACTTAAGGATATTTATAAAATCTGATATTTTGAGTGAGGACATTTCAGTCAGATATTTTAGCACTTGTTGCTCGCGTATATTATCACTACTAAATTGTTTTTTCAATTGTTGTGCCCTTGACTTAAAGTTTTCCAAATTTATTGCTTGGTCTTTTGTTCTTTCCATGTTTTTTATTGTGTTTACAATTATAAATAACAATTCGGAGCGAAGAGCACCAAAGTTGTTTCCGTAGTGATTATATATTTGAATTGATTTTTTTAGTTCTTGAGAGGATTTTTTAAGATACATTTCATAAGAGGAATCCTCGTTTCCTAAAAAAACCGTCAAGGCATATAGTGCATATGCTTTACCTTTTAAACAAGCTATATATCCACTAAATACATCTACACTATTTTCACTTGAATATTTTTCAAAATCATTTAATTGAGATAATAATTCGACAAAATTGGGCATTGGACTGCACAAAGAAAGTTCCGCACGTCGTATTTGAGCAGTCCGCCAAGTTTTGTTGCCTGCTTTTAAAAAATGAGTAATGCTTTTATCGTACAATGTTATCGAAGAATCAATTAAAGCACTTAAATTAACCGAATCTAAAAAACTTCTGTTTTTATCATGAGGAAAGCGATACATTCTCCAAATACCCAACTGGTAAACTAATTCATAATGAATATAATGTGCATTTTCCAATTCCACTAAAGCCAAGTCTTCTTGTAGATTTGGTTTAACCTTATGGGTATTAAAAAAAGATAATGTTTTATTAAAAAAGTAGTAGTTGTTGTTACCTTTTAAGAAAAATGTTCTACAACTATCTGCAGTAATACGATGAATTAAATGTGCATACGTATGCCGATTTTTCCAGTGTGAATTTACTTCTATATTATTTTGTAATGCTTCCCATACTGTTAGATTGAAATCACCTTGTTCCATTTTTATATGAGCTTGCCAATATTCTGCCTGTAATTGGATGAAAGCATCACAACTTGAGTTTTTTATTTTTTTCAAAATCTCAAGATTTTCAATAGCGTCAATCCCATGGTCTGCTTCTATAATTTGCAATTGAAGTTGTATAAGTTTTTCGTTTATTTCTTTATTTGATATATAAGGTTTAAGAATTTGCCGAGCTAAATTCCATTGACCAGTTTTAATATAAAGAATACCAAGTTCAACATCAAAAAGATGATTTTTTTGTTTATCTAGTGTGATTTCTTCTTCTAGTATTCGAAGTGCGTAGCTTTTATTCATCGTTTCTATAGATGAATAGAATAAATCTTCTTTTTCGAATTCTGGAATGCTAAGAATCTCACTTGGTGAACAAGCAATAAGATTTGCCCACTCTAATTCTATCGAATTATAGAATTTAGATTTATATAAATAGTCCGTGCATTTATAATAATAATTTCTAAATTGTTTTACAGGGAAAAATCTTTTTTTGTACTCGAGAGCTATGGACTCATTAAATAAATACGTTTTTTTTGTAAAAGGAAAAAGAGTAAAAAAACCGTTTTTGTGAAAATTTCTTATTAAAGTTAAACAGCGTTTTCTTTTAAATTGAGTTGTTGTGTTTTCCCATACTTTTAACATTGCATCTTGTGTAACGAATCCGCAATGCATACTTAATACAATTACAATTGTAGTCAATTGTAGTAATTCTACTTCTTGGCAGTTGGGCGATTGAGAGAGCATTTCTAACAATAATTTTAAAAGTTTATTATTATTGCCTGAAGTATATAAATTCAATAAATGTGATTGTATTAATTCATTATACTCACATTTGATTCTATTTAGAATAGCTCCCTCAACATCGAAAATTGGATTTATTTCTATCGCTATATCGTTATTATATGGTGTGGATTTTAATTTAAAAAACATTTCATCGTCTTCAAAATCTTCTCTGTTTAAATATTCACATATAATACGCTTTATTGGATTATTGGTAGAATCTTCGTACAACAAAACAATTAAATTTTTACTTCCTATATTATCAGCATATTTTGTAATAGATGAAATTTTGTTCAACATCAAAACAAGTAAGTTTGATGAAAGTTTATGAACATTATCAATAATGGTTAATGATTTTGATGCATCAATGTTATTGTTTAAATGATCCATCAAAAAGTTTTTTTCATATCCTGCATCAATATAATAAATCTGATGTTGCAGTTGAACAAATAATTCAAACAAGTTTGTATCGCTGCCAATATTATCAAACAGCAGTATCGCAGTTGTTGTTTTTCCTTTATTTGGAGATCCTTCTAAAGCTATCAAATGACCTTCATTGCTTTTTAGTAGCCTTAAAGCTTCGTTTATTATAGTCTCTTGTTCAGTTGTAGTTTTGATACTAGATTTTATTGTTTTCTTTCGATGTTGCATATATATTTTCTGAAGTGTTTTATTTATTATTTTTTTGCAAGTGTTTTTCATTTGCGGTATCAGAGGTAAAATAAATACTATTATAGATACAATTAATGAAATCATATCCCCAATAGATTGTTCAACTTGAAACACTTTGACAAATAATGCTTTAAAAAGTAAAAAAACAAAAAAAGATATACATAGAAGCATTATTGTAAAAAATGCATAAACAGTTATAGTCCAAAAAGTACTTATGTAATAAGATTTATTATTTTTCTTTCGCATTGTAAATCCCTCAATTTGAAATGGAAACGACATTAAATTATAAAACCTTCATATGTCTTAAATTTTTACTCACAATAATTCTTAGTTATTGTAAGTTTATATAACTCTCCCCGAAATTCTGTTAAAATGATTTTGCGAACACATTTTCAAAATTTCGAGGAGTGATCAAATGAAAAGTATAAAAACAGCAAGTGATGAATTTATACAAGTCATCCAATCTACAAAAAATTTATCCGATAAAACGATAATAGCTTACCGTTCGGATTTAAAAGATTTTCAGGCATTTCTACAAGATGATGAGCTTGATGAAACGGTTATTCTGAAATATGTGCAAATGTTATCCAAAGAGCGTGAGCTCAAAGATAACACAATTTGCCGAAAGTTAATTACACTAAAAATGTTTTTCGATTTCCTTTATGAGCAAGGTTATACTGATGTAAACTACTATCAAAATCACCACTTTCGCTATAAGAAAGAGCGACGGCTCCCAAAGACTTTGGCCGTTAAAGAAACATCAAAACTACTTACATATCTTGCTAACTGTGCCGAAAAAGAAACAACCGCTTTTGACTTATGGAAGAATTACCGCAATCTTGCATTAATTGATATTCTGATAAGTACCGGCATAAGAATTGCTGAAGCCTCTAATATATCTTTAGGCGATATTATCCACTCTGAAAGGACAATTCTCATTCACGGTAAAGGTCGGAAACAGAGACTAATTTACATATCCTGTAACGACACTTGGAACAATCTTACCCGGTGGCTGAAAATCCGTAAAAGCAGACCAACAAATACAGAAAAAATATTTGTAAATCGTTTTGGCGAACAGCTAAGCATACACGGTATAGAATATATTTATAATTCAACAAAACGAGCCTGTGGAATAAATGAGAAGTCGACGCCCCATTATTTGCGACATACATTTGCTACAAATCTTCTTGTAAACGGTGCTGATTTGCGATCGGTACAGGAAATCCTTGGTCATAGCAGCGTTGCTACGACTGAAATCTACACCGAAGTAACAACCAAAAGAAAGAAGCAGGTACTTAATAAGTATAATTACAGAAATAAACTGTAATCAATACTTATTCTCTATATATAAAGTGTTGAAATCCACAAAAAGCAACACAAAATTTTTAATGTTTTTGAAATTTGTCGAAATGACGGTGATGGAACCAATTTTTTGTTGATTTCGCCAATCAAATTATATCTATACATATTAAAAGTACAGCAATCTAGTTTTATGTTCAAGGCAGTTTACAAAAACGCTGCATTTTTCGACAAAAATGCATATTTTCCAATACAATAACACACAAAACCCGCACCATAGCTGCAATGCTACGATGCGGGTTGCACTTTTTTATATAGAGTTATTCTGAATTGTCTATAACCTTATTAAATTGTTCTTCAGCTAATACATTTTTTAAAGTTATAATAGCTTGTTCATACTGATTTTCATAATGTGAAAAAGTATCGATTTTCTGAATTTTGAATCCAAGTTTTATATATAGCAGTACAGCCTTATAACTCCACGGTTGTGTGTGAATATATACGGGAGTTTTTCCATGCTTGTTGAAAATTTCTAATACCTTTTGACAAAGAGCCAAACCTATATGTTTACCTTGATGTTTGGGTGAAACAACGAGCCAATGCAGGGAAGCGACTTTATCATTGTCTTTTAAATCGTGCCAAGCGATACACGAGCCTACAATATCACCATAAACATCAACAACAAAAATGCAACGTTTTTTCAAACTATCAAATTGGCTACAGTAATTTGTTTTGAAATATGATTCAGCTTCTTCAATGGTTGCAAAATCACCGATTTCATATTCAAGTTTTGCCCAATATTTTTCATCACCCACATCATACATCTTAAACCTGTATCCTTCGGGTAACGAAACAGGCGCTGTGCAGATTTTATCGCATTTTAGTATTAGATTGTAATATGGAATATTTCTGTCTATCATTTTTCACCCTATAAAACTTTCTGATAAATGTTTTGAGAGTTAATTTCAAAGATGGTCTTATAACCACACTTTTCGTAAAAAGCATCTTCTTTAGAACCTAAAGTTATGTATTTGTATCCCAATTCTCTTGCTTTTTCTTCAAAGAGTTCCATCAGTTTTTTAGTGATACCTTGTCTGCGATGATTTTCATCGCAAGCGACAAATCCAATTACAAGACTATCTTTGTTTTCAGCACGACCTAAAACTGCTGAAACTACCTTTTCATTGTTACAAGCATATAACAATGGTTGTTTTCTGTCTCTTAACCTTCTTGACCAAGCTTCGTCCCCATACAATTCTGCATTATCATTTCCTAAAATCCTATAACACATTTCAAGAACAGCCTTTAATTCTTGATCTGTTTTAATCTCTTTAAATTCAATCATATTAAATCACTCCCACAAGCCTGAAGTGGATTTTCCGCTTTTACCTGTAATTCCAACAACTCTTGGCCATTGGTTGGTTTCGATTATCGTAGTTGCATTTATATTCCCTAAATGTGCATAAAAATGACGGAACTGCGACATTATCAAGCCAAGTCGGTTTTACTTACAGCCGGTTGGTATCTCATATAACATTTCATCATCAATGCTGTTCAGATAATCTGTGATTTTTGATTTTATGCTATTTAAATATTCTTGTATTTGCTCTTTTGACAATGTTTCTTCACTTGCAATATCAAGAGAGTTTAAATTCTCCGTATGAAACAGCGGATGCTCATATTCCTTAGGGTTTATGTACCATTGATCCAAACTGTGTAACATATGGTAACAGTGTTTCCAAATCGGCATATCGCAAAGAACATAGTCCATATTGCAAGTCTGAAGCATTATATCCGCATTGGTGAAAATTGTTTCAGTATTCAGTTTGATTGCGTTTACTAAATCGTATTTTTTATCCATATTATAATTTCATCTCCATACAACCAACCGTAAAAGGTAAATGCTCAAATTTACGTGTTGAAATGTGGTTGAAACCGAGTTTCAAATACCAGTTTTTTAGTGTTATGTTTTCTTCAATTATTCCGATTGATATTTTAGTACCACCATAATTTTTAACCGTTGTAACAGCATAATCAACCATTGCTTTACCGATACCTAAATGACGATATTCAGGCAATACTGCAAGGTTGCTTAATTCCCATTCTTCATCACTGCACTTTGCAAGAGAAAAGTAACCGACAGGAACGACATCTTGATAAAACAGAAACATCGGTCTGCCATCGTCAAACTGTTTTTGAAGCTTATCTATAGTCATAAATGCCGTATGCGAAGGACAGTTATTTTCGGTCAAACCAAACTCCTCCGCAACCGTTATAAAACTGCTACGGATTATATCAAGACAAATATTCAGTTGTTCCTTGTTTTCAACTTGCTTTATCATTGCTATTATCATCCTTTATAATAAGAGCGATTTCAAATAAATCCATTCATCGGCAGTCTGTTCGGGAGGCAGAAAAGAGCCCACTTTTTTATAACCAAGTTTTTCATAGAATTGCCATGAATTTTCATTCGCTTGAGTGCTCGTCATAACATTTTTATATCCCATAATTTTCATTGTGCTTTCCCAACGGTTTATCATTTGTGTTCCATAGCCATTATTACGATAATTTTCGTCAATAAAAAGCAAATCAAGAAATGGAATGGTTTGCCAAAACAAACTATACCGAAGAACGCCTACAACAGGGTCTTTGATTCTATGATTAAATCCACCATTTTTGATTGAATCATCTTTCAAAATATAAACTTGCCCATTATGTATGCACTCACCGAGACAAGAGGATGGTATATGGTTGTCTAGTTTTGCGATTTTTGGTTTATCTTTTGCTAAAGCAAGTTCAATAATCATTTCATATCCTCATTTCTTTGCCAACTGCAAATCTATTGTATCGTAAATAGTAATTTCTCCACCGTGGCGGTTGATTGCATCTTCTATTTTTGAAAAGAATTCATTTCGGATAGTTGCTTCAATAGCAATATGGTCTGAATATGTACCAAGAAGCGTTATATATTCTTTTGCGGTAAAAGTGCGTGTACGGTAAAACAGTTTATATTGAATATCCGTAAAGCCGTATTTCTCTGCAATTAAAGCTCTGTTGTGTGCCTGTTGTTCTGTGTATTCAACAGGTGGTTTAGGGTCTTTGTTGTGATATTTATAATAATATTCTGCATAGATTCTGTCCATTTCTGATGTCAGCTCAGGCTTTCCTTTATCACGGAACGGATGATTTGCAAATCGTGCAAACACACCGCCGTCTTTCAGCATATCATAAACCTTTTTATAGCCAATTTCTTCTGGAATCCAATGAAAGGCAGAAGCAGAATAAAGCAAGTCATATTCATCGCACATATCAATATCTTCAAACTTTCCCGATATGGCAGAAAAATTTGGATATTCTTTGAATTTTTCACGGCAGATTTCGCAGAAATTAACACCGTAATCAATTGCTGTAAGCTTGCAACCTGTTTTTAAGAAAGGCAATGTTGCCTGACCGCCACCGATACCGATTTCAATAACACTGCTCAGATTATTGATTGGTTTGTATTCAAAAATAGTCTGATACAATTCATTAACATATCCGGGACGCAGTTTTTCATAGGTGCCGGCAACTGTATTAAAAGTCCAATTTAAACCGTTGTTTTGCATAATTATCCCTCAATAAAATCAATTAATTGTTTCAGATTATGTATTGTCCATTCGTCATTATTTTCACCGCTTCGGTCAAGATAAAATGCTGTAAATCCTTGCTCTCTTGCTCCGTCCGCTTCTTCTTTGCAATCGTCAACAAATACACTTTCAGATGCGGTTACCCCTTGTGCTTCAAGTGCAGCATTGAAAATAATCGGACTTGGTTTACCTGCACCGACTAAGGAGCTTGCAGTAAATGAAGTAAAATACTTTGCTATACCGAGTTGCTGTAATGTGAATTCAAGTGACGGTGAAGTATCACTGATAACCCCCATTTTATATCCGTGATTTTTGAAATATTCAAGTATCTCTACCGTTTCAGAGAATAATGCTCTGTCACCATTGCACCAAAGCTCATTAAAGAGTATTTTGGATTTGGTTTGAACATCCTCTGCAACACCTTCACCAATGAGCAGATGATAATAATATCTCTTGAAAAACTCACGCTCATCTTGTAGTGTTTTATACCATGGCTTTATGCCTTCGCTTGCGAGGTGAAATAGCGACATCATTTTATCGTAATCAAGTTCAAACGGCTTGCCACTCCACTCGCTAATTGTCTTATCACGCCACGCTTCTTTTTCAGCAGTAAAATATGTCAAAGTTCCGTCACGGTCAAAGAATATGGCTTTATGTTTGTTAAGTCTGCAGTTCCTGTAAATCTCCTCAATACAAGGTGATTTATAAGCAATATAATCATCAATGCTATCGGGAAATAATTCTACCCCTTTTTCTTTCACATTGCTATACTTTTGCAAAGCTTCAGGATTGTTTCTCAAATAATCCCTGAAAGCAATATGCCTGTGAAGTTCCAAAGAAAATTCAGGACAAACATATAAATGATGTTTTGGTAAAGCTACATTGCCTTGGTAATCAAAAGCTTCTCTGTCTTTTATGCCGAGATTTCCTTCGTGCATGTAGCCGAGAGATGCCAACTTTTTAACCACAGCATCAAATACAGAATAGTCTTTGATAACAATATCAATGTCAATAATCGGTTTTGCAGAAAGACCTTCAACTGATGTACTGCCGATATGTTCAATGTTTATTGTTACATCTTTTATTGCAGGCAAAAGATACTGTTTAATTGTTTCAAAATCCCTTTTCCATTGTTCATTATACGGAACAACTATAACTCGTTTTGCCATTTTTTACACCTCTTCATAACAATATTGTGTATCTTTGTGACCATTTTTCGTCTTCAAAGAACTCATCCGTCAAAACTCCGCCGTTTTTGAGAATAGTTTTAATAGCTGATTGGTTGGTTTTATACGGGACAACATCAACACTTGTCATACCCATATTCCTGCAAATTTCCAAGGCTGATCCAAGCATTTTTGTACCAAGCCCCTTGCCTCTGTGCCAAGGTACTATTCCTGCATGCAGATGACCTCTGTGTGTATTCTGCTGATTAATTTCAATTGCACCTAATATTTTACTTGTATCATCAACAAAAAAGTATAGAGTACACGGAACACCTGTTGATAACATTGAACCTGTGGTTCTGTCATCCTCACACCATTCGAGCCACTTGGAATACGATACATTTGCACCTAAACTTTTACTGTATCGTCTTAACAATTCGGGTTGGATGTTTTCCTCTATAGCTTCCCATTTGTCCATCATTTGAATATATGCTTCTTCATGAGTTTCATCAGGAAGCTCAAGTAAATATTTCTTTTGTTTCAAAGTTTTTAGCATAACATAAGAATTGGTATTTGTGCCGTCTTCTGTTTTGAACTTTTTAGGTTCTACAATACTGAAACCACATTTCTCATACAGATTTTTCGCAGCATTGTTATCTTCTGTTGTATGAACTCCGATTTGATTAAATCCTTTAGAATGCAGATATTCAAAAGCATATTCAATAGCAAATTTTCCGACACCTTGATTTTTATACTTATCTGCAACAACGAGCATCGAAATCCAAGCAACATCTTCGTTTTGCAGTCCGTTTAGTTTCAGCCAAGCACATACATCATAATGAGCACAAATCAAAAAGTTTTCTTCATCCGCATCACGGGCATTTTCTTCAAAAATACATTTCCATTCTGCCAACGAATGATATGTTGAATGAAGAACTGTAATATTGCTTGTTTCCGACATTATTGATGCCACATAATGAACATCCTCTGCCATTAATGGTTTTACGTAATACATAAAATAACCTCTTTCTGAAAAATTATAAGGCACCTCCGAAAATCGAAGATGCCTTGTAAATTCAGAAAGATATGTATTACATCAATCACAAACGGACAAAACGGCACTTCGATTTCGTAAAATAATAGTCATTGTCATTTTGTCCACCTGCCTTTCAGTAATTTAACCTAATTATACTCTTCTGTACCAAGAAAGTCAATATTTTGAAAGTGGTGTTATATATAAATTAGTTCTGTTGTAACAATTTCTTTTGCTCTTGCCTCAGTGTTCTGCATACAGCATACCCATTCCATCTGATTTTCTTCTTTCAATTTTTCGGTTACACCTTCGGACTGTTTCATCTGCTCAACGAGATTATCAAACATCTGTCGTGCCTGAGTATCAACATCTGCAAGGTACTGCCACAGTTTGCCTTCGGCAAGTAGGGTTGCAAACAGTACTTTCTGGTGTTTCAAAAGATAATCCTTGTGCATCATTCCCCATTTGCCGAGTCTGATATTTGTTTCTTCGGGTGGTAAGATAAGATTCGGAATAATGTAATCACCAACCTGACGGTATTGAATTATGTTTTTGTTGGACATAAAAATAGCCTCCTTTAATTTTGTAACTTCATTGTACAAATTAAAGGAGGCTTTGTCGAATGTGCGGATTAATATATGGCATATAACACAATCTGAAAACTAAACATTTTTGTCGAGAAATGAAGCGTTTTTGTAATATGAATTGCAATTGAGCATAATTCGGAATACATTAAACATGAGTTAGTCTATTGTTTTACTTCACAATAATAGAGTTATTTTGTCCGAGCCATTAGTGTAAACAAATTTCAATTTTTCACCAAATATAAGATTTATGATTGTAAATACTAATTAATATTTTGACTTACGATATGCTATAAGTATATTTTTTATAATAAAGTAAATAAGCCAAATTTTTCAGACATAAATTTTACAGGCATAATATCATGACAAAGCAAAACAGGTGTAGTTGTATATAAAAATTGATACAATTGATAACTTTTTTCTTTGTTTTAAATATAGGGTCAAAAATTTTGAGCAAAAATACTTTCGTTTTTTGTTTATACACAAAAAATTTTTGATATGTTGTGATTAACTATACTGTAATCTTACACATATTGTTTTTAAAGTTTTTAACGTATTTGGACATAATAACTTTAGATTATAGTAATTTATTAGAAAAAATTTATATAAAAAGTGTATCGTATTCATTCTATTTTTATTGTTAGGAGAAATAAAATATGAATATTTTCTTTATTCGGCACTTTGAGTCTGTAAAAAACACATCAACATCTTTTTCATCATTATATGATAATGAAGAATTGACTGAAAAAGGTATTGCTCAAGGTGAATATATTGCTTTATGCATAAAAAAGTTTTTAGAATTAAAACAACTAAAAGTAAAAAACATTTATTGTGCAAAATCTGTTAGAGCAGAACATACTGCTAGAATTATTGCTTCAACCTTATCAAGTTCAGTAAAAGTACTATCTTTTTCCGATTTACTTTCTTCAAAAAGCAAAGAATTAATGGGAAAAACTAGAGAGGTTGCCATAAAAATCAATCCTCAATTTATTCATGAACTTTCTTTATATGATGCTGGAATATTTAATGCATATAATTTTTGTCGTGATAATGCCAAAAGCACAAAAGTTGGTTATGAAAAACAGGTTATAGCATGTCTTAATAGCATAATTGACAACGAATGTGAAGAAGATACAAAAATAATAATTTTACACAACTCTTCGATTACAGCAGCAGTAATACACTATGCAAGAAAAATATTTAATTATCCTAAAAATTATTATGGTAAAATAAATGCTGACAATGGCAAAATATTTTGGATACAAGATGATAAATTTTTGGCTGCTAATATTGATTGTGAAATGTTATTAAATATAAATGAAGGAGAAATTGATGTTACTTGAACAAATAGTTAATAACCCACAAAAAGCATTACTATATATGGAAAGATATATTAATGATGGTTCGCCTAGTGGATTTACATGGATTAATCAGACCTCTAATAATACAATGCCAAAAAGTAATGCAGAATTTTTTTATTTAGATATGATTTGTTGTGAAAAAAATTCATTGGAAATCGTTGGCAATATTCCAAGTTTCTTTAAAGATTTTGGAGAAAATAAGATATTTGTTCATCCTGATATGTCTGATATATTATTAAAAAAAGGTGTATTTATACAAAAAAGTTTGACAAAAGTTAGTCCACTATCTAGTTCACGAACAGTAAAATTGTTAGATTACCCTGGTTACATTAAATTAAACTATAATGGTATTATAGGACGAATTGATAGAAGTTTAACGGACAAGCATGCATATGCAAGTGTGGAAATGACTGAATTATTAGAAAAAGCATTAAATCAAGGTGTTTATTCTAAATTAAGTTTTTTTCACGAATCTTCGTCGTTGATTTATCGTAATCAAGAAAAAGGATTAAATATTGGAATGGTTTATCGTGAAGAAACCCCAAAAGGCTCAAATGTAGATAAAATCAAATACATTATACCTATGTTTTCTTTGTTTGCACAAAACAATGATTTGATAAATAAATGTTTGCTTATACAAATAATTGAAAAATACAATAAGAATCCACAAGAATATGTTATTAATGAGTTAATATTTAATATTATTGATAATTATTTTAAGTTATTATTAAATGAAGGAATACAACCTGAATGGCACTCACAAAATTTACTTTTGGGATTAGATGAGGATTTTTCGATTTCATCATTAATTATGCGTGACTTAGAATCTATTGATATTGACCAAACATTACAACACTCAATGGGAATACAGCGTATTATGAAATGTTATCCTTACAAATATCTTAATAATCAACAGTACAACTATCAAATTAAGCATAGTTTCATGTATGATTTTAAAATTGGAGAGTATGTTTTTTCGCCATTATTAAGATGTATATGTGAATATTTTAAATTGGATAAAAGAAACTTCGAGAATCAAATTAGAGAATATTCAAAGCAGTATATTAAAATGTTGCCATTAGATTTTTTCCCTTCAAACGGAGTGTGGTATTCCTTTGATAAAGTTTTAGTGGATAGATCAAAAATAAATAGACCATATATAAAAAATTACAATGCAAAATATAGAGGTTAAACATGAAAATAAAGAGAAAGATAGTAAGCCAATTAAAACAGATAATAAATAATATTTTTGATGATCATTTCGCATCGATGATTTTTATCGTTGGCACATATTGGATATTAACAGATGCAATTTGGACAGTAATAACTATAATTGACTATTACTTTAACAAACAACTCCTTGCTAACAACAACTTTTTGTGGTTTTTTGTAATAGTGTTACCCATAGTAATTACCATTGCTTATAGCAAAACAGCAAATAAATTAAAGAAATATAAAACAGAGGCAAAAGAAAGCAAAACTGGACTTAAAATCAACATTGATAATTTGCGATTTCAGAGAAATATAATTGCAGAAAGTTTAGATACCATTTTTCAACACAAGCCTGAAGCATTAGAAAAAGAAATAAAAACAGCAATTGATAATAAGGATTGGGCACATGCAATTAAAATAGGCAAGCATGGTGCACGACTATTTTTGATGTTTGAAAAATATGATTTACGTATAGAATATGGTAATTATATCATTACGGCTGCCATAGAAAATAAAAGTATTGAAGACGAAGCTATGGGTTATATAGACTGTGTTGGTTGGTCTTTGGTAAAAAAAGGCGACTATAATACTGGGCCAGAAAAAACTGAATTATATAATAAGGCAAAAGACAACATAAAAATCGGATTAAATAAATTGATAAAATTAAAATCAGAAAACTCTTATATCTTACAATGTAAGGCATATCGTCATTTAATAGGAATTGCATTAAGGGAAAGTGATTTAAACGAAGCACAATTAAAAAGAGAAGATTTTTATAATGCTTTACAAAAATTAAAAGGTATAAACAAAAAAACTATGCAAGCTAGTTTGAAAATGATAGATGGTGATATTGCTTCAAAAAAGACCGTTAAGGATTATCCGAAAACTATAGAACTATATGAATCTGCTCGTGAATTGTATGAATCGTGTTCAGATTATGAAAGAGCAGTAAAATTATACAACAAAATAGGGGAGGTACATATGGAAAGCAATGAAGATCACAAAGCAATAAAAAATTTTTTGATTGGTTTTTGGAAATCCGAAAAATTGGGTAGAGACGATGAAAAGTTTAAAAACTGTAAAAAGATTGTGGAGTTAATAGATAAAAATAACAATATACTAAATGAAATTCATAATGATGAATTTAAAAAAGAATTAGAAGAGTTCGGCATATCAAAAATAAGAGACAATCAATTTTACATAAAGGAAAAAGAGGATATGAAAAAAAGGATTCATCCTTAAATAATCAATAAAGTGTATATATAACTAAAAGTTCTTATAAATTTTGTGATAAGTTGAGAAAAATTCAGATGAGGATTATCACGAATCACACAATAATATAATAAATTATTTGTAAAAAATTAAGGATGGGATAGTTTATGTTAAAATACTATTGTTACATTTCATATAACAAAGTAGATACTTTATATATGCAGACAGATGAAGGTAATATAGAAACATGTGGACTTTCTAAGGAAATTGATGTGAATATTTCTGCCGAAACTCCTAAGGATAAGTTTTCAGTTTTATCCTTAATTGGAACAGACTTAAGTTTCGGTGCAAACGGATTAATTCAATTTAATAAATCAATAAAAATACAATATAGCAAAAAACTTAATACCGTAATTCGTGAACTGGAAAAATCTAAATTAATTCAACCTTTGTTGCCTCTAACATCTCCAAAAGAACTTAAACCCACGTACTATTATTATAAAGGAAAATTTCATATAGCAGATTCTCCAGATTTAGAAAGTGATACTAACTATGTTGATGGATTTGCCAATATTGAATCCATCGTTGAGGGGGCTAATAAATTCAAGATCAGTTTAGCCTGTTCTATGAAATACTTTAGTGATACTCGTGAAGGTGGAAAATATATGATCCATTCAAGTAATTATCACTTTTTCAAAGCCAAGACCGAACTTGATTTTGATACAGTTTTTATTTTTACTGGTTATGATGAAAAAACAAAAACTATATTAGGTTCCCCATTATTTTTAGCATTAGATCTACAAGGGAGAAATCATCTTTGAGAGAAATATTGGATTTACAAAAGCATGCACCTGAAGAATTCCCTGGAAAAACTATATACATTGGTGAACACACATATTTGATTGGAGAGTTGGTTGGAGAAGGTGGTGTGAAATTAGTCTATCAATTAATCAATGCTAAAAGTGGACTATGTCATTTTGTTATTCGCATTCCAATAAATCAAGATTTGGCTTATGGAAAATGTGAATCAGCTGAGTTCTCACCTTATTGTGGTAAATCAATGTATCGTTATTGTCAAGATTTGGCTAAAATGGTGTATCACTATCATGGATATAGCTCAAAAAGAATTCTACCAATTTTGGCAGATTTTCTTGATATACCTGAGTTTTCAGAAGAAAACAACAAGTATAACGGAACTTTTTTGATATGTGAATATTTTGGAGGAAATGGAGATACAAACACAGGAGGAATATATCTTAACAACAATGACAGTTTTTTATCCTTAGTTAAAATAATTCTTAGATTCGAATCAAAAAAATATTCTGAAGTATGTGATTTGTGTTTATCGTATTTAAAAGAAATCAACCCATATGATGACGATGTGATCGAAAAATATATTATTTCAAAAATGAAGATGCTAAATAAACCAAATCAATCTGAATGCGATGAGTTAGTAAATATGACATGGAAAATGCTAAAAATCGAACCATTCTACCGCAAGCATATTTACATTGCAATACAAGTTTTTTATCATTTCTCAAAATGGAATGACATTTGTGAATTATTTAATCAAATTAGAGGTTTATTCTATGAGATATACTCTATTGAATATATTATGAGAATTATAGTTGAAGCCTATAAAAGAACAGGTGATTTTGAAAATGCAAATTACTATGCAAAATATATTTCAGATAATTAATAATTGATATTCTAATACAGCAGAATGATGATATAAATCTCGAAATTGCCAACCTATATCTTATTATAGTATTTCCCTTCTTATTTTTCACTTTTGCCAATTATTTTCAATAACAGTTCGTCAACATCCTCGGTGGGTGAATCTTTAGCTAAAAAGCATATTGCGAAACTCATTCATACCGTTGACGAGTAACTTTGCACTCAAAATCTGTAAACTTATTTTTTACATTTCTGCTCATAAAAAAGACCTCCTGTTACTTGGTAGCTTCTTTCTACCTTATAACGGGAGGTATTCGAATGTGTAGATCGTTTGAATGCTGTTTTTATAAAGAATTATCGTTGAATCTTAATACAAATTCAGGTTATTGAAAAAACTGTTAAATTGAAGTATAATTTAGGTGTATTTTTGTATTTGCTTTAACAAAAGAAAGGATATAGATATGCATAATGTAAAAAATGTCCGCTTTAAAGGATATAAAGTTTTTACTAAGAATAATTATGTTGAAATGAAAGATATTTCTTATGTTAATGTGATTATAGGGAAAAACAACTGCGGAAAAACGAGTTTATTAGATATTATTGAAACTATTTTTAGCTGCAAATCATTGCTCCGTCCTGGGATAGATGTTGAAAATATTCAGTTTGATGTGCCCTTTGATAAAACTATGGTAGATGGTATTTTCTCTGGTTATTCAGGAATAGGTCAATGGACAGCAACTAAACTGGCAGAAGCTACAGAAGGAAAATTATATCCAATAAATTTAAAGGCGGGAGAAACCGTTGAAATAGCGGATAATTCTTTTGGATTAAGTCAGTATATTAATGGTGCCAATAGAGTTCTTGCTTCAAGAAGAGGAAACTATAGTTTTAGAAAAATTTCTGCAGAACGAAATGTATATCCTGAAGCCGAAAGTGAACCGAATCTTTATAGCGAAGGCGAAGGTGCAAGCAACTTAATTGCGACTTTTTTAAACGATAGTAATTATGATGAACATATTATTGAAGTTGATTTTTTAGATGCTTTAAATCGCATAATGAAACCGGAAGCTGAATTTGAGAGTATAAGAGTGCAGCAAGTAAATTATGACGGCAAACGTTTATGGGAAGTATTTTTGCAGGAAAAGGGCGCTCAACGAGTGCCTCTTTCAAAAACAGGAAGTGGATTAAAAACAATAGTTTTGGTATTATTGAATCTGTTAGTTATCCCTAATACAAAAGCGTATAGTGGAAAAAGGATTGTTTATGGATTTGAAGAATTGGAAAACAATCTACACCCTGCATTACAGCGAAGACTATTTGAATATTTATATGATTTTTCACTTGAAAATGATGTTATATTGTTTTTAACAACTCATTCCCATATTGCTATTAATGCTTTTTTTGATAAAGAAAACACATCAATTTATCATGTGATAAAAGAAAACGGTAGTGCAAGTATTAAATGTATTGAAACTCATATTGATAAAACGGAAATATTGGATGATTTAGATGTAAAAGCAAGTGATATTTTACAAGCGAATGGCATTATTTGGGTAGAGGGACCATCTGACAGAATATACATAAAACGATGGTTTGAATTATTTACGCCTAATAACTACAAAGAGGGTAAGCACTTTCAGTTCTTGTACTATGGCGGAAGATTGCTATCACAATATTCTGCAGAAGAAGAAACTGATTTGATTAGCATTATCACCACAAATAGGAATGCTGCTATTGTTATTGACAGTGATAAGCGATATAAATCTGCAACGCTGAATGATACAAAGAAGCGTATTATGCAAGAATTTGATAATTTGCAAATGTTTTATTGGATAACAAAAGGCAAGGAGATAGAAAACTATTTACCTAAACAAGCAATAGAAAATATGCAGAATGTTAAAATAAAAAAAGAATGTGGTCAATATCAGTTGTTTCCTGATTATGTTGAAAAATATTATAAGAATTTCTCTAATAAAAAAGTTCCTTTTGCTAATAAAATCAAAGAATACTTAACTGAAGAGAATTCTAGAAATGTTTTTGATTTAAAAAAGCAAATCGAACAGTTATACCGACAAATTCAATATTGGAATGAGTAGTTAAAAAGCTCCGCATACCACGGAGCTTTTTATATGTACAACTTAGATATAAATAAAAAATCCGAACCCTTTTCCTATTGGGAAAATTTGGTTCGGATTTTTCTGGTTTGGTGCGAGAGACGGGACTTGAACCCGTACGGGATTACCACACGCCCCTCAAACGTGCGCGTCTGCCGATTCCGCCACTCTCGCATTTATCGGGAACGTGACAGATTATAACAGAACAAATATGTTTTGTCAAGTATGAAAGCAGAAAAATTTTAATTATTTTTCTGTTTACCGAGAAGCCGTTGTTGCTTTTCATACATCTGAGCACGACGCTTTTCTTCTGATGAAATATCTTTTATAAAGCTACCGTTTTGTGAAAGCAATATGCTTCCGTCTCTGATATCATCAGGAAGCTGTTTCCGAGGAACATTTATAAAACTTCCGTTTTCTGCTTCAAGAACAGCAATGCCGGCTTCGATTCTGTCTACAGTATATTTCATCCCAATGCCTCTGCTTTCATTACCTTACCGTCGCCGTAGTACACAATTGTCCCCATTTCATCGGTACGCATATACTTAAGTCCGCGGTTTGCGAACAGCTCAAGAATTTCGTTATGAGGATGACTGTACGAATTATTCTCACCGCAGGAAATAACAGAAAGCTCGGGAGAAACAGCATCTATAAATTCTGCTGCGCTGGATGTTGAGCTACCGTGATGAGCAATTTTGAGAATATCGCAATCAATATCAGCACCGGAAGAGAGAATCTGTTTTTCAACCTTCTTGGTCGTATCACCTGTGAGAAGGACCGATGTGTCTTTATATGTAGCCGTGAAGACAATTGACATATCATTATAATCGTCAGATTCTTCATAAGGAGCGACAATATTGAGCTTCAGATCTCCGAATGTAAAATTATCCCCTGCGGCTACTTCAACAAGTTCTGCAGATGAAGAAGCAATTGCATCAAGTATATTTTCATATGTATTTGTGGTAGGAATATTGAATTCGCTGAAATGAGTAACAAAAACCTTATCAATCGGAATGCTGTTAATAATTTCAGCACCTGCACCTATGTGATCAGAATGGGGATGTGACAAAATATAGCAGTCAATTTTATCAACCTCAACACTTTTCAGATATGATAAAACCGTTCCTGCATATTCTGCCTCGCCACCGTCAACAAGAATATTTACACCGTTACATGACAACAGTGTACAATCTCCCTGACCGACATCAACAAAGCTGACACAAAACGGGGACTGATAATATTCGGTATTATCATCATTGCTGAAATTTAGCCCTAAGAACTGAGGGATAAATACAGCAATCAAAACAAGGGACACAACAAATAATGCGGCATATAATACAGCCATCCTGACATTATTTTTTCCTTTTCGCATAACGATTCTCCCTTCTGCCGTTCATCTTTTTTACGGCAGCAGATTTATTACCCTGTAAAGGCATTTCTTTTACAAGACATTTATCACCTTCGCCGATAAGATCATACCGGCGCGCCTGCTTCAGTGCTTTAAGAACCAGATTTCTGCTTTCCGGAGCAAAATACCGCATTAAAGCACGCTGCATAGATTTTTCCTCAGAGGTTTTTGCCACATAGACCTTTTCCATTGTATACGGATCGAGTTCTGTATAAAACATAGCCGTGGATATTGTTCCGGGGGTAGGATAAAAATCCTGCACCTGTTCAGGACGAAGTCTCTGTTGCTTAATAAATAAAGCAAGCTCTATAGCATCACTAAGAGTTGATCTCGGGTGTGAGGACATAAGATAAGGAACGATATACTGCTCCTTACCTATGCTTTTTGTAAAGCTGAAATACTTGTCAGCAAATTTTTTATAAGCTTCTATATGAGGCTTTCCCATTTTATCAAGCACTGCAGCAGAACAATGCTCAGGGGCGACCTTAAGCTGTCCGCTGACATGGTAACGGACAAGATCTTTAAAAAACGCATCAGATTTGTCCTGAAGCATATAATCAAATCTGATTCCGGATCTGACAAAAACCTTCTTAACACCGGGCAAAGATCTCAGCTCCCGTAATATGCTCAGATATTCTGTGTGATCGCATTCAAGATTCTTACACGGAGCCGGAGCAAGACATTTTTTTCCTTTGCAGAGACCTCGCGTTTCCTGACCTGAACAGGAAGGAAATCTGAAGTTTGCCGTAGGCCCTCCGACATCATGTATGTACCCCTTGAAACCGGGCAGAGTTGTAAGAAGCTCAGCTTCCTTAATAATTGATTCTCGGCTTCTTGATGTGATATATCTTCCCTGATGAAATGCAATTGAACAGAAATTACAGCCTCCGAAGCAACCTCTGTTATGAGTAATTGAAAATTCAACCTCTTCAATTCCGGGAACGCCTCCCGCCTTTTCATATGAGGGATGCCATGTACGCATATACGGCAGCTCATAAATACTGTCAAGTTCAGCACTTGTCAACGGATCCATAGGAATATTCTGCACAAGCATCTTTTTTCCGTGCTTCTGTTTTACAAGTCTGCCTCTGAAGAAATCCTGCTCATCCTGCTGAATTCTTGCGGCAACGGCATATTCTTTTTTGTTTTCCGACACATTCTCAAAAGAGGGACACTCTACACCTGTATAGGGCGTTTCTTTTGTATCGCAAAGATAACATATTCCCTTTATGTTTCTTATATCCTCAGTTTTGTTTCCGTGAGAAAGAGCATGGGCAATTTCAACAGTCTGCTTCTCTCCCATTCCGTATGAAAGTATATCAGCACCGGAAGAAACAAGAATTGACGGTAACACCTTATCTTCCCAATAATCATAATGTGCAAAACGTCTGAGAGATGCTTCAAGTCCGCCAATAACAATGGGGATATCACCATAGGCTTCTCTTATAAGTCTGCAATACACCTCTACTGCTCTGTCGGGACGTTTTCCCATAACACCGCCGGGGGAATATGCATCAGTACTTCTTCTGCGTTTTGCAACGGTATAATGTGCAACCATAGAATCTATATTTCCGGATGAAACAAAAAAGCCGTAACGGGGTTTTCCGAATGTCTTTATATCATTCAGATCATTCCATGATGGCTGACTCAGAAAGCCGACCTTATATCCGGCGTTTTCAAGCACTCTTGTAATAATTGCAGCTCCGAAGCTGGGATGATCCACATAAGCGTCTCCGCTAACATAAACGAAATCAACGTAATGCCATCCCCGCTCGAGCATCTCATTTTTATTAACAGGCAAAAACATAATTACTGATTCTCCGAAGGATCATATAATGTATCTGCAGCAGCAGCTTCAACAGCTTCATCAGGTAAAACCGCCGATGCGGTGTCGGATGATAATGCGTTCATCTCATACCACTGTGCCTTAGTTATAAGCACATTTCTTGGTTTGCTTCCCATGTGCGGACCTACAATACCCTTTTGCTCAAGTGTATCCATAAGTCTTCCCGCTTTTGCAAAACCGAGCCCCAGGTGACGCTGTAAGGCTGAGATAGAAGCCTTTTCAGGTGTTCCGACAAATAATTCAATAGCACGCATAAGCAACTCATCATTTGCATCAACACCTGCCGATGCATTATCTTCTGAAGCTTTTTTCTTTTCGCTTGCAGCCTGCTTATCAATCTCCTGCTGCACGGAATCGTCATAATTTGATGAAGAATTAGCCTTTATAAATGAAACTACATTTTCAATCTCAGAATCGGAGAGATAACAACCCTGCACACGCACAGGCTTGGGAATACCGACAGGATAATACAGCATATCACCGTTACCCATAAGCTTTTCTGCACCTGCAGAGTCAATAATTGTACGGGAGTCAACCTGAGATTTAACGGTAAGAGCTATACGGCTGGGGATATTTGCCTTGATAACACCTGTGATAACATCTACAGAAGGTCTCTGTGTAGCAACAACAAGATGCATACCTGCGGCACGTGCCATCTGAGCAAGACGCTGTATTGCATCTTCAACTTCAGCAGGGGCAACAGTCATAAGGTCAGCAAGCTCATCAATAAAAATAACTATATGCGACATTTTAGTAAGATCGTCTCGCTCTTCACAAAGACTGTTATATGCACCGATATCTCTTACACCGTTTGCGTTGAGAGTTTTATATCTTGAAAGCATTTCGGTAACAGCCCAACCCAATGCACCCGATGCTTTTCTGGGATCAGAAACAACGGGGACAAGAAGATGAGGCAATCCATTATAAACACCGAATTCAACCTGCTTGGGATCTATAAGAAGAATCTTAACTTCATCAGGAGATGCATTATACAAAAGACTCACAATCATTGAATTAAGACACACAGACTTACCGGAACCTGTAGTACCTGCAACAAGAAGATGGGGCATCTTTGCAAGATTTGAATAAATAGGAGTACCTGAAATATCCTTTCCCAGAGCAACGGTAAGCTTACTGGGAGCATCTCTGAATTTATCGGTATCGATAATTTCGCGGAATGTAACCGTTGTTTTATTTCTGTTAGGAATTTCTATACCGATAGCAGCCTTATTGGGAATTGGAGCTTCAATTCTCAGTCCTGCAGGAGCTGCCATATGTAAAGCAAGGTCATCAGCAAGACCTACAAATTTGCTGATTTTAACTCCGGGAGCAGGCGAAAGCTCATATCTTGTAACGGTAGGACCGGGAACAACACCGCATATACTTGCGCTGACATTGAAGCTGCCGAGAGCAGCAATAAGCTTTTCACCGTTTGCCTGTAATTCAGCTTCACTGTAGTCTGAGGAACCTGTTTTAGGTCTGTTAAGACAATCAAGCGGCGGAAGAATATATTCCTTTTCCTGAACCTGCATAACTGCATCATCCAAAGAATTCATCAGTGCCTGAGTTTCTTTTTCTGATAAGGGCTCAAGCTTTTCAATTTCTCTGGCTGCGGGAACATCCTCATCTGCAGGTACTGCAGCATCGATATCGGCAGATATATCCTGTTTTTTAATAAAATCAGAGACAGAAAAAATATTTGGCTCATTTATCTCCGTTTCTTTATCGGCTTCCCTTCCGACCACCTTTAAGCCGCCGGCTGCAGAATTATCCTCTGCAGAATTATCCTCCCCAGACTTTTTCTTCTTCGGAAACTCATCAAATATAATATTCTCCTGCTCAGTCTCATCAATTTCATCAGCTTCTTCCTTTGAGCCGAAGAAATCATTCATAATGCGGGCAGGATCAACATCCTTTGTTTTTGTTTTTTCTTGTGCTTTTATTTCAGCACGTTCTTTTTTCTGTCTGTCAAGCTCCTGACGGGATTTTTCAAGCACATCCTCTGTAAACTCGCCAACCTTCTGTGCAGGCTTTTCCATTTTTACAAATATTTTACGCAGAGATATTCCGAAAAGCAGCATTATATCGGCAACAAGAAAAATTATCAGAATAATATCCGATATCAACACTGATTTGCTGAGCTGGAATATTGCACCGCCGAAAACTGCACCAATGACACCGCCGTTTGTAAGAGATCTGAGCGAATCCTCAAAAGAAAGGGAAAAAACTGTTTTGACAGAATCTGTAAAGCCGGCAGCCGCATCAGCAAAATTATTTACATGAAAAAATGAGCACATTATTACAAACAAGAAAAACAGCTCTGCTCCTTTAACAAAATGTTTTTTTGTCTGTTTATTAAGCACACATACAATTCCGAAAAACAGAACAGCAAGAGGAATATAGTATGCACATATTCCGAACAAAGCAAAATAAATTGAATGAATACTGTTCCATGCAGAACCTGCCGCACCGGAAAACAGTGCAACAATAAGCAGAATAAGTCCTGCTATAAATGTGACAGTAGAACTGAATTCCTTTTTGAATATTATTTCACTCATAGTAAGCTGCTTCGATTTTGAAGATATGCTTTTTGACTGCGCTTTTGCAGGCGCTTTCTTCTTTGTTCCTGAAGATTGCTTTTTTGTAGTGTTTGTTGATTTTTTATTTGAAGGCTGTGCCAAAACGATACGCTCCCCGAATTATAATTATTTATAATATTTTACAACTCTTTCACTTAAAAATCAACACTTAATTGTTTTTGCTCAGGCTAAGCAGCTCCTCATAAGCATCGTTCAGTGTTCCGATCCTGTTAATGATCCCTTCTTTTACAGCACTTTCTCCGTCAAGAACCGTTCCGAAGTCAGACACAAGCTGACCTGATGACAGCATCATACCTCTGAATTTATCTGCATCAATCGATGAATGGCTGCTTACAAAATTTACTATACGCTCCTGCATATTCTGAAAATATGCAAGCTGCTGCGGCACACCCATTACAAGTCCGTTCATTCTTACCGGATGAATGGTCATTGTTGCAGTTTTTGTGATAAATGATCTGTCTGCAGAAACTGCAAGAGGTATTCCTATTGAATGACCGCCGCCGAGAACAAGTGATACAGTCGGCTTTTTCAGACCTGATATAAGCTCAGATAAAGCAAGACCGGCCTCGATATCCCCTCCGACAGTGTTGAGTATCAGCAGCAGACCGGATATTTTTTCATCACTTTCAAGTGTAGCAATACGGGGAATCATATGCTCATATTTCGTTGTTTTGTTGTGCGACGGCAATGCGATATGCCCTTCTATCTGCCCTATTACAGTCATACAGCAGAATAGCTTTCCTTTGTGCTTTATGCAGAAATAACCGTCATAGTCATCTGCAACACCGTATTCCTCATCTCTTTCATCAGTGTTTTCTTCCGAAAAAAGCAAAGTCTCATATTTATCAATGTTTTTATTCTTCATACATTCACCCCATAAAGCTATTATTAATAAAAATTAAAATAATATTAATGTAAATATTTTCAAAAAATTATTAATAATAATTGACAACTTACTTAAAGGGTATTAAAATATTATGTATTAAATTAAGGAGAAAAATAATGGGTTTAACACTTGCACAAAAAATTATCAAAAATCACCTTGTATGCGGTGAAATGATTCCCGGCAAAGAAATCGGTCTCAGAATAGATCAGACCCTTACACAGGATGCAACGGGAACAATGGCATATCTTCAATTTGAAGCTATGAATATCGAACGCGTAAAAACAGAGCTTTCTGTTGCATATATCGACCATAATACTCTGCAGAACGGCTTCGAAAATGCTGATGACCATCAGTTTATTCAGTCTGTTGCCAACAAAAGAGGCATACGATATTCCCGCCCCGGAAACGGCATCTGCCATCAGGTTCATCTTGAGCGCTTCGGAATCCCCGGAAAAACACTTTTAGGTTCAGACAGCCATACTCCTACGGGCGGCGGTATAGGTATGCTTGCTATGGGTGCCGGCGGACTTGATGTTGCTGTAGCAATGGGCGGCGGTACATATTACATTCCGATGCCTTCAATTGTAAAGGTGGAGCTCAAGGGAAAATTAAGTCCCTGGGTTGCAGCAAAAGATATAATTCTTGAGGTTCTCAGAATTATGTCCGTCAAAGGCGGCGTAGGAAAGATCATCGAATACTGCGGAGAAGGTGTAAAAACACTTTCTGTCCCCGAAAGAGCAACAATCACAAATATGGGCGCAGAGCTCGGTGCTACGACATCGATCTTCCCCTCTGATGAAATAACAAAAGCATTTCTCAAGGCTCAGGAAAGGGAGAATGATTATGTTGAGCTGAGCGCTGACGCTGATGCACAGTATGATGAAACTATTGTTATTGAACTCGATAAACTTGTTCCCCTTGCTGCAATGCCTCATATGCCCGATAATGTTAAGACAGTAGAAGAAATCGGCGAAATCGCAATTGATCAGGTCTGCATAGGTTCATGCACAAATTCATCACTTTTTGACATGCTTAAGGTTGCTGCTATTCTTAAAGGAAAAACAGTAGCATCAAATGTCAGCCTTTCCATTGCTCCCGGTTCAAAGCAGGTTCTCAATATGCTTGCTGCTAACGGTGCACTCGCAGATATGATAGCAGCAGGCGCCAGAATTCTTGAAAGTGCATGCGGTCCGTGTATCGGAATGGGACAGTCGCCTAACTCAAAGGGGGTATCCCTGAGAACATTCAACAGAAACTTTGAAGGACGCTCGGGAACTGCCGATGCAGGCGTTTATCTTGTAAGTCCCGAGGTTGCTGCCGCCTCCGCAATTACAGGAAAGCTCACCGATCCCAGAACTCTCGGTGAAATGCCTGAGATTAAAATGCCCGAAAAATTCACCGTAAACGACAATATGGTAATACTCCCCTCTTCCGCAGAGGAATCAAAGAATGTGACCGTAAAATACGGTCCCAACATAAAATCGGTTCCCACGGGAAAGCCTCTCGGAGCTGAAATAAAAGCAAAAGTAATGCTCAAAACAGGCGACAACATCACAACCGACCACATTATGCCTGCAGGCGCAAAAATTCTCCCCTACCGATCAAATGTGCCCTATCTTTCAAAATTCTGCTTCGGTGTATGTGATACAGCATTCCCCGACAGATGCTTAAAAGAAGGCGGCGGCTTTGTAATAGGCGGTGCTAACTACGGACAAGGCTCCTCCCGTGAGCATGCTGCGTTAGTACCTTTATATCTCGGTATAAAAGCTGTTATCGCAAAATCCTTTGCAAGAATGCATAAAGCAAATCTCATTAATTCGGGAATCATCCCCCTTACCTTCAATGATCCTGATGACTATGACAAGATTTCTCAGGGTGATGAGCTGATGCTTTGTGATATAAAGAATGCAATATCAGAAGGCTCAGAGGCTCAGCTTAAGAATGTGACAACCGGTGAAAGCTATGTTGTTGACTTTGATTTATCCGACAGAGCAAGACAGATTCTTCTTGCAGGCGGAATGCTGAATTATACAGCAAATAACTGATAAAGGCGTGAATTAAAATGTACGAAGAAAATATCGCAGTTGCTCTCAGTGCTTACGAAAAGCTTTTGAGAGAACAGCTTGAAAGAAATGAAAGAATTAAGGAAACAAAAGATTTTACAGATTACTCTTCACTTGAAAAAATTATAATAGGTGTCTGCGGCGGTGACGGTATCGGTCCCGTTATCACTTCAGAAGCAGCAAGAGTACTTGAATTCCTTCTTAAAAAGGATGTAGAAGCAGGAAAAATTGAATTCCGAACAATTGAAGGTCTCACGATCGAAAACAGAATAGCAAAAATGCAGCCTATTCCTGATGATGTAATGGCTGAGCTCAAAAAATGCCATGTTATTCTCAAGGGACCGACAACAACTCCGCAGGCAGGAGACGGACTTCCCAATATTGAAAGTGCAAATGTTGCAATGAGAAAGGCACTTGACCTCTTTGCAAATCTTCGTCCCGTAAGAATTCCCGAGGAAGGAATTGACTGGACCTTCTTCCGCGAAAATACCGAAGGAGCATATGCAGTAGGCTCAAAGGGCGTAAATGTAACTGATGAGCTTGCAATGGACTTTGTTGTTACAACAACAGAGGGTACTGAAAGAGTTGCAAGACTTGCTTATAACTATGCAAGAAACAATAAAAAAGACCGTGTTTCCATTATCCAGAAGGCTAACGTTATTAAAACAACAGACGGTAAATTCCTTAATATCTGCCGTGAAATTTCAAAAGAATTCCCTGAAATAACAACAGATGAATGGTATATTGATATCTGCACAGCAAAGCTTATTGACAAAAAAAGAAGGACAGATTTCAAGGTATTTGTTCTTCCCAATCTCTATGGTGATATCATTACCGATGAAGCAGCGGAATTTCAGGGCGGTGTCGGTACTGCAGGCAGCGCAAACATAGGTAAGCGTTACGCAATGTTTGAAGCCATTCACGGTTCTGCACCCAGAATGGTAAAAGAAGGCAGAGCTCAGTATGCAGATCCTTGCTCAATGCTCAGAGCTGCTGCTATGCTTCTCGCACACATAGGCTACACAGAAGAAAGTGTTAATCTTGATAAAGCACTGGATATCTGTATGGCTGATGAAAGCATGAAAATTACCGGACGTGATAACGGATGCACCTGCAGCGAATTCGGTAATTTCGTAATGGACACTCTTGTTAAAATAACTTCTGATAGGATCTGATATATAATGAAATCACCGAACGAGATCTCATCATCTGTAATTTCGAGACTTCCCCGGTATTACAGATTTCTTTGCGATCTTTATTCGAACGGAAAAAGGAGAATATCATCAAAGGAGCTTGCCGAAATCATGGGTTTTACCGCATCTCAGGTAAGACAGGATTTTAACTGTTTCGGCGGGTTTGGTCAGCAGGGCTACGGATATAATATCGAACAGCTTATCGGTGAATTTGCCGGCATACTGGGACTCAATGAGCTTAAAACCGCTATTCTTATCGGTGCAGGTAATCTCGGACGTGCAGTTGCCAGTCAGATGTCATTTGAAGACAAAGGCTTCAGACTCATAGGCATTTTTGATTGCGACCCCTTATATAAGGGAATGAAAATCAGGGACATCCCCATATCAGCAGATGACAGTATTGAAGGCTTCTGTGCAGAAAACAAACCCGATATGGCCGTTTTGTGTCTGCCTGCAGACAAGGCTCCGGAAATGGTGGATGCACTCGTTTCATACGGAATAAAAAGCTTCTGGAATTTTTCCCATTATGATATTCACAGAAAATACCCTGAGCTTAATGTTGCAAATGTTCATCTGAGTGATTCTCTTATGACTCTTTCTTTTATAATAAAAAACAATGAAACCGGAGAACAAAAATGATTAAAGTTGTCAGCCTTGATATTCTTGACCTTATAGGTTTTCCGTCAGGAATATTGTTTGTCCTTAAAGAAAACCAGGACAATGAAGCTGTGAAGGTATCATTTTACAGTTTTGATACTGCTACTAAATCAATAGCTACGGTAACTAAAAATGCATATCTTCTCACTAAATTCGGCAGTTCTTATGCGCCTATAGCACGTCAGCTGGGAGACTATGTTTCCTGCGACACTGCAAAACTGTGGAATGGTAATACTTTCATTATATACTCTACAGGCGAAACAGGTATATTTGACGAGCAGGGTAATCTTATAAAAACTGCAGACCTTAAATATAAAGACTTTCCCGCCCGGGATGTTGCAGTTGATAATGATTTCATATGGAGCGTTGTGCCTGAGCTGAATCTTATTATCAAATATTCAATCAATCAGAACAGAATTGTTATGCGTATCGGCGGTGAAAATTCATCTACCTTTTCACACCCTGTTTCTATAGATGAATACGACGGATATCTTTACGTATGCAACAAAAATTCAAAAAAAATCAACAGAATAAAGCTCAGCAACTTTACTGTTGAAGAATATAAGGAATTCGATGAGCCTGTCTACAAGTATGTAAAAGTAGATTCCAACGAATTCGTAATCCTTGAATCAGGTGTTTATCTGCTTTAATCTCAGCCGCCATATAACACCGACGGCTGAGATATGATTATTAAACTTTTACGGAGGAAGCGCAAATGGTGCATTTTATTGAAAATGAGTTTATAAGAGTGGGCGTAAAAGAATATGGCTGTGAGCTCACAAGCATTTATTCTAAAAAAGACAACTATGAATATCTCTGGCAGGGAGATGAAAGCGTATGGTACGGTCAGTCTCCTATTCTTTTCCCTATTGTCGGACGTCTCATAGAGGATAAATATATTCTCAACAATATTGAATACACTATGCCCAAACACGGTTTTGCAAGAAAAACCGACTGGACCCTTCTTTCAAAGGAAGAAGACACAATGTCCTTCATTCTCTCCGAATCCGAAGAAACACTGAAAATTTTTCCATATGAATTTGATCTGATTGTTACATATACTATTGAAGAAAACAAGCTTACCGTAAATCATTGCGTTGTCAATAAAACAGACGGTGATATGTTCTTCTCTCTCGGAGCTCATCCCGGCTTCAACTGCACTATCGGCGACAAGCTTGTTTTCGATGAAAACGAAACTCTCAGTACAGAAAAAATCGACCTTGTCAATTCATTGAGACTTCCCGAAACCTTTCCTGTTCTGGAAAACAGCCGTGAAATTACTATTACAAAGGATATTTTCAATGAGGATGCCCTTATTCTTCACGGTATCAAATCAAAGCATATTACTCTTGCACATAATGATAATAAGCATACTGTAGTTTTTGATATGGGAAACTCTCCCTATCTCGGAATATGGGCAAAGCCCGGTGCCCCCTATGTATGCATTGAGCCCTGGTACGGTGTGAATGATTCATTTGAAAAGAAAAATGATTTTTCCGAAAAGGATGCAATCAACAAGCTCAGCGCTATGGACATTTTCAACTTCACATGGGAAGCTGTTTTCATAGATTGACAGTTGACATATCAATAAAAAAATATTAGAATTATATTGTACCTATCAAAGGAGTTTTACAAAAATGGATGAACTTGAAAATCTCGTTACCGTTATTGATGATGACGGGAACGAACATATATTTGAAGAGCTCGACAGAATTGAAACTGAAGACGGTCAGCATTATATTGCTCTTATTCCTGCCGACAATGAAAATGATGAAAACAGCGGAGAGCTTATCATTCTTAAGGTCAGCGATGACAATGGGGATACTGTTCTTGAGCCTATCGAAAGCGAAGAAGAATTTGATGAAATAGCTTCTGTTTTTGAAGAGCGCTTATCTGAGTTTTTTGAATTTGATAACGAATAATTAATAAACACCCTGCTTTGTGCGATTAAAATGACAGCCAATATTAACCCAACACACATTTTAAGGGAATCCTGATACTCCGTCCGCGGATTGCAGACCTCCCGGCATTTTGCCGGACGAAGGGAGCGTGAACCGGATGGGAGGATACCCACCTGCTATAGAGAGCAGGTTATTATTGCTGTCTGCGGCTTAGCGGGGCTTTATTTTTGATAAAGCATTTCCCTTATAAAGTAAAAAAAAGAGATTCATTTCCGGATGTTCCGGATTGAATCTCTTTTTTAATTATTTGTCAGAAAGACGGCGGATATATCTCTTAAAGAAGATAATGCCGTCTGCCATAGAGCTTACGGGAATTCTTTCATTGGTGCCGTGAGTTGTAAGAAGAAGTGATGTACTTACAAGGAAAGGTGAATATCTGTAGATATTCTCGCAAACATCCTCATAATGACAGGCGTCCGTTCCTCCCATTACGAGATAAGGAGCTACAATATTATCGGCATTTGTACGCATACAGATATCTTCAATTGCCTTAAAGCATCTTGAATCTGTGGGCGAAAGCTTAGAAGGATTCTTCCAGCCGGGCTTAACAATAATTTCAGCTTTTTTATTTTTTATAACCTTTCTGAGATGATTCTTTGCGTCCTCAACAGTTTCACCGGGATAAATACGCACATTGACATTAATGCTTGCACGCTGCGGTAATACATTGGGAGCAGGACTTCCTGCTGCCATAGTAACACCCTGTGTTGTTCTTATGAGGCTTGCTGCAGGCGGGATATAAGTCATTGCCTTAGTGATAAGAGGCTTAAGAAGCTTAAGATTGCAGGTCACAAGACGAACGGGATAAGAGCAGTTTCTGCCGATTTTATCAAACAGCTGCATCATCATGGGAGAAAGCTCAGCCTTGAACTGATGATTCTCAATATCCTTGATAACATCAGCAAGATATCCTAATGCAGTGTGATTGGGAGACTGAGAGGAATGACCTCCCTTTGCTGTTACTGCAACCTCAAAATCAGCATATCCCTTTTCAGCAATACCTATTCCGGCAAGATTCTTGTTAAGTACCCCTTTGACATTAACAGGAAGAATAGCACCGCCTTCATCAAGCACACAGTCAAGATGAATGTTGTTTTCTGCGAAATATTTGCACATACTGATGGCACCGGAAAATTCAGAGCTCATAACCTCTTCATTGTGTCCGAGGCAGATGTAAATGTCTCTTACAGGCACGAAGCCTTCTGCCAACAAATCTTCAACGCTTTCCATAACACCGATAAGATGATTTTTCATATCAAGAGCACCTCTGCCCCAGATATATTCTCCGTCATCCACACCGTCAAAGGGAGCATATGTCCAATCATCATATGTACCCTCAGAAATAGGCACTACATCCTGATGAGACAGTAATGCAATAGGATCGAGAGAAGCATCACTTCCCTTCCATTTGTAAAGAAGAGAGCCTTTGCATACATCAATAATTTCAAGCTTTTCATGGATCAAAGGGTAGCGTTCACGTAAAAAAGCATGAAAGGCATCAAAATTTGACCAATCGGTAAGCTCAGGATCCTTATTGGCAATAGTGGGAATCTTTATAGCATCGGAAAGATTCTTTCTGAATCTGTCAAGATCAACCTTTTCATCAGGCAGCTTTTCTGCCGAAATTTTTTCGGGCTTGTAAAAAAATGCTTTCACGGGAACTGAAGCCAGAGCAGTACCGAGCCCTATAAGCATAGCATATTTGATTCTTGAATCCATAATTTATCCTCTCTTTTTCTTATTTTGCAGCTCCTGTGCCTTCCGGCGGCGCTGATTTTTTTGTTTGTTTCTGTATGATATAAACAGAAGGGGCAAAACCACAACTGCAATTATAGCTACAACTGTAATAAATATCCAATGCGTAATAACCTTAAGAATTGCATTTCCTATAAACTTGATTACACTTACTTTTACATCAAAATCAGCAGCGAGATCCACCTCAGCAACTGTAGCTCCTGCGTATTTTATCGCAGCACGACCGACTATATCGCCTTTTTTAACAGGTGCATCCACCGATTCAGGCATCTGCCCTTCTATCGGCTCTATATAAACACTTTCTGCATTAACACCGGCAGGAACAAGAGCACTGACATTCTCTGCAGGAACAAGGCTTACATAGTCATACTCATTTGAAAGTCTGACTTTTACTTCACAGACATATGTGGAGGTGTTGCAGACAACTCTGAGCTTAATATTATCAAAAACCCATTGAAAAAGCTTTTTTGCACAGACGAAGGACATATTCTCCGAAACACCGTCCGAGTCAAAATCCTTATTTTCTGCATTCATTACAACACAGATATAATTATATCCGTCTTTTGAGGCAACGGAAACGGAGTTGCAGTTTTTTGTTGCCGTGTAACCGGATTTTCCGCATTTCACATATTTGAAATAGTAATCGGAAATTCCGCTGTTGATCAAATTATTGGTATTCTTTAGATATCTTGCAGCGGAATATTTATTTGTCGCAGGCATCTCATATAATGAGGTTGATAATATCTGCGAAAAAGTGGGATTTTTTGTACAATAATTAAAAATCACAGACATTTCAGCTGCAGTTGTATACTGTTCATCCTCATTATATCCCGACGGATTGGTAAAATGCGTATTACTGAGTCCCAGCTTAACAGCAAAATCATTCATCATTGCAACAAAGGCTTCTCTTGAACCTGCTATATGCTCTGAAAGAACAACAGCAGCATCAGCGGCGTTGTAAACAAGCATACAGTATAACAATTCTTCAACAGTCATTGTCTCCCCGACCAGTATGCCTGCCGTAGTACCTCCGCGGAATTCAACATACGAAATTGCATCTGACGATGCTGTAACCTTTGTCTGAAGATCAGCGGAATTCTCAATTACAATTATTCCGGTTACAATTTTAACCAGTTCACCGGGATCACATTTTTCATCAGAGGATTTATTATATATTACAGCAGCCTCATCGTCCGCACTGACCATATAAACTACAGGAGCATCTATTTCAACAGAATCCGTATATGTGGCATAAGAGAAAAAAACAAAGGACGGCAGCAGAACAGCACATGATATTATAAAAATAATTAATTTTTTCATAGACAACACCGACTTCTTGTTGTATTATATAGAAGAACAAAACTTTTTCCGGAGGAAAAAACATGATATACATAACCGGAGATATTCACGGCGATACAGAAAGACTCAGTAAAACAGAGCTCGGGATGCTCACCGCATCAGACACATTGATCATCTGCGGCGACTTTGGTTTCATTTGGAATGACGACAAAAAAGAAAAGCAGTTTCTGAACAGACTTGAGAAAAGAAAATATACGATCTGCTTTATTGACGGAACGCACGAAAACTTTGATATACTCAATAATATGCCTGTCGTTATGTGGAACGGCGGCAGAGCTCATAAAATCAGGAACAACATATATCACCTTATGCGCGGTCAGATATATGAAATAGACGGCAAGAAAATATTTACTATGGGCGGAGGCGAAGATCCTGAGCTTGATCTGCAGGAGAACGACGATCTTACGTTAAGAAAGGAAATCCCTACTGCCCAGGAAATGCTTACCGGTGTTTCAAATATGGAAAGACACGGCTATAAGGTTGACTACATAATCACTCATGAGCCGCCCGCAAAAATCAGAGACTTCCTGCTGCTTTCCGAAAATAAAACTCTTCGTGTAACTGCACTCGGGGCTTATCTTGATGAACTCTCTCAACAGTGTGAATACAAGAAATGGTATTTCGGAAGCATGCACACAGACAAATTTATTTCTGACTCACACACGGCGTTGTTTAAAAATATCGTTTCTGTAGAAAACAAACAGAAAAAAAAGCTTTTCAGGAAATAAGTGAAATAAGTGCTTCAGCAGCATCTTTATAGGAAAAGCCACCGGGTGAGCGATCAAAATTTTTAACCGGAGTTTTCCATCTTAAAGCAACTTCTTTGATTTCTGCTTCGGCAACAGAGATTTTCACATCAGCAAGGGACTTAACCGCACTGCAAAGATCTTCATAAGTACATCCGAGAAAACCAAGTATTGCTCCGAGCTTTTCGGGGCAATATTTTTTTGCTCTCTTAAGCAATAAGGGCATAAAAGCGGCACAGGCTTTTCCATGAGGTATCCCATGCTGCTCGGTAAGATAGTAGCCGACAGTATGAGGGAAATCTGTACCTGCAATATTTATTGCAAGTCCCGCATAGATTGATCCCGCATATAATTTTTCAAAATCGCCATCAGCAAGATCTTCAAAATTGCCGCTGAGAATATAACTTCCGATAAGCTTAACAGCTTTTTCTGCATACAAAAACACATTATCGTTTGCAGAAGACGCAAGATAAGCCTCAACAGCATGGCAAAAGGCATCAAGAGCCGTTGAGATACGTATTACAGTATTGGTGCTTTTTGTATAGGTATAATCACAGAAAGAAATATCCGCATAGCAATCTGCACCTGAAATACTTTTTTTAAGACCTGTATCTGCATTTGTCAGAACACTTACACCTGTTACCTCACTGCCTGTTCCTGCCGTAGTTCCGACAAGAATTACGGGAAGATGCTTACAAGGAATAGCCCTGACGTAAATATCCGAATGAGAAAAAGAAGGATTCTCGGAAAAAATTGCAACAGCCTTCGCGGCATCAAGAACCGAGCCGCCGCCTATTGCAAGAATATAGTCTGCTCCGTATTCACGCGCCATATCCCCTGCTCTTTTGCAGGTTGATGTAAGAGGATTCTGCTCTATCTCGTTAAAAACTTCATATCCGACTTCATTTTTATCGAATATATCTGTTATCTGAGCAAAACATCCGCTCTTTATTGCAGAAGTTCTGCCTGTAACAATAAAGCACTTTTTGCCGTATTTTAACAGCAGATTCGCATTTTCAATAAGACAGTTTTTGCCTGAAATAACACGCACAGGCATATATTCATTAAAGTTCATAATTCTCACCTATTCCGAATAAGAATATTATAATAAAAAATATACGATATGTAAACGGTTTTGGGGAAATTTAAAGGCAGTTTCGAAAAAAAAGAAACTGCCTTTTAGCTTTAATTTACAGCAATATATGAAATTTCAAAAAAATCACGGTAGCCGGTAAATACAAACCTGATCTTGGAATACTTACCCGGTTTGATATTGAGAATACGTTTATAGCCGACAGTACTGCACTTTGCAACTCTTCGCCATTTCTTTTTCTCATCATCAAAGCAGTGAATCTCAAATTCTTCAATATGCTGACCGTGTGCTATATTTTCCGATATAGTTATTTTATCAAAAAACTCTTCGGGATCAACATCAAAAATGATCTCAGGCTTTTTGTCACCGGCAGCAGGACGCCAATAATCCTGCATATTATCATTCACGGTATTGATTGCAGCTGAATTCTTACTCTCGCTTGATGCATTTACGCTTGTGTTTTTGCTCAGCAGATTATAGCCGAAATACAGACGCAGTTCACAACCGAGCGCTGTGAGTATCTGAGTATCGGTATCATCAATTTCCCCTCGCTTATTCGGGGAAAGGCCGAGCATAAGACAGGAATTATTTCCGACTGTGTTATAATACAGCTTTATAAGCTTATCCTTTGTTTTTATGGAATACTTATCATCCTCTTCAAAGAACCAATGGCTTCTCATAGGAAGAGAAACCTCGCAGGGATACCAGATGAACTCTGTTTCCCGTTTTACTGCCTTACGGCTTCCGATATCAAGATCAAAGCTGCGTACAGACTTTTTTGAAGACGCACTGACCTCAGTACCATCGTCTTTAACGCCGAGATGAGCGGGAACAACACTCCATTCCTCCGCTCTTGTTACACCCCGTTCATTACCGCTCCAGCGGACATCGGGGCCTCTGAATGAAATTACAGCGTCCGGCTGCAATTTTCTTATAAGCTTATAATAACGTCCCCAATCATGATTCTGCGTACGTGTTTCATTTTCACCGCACACGGCATCAAGCCATACACAGAAAACATCACCGTATCCGGTCAGAAGCTCTTCCAATAAACCGCAGAAGAAATCATCATATTCTTTTCCCTTGCCGTAGCTTTCTTCGTGTCTGTCCCATGGGGCAAGATAAATACCGAACTTAAGCCCATATTTGCGGCAGGAATCGGCAACCATCTTCACCAGGTCGCCTTCTCCGTCAAGCCAGTTTGAATTCTTAATGCTGTAATCCGTATACTCAGTAGGCCAAAGGCAAAAACCGTCATAGTGCTTGCAGGTGAGTACAAGACCCTTCATACCTGCTGTTTTTGCAAGAGAGCACCACGAATCAGTGTTCATTTCTTCAGGCCAAAAAACAGTGGGAGGCGTAAAACCGTCTCCGTATTGCTTGCCTGTAAATACAGGCATACCATAGCTTATAAGTCCGTAAAACTCTGTCTTCTGCCATTCGATCTGTCTTTTTGAGGGCACAATACTGACAGTATTTTTATAACCCTTCTCCATCAGGCAAAACCCTTTCAGTCAATATTTGTAGCCACAATATCTGCTCCGGTATCAAGAATATTTTCAATAATAACCTGTCCGAGAGCGACGGGAGCATCAACGCTTACGGAATTAATAACCTTCATACAATCAAAAAGCATTGTTTTGGGAACAGGCTTGCTTGATTTTACGGGAACAACAGGATGCACTCCTCCGTTTACCTTTACGGATGAAGTAAGTGAACGTGTAGGATTTGTAATTTCTGTTTTTGCGTATGCTTCGCCGCGCTTACAGGTATTTCCGGTGACTGAAAGAATTTCACTATCGTTATATTCAACGGTCACACTGCAGCCTAAAGGACAAGCAACACAGGTAAGTTCTCTTTTCATCTTTTATTCCTCCACTCTGACAACAATGCTGCTGTCTGAAGTCATGCTCGCCAGAACATCTGACGGAATAACAACATTTTCCATTTCACCGGGGGCAAGCTTTACTTTTTTCTTTGACGAAATAACCTTTCCGTCACATTCAAGCACAACCTTTGCGTTTTTAAATATCTGTCCCACGCGGAAATAAAGCTTGATATCTTCTTTATTATTTATATTAACTCTCTGAGGAACAAGATATCTGACACCGTTTCCTGTTGTTGTGTTGACATATACGGGATTTTCATCACTCTTGCCGAGTATGTAATCAGCAGCACCCTTACCGGCTATCTGTGATTCAAGCGTAACATAGTCAACAAGATCATGCACATGAAGAACATTTCCGCAGGCAAATACACCTTTATGGTCTGTCTGGCGCATTTCGTCAACTACAGCACCGCTTGTTATTCTGTCGATTCCGATACCTACATTCTTTGTAAGCTCATTTTCGGGAATAAGACCTACTGAAAGCATCAGGGTATCACATTCGATATATTCCTTGGTTTCTTCAATAGGCTGAAGCTTTTCATCGACCTGAGCAATTGTAACGCCTTCAAGTCTGTCCTTACCGTGGGTTTCAACAACGGTAGTGCTGAGTCTCAGCGGGATGCCGAAATCATCAAGGCACTGAACAATATTTCTTGTAAGACCGCCGGAATAAGGCATAAGCTCACATACAACCTTGACCTCTGCACCCTCAAGTGTCATTCTTCTTGCCATAATAAGTCCGATATCACCGGAACCGAGAATAACAACCTTTTTACCGGGCATATAGCCATCGATATTTACATATTTCTGAGCTGTACCTGCCGTCATGATGCCAGATGCACGGGTTCCTGAAATTTCAAGAGCTCCGCGGGGTCTTTCACGGCAGCCCATAGCAAGAATAACAGCCTTTGACTGAATCTTGAGAAGTCCGTCAGTTTTATTAACAGCAGTAACAACATTATCATTACTGATATCAAGAACCATCGTATCGGTTTTTACCGTGATATCAGTATTTTCAACCTGAGCAATAAATTTTGCAGCATATTCGGGACCGGAAAGCTCTTCACCAAAATAATGAAGACCGAAGCCCGTATGAATACACTGTTCAAGAATACCGCCGAGAGTTTCTGCTCTTTCAAGAACAATAATCTTCTCGACACCGCATTCTTTTGCTTTAAGAGCAGCAGCCATGCCTGCAGGACCGCCGCCTACTACAACAAGATCATAATTCAACATGACATCTACCCCCATTACTTAGTTTTATCAAAAAGAATATTTGAAGAGCCGCCGAATTTTGTTATTTCATTAACCTCACAACCAAGCTCTCTTGCAAGAATTTCAACTACCTTTGAACCGCAGAAGCCACCCTGACAGCGACCCATGCCGGCTCTTGTACGTCTCTTTACACCGTCAACATCGCGAGCACCCGCAGGAGCCTTGATTGCATCAACAATTTCACCTTCTGTGATCGTTTCACATCTGCACACAATTCTGCCGTAAGCAGGATTCTTTGCGATAGCAGCTTCTTTTTCAGCATCAGTTGCGTGTCTGAAGCGGAAAACATCTTCTCTCTTACCGTTGAACTGTTCGTTTGCGGCAACACCGCCCATTGCATTAATAATAATATCTGCAAGATAAACTGCAATAGCGGGAGCAGAAGTAAGACCGGGCGACTCAATACCTGAAGCGTGGATAAACTGACTGTTCACCTTGCTGGGTCCGAGGATAAAGTCATCATTGACAGGATGAGCACGAAGTCCTGTAAAAGAAGTGATTGCATTTCTGGTTGATACAGCAGGACAGCTTTTAACAGCAAAGGTTTTTATTGTGTTAAGTCCTGATGATGTGGTGCATGTATCATCCTTGCAATCAACATCTTCAGCGGTGGGACCTATAAGCAAATTGCCGTCGACTGTGGGAGAAACAAGTATTCCCTTACCCATCTTTGTGGGACACTGGAAAATTGTATGAGACACCATATTGCCTACAGCTTTATCAAGAATGAAATACTCACCGCGGCGCATAACAAGCTTAACGCTGTCGTCACCGATCATTTCAGCAATATCATCTGAATGAGCACCTGCAGCATTTATAATAAATCTGGTTTTAATTTCCGAATCCTGTGACTTCACGGTAAACACACTGCCGTCAAAATCTATGGCTTCAACTCTGAAGTTTCTTATAAATTCAACACCGTTAACAACAGCATTTTCTGTTGCGGCAATTGTAAGCTCATAAGGACAGACTATACCTGCGCTTTCAGCGTCAAGAGCACCGAAAACCTCATCGGAAAGATTGGGTTCGAGAGCTTTAAGCTCTTCCTTATTCAGAATCTTCATATCAGGCACGCCGTTTGCAATACCTCTGTCATAAAGCTCTTTGATCGTTTCCATTTCTTCTTCAGAAAAAGCAACAACGAGAGAACCGTTCTTTTTGTAAGGAACACTGAGTTCTGCACAAACCTCACCCATCATAGCACATCCGCGAACATTGAGTTCAGCCTTTAATGTGCCGGGCTTTGCATCAAATCCGCCATGCACGATACCGCTGTTAGCCTTACTTGCGCCCATAGCAACATCATTAGATGCTTCAAGAAGTGCAGTTTTCAGGTTGTACTTTGAGAGTTCACGTGCTGTAAGAGCACCAATAACTCCGGCTCCTACAATAGCAACATCATAACACATATCCAACATCTCCTTGCTGTGATAAAGCAATTTATTCAAACATAATTATTATATTACTTTTAACAAAATAAATCAACAGTAAATTACATTAAAGACTATTAAAATCAGTTAACAGCCCTGTAATATGAATAAGAAATTCTTTGATGTCTTTATTCTGCTCTGATATCTTGGCGCTGATCCTCAGAGCCCGCAAAAACCTTCTGTTGATCTGCCGACCTTCTTTAAGCAAAGGGCAATAGTCAGCCGCTCTGATATCTGCCGCGACAACAGGTGCTGACTTTTCATCCTTAATATATATTAAATAAGGAAAAATCCTGCAGGAAAGCGGACGCAGCTTTCTGTCACAGCTTCCGTTACAGCTTACGGCGTAACAAGAATATCTGTCATCATAATAAACGTTGAAACCCTCTTTATTCTCAAACAGCTCTTTTTCTCCGGGAAAAAGAAGCATACCGTCGGTGCTGTCGCCCTTGCAGCATTTGCTGCCGCAGATTTTTCCGCAATCGCCGGCTATCGGTGTAATATTTTCAAGAAAGTCGTAAATTTTATTCATTTCATAGCCTCTCGGTTTTTCACTCATAATAACACTCCTGATAAATATATCTGATATTATAAATTCTGAATCACTCAGAAAATACAAGCAAAAAAAAATAAATGTCCGCATATAGCGGACACCTATCTTACAAATTGAATTATGCAGCTGTTGTTTCTTCAGCAGCAGCTGTTGTTTCTTCTGTGCCACCTGTTGTTTCTTCTTCACCGAGAAGACCGCCAAGGAGACCTTCAAGATCAATTCCGAGAGCATCAAGAAGACCCATAACAACGAGAGCTTCAACGAGAACAACGATAAGCTTCTTTAAAATCCACTTCATTAGTATATCCTCCTATAAAATAATTTTACACTTATTTTATAACATACCGGGAATACAATTGCAAGAAAAATTTAGGAAATACATAATTTGTTTACAAAGTTGAAACAAGTTTTACGCAATGGTTTCAGGTTCACCGTAAACTATATCACCGGTATCAACTCTTATCGACTCAATAACCTGATCCTTAAAAGGCTTATCATTTGCATCTCTTTTCTGAGAAACAATTTTGTCGGCAGCATCCATACCTTCAAAGCAATAACCGAAGACAGCGTAATCACCGTCAAGAGATGCAGCTGCAGAATCATCAACAACAATAAAGAACTGAGAGCCTGCAGTATCATAAGCGGAAGGAGGATTGAAGCGGTCTCCCTTTCTTGCCATAGAAACATAGCCTCTGAGATGTGATTTATCGTTTTCATAGCCGTTGTTAGAAAACTCGCCTACGATATTATAGCCGGGACCTCCTGTTCCGTTGCCGTTGGGGTCACCGCCCTGAATCATAAATCCCGGAATAACTCTATGGAATATAAGTCCGTCATAAAAACCGCTGTTAGCAAGAGCTATAAAGTTTTTAACGGTATTGGGAGCAGTATCATAAAACAGCTCAATAAGCATTTCGGAGCCGTCTTCCATTTTTATGGTTGCAACAGGATTTACGGGCTCATCGGTATTATCTTCTGCATCGGCGCTGATTGCAGTCTCTTCGGAATCGGCACTGCTTGCAGTTTCTTCTTCAGCTTCACTGTCCGAGAACTCTTGTGTAGTCACATTTTCAGTTTCTTTTGCAGAATCACTGTCAGAGGGCTCATTGGTACCTGCTGCTGTGGTAACGCTGCCGGAGAGTTCATCTTCTTTATCTGCGCCGCAGGAGCATAATACCGTAAACATAAGGCAGACTATAAGAATCAGAGAAAATAACTTTTTCATAAAAATTCCTCACTTACTGTTCTTCTGCGACAGTATCAGCATCTTCTGTTTCTGAAATATCGGAAGCATCTGCTGTTACAGGCTCACCGTTCATAAGTCTGATAAACTGTTCACCGTCGATTTTTTCATTTTTAATAAGATATTCAGCGAGCTCATGAAGCTTTTCAATATGCTCTTTAAGAATAACTTCGCATCTGTCATATCCTGTAGTAACGATTCTTCTGATTTCTTCATCAATATCCTTTGCGATTTCTTCAGAATAGTTACGGACAGTATTATAATCCTTACCGAGGAATACCTCTGTTTCACCTGTACCGAAGTTGATAGGTCCGAGATTTTCGCTCATACCGTATTTTGTTACCATATTACGGGCAATTTCTGTTGCACGCTGAATATCATTGGAGGCACCTGTAGAAATGTCACCTATAATAATCTTTTCCGCAACCCTGCCGCCGAGAAGAGTAACGATCTCTTCTTCCATTTTCTTCTTGGAGCGGTACATTTTATCCTCTGTAGGTCTGTGCATGGTAAATCCGCCTGCCATACCCGTGGGAATAATAGAAACCTGATGCACAGGATCCTGACCGCCGAGAAAATGCGCTGAAACAGCGTGGCCTGCTTCATGATAAGCAGTAAGCCTTTTTTCTTCATCAGAAATCTTGTGGGATTTCTTTTCAGTTCCGACTACGGTTTTTATAGTTGCTTCATCAATTTCTTCTGAAGTGATAGCCTTCATTCCCTTACGTGCTGTCAGCAGTGCCGCTTCGTTAAGAAGATTTTCAAGATCAGCACCTGTAAAGCCGACTGTTGATTTTGCTATTTTTTCAAGATCCACATCGGGACCGAGAGGCTTATTCTTAGCATGCACCTTAAGAATATCCCATCTTCCCTTGATGTCAGGATATCCCATTGTGATCTGTCTGTCGAAACGGCCGGGACGTAAAAGAGCAGGATCAAGTATATCGAGACGGTTGGTAGCAGCAAGCACGATAACACTTTCATTACCTACAAAGCCGTCCATTTCAACAAGCATCTGATTAAGAGTCTGTTCTCTTTCATCGTGGCCGCCGCCCATACCGGCACCTCTGTGCCTGCCGACTGCATCTATCTCGTCAATAAATATTATTGCAGGGGCATTTTTCTTTGCCTGCTCAAACAAATCTCTTACTCTTGAAGCACCGACACCTACATACATTTCAAGGAAATCGGAGCCTGAGATAGAAAGGAAGGGAGCATTAGCCTCACCGGCAACAGCACGGGCAAGCAGGGTTTTACCTGTACCGGGAGGGCCTACAAGAAGCACACCCTTGGGAACTCTTGCGCCGAGCTCATTATATTTCTGAGGATTTTTAAGGAAGTCGACGATTTCAGCAAGCTCAGCTTTTTCTTCCTCTGCACCTGCTACATCATCAAAGGTCGTTCTTCTCTTATCATCCTTCGGCATTTTTATCCTTGCTTTACCGAATGAAATGGTTCTGTTGTTCTCATTCATAAAGCTCTGGTTCATTTTGCGCATCATCACAAACATAACGAGAACAATAATGCCGATAAGAACAACGGAAGGCAAAAGACTCAGAAGCCAGGAATTGGAATTACCTGATTTATAATTATAAATTATATCATCATCATGAGTTTCATTATATTCTAAAACATAAGTATGAATATCCTGATTGAACATATTGATGTTCGGAACGGTATACTTATACTTCTGGTCATCATCACGCTTTTTATATTCAAGCACACCATTGCCCATGTTGAGAGTATATACCTCAACCTCATTATTGTAGAACATATCTACAACCTCGTAATAAGTCATCTTCTTTTTCTCCGTATTATTCATAGAAAAAACGGACATCACAAGAATCATTATCACAGGCAACATTATATACGGAAGAAGCTGTTTTATCTTCCCTGCACTACTGTTTTTTGACAATTCTCTTTTCCTCCCGAGTTATTAATGCTTTTCTTCTTTAAGAACACCTATATACGGAAGATTTCTGTATTTTTCCGCATAATCAAGACCATAACCGACAATAAATTCATCAGGCACGGATGTACCTTTATAATCTGCAAAAATATCAACTTCCCTGCGCTCAGGTTTATCAAACAGAGTGCATATACGTATACTTGCAGGATTTCTTGCATAAAGCAAATCCATAAGATAACTGAGAGTTTTTCCGCTGTCAAGAATATCTTCAACAAGAAGAACATCATAACCGGAAATATCTCTGTCAAGATCCTTAAGAATTCTTACGGTTCCGCTTGACTTTGTTTTGTCTCCGTAACTTGAAACAGACATAAAGTCTATCTCGCAAGGGATGGTAACTGCTCTCATAAGGTCGCTCATAAATACTACAGAGCCCTTAAGAACGCTTACCATCAGTAAATTCTTATCTTTATAATCCTCACTGATCTTTGCACCGAGCTCTGCTACGATCGCTGCAAGTTCTTCTTCAGAAATCAATACTTTTTTTATATCATTAATCATTATTCTTGCCACACTCCGTTTTAATAATCAAAACTGATCCTGATTGTTTATTTGTTATTCTTTTACCGTCCACGCCGATACCTTCAACAAAGATAAGCCCGTTTTCATCTGATATGACAAACAGTTCATTCCTGCTTTCTGCAGGAATCTGCATTTCATTAAAAAGCTTTTTCAATGTTTTTGAGCACCGCCTTCTGCCGAGACAGAAAACATCACCCGGCCGTCTTGATCTGATACATATTTCACTGCCAATCCTATCGGCATCGGCAAAAAACATATTATCAACACATTCAGGCAATTCTTCACTCCATCGGATAATAAGTTTTTTGTTTCCGACAGATATTTCTGCCGACTGTCCTTTTTTCAAAATTCTGTCTACGATGTAATTTTCTTTAGCTTCTCTGTTTTTTACAAAAATCCTGTTTTTATCTCCGCAAATAATTATATTTCCGGGAAGAACAACAGAAAAAGAACCGCCGAGATTATCAATAATACTGTCTATATGCTTCATCTCAAAATCCGAATCGGTATTTGATGAAATATATTTCTTTATTATTCTGCGGCATAATGCAGTATCATATAAATAAAGCTCCGGAATACGCAGACTTTTATCTTCATTTATAAGCTTACCGTAAATTTCATCTGTATAAGAAACAAAACTCTTTTCGTCATCATTTATACTTTCTATGCATCTGAGAGCATTTCTTTCAAAAGCAGGATTGATTCTTACAAGCTCTGCAATAACATTATGTCTGAATTTATTCCTCGTATATTCATCCGAAAGATTGGTACTGTCAGTAATATAATCTATATTTTCATTCGCACAGTATTCTTCAATTTCTTTTCTGAGCACACCGATAAGAGGTCTTATTACATTGCCTCTTACAGGAGGAATTGAGCACAAGCCCGAAAGTGACGAGCCGCGTGAAAGATTCATCAGCATTGTTTCTATGCGGTCGCTTCCCGTATGGGCAGTTGCTATAACATCCGGCTGCAGAGAATCAAAGAATTCATATCTTATCCGTCTTGCGCAAAGCTCTGTGCTTTCACCTGTTTCTTCAGCAATTGCGGGGATGTCCGATCTTACAGTATGAAGAACAATACCTTTTGCATCACAGAAACACCTTACAAAGCTTTCATCACGCAAAGCCTCTTCACCGCGTATGCAATGATTTACGTGCGCTGCCTCCACCGTAATGCCGAATTTATCCGCATACTTTATAAGCAAAGACACAAGGCACATCGAATCAGCGCCTCCCGAAAGACCGACAAGCACCTTTTGCCCGGGTGAAAGCATATTATATTTTTTTATGGTATCTAAAAACTTAACTATCATCAGTTTTATTATTCTCTACGCAGGTATAAAGCGTAAACTGAGGATTCCATGCCATTTTTACCGAACCCGTAGGACCGTGTCTGTTTTTCTGAACAAGAAGCTCTGCAGTATTTACTTCAACCTCTTCGGGATTATCCTTTTCGTTCTTATAATAATCCTCTCTGTATAGCATAACAACAATATCGGCATCCTGCTCGATTGAACCGGATTCTCTAAGGTCAGCAAGCTGAGGCTTATGAGATGAGCCTCTTCCTTCTGTTCCTCGGGAAAGCTGAGCGCATACGACAACCGGAATCATAAGATCTTTTGCCATAAGCTTCAGGCTTCGTGTTATTTCGGAAACCTCCTGAACACGGTTCTCGGTTTTCTTTGCCGACTGCATAAGCTGAAGATAGTCAATAAAAACAGCATCAACATTTTTCAGCCTTCTGCAGCGTGCCTTCATTTCCGGAACAGTTATATTTGCAGTATCATCAAAATAAAGGTTGACATCTGCAAGAAAAACACAGGCTGAGCTGAGACTCTCCCATTCCTTTGGGGTGAGTTCACCCGTTCTCATTTTCTGACTGGGAATTCTCGCTTCTGTAGAAATAACTCTCTGCGCAAGCTGTTCCTTTGACATTTCGAGAGAAAAGAATAATACCCGTTTACCTGATTTTACGGCAACATTCCTCGCCATATTAAGTGCAAAACTGGTTTTACCCATAGCAGGTCTTGCACCGATAAGAACAAGGTCGGACTTGTTGAGTCCCGTTGCCATCTTGTCAAAATCGGGGAAGCCTGTGGGCAGTCCCTTGAATTGCTCTTTATCTTCAGAATTCAGCTTATAAAGAGTATCATAAACATTCGCTATAACATCGCTGAGCTTTGCGGGACCTGAAACGGTTTTTCCCTGTCTGATATCATAAATACGCTGCTCTGCATTATCAAGTATAATATCAGCATCTTCGCCTGAATTCTCAGCAAGATCTATAATTTCATTGGAAACGTTTACAAGTGTACGTATGTAGAACTTGTCCTTAATTATCTTGCAGTATGCCTCAACATTTGCAGTTGCAGGAACTATCTGTGCAAGCTGAAACAGGTAGGTTTTTCCGTCTTCATCGTTGGAAAATACCTTTTCGGCCCTGAGCATTTCAAGAATAAGCAAAGGGTCAATAGAGCCTGAGCCTGCAGCATCAATAGAAAGCATTGCCGAATATATCGCTTTGTGCTGCGGCATATAAAAATAGTCGGGACGTACAAGCATGGATACGGTTGAAAAACAAGACGGATCCGTAAGTACACAGCCTAAAATGGCCTGTTCCGCTTCCATAGAAAATGATTTGCTTGAACCTGCCTCAACAGCAGCCGAATCATTTTTTTTCATCGGGACACCTCAAAAAATTTATTCTCCGACAACAATAAAGAGTTTAGCGGTAATACCTGTATAAACCTTTGCGGTACACTCATATGTACCGAAGCTTCTTATATCTTCAACGACAAGCTTTTTCTTGTCAATTTCTATTCCGTAGACATTTTTGATCTGCTCTGCGATTTCCTTTGATGTAACAGAACCGAAAAGTCTTCCGTTTGCACCTGCTTTAGCTGAAATTTTAAGACTCTTTCCCTCAAGAGTTTTTGCTGCAGCCTCAGCATTGGCTTTTTCAACAGCCAGATGATGAGCCTTTGACATTTCTCTGTTTTTAAGCTCGTTCATTGCAGTTGCGTCTGCAACAACAGCAATTTTTCTCGGAATCAGAAAGTTTTTGGCATAACCGTCAGACACATTTACAAGCTCACCTTTTTTTCCGAGATCCTTTACATCCTTATTAAGAATTACCTTCATTATATAAACCTCCCTTAATCAAGTCAGATTCTTTTCAATATATTTTTTTACTGCATCATGAAGCCTCATTACCGCCTCATTAACATCCGAACCGGGAATCTGGCATGCAGCCATGCTCTGATGTCCTCCTCCGCCGAATTCTTCCATTATCAGCTGTACGTTTATAAGCCCGAGGCTCCTTGCGGAAATGAATACAGTTTCGTTATTTGTGCAAACAACAAATGAAGCATCAACGCCTTCAATATTAAGAAGCTCATCTGCAGTTTTTGAGGTAATGAGTCTTGAAACATTATCATCATCAGAGGCAACAGAAACAGCATAATGATCATAAAATGAAGCCTTGGCAATGAGCTTGCTGACACTCACATTCTCATCAACAGTGCCTGCAAACAGTTTTTTTACCTTAACAGTATCAGCACTGCAGTCTCTGAGAAATGCTGCTGCCTCAAAGGTTCTGACACCGACCCGTAAAGCAAAATTCTTTGTATCAAGAATAATACCCGCAAGAAGCGCCTGTGCCTCGCAAGCTGTCAGCTTTACGGCAGAAGGTGAATACTGAGCAAGCTCGGTAACCATTTCACAGGCAGATGATGCATACGGTTCATGAAAAGCAAGAACCGCATTATCTATATAATCAACAGTTTTTCTGTGATGATCTATAAGGATAATATTTCGTGCCTTTTCAAGAAGCGCGGGAGCCTCCACAAGGTGCGAACGCATTGTATCAGTTATCACAAGAAGAGAATTATCATCAAAAAGTTCATCTGCTTTTTCCGGACTGATAATTCTGATTCTATTATTCTCACTGCTTTCAATAAGCTCAATGAGAGGTTTTGCAAGAGTGAGCTTTCTGTTTACAACTACATATGCTTTCTTTGAGCAGGATCTGGCAATTGCGGCGACTCCGACAGCCGCGCCGACAGCATCAAAATCGGAATATGTATGCCCCATTACAAATACAGAATCACACTTATCCATATATTCGTATAAGGCAGCCGAAATAATCCTTGATTTGATTTTTCCGCGTTTTTCCTTACGGCTTGTATGTCCGCCGAAAAACTCATAATTTTCTCCGCATTTTACAGCAACCTGATCGCCGCCGCGTCCTCTTGCCATATCAATTGCCTGTCTTGCACTGATTTCACACTCGGAAAATGTTTTTTCTCTGCCGACACCTACTGATAAAGTAATATCCAGTTCCTGTTCGTTGAATCTGAAATTCCTGATCTTATCAAGTATTTCAAAATCTCTCTTAATCATTTCATCAAGATTCTTACTTTCGGTAAGAGCAAAAAACTTTCCTTCTGCGGATTTTCTGAAAACACATTTATTGTCAACGAGCCATTTAGTTATGACCTTTTCAATATCTGAAACAACAGAATAATAATCGGCATGGTCAAAAACCTCTTCTGTATGCTCAAGCGAGTCAATATTGACCAGAAGCACTGCAGGTCTGGTGAGAGTAAACTGTGTTCTGATATCCTTAAGAGAAGTATCATCAACAAAATACATTGCAACAAGGTCATCTTCAATTCTTGACCAAAAAACAGTATACTCATTATCTGAGGTACGTATTTCAAAAGGATCATATTCGTTTTTACTTAAAATATCCTGTGATACCGGTAAAAAGCTGAAAATATTGTCACTGTAGCTATCTTCAAAACCGTCAATGATTCCATGAAATGCCGAATTGAACCATTGAATATCTCCTTTATTATTAACGAGAAGCAAGGGAAACGGGAAAGAGCCTGTAAGCCTGCCGTTTTCACCGCTTTCACTGAGACTTGCTTCCACACTGCGAATAAACTCTTTTTTTCTTAATGCTGCCTTTGAAATCCATTTTATTGCAAAAATAACAATAAACATAACAACAGCAAGCTCCGCTATTGCGAGAGTCTCTGAAAAAACAAAGGTTATACCGCAGATAAGCGTGGATACAAGTATCAATGCAATTGTAAACGGATTATTTCGCAGAATATCCCTGAATTTCATCACACACACCTTAAAATAAGAATATCATTATCATACTGTCATCACAGTAACAATTATTATCGGATTTCTTCTTGTTTTATCAACAATTGCCTTTGAAATACTATCTTTTAACTTTGTTTTCAAGGCATAAATATCCATATTAACGCTTCTGACATAATCATAAAAAACTTTATCACACACACCGGAAATAAACGATGTAAGTTCTTTTGATGTGCTTTCAAAGGCAAAGCCCTTTGACTGCACCTCTACGGGCACAACAAGCTCACCTGAGTAGGCATCGGTAACAGCTGTTACAATAATAATTCCGTCTGTGGAAAGATTTTTTCTGTCCTTAAGAATTGTTTTTCCGACATCGCAGACACCCGTGCCGTCAACATAAACCCTGCCGACGGGAACACTCGCGGATGCATCAATAAACTTTTCGGAAAGTTCAATAACAGAACCAAGCTCAGGAACAATAATATTCTCACCGGGAATACCAACACTCAGCGCAGTAAGCGCGTGTCTTCTCAGATGCTTCTGTTCCCCGTGAACGGGAATAAAATACTTTGGTTTTAAAAGATTGAGAATCAGCTTCTGCTCTTCCTGTGCAGCATGTCCGGAGACATGTATTCCGAGACTTTTTTCATAAATTACCTCTGCTCCCAGCTTCATCAGCTCATTAATGGTATTTGCAACCATCTTTTCGTTGCCGGGAATGGGATTAGCCGAGATTATAACAAAATCGTTGCTGTCGATGGAAACCTTTTTATGATCGCCCAGAGACATTCTCGACAATGCAGACATAGGCTCACCCTGACTACCTGTCGTTATAATAACAACATCTTCATCACGGTAATTTCTGAGCTTATCAATAGACAGAATAAGACCGTCGGGGACATTGAGATACCCAAGCTCCATACTGATTTTTGTTGCATTTTCAAGACTTCTTCCTGAAAGAAAAATTTTTCTTTTCATCTTTGCGGAAGAATCAATAATCTGCTGGATACGGTGAATATTTGATGCAAAGGATGCAACAATTATTCTCTTTCCTTCTGCCTTTCTGAACAGCATTTCAAGTGTTTCACCGACATTTTTTTCACTGGGTGTATAACCTGCACGCTCTGAATTTGTAGAATCCGAGAGCAAGGCAAGCACTCCCTCATTGCCGAGCTCGGCAAATTTTGCCAAATCAATTACTCCGCCGTCAATAGGAGTATTGTCGATTTTGAAATCTCCTGTATGGACAATAACTCCTGCAGCGCATTTTATTGCAAAAGCAAGAGCATCGGGGATTGAATGATTTACATGTATAGCCTCAATGCTGAATTCGCCTACATTCACAAAATCCCCGGGCTTTATAACCTCAATTCTGCATTTGTTCAGCATTCTGTGTTCCTTAAGCTTACCCTGAATAAGTCCCGCAGTAAGACATGTACAGTATACCGGAACATTGACAGATTTCAGAAGATACGGCAATCCGCCTATGTGATCCTCATGTGCATGGGTAATAAAAACGGCCTTAACCTTGCTTTTATTCCTTTCGACATAAGAAATATCGGGTAATACATAATCAATACCCGGCATATCCGCATCAGGAAAAGACATACCGCAATCAACAATAATCATTTCATCATTGAACTCAAATAATGTAAGATTTTTGCCGATTTCGTTTATTCCTCCTAAAAACTTAATCTTTACCGAAACAGGCTTTTTTATATTTTTAGGAGATATTGATTCATATAAGCCCATATCAAAGGGCTTTTTGGATGCAGTATTCTTTTTGCCGTAAGTTTTTTTTGCCGTCTGTTTTTTTACGTTCTTATGTTCATTTTTCTGGTCCTTCATCTGAACATTTTTTTGTTTATTGTCTTTTTTAGTTTTTGCAGCATTTTTACTTGGAGTTGCCTTTGCAGAACTGTTTTTTCTGCCGGCTTTTTGTGTAATATTCTGCATAATTTCTCCTTATACAAATTTTTATATGTAAACATCCGTAATAACGGATGAAAAGATAATTGCAAATCTGCAAATATTATCACTTTATAATACTATTTTTAATATACTTTGTCAATATCACCGTTTTTTATTTTTTCAGCGACAAAAACTGATATTTCTTTTGCAGTTTCCATATCGGCTGCCTCTGCAAGAACACGTATGCGCGAACTGTTGCCTAATTGCCTGATACGCACTCTGCCCTTTCTTGAATTTATTATATAATGAGTATCGTCATATTTTTCGGCACCGCTTGCAATTATCATTTTTCTTATTTCAGACGGCATATCATCATATTCTATAATACTCTTTCTCAACACGTAATCATTCTGAAATTCAAAAAGCTGCTCAAGATTTTCACGGGATGCAGACATAACTCCAAACAGCTTTGCACACATAAGAAGAGGATCAAAGCACCATATATTATCAAGAATAACATCATTAGGATACTGAAGTCCGCTTTTAGAACCTGCATACTGGCGTATTGCATTACGCTTATATATCCCGGCCTTTTCTTCAATAATGCTCGGAGCCTCTTCCGGAATTATAACGTCCCTGTTTCCGGCAAAAGTGAGCTCACACAAAAGAAGCAGTATCCTTTCTGTGGAGTAGAACCTGTCGTTTTCTGCAAGATAGACCTCAGTTCCGTCAAAATTTACCAGAAGCTGAACTGTTCTTTCAGCTTTCGCTGAGCTGTGCTGTTCAAAAATTTCACAGAGCATTCTTTTCAGAAACAGATTGTCGCACTCAACATTCACTTTATACATAAAACTACTGTCGCCCATCAGCTTGTTAAAATATGTCTTATAAACTGTCGGAAACAGATGCATATTGAAAATATCCTGATACATTTCAGGAGAACAATAATCATAGGCGGTAAACTTATAATTATTATTGATTTTTCGCGCTGTTTTACAATTTACGGGCATTCCGTTTTTGCCGTAAAATGAAAAGCTTACAATATCCCCGTTTAAAGAAATATAAATAAAAATATCAAGATTGCAATATGCAGAATAAAAATAAGACTGTATTTTTGCAGCCTCTCCGAAGTCATAAACAATCCCGCAGCAGGTTCGTATTCCTCCTGCACAAAGATTCTTATAGTTTTCAGAACATTTTTTACCGTCACAACTGATTCCGACTCTGATATTTTTACCGCATGAAGCTATAGCCTGCCCGAGTTCAACTGCATCCGCTGCCGTAATCTGCGAATCCGTCTTACCTGAAAGGCCGAAAATATCAAAATCAATTTTTGAAGGTGTTTCGTAGTGCATATCCTTTGAAACCACAGATTCTTTATATATTCTCCTGCCCGGCCATATTCTGCAGTTTTTAAGAATATGAGAAAAACGCCCGATAACCGATGCATATCCGAGAACTGTGTTCTCATCAATAAGACAATTATCATAAATTCTGACACTATCGCTGAAAACAGAACCTCTTATCTCACAGTTTTCCGATATTCGTGAGTCTTCTCCGATAATCGAATCAGCTATAACACAGTTTTTTTCAATATGACTGTTGTCTCCTATAACACAATACGGGCCGATCGAAGAAGGTCCGTCAAAAGTAACGTTCTTACCAATAAGGCAGGGAGCTGTTATCTGTATATCATTTTCAAGAGTAACATCCTCTGAAAAATACGATCCTTTGAAATTAAAATTCCTGAATTTACCGTCCAGAATATCACGGGAAACCTGAAGATAGGCAGGAAACTCTCCCATATCCCCCCAAAAGCCCTCTGTATGACAGCACATAAATCTTTTTTCACTTCTGAAAAGCTCCGGGAAAAGATCATCGGCAAAATCATAAAAACAATTGCACGGAATCAGCTTCAGTATCTCGCCCTTTATCATATAAATTCCCGTATTCACAAGAAAGCTCTCTGCCTGATCCCAATTCGGTTTTTCAATAAACGAACGGATAGAGCAATCATCATCCTTAATTATCACTCCGTATTCCCGCGGATCATTGACAGTTATACCACAGACTGTTACATCAGCATCGCTTGCATAATGAAAATCACTTATTTTTCCTATATCAAAATCAAAAACATTATCACCGCTTACAATAAGGATATCATCATCCGTTTCGGAAATACAGTTTTTTACTCCGCCTGCAGTACCGAGAGGCTTTTTTTCTTCCCTGAAAATAATGTCGGCACCATATTCTCTGCTTTCACAGTACGCCGTCAATTCATCAGCCATATAGCCCGATGAAACATATATCTCTTTAATTCCGCTGTCAATCAGTTTTTCAATCACAATATCTATAACAGGTCTGTTGAGCAGCTTCAGCATAGGCTTCGGATGACTTTCTGTAAGAGGCCTCAGCCGTGTCCCCAATCCACCGCACATAATTACAGCTTTCATTCATATCTTCCTTTCCTGTTTCTTAAAATTATTATGAACCCAGAATGGCAGAATTAGTCATTAAAGATTGATTTCTTTAATAATAAATGCTAAAATCAGATTTATAAGAACAATGAATTATTTTTTCAGGCAATTGCTTTTCAGGAGTTAACAATGGATAAAATTATTCTTTATACAGACGGGGCCTGCTCAGGGAATCCCGGTCCCGGCGGATACTGTGCAATTTTAACAGCCGGTGAACATACCAAAACTATTTCCGGTGCAGAAAAGGATACGACAAATAACAGAATGGAGCTGAAGGCGGTAATTGAAGGGCTCAAAGCCCTGAAACGAAGCTGTAAGGTTACAGTTGTATCTGATTCAAAATATGTATGTGATGCAATAAATCAGAGGTGGCTTCCGAATTGGATAAGCAAAGGATGGAAAAAAAGTGACGGAAAGCCGGTTCTCAATCCGGAGCTATGGCAAGAATTGAATTCTCTGCTTCAGATTCACGAGGTCACGTTTCAGTGGATAAAGGGTCACGCCGGGCATCCGTACAATGAAAAATGTGATGAAATTGCCGTGAGTGAATATAAAAAAATAATGTAAATATTGCCGTCATTCAAAGGTTTCTTTGGAATGACGGCTTTTTCTCAGGGTTTTTCTTTTTCTGTGAAATTCTACGGTGACAATCAGATTATTATACAAATAAGACCGTTACAGCCTTCATTTATTACCCTTTCAAGTGTCTGTTGCAGCTTCATTCTTGCCTCAGAGGGCATATGCATAAGCTTGGTTTTAAGTCCTTCATTAACAAGATCATCAAGAGATTTTCCAAAAATGTTTGATTCCCAGATTTTTGAAGGATCATCCTCAAAACCATCAAGAAGATACCTGATAAGATCCTCACTCTGTTTTTCGCTGCCGACTATTGGCGCCACTTCTGTTTTGATATCTGCCTTCAGCATATGAATTGAGGGGGCACTTGCCTTAAGTCTCACACCGTATCGACTTCCCTGCTTCATTATCTCAGGTTCCTCAAGTGACATTTCATCTATTGTAGGCATAACTATTCCGTAGCCCGTGGAATTTACCTGTTCAAGAGCATCCTCGATCTTACGGTATTTCCTGCTGATTTCCGCATAATTCTTCATTGCAGCAATAAGCTCAGCGTCATCATTAATTTCACACCCTGCTGCCCGGGATAAAATGTCATAAAATATTGCATTGTCAATATCAGCACGGATAAATACACTCCCCTCGCCGGGAAGGATCTGCTGAGTCTGTGCGTGTGTTACACATTCAAACTCAGAAATAAGCTGAGTAAACTGATTTATCTGCCGCAGATTTGTTATGTCTTTTCCTATTGCACCGATATACTCAATAAAGCTTTCCGTGAAGGTATTTTCTTCTCCTGAATTCTTTAACCATAAAGGAAGACTGATTTCCACCTTTTTCAAAGGAAATTCATACAGAACATTAGAAAGAATATCACGTACCTCATTCTCTGACATTTCAAGACAGTTCACGGGCAGCACAGGGACCTCATATTTCTGCGAAAGCTCATGGGCAAGACTTACGGATGAAAGACTGTCGGGGAACATACAGTTCAGGAGAACGACAAAGGGCTTATTTATTTCTTTAAGCTCATTGATTACTCTTTCTTCAGCCTCTTCATATTCTTCACGCGGAATCTCACTTATGCTTGCATCGGTCGTTATAACAAGTCCGATTGTCGTATGCTCGGAAATAACCTTTTTTGTTCCTATTTCTGCTGCCATATTAAAAGGAATTTCTTCATCAAACCAGGGCGTTTTTACCATACGCGGCTCTTCATTCTCTATATACCCGAGAGATGACGGTACTATATAACCTACACAATCAACAAGTCTTACTTTGAGTTCAATGTTCCCTTCAAGAGAGACATTTATGCCGCGTTCAGGAATAAATTTCGGCTCTGTTGTCATAATTGTTCTGCCTGCAGAAGACTGAGGCAGCTCGTCTATCATCCGCTCTCTTGCATAATCAGCGGGCACATTAGGAATCACCAGTGTTTCACAGAATCTTTTTATAAATGTGGATTTTCCCGTTCTTACAGGTCCTACAACTCCTATATAAATATCTCCGCCTGTCCTCAGAGCTATATCCTTATAAATATTTGTGCTTGTCATAATCATTCCTCCGATTTTTTCTGTTCGTTAATCTCTATGAATTACGGACGGGTTTTATGACAATGGAACAGACAATGTCTGATTTCTGTGATATAAAGTCAAAAAAAGCCTTCAACAGAAACAACGGTAATTGCACACGGAATTCTGTATTTGTTCATATTGATTTACATAATGCCCTATGATATACTAAAACAAAGGAGGAGATGCTATGCAAAGTTTTTTATCAGGCTTTTTTGCAATGCTGCTTTCAATATTATCTGTTTTGGGACTGAAAACTGAATCTGAGTATTCAGCACCGATTGATAACGATCATGGCGGAGATCCGTTTATTGTTGAAACCCGAGGGGAAACATATTATACCTTTACTACCGGCGGAAGCATTGATATCAGACAGATAAAAGCATACAACGATACTGAGGTAATTGAACAGAAAACAGTATTTTATGCCGGCGAGAATAATACCGTCGCTGATATCTGGGCACCTGAAATCCACCGCATAGGCAATAAATGGTATATCATTTCATGCGCAGTGTTTGACAAAAATATTGTAGAAAAAGGTGCAATGCCCGAATGTTCTGAAGAATCTGAGCATAATGATTTTTACAGATATTCATTTGTTCTTGAAAGTAAGACCGATGATATTTTCGGCGAATATGAATTCAAAGGAATTCTTGCGCCCTCAGGCATGAACAGCATTGACGGAACATATCTTCAAAAGGATGGCATATTGTATTTTATCGCTTCAACCTATAAGGATGTGGCACATCAGTGTATCACTATTTCTGAAATGGAGAATCCCTATACTCTTAAAACCGACAGCAACGGAAATACTGTTACCTGTGTGCTTTCGACTCCCGAATACAAATGGGAGACACATGGCTGGAGGGTAAATGAGGGACCTGCCGTTCTTTATCATAATAATGATATTTTCATTGTATATTCTGCAAGCGGATTCAGCTCAGGACATTACTGTATGGGAATGCTTACCTTCCGTTGCGGTGATATCATGAAGCCTTGCAACTGGACAAAAGCAATAACACAGGTTCATTATGATAACCCGTCCGCAGATATATATAATGCCGGTCATTGCAGTTTTCTGTACAGAGAAAACGGCTCGGTATTTATGGTATATCACGCAAATAAAACAAAGGAATTCAATGAATCGCCGCGGCTCACTTACATAAAAGAAGTAAAATTCATCTGCGGTGTACCGTTTTTCGGATAACAAAAAAAGGATGTTCTGATTAATTCTCAGAGCATCCTTTTTGTTTTACATTTTTTTCGGCATAGGTCTGTGCTTTGCGGTAAACTCGGTAATATCAATTCTTATTACACTTACAACACTTACAAGCTTTTCATCAAAGGCAAAATCCTTGCCTGTCTGAGTTTTCATAAGCACTGACAGAGCATGAATCTTTTCCTGAACATCTTCTGTTATTGTTGCTGTGCCTCTGCCCATAAGCGAAGCATAGGCAATGCCGTATTTACAGGCAACCTCACCTTCAAAAGGAACAATATCACAGTCCATTTCTATAAAGACCTTATTATTAGCTCTTATCACATCAAGCTTTCTGCCTCTTCTCGCACCGTGGAGATAAATTGTCAGTTTACCGTCAACCAATTCGTAGCCGTAATTCATCGGTACAACATAAGGCTCATCACCGTCAACAAGGCCGAGATGAAGAACCTTTGATTTATCAAGAATTTTTATAATCTCGTCAATATCGGTAACCTGTCTTTCGCGTCTCGTCATTCCGTTCATTGTTATTTCTCCTTTACTGATATTTTTCCGTTCAGCTTTGCACCTTTTTTTGCATACGGGCTATATGCTGTTAATTTTACACTGTATTCGCCACTCTTCAGTCTGCCGAGATTTACACTTACATCATTTTGAGTCGATCTGACATAATCTGAAATAACCGTTTTTGCAAATACACATTTTTTATTCACATCTTTTACAGATATTTTATAGTTTTCGGCAGGATAAAAGCCTTTTGCATCCGGAAAAGATATCACGCTCTCCCCTGCTTCATTTATGCTGCTTCTGATTTTTGCATCTGAAGCAAAAACAGGAGCTGTATCAAGAGACTTCTGCTTATGCCAGGTATATGTTCTTTTAGATTTATTGTAAAGCTCTGTAAAATAATAATGAACACCGGGGAAAAACTGACGGTTTTCGATATCGTAAAGCTGCATCAGAATATTACCCTTACTGTCGCATTCAACGACCCAGGCGCTGCCGGATTTTCCGGGTGCATCCTTATCCCCTTCAATATAATTGAGATTTCCCATCAGAGCAGCAAGAGAACCGCAGCCGACTGCTGTGAATGCACCCTGCCATACGGAACGGGGATCAGCGGGACAATAATGAGAATGACCTGAAAAATCAACAACCTGAGGATATTTGCTCAACAGCTTCCGTATATCCGTGTCACCCCAGTTTACACTGCCGTATACCGTGAGAAACGGGTGGGGATGCTGATACACAAATACAGGCATACAAGGATTTTCTGAGGTTGCATTATCAAGCTTTTCCTTAAGCCAGGAAAGCTTTGTCTTAAATGTTTTACCGTTATCATCATAAGCAACTCCGATAAAATGATAACCGTTTATTACAACATCAGTGTCCATTATTTCACTGATATATTTTTTATAGACGGTATACCCTACAGTTGCATCAACATCCCGGTAATCAATAAATTCATGATTTCCTATTACGGTGAGAAGCTTTGTTTCCTCTCTGAGTTTTTCTGCAGTGATTTTTTTATACATTTCATACTGTTTTTCAGCACCGCCGCCTGAAAAGTCACCTGCCACCATTACAGCATCAAGCTTTGAATAGCTGTTATTTGACGAATAGTCATACATATCATCAAAAAGTCTTCTGAATCTTACAGCAGCTTCCTGATTTTCTTCACCGTCAAGATGAATATCGCTGCACACGGCAAAACGAAGTACGGGCTCAAAATCAGCAGGTGCTTTAACGCTCTTACCCTTACCGGGATTTTTTATATGAGAACCGGTAAATAACACACCGAAAGCCGATGTTATAACCTTACTTGCTGTCTGATCGATAAAATTCTTAAATGAGTTCATAGCGTTTTTTCCTTATAGTATTTTTATCATTTAGTATCCTTTATCCGAGCCTCGGATGTCCGATAACGGATGGTTCTCTATTCTGACGGCACAAAAGAACAACCGTTTCAATGTGATTCGTATGCGGGAACATATCAACGGGCTGTATTTTTTTTACTTTGTAACCGTTTTTTGAAAAATAGAGAAGATCTCTCGCAAGAGTTTCAGGATTACATGATACATAAACCACTTTTCCGGGAGCAAGTGTGCAGACGCTTTTCATAAAATCAACGGTGCTTCCTGCTCTTGGCGGATCCATAAGCACAACATCTATCTTTTCATTTTCTTTTGCTGCAGCAAGAAGAAACTCGGTCGCATCTGCACAGAAGAAGCGTATATTTCTGACTTTATTTATCGAAGCATTGATTTTTGCATCCTTTACAGCATCTTTATTAAGCTCAACGCTGATAACCTCTTTTGCATACTGTGAGGCAATTATTCCTATTGTTCCCACACCTGCATATGCATCAATTACCACATCTTCTTCAGATATATCTGCAAATTCCATAGCTTTTGAATAAAGTATATGTGTGCCTGCATAATTTATCTGATAAAATGATTTGGGGGAAATTCTGAATCTGTATCCGAGAAGTTCATCGGTTATATATCCGTCGCCAAAAAGCACAGTTTCCTTTTCACCGAGAACAAGACTTGTAAAGCTGTTGTTAACATTCTGAATAATTGTTGTAATTTCAGGATGTTTTTCTCTGAGCACTCTGCAAAAATCGTTTTTAGATTTAAAAACAGGGGTTCCCGTCACAAGAACAACCATTATCTCTCCTGTGCCGAATGCTCTTTTTACAAGCACGTGACGCAAAAAACCTTTTCCCGTTCTGTCATCAAAAACAGTGAGATGAAAGGATTTCAGCATTTCACGTATGGTAACAATTATTTCATCAGCTTTTTCATCTTCAATCAGGCAGGAATCCACCTTAACAATATTATGGGTGCTTGACTGATAAACCCCCGAAATAATCATACCGCTTTTTGTTCTCCCGAAAGCCGCCTGCACCTTATTACGGTAATGATAAGGGTTTTTCATTCCTATAATATTATCGACCCGGCAGAATTTTCCGAGAAGCTTTATTTCTTTTGATTGCTTGTATTTCAACTGTTGTTCATAAGGCATATTGGTCAGCTGACATCCTCCGCATTTTTTTGCAGCAGGACAAGGAAATGAATATTCTTTCATATTATTTCTCCGCAGATTTAATAAGCACAAAACAGGAGAATACCTCCTGCAAGTAAAAATTGCGGTGACAAAAATCACCGCAATAATTATATTATTATTTTACTCTGTTGTCAAACAGGATTATTCACCCTTCATTTCGAGGAGCTTTGCAGTACCGTCATATACAGCCTGGCTTACTCTGATAGAATCGGCAATAGCTTCTTCGATATCATCTTCGGTAGCACCGAGCTCAACACTGTACTTTCTGTCGATAAAAAGGTTTATATCCATAATATCTGCAAGTCCGTCAACATCAATACCGCTTTCGATACCCTTTTCAGCATATTCTTTTTTAACTCCGCCGAGACCCATTCTCATCATCCAGGGAGGAATGCTGATAATCTTTCTGTTTTCACCCATACCTCTTGCAGCGTATACTATCTTAAGGAACTTCTTCCAGTCCATATTGTACATACTGATAGGCCATGCTGTAGCACCCTTTGACTTTTCTGCAGCACCGACAATTACTTCACCGACCTGACGGACTGTAAGCATAGCTGTGCCGCCGCCGGGATACATTGTACAGGGAAGCTTATCCATCATCTTGATCTGCTCAATAAGAATAACCCATACGGGCTTTCTTCCGGGCTGAGTACCGAAAATATAAGGCAGCTCAAGAACAGCAACATCAAAGTTTTCATCAGCAAAGGAGAAAGCAACCTCTTCCTGATCAATACGGCTTCTGATATAAGGATGCTTTTCGGTAAGCTTCATTTCAGGATACTGCTTTGCGGCATATGAGAAATAAGAGCCGAGAATTACGGAATTCTTCATTCCTACTTCTTTACAAAGAGGAAGAATTCTCTTAAGAGGTGCTATATTATACTTATAATATGCATCATATACGGGTGCGGGGAATTCAACTCTTTCATCTATACCTGCAGCAAAAACAAAGCAGTCATAGCCTTCCATCATAGCTTTGATTTCATCATCTGTTTTTTCATAGATGTTACAGAATTCAAGCTCCATTTCTTCAGGAATGGGAGCTCCTTCGGGAAGCGGAGGAAGAGCAACACTCTTGACCTGATGTCCTCTTTCAATAAAGATTCTTGCTGCTTCGCAACCGAGAAGACCGGTTCCGCCAATCATAAATACCTTCATTTTCAAACCCTCTCTCTTTATTTATATTCATCGGTACTATTGTACAACAACAGTACCGATAATAAAAGAACAATGTTTCAACAATTTGTTAATTTTTAACCGAGATACTGCATATTTGCTTCATGCTCCTCTGCAGTTGTAGCAAGATATACTTTGCCTTCGCTGTCGTGGAGGAAGAAGTAATAATCTGTTGATTCGGGATAAAGTGCTGCATATATAGCATCAGAACCGGGACAGCATATAGCACCGATCGGAAGACCCGTTTTTTCATATGTGCTGTAAACGCTCATATAAGTTTCATATGTTCCCTCAGCTTCAAGCTTTTCCTTGAAATTATCAATATACTGACCGGTTGAGTCACAGTTTATATAGGGGAAAGATGAAGAATCAAGTCTGTTATAAAGGACAGAAGCAATTATAGGCATCTGTTCGGCATCGAATGCTTCTTTTTCTATAATAGATGCAACTCTGATTATTTCATCAACCGAATAACCCATTTCTTTTGCCTTTGCAGCATATGTTTCAGTCCATTTGTTTTCAAAGTTTTTAAGGAATCTTTCAACAACACTTGTTGCAGACTCACCGATATAGAATTCATAGGTATCGGGATAAAGGAAGCCTTCAAGCACACGGTATCTGCGGTCTTTATCTGTCACAGTTGATAAGAATTCAAATTTTTCAAATATCTCATCACTTACCATTGCCTCATAGAATGCCTGGGCAGAGCATACTTCACTGCTTTCAAGCTTTTCTGCAATCTGTTCAACATTATAGCCTTCGGGGAATGTGACTTTGATAACGTTGGTATCAACACCGCTTGTTCTGATTTCAAGAAGCATACCTTCAAGCCCCTGACTTGCACTGAGATGATATGTACCGGCAGGATAAACAATATCTTTCTTATTACCGCTGCTGTCAGTTTTTGTGTTAAGTCCTGCAATACTTGCAAACAGCTTACAAAACAGCTTATTTTTGACAAGATTCTTTTCCGCAAGAAGATCTATTACATCATTTGCCACCATATCCTCTTCAAGCACAACACGGAATTCCGTGGAAGAAACATCAATTGCAAGAATGTCATTAATACATGCCATAGCTGCTGTTCTTATAAGGAATGCTCCGATTACGGAAATAGCAATAATTACTATTGCCATAAGAAAGCTTTCAAGTCTTTTTCTTGCATTCTTTTTCTTCTTTTTATTCTTTTTCTTGCCTGCACTGCGTAAGGATGCTGATTTTTTCGAAGCTTTTTTATCAACGCCTGCAGATTTTTCCGAAGAGCCGAAATCTGAAGCATGATCAACATCGGAAGATGTGCTTGCTACGGGGGTCCTCTTAATTACAGGTCTGTCTTTTGCAGATCTTGTATTGCCGGAAAAATATATTTCCCCGTGATTTTTCACTTCTGAATCTGAGGATTCGGGAACACTCTTTTTTGTCGCCGAAAAGCTTTTAAGCAATTCGTCATAAGCATTATTGTCGTTAATAGTTTTGTCGTCCATTATACTTTCCTCCGGGAAAACGTAATTTAATCTAAACCTTTATGCTGTATCTCTTTTATAATCTTAGCAGCTTTTTCCTCACCGCACAAACGGGTAATGATATCATAAGAAAACTCAAAAACACAGCCTGCACCTTTTGCTGTGATAATATTACCGTCGGTAACACATAAACTGTCAGAAACCACGGCATTCTTCAATTCATTTTCAAAACCGGGATAGCAGACAGCTCTTTTGCCGGAAAGGTACCCTTTTCTGCCGGGAATAACGGGAGCGGCACATATTGCTGCAACAAGAAGATCATTATCAATACAATAATCAAGAGCCTGTATTACCGCTTTGCTGGCATAAAGATTTTCGGTACCGGGCATTCCTCCGGGAAGAATTATACCGTCACAGTTATCTAAAGAAATCCTGTCAGCCGAAATATCAGCAGTTACGGGAATAGAATGTGCACCGACAGGAGAAAGAGAACCGACGCCTGCAGTTTTAATAATAATTCCCGCTCTTCTCATCATATCGAGAGTAACCAGTGCTTCGGTTTCTTCAAAGCCGTCGGCAAGAAACATATAAATCATATAAACACCTTTATTTTCCGTAAAATAAAAACACCTTAAAAATGCCAATATTTATCTATTATCGCTTTATTATAGCAACAAATATCTGTTTTTACAAGTACTATAAAGAATTTTTAAAAATAAATTCCGGATTTTATTCTCCGGAATTGTATTTATTCAACCAGGTTTATCCTGTTCATTTCATTTTTCAATTGTTCAATAATTTTTTTCTCTATACGCGATATATAGCTCTGAGAAATGCCCAGCATATCTGCGACCTCTTTCTGCGTGTATTCTTTTCCGAAATTCAGACCGAATCTCAGATAAATTATACGCTTATCTCTTTCAGGAAGCTTATCAATACATTCCATCAGTATTCTGATTTCATCATCGCTTTCTATACCCGTGCTTACTATATCCTCCTCTGTTGCAAGTATATCGCTCAGCAGCAGCTCATTACCGTCCCAATCCACATTCAGCGGTTCGTCTATTGAAACCTCGCTTTTCATATTACCTATTTTCCTCAGATACATAAGCACTTCATTTTCAATACATCTGCTGGCATATGTAGCAAGCTTTATTTTTTTATCGGGACAGAATGTCTTTACAGCCTTTATCAGTCCTATTGTTCCGATAGAAACAAGATCATCAATTGCAACTCCCGAGTTTTCAAATTTTTTTGCTATATAGACCACAAGCCGAAGATTATGTACTATAAGCTTATCTGCCGCATCAGAATTCCCCCGCCTTATCTCATCAAAGCATTCTTCCTCCTCCTCTTTTGTAAGAGGCGCAGGCATAGCGGGAGTGCCGTTTATAAAATACAGACTGTTGTCATGGCAAACCTTCTTGCCGAACAACACAAGCAGTTTCAGTCTGACGTCTCTCAGACATTCTTTTATATTCATTCTCAAAACACCTTTCCCGACACAGAATCATTTATCAGCGCCTTATATTTATTTTCGCCGAAGGTATCCTCGGTCACTGCAACACAGACCTTTCCCGTTACAAAACAATTTTCACTGTTTCCGATAATTGCCTTATCCGCAGAAAAAGCCGGCAGCAGCCTTGCCGAATCAATCGTTTTTACGGGCAAAAGGCGTATACCTGCAGGCAAATCACAATATGAGCTATTTACAAAAAAGCTTTTAAGCCTTACCAGCTCATCGTTGTCCATAAGCTTATCAAGAACGGAAATGCTGACAATTATAACCGGACTGCCGTTATAGATATCCTTAACATTATTCCCCGTATCATACAGTGCGCATACTTTTGTGCTTCTGTCACCGCGGAAAATACTAACATCGTAAAGCAAATCCGCTTTCTTTTTTGCAAGAATTATTCTGTTAATCAGAATAATACAAGCAAACAATATTACGGTAATTATAATCAGACTGACTGCTCCTAAATCAAAATATGTAAATCCGTTATTTACATATACTCCGGAAAAACTGAAACAAGATACAAGAAAATACACGACTCCCGCATATAAAAAGCTTATAAGAAAAAATCCGGCAAAGCACTTCATAAGTCTGCGGAAATTGTTTATGCCAAAGGTAATCAGAACTATAAGAACGCTGATAATTATACGAATAAAAAACAAAAGAAAAATATTCATAGGCTCAGCAAAGATTATAAATGAAAAAATTCCTCCTGAAAATGCCCCGGCAAGAAAACGGCATCTCGATGAATTTATTCTCAGAATATCTGCAGTTGAAAGAAGAATAAGAAAAGTAATAACCGTATTAATAAACAACAAAACATCAGCATATATAACAGTCTGCAACACGCTCTCCCCTCTCACAATAACTAAATTATATACCTGTGGAGATAAATAGTTTGTCGATTGCTGATGCACCGGAAGAAAAAATCTTACGTTTTATAAACCTGCTACCCGCAATCCCGGAGACCGCAGGTATTTTTTGATATATGTAAAATCACTCACCGGAGCGAGCAATTTCCTTTATATAAAAAAGCATTCTGCTTCAACCCCCCGTCCCCCAATCTTGGGGGCGAAAAGGTGTTTTTTGTTATATGCTAATTGCTCACAACGCGAGCAATTTCCTATATAATAAAAAAAATAACAGGCATACTTTTCAGTACACCTGTATACACTTTTTTTTGCTTCAGGAAAGCTTGCACTCAAGACATACCCAACCGCCCTCTTCGCGTCGGTTTATAACAGTGAATCCGTTTGCGGCAAGGCAAGAAAGCACTTCATCTTCTCTGATATCTATTATGCCTGATACGATATAAACAGCATCGTCACTAAGGAAGTTTTTAATATCGGGAGTCAGCATTATTATTGCATCTGCAACAATATTCGCGGTAACAACCGAATACTTACCTGAGATTCTGTCAATAAGATTGCCCACAATCATATTATATCCCGGATAGCTGAGTCCGTTAAGCCTTCCGTTTTCAACAGCAACCTTAACGGCAAGCTTATCGATATCCACACCTGTGGCATCCTTTGCACCGAGGAGCATACCGGCAACACTGAGAATACCGCTGCCGCATCCCACATCAAGCATATGAGTATCTTGTGTGATGTGATTTTCAAGAGCCTCAAGACAAAGCCTTGTGGTCTCGTGTGTGCCTGTTCCGAAAGCAATACCGGGCTCTAAATTAAGAACTACTCTGCCCTCGGCATCATAATCATCAACCCAGATGGGTCTTATAAGAAGCTTTGCGCCTACCTTTATAGGCTTGAAATATTGCTTCCAATTGTTTTCCCAGTCTTCTCTTGCGCAATTATCCACATCAATGGTATAGCTTATGTTTTCCGCAGAAAGTCTGTCCTCAATAAACGAAATAGCTTCCTGAGGATTCTCTTCGGGAGAAATATATATATGAACAATACCTATACTTCTGTCTTTTGCAAGAAGCTCCTCATCAATAAGGTCTATTTTAGCAATTTCCATAGCTTCTTCTTCAAGGTTGCTGTAATCCTCTATGTAAATACCGTAAGGCACGGTCATTGATGCAACAGCACCTGCTTCATCAACTCTTTCCACGGGTACATTAATTTTTATTTCTGTCCAGTTTTCCATATTATCTCCCTATCAATATTTATTATGCACATCCTCGGCAAAGCAAAGAAGCTCTCTGAATTCAAGCACCTCTCCGCTGTCAAGCACTGCTTTACCTGTCATTCTTCCGAACACCTGATGCTGGTCGGTTATAATGAATTTTACATCTATTTTAGCAGCTCTGTCAAGAACAGGGACAAATTCAGCCTCAAAGCGGCCGTCAGATGATGTGAAAGTCCAGGGGCTCATATAATCCTTTTTACCGTTTTTATCAACGGGAATATTAAAGGATATATCATCAAACTTATGACCTTTACCGTCATAGAAAATTATATTCTCACTTGCGGCAGATGTGTCACCGAAGCCGTATCCTAAATTAAATCCGAAGGGCTTGCCGTTTACCACTCCGTTTCCCGAGCTCCAGTACCAGGTGTTATCGTATGTCCATACGCCTCTGCCCCAGTCAAGTGTACCGAAATCGGTTTCGGGATTAAAAACATATTCCTTTCCGTCAAAGCATGCTTTACCTGAGGCTCTCATACAATTGATTTTTCTGTTGTAATAAAAAGCCTTTTTGTCCTCCTTCCAGGGAGTGGCTATAACCAAAGAATCCATATCGGGCTCATCCAGTGTTATATCGCAGAAAAAGTCCTTGCCGTCACAGAAATTCTTGAAATCACATACAAGATGTCTTGAGCCTGATGTCTTGACATATGAAACATCAAGCCTTTTATCCTTGTATTTCACATCTCCCACGTCTGTTGAGGGAGGCATTTTAAGCTTTCCCATAGGGAAAAAGTTAAGAATAGTTTCTGTGTGCTCCCAAGGAGCTTCATCAAAAAGCAGAAGACTTGCGGACTGAAGTCCGATATAACCGTCATCAGAAACAGTAAGGGCGACACCGAATTTGTCGGACATAATAAGATAGTAGTCCCATTCCTTTATTCTGAATGCAGGAGCTTTTATGTCTTTACGGTCATAAATCTGATAAAGCTTACGTGACCAACCGGGCTCTCTTAATGAACCGTCATCATTGAGAAGCCGCTGAATCTTTGTTACCTCATGATTTCTGTTGCTCATATCTGTTCTCCTTAATTTTCCTTTTTGTTGTTCTCTTTATTTATAATATATACATCCGTTCCGACGGGAATTCTGCCGTGATTGTAGAATTTTCTGTCGTCAAGTGCCCACATACGGTTTGTAAAGCTGCCCGGCTCCACACCCTTTACTGCATCAGCAATTTCAAAAAGATTTGCATCAAATGTATCTATCTGTGACAGCACCTCAGCTTCAATAAATAACGGACGCACGGCTGCACCGTAATCGGGAATACCGTGATGAGATATAAGCATATGTTCAACAAGCATAAGTGTATCGGGAGAAATCCCCAGCCTTTTGCCTGTTTCATCGATAAGCATAGCTCCTCCAACAAGATGACCAACAAGAGTTCCTCTTACCGTATAACCGTCAACAAGACCTGTGGGGGCAAGATTGAATTCCTCAGATTTTGCAATATCGTGAAGAATTGCACCGCAAAGTAAAAGATCTCTGTCTATATACGGATATATATCGCATACGCTCTGAGCAAGTCTGCAGAGAGTAAGAGTATGCATAAGAAGTCCGCTTCTTACAGCATGATGAAGCTTGAAGGCTGCAGGAAGATTAAGTATTATATTCTTATACTCGGTAAGCACCGCGAGTGTAAGCCTCTTCAGCTCTTCATCCCCGAAGCTTTCCGCAATTTCAATAATTGCATCATACATTTCCTCACCGGTGAAGGAAGCGGAAGGCACAAAGCTGCCGATATCCACATCATCACTTTCATTTGCGGGACGGAAACGGTCAATTTTGAACTGGGGCTGATTATTATAAAGGCTGAGCGTTCCCCTTACTCTTATAAGAGTGCCGACAGCCGGCTGCTCCTCGGGAAGACCTCTGAAATCCCAGATTTTTGCAACCACATCACTTTCACCGTCTGTAATGATCAGATCAAGATAGCTCGAACCGTTTTTTGCACTTTTTTTATCACAGGATTTTACAAGAACAAAGCCTTGCAGCGTACCGTTTTTATCTATTTCTTCAAGTTTCAAATCAATCACCTGTCATTCTGAATATGATATAATTTATTTTATCACAAACAATAAACTAAGTAAATAGAAAAAAAAGAACTGCCCCGTGAGACAGTTCTTAAATAAATTATAAATCTTCAAGAGACCTGAATTCGTATCCTCTTTCTCTTGCAGAGTCAATAATATCAGCAAGTGCATTTGCATTGTCGGGTGAAACGGCGTGAAGAAGAATTACGGCACCGGGATGAATTCTTTCCATTACTGTTTCATAGGCATACACAGCGCCCTTCTGGTTCTCAAGATCCCAGTCAGCATAAGCAAGTGACCAGAAAACACATTTGAAGCCGAGTTCATTTACAGCTCTCATTGAATTTTCGGAATACTTTCCCTGAGGATATCTAAAATATAATGAAGAATAACCGAAGTTTTCTCTGATATAATCATCAAAGCCTTTTATTTCATCTATTATCTGCTGCCTTGAAAGGGTTGAGAAATCAGGATGTGTAACACTGTGGTTTCCTACTATATGGCCTTCATTTATCATTCTTGCGATGATATCATGATTATCCTGCATCTGGGATAATGTACAGAAAAATGCAGCGGGTACATTCTTTTCTTTAAGTGTATCAAGAATTTTTGCAGTATATCCGTTTTCATAACCGCAGTCAAAGGTGAGATAAATTACCTTATCCGCGGTTTTTGAATCATAGCATATAGCATCATAATTCTTTTCATCAAAGGTTTTCTGAAAATCAACACTGATGGTATGAGGCTTTTCATCCGTTGCATAACCATAGCTGTGAGAAATCATTTCATTGGAGTACCCTTCAGAATTTTCCATATCTGCAAGTGAATACTCTTTTTTTGCAAGCGGCTCAAGACCCGTTGCGGTTGCAGATGTACCGGTATCATTGCCGTAAAAGCATCTGTCTGTGCTGAGAGGATTTATAACGGGTGCAGTGCTTTCTTCTACAGTGCTTTGCGTCTCCTCTGTTGCAGAAGAAACATCATCAGTCTGAGTTTCCTCGTTGCTTACCTGTCCGCAGGAACAAAGCATACCAAAAGCAAGCATAATTACAATTAATCTTTTAAATATTTTCATATTTTCATCACCATTATTCATTATATCACAAATAAGTATGCTTCTCAACAAAAAAACCGGAAAAATCTGAAAATTGTTTTCCGGCTTATTGCTTACAGTCTGAATATTATTTAACCATATTATGAACACCTGAAACTATACTGTCTACGGCATCAAGCGCTTTATTTGCAGTCTTTTTCATTTTTTTCTTCATACTCTTGCTTTCCTTCATAAGTCCTGAGCCTAACATAACAGTACCGCCTACTGCGGCGATTGCACCTGCATATTTCATAATACTGCTTTTATTTGTTTTCATTTCAATGCACCTCCGCAAATAGTATTGACCGAAACTCAAATATTATTTTACAAAAGAAAAAATTTGTGTTAGTATATACGAAAAAAAACATAGAAGGCAAAAAAAATGAAAGAATTAAACATTGTTCTTATAGAACCGGAGATTCCTCAGAATACAGGCAATATTGCCCGCACATGCGCTGCCACGGGAGCAAGACTCCATCTTGTAGAGCCTATGGGATTCAGAGTGGACGATAAAAAGCTTAAAAGGGCGGGACTTGACTACTGGCATCTGCTCGACATCACCTATTACTCCTCTACGGAGGATTTTTTCAATAAGAATCCCGACGGGAATTTTTATTATTTTTCAACAAAGGCAAAGCACAAATATTCCGATATAACGTATCCCGATAAGGTTTTTATTATATTCGGCAAGGAAACGGCAGGACTGCCGGAAGAGCTGCTTCATAATAATCCGGATACTACTGTAAGAATTCCTATGATATCGGATGCCAGAAGCCTTAATCTCTCCAACTCGGTTGCCATAGGGGTTTATGAGATACTCAGACAATGGAATTTTCCGCAATTGCAGACGAAGGGCTCTCTCAGAAATTATGATTGGGATTAAATTTTCATATTTTAATGAAAATTTTGTAAACATATTAAAAAATGATTGATTTATTATTCTTATTGTGATAAAATCAGTTTGTAAAAATTTTTATCAGGGAGGCATACATATGGATTTCATCAATAAGATCGTTGAATTTATTCAGAATTTTATCCAAACTATTAAGGATCTCGTTGCTTCTATCAGAGCTGAAAACGATAAAAAAGACTAAAACAGTATTATAATCACAGGAGGATATCATAATGGAATTTGTACAGAAGATTTATGATTTTATTCTTTATCTTGTAAACACCATCAAGGGCCTTGTTGCTGCTCTTAAGGGCGAAGAAGAAGAAGGAACAACAATCAAGTCAGACGAAACAACAACAGCTTAAGTTTTTGTTGAAGTAAAAGAGAGTTCGCACTCTCTTTTATTTTTTTAAAAAATCAACCTGCGTTATTCAATCAAGGGAATAACGCAGGCTTTGTTTTTTTATAAAGCTGAAATCAAAAAAACTATTATTTCATAAGGCCTTCTGCAACGCTCCATGCGTGGAAAGATTCAATACTTCTCATACGTGCGGGAGAAAGTGTCTGTCCGCCTCTGTTGATAGCCTTCATACCCTTTACGCCCTGAAGATTAACAAGATACTTTGCAGAGCAGTTGAAGCCGCTGTCAATAGCATTATCAAGCAGAGTGATTTCATTGTATCTCTTTTCGGCAAGAGCCATATCTCCGCTTACGAATGCTTCGTGGAAACGCTGGAAGAAAGCACCGCCGCAGGATGTGGGAGTTGCCATAACTCCTCTTGCACCAAGCTTGTATGCATCAAAAAGGAAAGGCATATTAGCCTGAATAAGACAGGAATTACCTTTATTTTCAATTTTATCCTTGATGCCGCCTTCAAGAAGACATGTGCAGTCCTTTATACCGTAGATGCCGCATTCATTGACAAGTCTTCCATAGGTTTCTCCTGAAATAAGATGAGGCTGGAAGCCGGGAAACTCATAGCAGAAAACGGGAAGATGAGTGTGAGATTTAAGCTCACCTATATAACTTACAAGTCTGTCGGGATCCTTGCCGAAGCCTTTTGTTGTGAAAACAATACCGTCAACACCTGTGTCGGTAATTCTCTTGACCTCTTCAACCTGTCTGAACCATGAGGGCTCAACATTGGCAGTAGCAACAACAGTAGTATTACCCTTATGCTTTACGGTAAGCTCGGCTAACTTAATTCTTTCATCAAGAGTAAGATTCACCATTTCTGAGCTGCCGCAGACACAGAAGAGATGTTCTACACCCTGCTCTACCTGCCAATCGGCATATTCTTCATAAGCATCATAGTTAATTGTAAGATCATCATTATATGGAGTGAGCATCAAAGAATAAATGCCCTCATAGTTTTCTGTAAGCTTTGACATAATTTTTTGGTAGTGCTATCAAAGAATGGTAACAGTACCGTCCTCCTCAACTTTAATTCTATCACCTGTTTTTACTGCTTCAAGAAAATCATCACCGAGACAGTCAACTGTGGGAAGAGAGTTATCTGTCCAGATATCTGAAAGGATAGCACCTGCTGCAGCAAGAGAGTCAATGGGCTTTGAGAAAAGAAGACAAGCGGGGCTTCTGTTCATAGCGGTTGCGCAATAAAGAACCATACCGCCTGTGGTGGAGCCGATTGTCTGAGGAAGACAAAGAGCTGTACCTACCATGGGCTTGCCGAAGAGATCCGGATTGTTCTGATCTCCGCATTTAGCTGTTTTATCACCGAACTGAAGGCTTTTCTGGAAGCTTGCAAGTGTGTTGAAGCCGTTCTTTGTAACAAGAGCTTCAGCTTCGCAGGAGCCGGGAACTACAACGCGGCCTTTAAATGTTTTCATAATTATTTAACCCCCTTTGTAATGCAATCGAGAATTTCTGCGTTGGTATAATACTTTGATGTTGTGTATGTTCTGAGCTTGTTTGAATTAGTAATAACAGGCTTTTTGCCGCAAAGAGGATTGTTCATATACATAAGAGGACAAATATAGCTGAGAATTACACCTGTTTTCTTAAGTCTTTCAGCATATGCGGTTTTGTTGAACTTTTCAACAACTGCAGGAGCTGCCGTAAATACAGTGGGAATAACAACCTTGCTGTTACCGTTAGCCTTGAGAGCAGCTTCTACCTTTTGAGTCCAATCGATAAGCTGAGAATATGTAAGATGAGGACAGCCGATAAAGCAAAGCTTGGGAGTTGCATCGGGATCCTTCCAGATAACGGGATAATTATTCTTTACTCTTTCAAGCTCAGCATCATCAATAACATAAACCTGAGCATTTTCTGCAATGAGGCTTTCGCCCATTTCAACTGCCTCGGGAGTAAGGCCGTCGATATGATAAAGTCCTACAGCACCGTTTGAAGCAGTAGCTGCACCGAAATCCTTAAGATATGCCTTGGCATCATCGTTAAGCTCGCTGCCTATCCACTTTGTAAGTCCCTTGACATAAGGAACATCTTCCATAACCTTCATACCGATAGCTGAACCGAGAACCTGTGCTTCCGGAATCTTATCTGTCTTTACTTCAATAATCCAGGTTGCCTTTCTGCCTTCATCGGTAAGGAGTCCGAAATAAGGAACATATCCTACAATAGAACCGAAGAGGTCGATAATACCTGAATTTCTGTTACAGCGTGCACCGAGAACAGAGTTTGCATAAACAACGGCACTTGATTCTGCCCATGAAAGGATATCACCCTTCTTGGGAGTGTTGCCTACTTCATCAAGATAACAGGTACATGTGTATGCGGAATCGCTTACAAGACCCATTTTCTGAAGCTGTCCGTCGTACATTTCCTGTGCGGAATACATAAACTTCTTGAAAATAAGGTTCTCAAGGAAGCTTGCAGGAACGTTCTTATCAACGGGCTTGGGGTCAACGGAGAACTGCTGACCGGAAACAACACCGTCACTGATAAGTCTGTCCATAAGCTCATATACGGGCTTCATAACCTTGATACCGAAGCTTGTAACAAGATGTCCTTTTTTTCCGGTAACGGGAACCATCTTGGTTGCTCCGAAGGTTTCACCGTACATAACCAGTGTTTTCATAATTTTTGCCATGGTTTCTCCCTGTTCGCCGTTAAGTATGGCAAGCTGCTCGGGAGTAAGTTCGATTTTGTAATCAGCCACAAAACTCATCCTTTCTTATGCAGATTCCTGAAAGTCGGAAAATGCTCTTTGTTATAATTATAACAAATGTATCCGTAAATGCAAGGTTTATTTTAATTCAGAAGCAGAAAATATTGAATTTTTATGCAATGAAAAAATCCCCTGTCTGAACAGGGGAAAAATTCATCCGAAATCACCGATAGCCGAATAATCTTTAATACTTATATTGATATCCACTTCCCCGTCAATACCGTCTACCTTACCGGAATCTGTGTATTGCCACATTTTATATGAATAAAGGAAAGTAGGATAGCTCTTATATTCTGCAAGCCAGAAATCATAGTTCTCCAACACCTTGAGATCATAGTCAAAATACCCTATTTCGCGGTTGAAATAAATTATAGCAGTTCTGCCTGCTTTTTCAATTTCATCACAAAAAGCAAGTGCACATTGAGTAATTTCTTCACTGGTCATATCCTTTGTTCTGGCAGCATCATTTTCCACATATTCCCAGTCGTAGGCAACAGGATAACCGAGAGTAAGGTCTCCTAAAGCATCAAGCACATACAAAGCCTCTTCACGCGCTTCCTCAGCATTTATTGCCTGTGAATAAAAATACACCCCTACGGCAAGTCCTGCGTTTGTTGCAGCATTATAGTTATCATAGAAATTATCATCAATCCCCATAATACCCTTTTCGCCGTAGCCTCTGTAGCCGATGCGCAGCATTGCAAAATCTATTCCGTCAGCAGCAACCGCATTCCAGTCGATATTACCCTGAAAAACAGAAACATCAATTCCCGTGTATGTTTTCTGCGATGCATCACTATATACTGCCCTGCCCTTTTCATCAAAGGTAAAAAGCATAGGGTCAAGGCTGCTTTCACTCACATCCTCGTGCTTGGGAACAAGCTCACCGTTTATATCTGTGGCATACGGGGAAATATATTCCGTGGTGGTTTCAATTTCAGACAGATCGCTTATATAGGAGCAAGAGCAAAAAAACACGGATATAACAGCAAAAAGAGAAATAATTCTTTTCATATTCACCTCAAAAAAAAGCGTAATAACAGCATTAATGCCATTATATACGCTTTTTCGGTATTATTCAACTGTTAAAATATTAAGATTTACGTTTTTCGGTGTTAAGAAACTTTTCTTCACCGGGAATATTGCTGAGATCATAAGGCGTAGTCTGATAAACAAAGTAATTAAGCCAATTACAATAAAGCAGATTTGCATGAGCACGCCATCTTACCACAGGCTCCTTATGAGGATCATCGTCGGGGAAATAGTTAACGGGCACCTTTATATCAAGTCCCTTGTTTACATCTCTGTCATACTCTTCCTTAAGAGTAAGAGGATCATACTCGGAATGTCCCATTACAAATACCTGCTTGCCTCTTTCGGTTGCAACACAATATACACCTGCCTCCTCGGAGGAAGCAAGAATTCTCAGCGCAGATACTTTTTCTATATCCTCACGCTTTACACTTGTGTGTCTTGAATGAGGCACCCAGAATTCGTCATCAAAGCCTCTGAAAAGAATAGAACGCTTATAATCAACCTTATGGGAGAACACACCGAACATCTTCTCGGGAAGGTCGTATTTGTCAATTCCGTAATGGTAATAAAGCCCGGCCTGAGCTCCCCAACAGATATGGAATGTGCTGTGAACATGAGTTTTACTCCACTCCATTATTTCGCAAAGCTCCTGCCAGTAATCGACCTGTTCAAAGGGCATCTGTTCAACAGGCGCACCTGTAATAATAAGGCCGTCAAAATATCTGTCTTTCACATCGTCAAAGGTCTTGTAGAATGCAAGAAGGTGCTCTGCTGAGATGTGAGTAGGAACATGGCTCGCTGTCATAATAAGTTCAATTTCAATCTGCAGAGGAGTATTACCCAACATACGCGAAAGCTGTGTTTCTGTTGCAATTTTTTTAGGCATAAGATTGAGAACAAGAATCTTCAGAGGACGTATATCCTGCGAAATTGCTCTCGTCTCTGTCATTACAAATATATTTTCTTCGGTAAGAGTCTTAACGGCAGGAAGCTCATTTGGAATCTTAATGGGCATCTGATCACTCCTTAATCAATAGTAGCAAGCGCCTGAGCAATATCATCAATAAGATCGGCACTGTTTTCAAGTCCGCAGGAAAGTCTTATAAGATCGGAGGGCACACCTGCAGCTATAAGCTCTTCTTCGTTCATCTGTCTGTGAGTTGCATTAGCAGGATGGAGACAGCAGGAACGGGCATCGGCAACATGAGTTTCTATAGCAATAAGCTTAAGAGCCTTCATAAACTTTTCTGCAGCAGCTCTGCCGCCCTTGACACCGAAGCTTATTACACCGCAGGAGCCGTCGGGAAGATATTTCTGAGCAAGCTCATAATACTTATCTCCCTCAAGACCCGAAAAGCTTACCCAGGAAATCTTATCGTTATCCTTAAGATATTTTGCAACAGCAAGAGCATTTTCAAAATGTCTCTTGATTCTTACATGAAGGCTTTCAAGACCGAGATTGAGAATAAATGCACTCTGAGGAGCAGGAGTTGAACCAAGGTCACGCATAAGCTGTGCTGTTGCCTTGGTGATATATGCACCCTCATTTCCGAATTTTTCAACATATGTAATTCCGTGATAGCTGTCGTCAGGAGTACAAAGCCCCGGATACTTATCGGCATATTTCATCCAGTCAAACTTACCGGAATCCACGATACATCCGCCTACAGCTGCTCCGTGACCGTCCATATATTTTGTTGTGGAATGAGTAACGATATCAGCGCCCCATTCAATAGGACGGCAATGCACGGGAGTTGCAAAAGTATTATCTATAATAAGCGGTACACCGTGCTTATGAGCGGCATTTGCAAACTTTTCAATATCAAGTACTTTAAGTGCGGGATTTGCTATGGTTTCACCGAACACAAGCTTTGTTTCGGGTCTGAAGGCTGCTTCAAGCTCTTCTTCTGTGCAATCAGGATCAACAAATGTGCACGAAATACCCATTTTCTTCATTGTAACTGCAAAAAGATTGAAGGTTCCGCCGTAGATTGCTGATGAAGAAACAATATGTCCGCCGCTTTCACAGATATTGAAGGTTGCAAAAAAGCTTGCTGCCTGACCGGAAGAAGTAAGCATTGCAGCTGTACCGCCTTCCATTTCACATATCTTGGCTGCAACTGTATCGCAGGTAGGATTCTGAAGTCTTGAATAAAAATATCCGCTTGCTTCAAGATCAAAAAGCTTTCCCATATCCTCACTTGTGTTGTATTTGAAGGTAGTACTCTGAATTATCGGTATCTGTCGGGGTTCACCGTTTCCGGGCGTATAGCCGCCCTGTACGCATTTTGTTTCAATTCTTTTTTCACTCATAATATCATATCCTTTCAGGTTTCAATGTATATTCAACATCTTTTTCGGCATAAAATACCGTTATATTGTCATTAACCGTTGCTTCTTTGGTATTGTTGTTCTGCATTACACAAAAGCTTCCCTTTACTGCTATTTCAGAACCTGTTCTGCTTTTTATAACAGCAGATACAACAGTACCGTTTTCCCAGTTAAAAGAAACCTCGGTATTGCCTCTTGCAAGAAGGCCTTTTACATTTCCGTTTTTCCATATTGACGGAAGAGCAGGCAGAAGATGAATAAGGAACGTGCTGTTATTCAATTTCACATGGCTCTGAAGAAGCATTTCGCAGATTCCTGCCACGGCACCGAAATTACCGTCTATCTGGAAAGGCGGATGAGCATCAAAAAGATTAGGATAAACTCCCCCGCCGCCGCTGTATCTGGTAACAAAGCCGTCGCGCACAGGTCTTAAAAGCCTGTATATAAGTTTCATTGCGTGATCGCCGTCAAGAAGACGGGCAAAGAAATTAATCTTCCATGCAAGACTCCAGCCGGTACCGTCATCCCCTCTTATTTCAAGAGTTTTTTCACAAGCCTTTGCAAGACCGGGAGTTTTTTCAGGTGAAATCATACTTCCCGGATGAAGTCCGTAAAGATGTGAAACATGCCTGTGGTGAATTTCGGGAGCATTGAGATCCCAGTCACCCTCCCACTCACAAAGCTGACCTGCTTTGCCGACTTTAAGAGGAAGCAGTCTGCTTCTGAGAACAAGAAGCTTTTCTTTAAGCTCTTCATCTCTTCCGAGAATATCGCAGATATCAGCCATATCTGTGAAATTTTCGTAAAGCATTTCTATATCCATTGCAGTACCCTTGCATACCCAGCCCTCTTTTCCGTCGTCATCACGGAAGCTGTTTTCAGGGGATGTTGCAGGATTTGTCATAAGAAAGCCTTTTTCGTCTTCAAACAGGATGCTTATATTAAAAAGACAGTTTTCTTTAATAACATCATAAAATCTTTCGAGAAGCTCTTTGTCGGAGGTATAGTTATAATACTCTACAAGATGCTTACAAAGCCAGGCACCGCCCAGAGGATACTGTGACCAGGCACCTCCCCAGCCGGGCGAGGTCCAGAGCCACGGATTGGAGATTGTATATAATGTCCAGCCGGGAGCATTATAATATGCCTTTGCTGTTTTTGCTCCGTTTTCGGGAAGAGCACATATAAACCTGGCAAAAGGCTCTGTGCAACTTGTGAGATTAACGGGACCTGCACACCAGTAATTCATCTGAACATTGATGTTTGTGTGGTAGTCAGAGTGCCAGGGAGCTTTATAATCCTTACACCACAGCCCCTGAAGATTTGCAGGAAGCATATTGTCTTCACGGCTGCAGGAAATGAGAAGATATTTACCGTAATTGAAAAGCAGCTCGGTAAGCCCCGTATCAGTCTGCTTTTTTCTGAATTTTTTAAGTCTGTCGGGCAAAGTGATGCCTTCAAAGCTGTCGTCCCCGCCGAGAGAAATTGCAGAAGCATCATAATACTTTTTATAGTCGGCAATATGAAGAGCTCTGATTTCCTCATACCTTTCAAGCTGAACCGAAGACATAACAGCATTGCATTTTTCAGAAGGATCGCCTTCTTTGAAATTCTTTGAAGCATCAAGCACATAATCAGTAGCAGCAGTAAAGCATAAAACTACAGAATCAGCACCTCTTATGCTGAAAACCTTATCGGATCTTTCTGTTGTTCCGCCTTCTGTAAGCACCTTCATTCCTGCAGCAAAAGCCATATGTTCCATATTTCCGTCACAATGGCCTTTGAAGCGGAAGCCGTCATTATTAACAATGAATTCTTCAATATGATCAAGAGTATATTCAAAATCAAGGTCAAGAAAGCCCTTGTCAGAGGCCTCAATTTTTACAAATACAGCATTGTTAACAGCAGAAGAAAAATATTCTCTTTTAATTTCCGTATTACCTGTCTTAAAGCTGTCGGTGATTACCGCACGGGAAATATCAAGCCTTCTTTGAAAGCAGCTTACGGCAGAAAGTTTTTTTCTGAAGCTTATTTTCATATTTCCGAAGGTCTGATAAGAGCCTGAATAAGCCCCTTCAAATCCGCCGCCGTTGTTTATAAATTCTTTATCAAGAAGCTGAGCTGCTTTTTTGTATTCTTTATCGCAGATAAGCTGTCTCAACTCGGGAAGATGCACATAAGCATCCTTCTTATCTGCTTCAGTATAGGGCGCACCGTTCCACAGAGTTATTTCGTTCATCTGAAGAACGAGCTCCTTTGTGCCTGAATATACCATAGCACCGAGAGCACCGTTTCCTATGGGCAGTGCCTCTTCCCAATTCTTAGCAGGTTTATTAAAATATAAAACATTATTCATAGTCATTACCACATCCTTAGGTTATGATAACACTAAACAGTAATAAAGTCAAATAACAAAAGATTAATAATTTTCTTTACAATACAGAAAAAAAATGGTATATATCTGTTAAGAAAATGTGAGGAGTGAAAAATTTATGAGATACAGATTATTAAAGAAATTCATATCAGTGATAATTGCTTCCGTTATGCTTACCGTTCCGTTTATGTACTGCATTGCGTCTGCTTCTGAACTTGAAAAATATCCGATAATTCATGTACCCGGAATTATGCATACGGATATTTATAATGATGTAAACAATCCGGATGCAGGTGTTGCATGGCCACCGTCTACCGATTCAATTCTCGGTCTCGTATCAGACTGCATTCCCGCTTTGCTTGAATTTTCTGTAACAAGAGACTGGGACAAGCTGGGAAACACAATAAGCCCCCTTGCAATTGACTTCTTCGGAGCATCCCTATCTGCCCCCGACGGCACAATTTCAAACGGTTCGGGAATTATTTTTGAGTATCCTTCTGAGGAATCGCTCAATAATAATCCGAACTCTACATTCAAATATGACTGGCGTGAGGATCCGCTGGTTACAGCTGAAAAGCTCAATACCTATATCAATTACATTCTTGAGACAACCGACAGCGAAAAAATCAGCATTGAATGTCACAGTCTCGGAGGTGTAATTACATTAACATATCTTTCATTATTCGGTTTTGACAAAATTGATGCAATCGCCTTCAACACAACCGCAATTTACGGTGAAAGCTATACGGGCAGGCTTTTATGCGGAGATATGGTTCTCAGCAATGATTCACTTATGTCTTTTATGGATTTTGTTGCTGACGGCAACTCTTCCGAAGAGCTTTTGCTGAAAATTTTTGATATTATAGAATGTGCCGGTCTCGGTGAATTTATTGCAGATATGGGCAATGCCATTCTTGAAAATCTCGGTGACATTCTCCTTCCTGATGTAGTGGTTCCTCTGTTCGGAAAATGGCTTACAATATGGGCTATGGTTCCCGATGAAGATATTGACGAGGCAATGGATTATACCTTCACTCATTATATCCCCGAAGATGCCGAAGGCAAAGAAGAGCTGCGGGAAAATATTGAAAATTATAATGAGCTTGTAAGAAAAAATAAAACCGCAACCCTTCTTGAAGCTGACAAACACTGTAAGGTCGGTGTAATTTCCCGTTACGGCTACTCTTCTATCCCGGCAACATCACAGTGGCAGCAGATAAGTGACGGAGTGCTTGATTCAAAAAATTCCTCATTCGGAGCAACATTCGCGCTATACGGTGCGACGCTCAGTGATGAAATAATTGAAAGCACTGCGGCAGAATATATCTCACCCGACAAAACCATAGACGCATCTTCCTGCCTTTTCCCCGAAAAAACCTGGTTCATTAAGAATACAAAGCATTCAAACGCATACAAAGATTTAGAAGCTCTCGCTCTTGCAATTCTTCAGAGTGATGAAGAAATAACAGTCAATACCTATGAGCAGTTCCCAAGATTTATGGTCTATGATTTTGAAACTGATTCAATCATTCCCGATATGGGAGAAAGTGATTCTTCCGTAACCGGTCTTGCAGGCTTTTTTGCAAAAATAAAAGCGTTTATTGCAGAATTCTTTGAAAAACTCAGAAAGTTTTTAGGCATTGTATAAAAACCACGGCGTTCCGATAATTCCGGAACGCTGTTTTTCTTGCCGGAATCAAAAAAACAACCCGTTAAAATTTATAAAAAACATAAAACAGTAAAAACAATATAAATAAACCTTGACAAATATAATGCTAAAGATTATAATATTAAGGCAACAAACACCTGCCGGTGTGGCGGAATAGGCAGACGCAAGGGACTTAAAATCCCTCGGTGGCAACATCGTACCGGTTCAAGTCCGGTCACCGGCACCAAACAAGAAAAATCCGAACCAAATTTTCCAAATAGGAAAAGGGTTCGGATTTTTTGTTTATATTTAAAATACTACATCCGATTATAAAAAGGGGCTGTAAAAAAATAGCCTGAAAAATCCGAGATTCACGATATTGTGAGTCTCGGATGATTTATTATGTTGTTAATTTGTTAAAAACTGATTTTCTTAAAAATCAAGATATGCAAAGCAGACCGACAGTAAAAACTGTCAGTTTTTGTGAGTGATAGTCATAATATTTTAAGCGACTAACTGTTTCACTGCTTGCTTCAAATGGTACTTATGCAGGTTAAAACCGCAAGAAATTATTGCTATCTCTAAATTTAAGCCTTTTAACCCTCTTCTTCTGGCTCTTGTGTAGGCTCGGTTCCATTTGATTGT
>JAZNSD010000099.1:0-50962 GCA_045591055.1 Acutalibacteraceae bacterium | reverse complement strand
ATAAAACACAAAAAACGCAGTTTTTTGTCATTTTTTAAGTATCTATATGTATAAAAGGGTTTCTTGAAGACTTCAAAGCTTCAGAAAACCCTTTGTTTATCTTGTTTTATGCGGTCTGCACTTTTTTTACAGCCCCTTTTTGATATTCAGAACGAATATTATTCATCCTTCTGTGAAGGCTTTTTGTTTTTTTGAGATTTCTTTTTGCCGGAAGGCGTAGTAATGAGCAGATAAATCAGAAAGCCTGCAAGAAGAGGAATCGCAGCTATTGGAGTAACAATAAGAGGATCTATCTGATATGCCTCTGTGATAACATTAATCTTTTTATCTTCTTCTATATTTGCAATTCTTGTGCCTCTTACAAGCATACGGTGTGTATTGATTCCGTAGGGGGTGCAGGTAACAAGAGTGCAGTAATCCTCATTTTCTGTAACATAAAGGTCTTTTGTTTCCTCCGGAAGAACAATAAGCACCTGATCTACCTGATAAGTAATGGTACGGTCCAGAATTTTTATTGTGAAAATGTCTCCTATTGTGATCTTATCAAGATTTGTAAAGAGCTTTGCCGATGGCAGGCCTCTGTGCGCTGAAAGCACGCTGTGAGTCCCGTTTCCGCCTACAGGCAGGCTCGAGCCTTCAACGTGGCCTACAGCGGAATTAAGCACCTTGTCGCTTGTGCCGTGATAAATAGGTAGCTGGACCTTTATTTTTTCTATGGTCAGATAACCCATCATACCGTCGCCGTTTATATCAAGAGTATTGTAATATATATCATCAAGGGATTTATAGCCAAGGAAAGGCATTGAAATAAGCTTCAGCTTTTTATTGTAATCCTCAGCGGAAGAAAAATGTGCAGTGTAATCCTCAGGCGTAAGGTCAACAATCAGGTCATCGTAATTAATAATTGCCTGAGACTGTCTTTTTTCGTTCCAGAAATCACTGATAGTGGGATAAAGCAGTATACACAAGCCTGCAATAAAAATCAGAACGAAAAAAATTGTTGATATTCTGCTGTTTTTCTTTGCCGGTTTGTTTTTTGCTTTTGTTTCCGGATTTTCTTTATTCAGCTGCTGCTCTTTGTCTTCCCGGTTCTCTGTGGGCTCTGTATATTTTTTTTCTTTACTTCTTTTTTTCATTTTTTTTTTCCCAATTCCAAAATCTGAAAATATAACTGCCATAGCCATATAAGAGGTATATTTTATCCTGTAGTTGGTTGTATAGCACCCTGCCGCAAAAATGTGGCAGGGGACAAACATGAATCAGTTAAAGCAGTGTGCGAACAACTGCATTCCGTCAGTTTTTATGGTACAGTTTTTCTTTTTTTCTTACAAGCAGTATTGCTGCACTCATCAGAATAAGTGTGCCTGAGATGCTGAAAGCTGCAGTCCCGTTTCCGCCTGTTTCGGGCAGGACAAAAACCTCAGGAATATTAATTATAGAATCATTTTCTCCTGTCCAGATTTTTGTTGTGCCGTCAGGCTGTGTTTCGGTTACTGTGAGACTGTCGTAGGAAACAAGAACGCTGTAAGAGTTTTTTGTAGTCATAAAGCCTTCAGGAGTAACGGTTTCCGTAAGAGTGTATGTGTGTCCCGACGGAATGCCCGAAAAGCTTACACAGCCTTCAGTGTCAGAAACCGCAGTATACGGTCCTATAGGATGTAATGTATGCTCGTTTACATAGTTTTCCTGATGGGCTTCATTATCTGTAATTGCGGTATTGTCGCCGTGGCATTTTGTGCATAATGCATCGTCATGACTGAGAGTAAATTCAGCTCCGGCAATACCTGTTCCCAGGTCATTGGTTTTTATGAAGCCGAGTTCTCCTACATATCCGTGAACAGCAGGCTTTGAGAAGCCTACATATTTCAGGTCAGAAATATTCTGAGAACCGTTTACTGAAACAATATTACGGTATTCAAGATAAGCATCACCGTTGGTTTCATAGATTTTATTTTCAATAAACGCCGCATTTTCATTCACAAGCCGGACTCTGTATGTGAGTGAATACAGATAAGTTGTTGTTGTCCCGCTTACTGTGGTGGAATATCCTGATTTTTTCAGATCCCAATAAATAGTATTATCATCGTGATAAGCAGTATTTTCTCCGTTTTCTTCATGCTTACCTGTAATACTTTCAGGATCATCAGGTGAAGCAACAGCATTGCCGTCTTTATCAAAGAAATGAATAAAACCGATTGTACTTGAATCCTCACCGTAAACGGGCAGGGGATCGGTTGCACTCCAGATGGTTTTCGTTGTCTGTTCATTAAGGTCACGGATTTCCTTGAAAATTTCAGAGAAAGCACTCGCAAGCTCGGTGCTGTTTGTGCTGTCATAATAATAGCCTGAGCCTATGCTGTTGCCGAGCCAGTTTGTGTAAGCACTTGTGCTTGAAGGTGAACCGATTTCGTAGGTCCTGCTTGTTCGGTCGATAACGGAAAGTCCTGTTCTTTCGTATCCGTCGATAGTCTGACCGCCCACATCAACACCTATGGAGAATATCTTTGCACCTGCCGCTTTGATTCTTGTTGCCATAGCACGTGCCTTTATAGACGCTTTATCACTGTAGCTTGTTCCGTATGAGCAGTAATAGCCTGTTACATCATCGTGGAAAACACCGTCTGCGCCGATTGTTCCGCTTGATGTATTCGGGTCATATCCGTTATAGTTTGTTGAATCATCTGAATTATCCTGAAGATATGTTGTGGGGAAGCCGTCAGAAAGGAAAATTATATACTGATTTGCATTTCCCGAATCTTTAAGCATATCGTAGCCTCTTTTAAGACCGGCTTCAACATTAGTGAATCTTAAGTATGAATCTGCATATCCTGAGGCTTTGATGATTGCTTTTGTATCGGTTTTCATTTCACTGATGAGTGAGGATACATTACTTGTTGTACATGCCTGCAGGGGTAGGATTTCATGTGCATGGGTATTGAATGCAACGAAGCCTATTTTGCTGAGTCCGGAGGTTTCCTGAGCAAACTGATTCATAAAGTTTTCAGCCGCAGATACAGCAGCATCATATCTTGAAGTGCTTGTCTGCCCTGCAGGATAATAGGCATTCATGGTGTTTGATATATCCATTACGATAACAACTGCCATATCAGGCTCTTCTAAGAAAGTCTGAATATCGGTCTGTGTCTGAACCGTAAGGGTGATATCAAATATATTTTCTTCGCTTGTGCCGTTTATTGTTTTAGTTGTAATAACCTTTTTGTCTGCAGATGTTATTTTTCCGCCACCGTCGTCAACCTGACTGTCGGATGCTTCGGCAGTATTTTTATATAGCTCAAGGTCTTCCTCAACAGGCTCTGAAGGCGGAATATATTCACTGAAGGTAACCGTGCCGTAGCCGCCCGAGTTATAGCCTGCCGAAAGCGTTGCCGGATCGACAGAAATAGAAACTCTGTCATTGATTTCAATATTTTCGGCAACTGAAGCAGCTGTTTTCTGAACTATCGTTGCAGATGTGTCTGCCATCCATATGAAGATCACAAAGCCTTTTGATGTTGATGGCTTTAGGCTGCGGACGGTAGTTGCCGATGATGCGGTACCGCCTGAATATTTCTGCGAAACATAATATTCGCCGGTATCATAATCGAAATCGACAACAATGCCGTTCCAGTATTGATTAGGCATTGAACCTGTTGTAATTATCTCATTCGCGCTTCCGCCGTAAATGAGAATCGGAGCTACTGCACTCCAGCCTCGGTTGAAATAATTAAAGGTGACGGCAGAAGAAGTGCCTGTTGTTAAGGTCTGAACAGCAAACTGAGAATAAACCTCTTTGAGAGATAAAAGCTTATCAATATTGAAAATAATATCACTATACTTTTCATAGCCCTGATAAAGAGCATAGGCACGTATCATATTTTCCTGGGTAGTAAGATAATACTTTTCTTCTCCTTCAACGTCATCATTATTATAGAATTCATCCATTTTTGCGAAAAATTCTTCGGTATCGGGAAGAAGCTCTATGGATATGATAATATCTGAAATAACATCTCTGTCCTCCTCGGGCAGAGCCTCAATTTTTTCTTTTATTTCATCGGGAATGCTGTCATAATATGTTTGCTTTTCCTCTTCATATTTTCTTTCGTCCTCGGAAAGCAAATCTGTTGACGGATTATTTCCATCAATCTCCGCGCTTGCTTCTGTTTCATTTTCAGTTGAAAATTCTTCTGTTGATACTTCGGTTATTTCTTCTGTTGCTTCTTCGGACAGATTTATATTATCTTTTATTCTTAGCTCAGAGGTTATTCCGTAGCCCGAAGCCTTGTTTTTATTGATTGTAAGTATTTCAACACTGTCATTGCTGTCACCGAGAATCAGCGTCAGCTCTTCGTTTTTACAGGATAGTGTTATTGCGGCGCTGTCTGCCGCAGAGTCATTATCTGTATCAATAAATGCAATATCGCCCTGACAGGGAGTATAAGCACTGTCGTCTGTGAATAAATTATGCTCTTGCCATTTTTGCTGCATCGTGACAGCACTTGAGCTTATCAGCGCATCTGTATCCTTTGCGCCTGAAAAATTAAGGCAGAAGGACACAAACATAGCGTCCCAGTTGCCGTAAGGATTTCCGTACCATTCACCGTAACGGGTGTAGCCGTTTTTTGTGCCGTCTGAATTGAATTGATAGTTTTCCTCGCTCTCTTTGTAACCGACCTGTGTGCGGGCAATGTTAATTAGATTTTCTGAAATATTATCTGTAAGCACAACTGATGAAAAGCTGTTTTCCCAATCCTCAGAATTTTCTGTATCTGCCGTTATATCGGGGAAGCATTCTGCGGAATGGATATGCTCGGTTTTGTTACAGATAAGCTCTTTTATTAAACACGTTTCATCGTGTGTATGTGTTTCTGCAGGTGTTTCTGTGTTTGCTTCATAAGAGCAAAATTCCTGTATGAGATAGCATTCTTCATTATGAATATGCTCTTCAATATTACACATAGCTTCACTCGTGAGAGTAACCCCCGTAAGCTTAAGCCACCAGAAAACAACAATTACGGCTACGGCAGCAAATACAAAAAATGATATCATAATTTTTTTGCTTTTTGATCTGAACAGCCTATGTCTGCTGATATCATTGCTGTTTGTTTCTGTCAATACTGCCGCCTCCTTTGCTGTATATTTTTAATTTATATGGTATTAATGTGCTGTTTATAGTCTTAAAACTCTCAACGTCGCAACCGATTTTCTCAGTTGTAACGGTCAGCTTTCTAAGACCATTCCCCGTCGGGTGAGACCCGACAGGGAATGATAAGCGGTAATTAAAATATTGTTTTACAGAAAATATAAATCTGCAAACAAAAAATCTCATATACCGCTATGCGGGAAAAATAATCAGATTTTTTGTTGAAATCTGCCGGAGGCTTATGCAAAAGAGTTCATTCTCTTCTTTGCAATAAGGATAATAACAGCAGCAAGCATAAGAACGCCGCCTACTACGTAGAAGATTGTTGTACCGATACCGCCGGTTTCGGGAAGAAGAGAACCTGTCTTGTTTTCTACTTCGATTGTTGCGGGCACATCATCATTGATCTTATAAGTGAGGGTTGTTTCGTTTTCGTCCGCATACTCGCTTGTGATGGAAACATCGAGATCGTTAATTTTGTTATAGCCTGAGGGAGCTTCTGTTTCACGAAGACTATATGTGCCTTCATCAAGACCGATAAGCTCAAACTTACCGTTTTTATCTGTTGTGATTGTATCAATTGTACCTGCTTCGTCGTATCTGTATGTAGGAACGTCCTTACCTGTAACTTCTGTAAACTTTAATGCGTTACCTTCTTTGTCAAGAAGCTGGAACTTTGCGCCTGCAAGAGGAGTTTGTCCGTTTCCTTCATTAACAAACTTGAATACGTCCATCTTCCATGTATATGTTTTGGTTTCCTTTTCATTTGTTGTAAACTCGTTGTTGTCACCGTACTTAAGAACTACTTTGTTGGGGTTGCCTTCACCTGCAACAACAGCATTTTCATTGAGAGTTGCGCTGTAGTATACTTCAATTACAGTGTTTGCTTCAAGGGTTTCAATATAAGCATTATTGAATTCAACCTTGAATGTGTAATCTTCAAGATTTTCATAGGTCAGTGTGTAATTGCTTGCATCAACTATTTCTCCGTCAACCTTTACTGTAACGTTTTTGTCAAAAGTAAGTCCGTCACTCATTGTATCGTATAATACATAGTTTGTAGCGCCTGTTGCAACAGTAACAGTTGCTTTGAAGTTTACAGTTTCGCCTATTGCAGCATCGTTTACCTTGCCCCAGGCTTCATCTGTTTCAGTTACCTTGCTGTCTTCCTGTACAAACTTATCAACTTCGGGCTTTGCATTCTTTTCATGTGCAACAAATGTATTATCAACATTTGTAAGAGCACAAACTGTACCGAGTGAGGTGTCAATTGCATAGTAACCGAGCTGAACATTTTCAAAAGTAACTTCACCGTCAGCAGTAGCCTTCTTTGTTTCTGTAGCAGCAATTTTATTTGTTGTTGCATAAGCTACAGCAGCCTTTGCGAGCTCAGCCTTTTCTGCAGCTTGTTCGTCTGTTCCATCGGCTGAACCAATCCATTTGATAGTGTTTGCATCGGTATCTACGGCGAGGTATTCTTTTGCTGTTGCATCGTTTGCAAGGAAGTTTGCCCATTCTGCAACAACGGTGTAGCGTCCCTGAGTTTCGCTGCCTGCTACGGGTGCAAAATCAAACATCTTATAGATGCTGTAAGTTGCATCCTTGGTAGCATTGCTGATTGTGATTGTGCCTGTGGTTGTTGCATTTGTTGTTTCTTCAGCAAATGCAGGTGCTCCCATCATGAGAATGAGAGTGAGTGAAATTAAAACTGCAAATAATTTTTTCATGAATAACATCCTTTCTTTTTTTAATTTGCAATTTTTGAACGATTTTTTGCATTCTCCGTCGCAATCGGTATTGCTTTTTTGCTGCGGAGATCAATTTAACCTCCTTTCCCGTTTACGACGAATTATGCTATACAAAACCGGAACTGACATAAGGATAATTCCGGTTGTTGCCAAGGGTAATATTCCCGTGCTGCCCGTTTCGGGAAGAATATATCCTCCCGCAAAGTTTTCTATTGCAATAAGGGTGGTGACAGTCTGAATAATTCCGTCAGGGTCTTCTTCATAGAAATAGAAGTATGTGGGTTTTTCGGGAAGCTCATAGCCTGCAGGCGGTATATGCTCAACGAATGCATACGGACCGCCGAGAGTAAGATACTGTGTTTCTATTATTACTGTGCCGTCCGGGCCTGTGGTATATCTTCCGATATAATGAATAGTGCTTCCGTTTTCTGTAGTAATTGTGTCGGAAACACCGTCGGGAACAACTGCATCAGGGTCTCCCATCGGGCCGTAAAGAAGAAACTCTGCATTGGGGAGCGGAATGTCGGTATTACCGTCCTGCTTGAGCAGTGTTGTTTTATGAACAGAACCTGAAGCATCGCCGCTGTGCTCTTCGACGCGGAAAATTGCATCGATAACATCGGAAACCTGTGCCTTACCTTCAATGTGAACCGCATTGTTAACGGAAACCAGTCCTGTCTCAGTTATAAGCGTGGTATAGTCAATTCTCATATGAAGACTGTCGGGAACCACAAAGGTGAGTTTGTTTGTCGGAGGGTCATAAGTAACCGTATATGTATACTCACTTTCTTCGCTTGAAAAATCTATCCAATTACCGTTTTCATCTTCATACAGAAGTATTATTGTGTTCCAGTAAACAGAAAGATTATCTGTCATGGTATCTTCGATTGTAAGAGTATCTGTGCCGGGAAGAATATCAAGAGCATTCCTGTTTATATGAATATCAAAGTCAAGCTTTGTATTCTCCTGCACAACATGCTTTTCTGCAAGGCCTGTTTTGAAATAGGCAGTATCTGTAACCGGTCCCGATGAACCGTCGGCATCCCAGGTAAGCTCTGCCGTGTTGTCAAACACAAAAACATTTTCTTCAGTAGTGTAATAATACTCATCTTTTATCTTCAGCTTATACGTGAATTCAAATCTGCCGCCGTGATTAACCCAGCTATAATAATCTTTGAAATTATCAGCTCCCGAAAGACCGTTCCAGCCGTGATAATTTGCTTCTTCATTGTAATCGTAAAAAACAAGATCTTCAGCCAAAACTCTGATGGTATTTCCTGTAACTGAGCCGGTATAAACAAATTTTGCCAGCCACAAATCCTTCTGCCAGGGAGAATAACCTGTAACCATCAAAGAACCGGGCACATATTCAAGCCTTTCATCAAAGGTATCATTAAACCAAAGCTTATCAACTGCTGCTGTGATGTAACCGTCATCACCGCCTGAGCCGGGAATTGTGTTGTAGAAAACAACTGTATAATCAATTGTTCCGTCGTCGTTTACAACCGATTTTTTTATTATTGTGGGAGTATATTCATAATTTGCGACTCCCGTTGCATCAATAACATCCGTGTAGTTCAGATATGCTTCGTTTGCCATTTTGTGGCCCGCCAGAAGCACAGACTCTAAAGTAAGCGGTCCCGAAAGCTCACCCTCCCATTCAACACCTGTTTTTGCATCAAAGGGGATTTTATAGGATATGGTAAGCACTGCATTTTCATCAAGAATCCATTTTGAGGAATCAAGGGAAACCTCAGATGTGTTGAATAGAACATTGAAGCTGTGGTGTCCGTTTTCCAATGATGGGGTAACCAGAATAAAGGTGTTTTCAATAGTGCCGCCCTGAGTGTAAGGAGTAAAATTGATTGTTCTTCCGCTTTCCGTAACTGCGGTTATCACCATATCCCGGGGTACATTTTCAACGTAAAGAAAGCCTGCATCGTTTTCGTCATAGCTCCAGAATGCTGCAAGGTCAGTGAGATAGAAATTGCCCCAGTTCTGAATAACACCCGGAACATCTGCTTCAATTGTGAAGTATACATATTCTCCGTCGTTACCGCTTGCACTTTTTGATATTCTCGGAATAAAGCCCACAACGTCGGCTGAACCGCCTGCAGATTCTTCTTTTCCGTTTATTGTAACCTTTGCTTCATTAGTATATTTTTTTGTTTCTCCTGTCGTGAGGTTTTCATATTCTGTATAGTATACTATAACAAATCTGTAGCCATAGGGGAGATCGAATTCCATAGAATTGCCGTTTACGGAAACCTCATCCCAGCTGATATATTGATCTTCGAGCCTGTTTCCGTTTTCGTCAAAACACTTTACCCGGATTTTTTCTCCGGTGTAGTAGCTCAGACCTTCTCCAAGTGTATCAACTACAACTGTACCCTGAAGGTTGCTGTTGCTTTTCTTAATTTCGATTTCCCATTCAATTACGGGGACGGTATTGCCGTTTGCGTCTGTTAATACGGATTGCTTACCGTCTTTTTCGATTTTATCAAGCTCAACTTGCAGCCAGTCGTCCGACCATACATATATATCATTTCCGTTGGGAGATTTTGCGTATGAATCAAGACCGTTCCACATATCAACGGTATCATTCCCGAGGAGATAATCATATATCTGAGTTTTGTATCTGATAAGATAACCTTCACCCTTCTGAAAATCGGGGAAACCTGAAATTCTGAAGCCTTCTTCTGCACCTGAGTTATGAGAAGGATGATTGCTTATTACAGGCTGAGGGTTCAGCACATTACCCTCAAGGTCGGTTACTGTAATTGTGTCTCTTAATGTATAGTGATTATCCCAGATCTGGTCATCAATGATAAGATCTTTCACCATACCCTGTGTGGCTTCAACTCTGATGGTATAATCCATTGTGTTCGTACTGCTGTCGTAGGTGCCGTGTGATTTTGAAACAGTCATTGCCGCATTGCCGTCAACATTCAGCACAACCTTGATTTCATCGTTGAAAATCACATCGGTGCTTGAGCCTGACTGGGTTGAGGTGATAGTTGCGTTGAAATCTATTGAAAAGTCTACGTTTGCGTATTGGTCAATGAAGTTGACACCGTTTTCATTATTGAAAAACTTAACTCGTAACAAGCCGTTTTCATCAACAAAGTATTCACCAACATCCTTTACCGTGCCTGATTCTGTTCTTGCTGAAATCGGATGCCATTCTGTAAAGGGATCGCAATGAATATTTTCAGGAATCTGATAAGTAAGATAGCCGTCATCATTATATTCAAACTGCAGCCACTGATTTCCGGTATTTATTTCGCTGAATTCAAGAGCAACCACATAAGATTGCCCGATATAAATTGTATCTCCGTTTTCAATAATATCCCCGTTTTCCTCTTTGAATACGGCATTCACAAGCTCGCCTGAAAGGTCAGATGTGTATGTGATGCTTGCCCGGGGAGTTGAAAACATTGCAGGTGAGTCACTGTTATGAAGAACAGGTTCAATGAAGCTCTGACTGTTTGTGGGGTTTTCTTCTGCTTCTTTTGTTGTTATTTTTTTATTATTTGCTTTTTTTCCGGATTCAGAATAATCATTGTCAGCAATAATGATGTTATTGACAAGACCTGTTAATTCTTCATCCTTATAGGTCTGATTATTCTTTTTATTTTCGGTTACTGTTTCTTCTGTTGTTGCTTCTTCTGTGTAGGTTGCCGTGTAAAGCTCGCTTGTTTTTCCGTAGCCGATTACTGTGCTGAGATTATTATATATAATACTGTCAACCGCACCGTTTATATCACCTTCAAGAACTATCAGATTGCTTTTGCTTCCTCCTGCTGCTATTCCCGTGCGGTCAGCCTTGCCGTCGGAATCGGTATCAAAAAATACTATATCACCGCGGTGCACTTCATATGTGCCTGCAGAGGAGAATACATGGCGCTGCTGCCATGCAGACATCATACTCTCTGCTGTAGCCTTCTGCAGGTCTTCTGAATTATTGATATCTGCATATCTGATACAGAAGGATGTAAACAAGGTATTCCATTCGGCATAGGGGCTGCCGTACCATTCACCGTATCTTGTATACGAATGCTTTATTCCGCTGTTATCATATTGAAAATTACGTACACTCTCGTGATAGCCCTTCTGGGTAGATGCCACCGCAATAAGATTGTCCCCTGCATTATTGGTAAGTGTTATATCTTCCAATGCCGCAAGCCAGTCACCCGGGGTTTCTTTGTCTGCATCGGGATCGGGGAAGCAATCCGTGGAATGAGTGTGTCCGGTAATATCACATATAAGGGTCTGCTTATAGCATGTGTCAATGTGAATGTGGATCTGTGCTGTTGTGTTTTCATCAATTGTTTTTTCAGACACAGCTGCTGTCTCTGTGGGGGGATTCTGAGTAGCTTTTGTTTCATCGGTTGCCTGAATGCTCTCAGCTGCTTTTTCGGATGTGCTTTGTTCTGAATCCGATACGGAAGCTTCTTCTGTGAAATTACCTGAAAACTGATTATCATAAAAGCCGCAGACAAGCTCTGTCGAATAGCATTCATCTGTGTGTATATGCTCTTCAAGGCCGCAGAAAGCTTCGCTTGTTATTGTTATTCCTGTAAGCTTCAGCCACCAGAAAACAATAACTGCAATTATGACGGCAAGCAAAGGGAACACTATTATCAGCTTCTTATGCTTTAATCTGAATTGTCTGTGTTCACTCAGATATGTGTTGTTGAAACTTTCCAATGCTTACCGCCTCCTTTCTTTTGATATCTTTTGTTCTTTTAACTGATAGGACTAAGTCTGTCAAAGGGCCATAGCCTGAAAAAGATTCTGCCCACAACCTGTTCATCTGTTACAAGTCCTACAACTGAGCTTCTGCTGTCGATAGAGGTTGAACGGTGGTCTCCCAGTATAAAGTAGCTTTTATCCGTAACCGTGAGAGGGAAGGAGACATCGCATTCTCCCAGAGCTCTGTCGATAATATACGGTTCATCAAGAACCGTTCCGTTAATATATACATATCCGTTTTCATCGATTGATACTGTATCCCCGGGGATTCCTATCACACGCTTGATAAGAAACTTATTCTGATACGAGAAGCAGCACAGCTGTCCTCTTTCAAGCTTTGAGGTTTTCAGCAGAATAACAATTTCCTCATCATTGAGCGTAGGCTCCATACTGCTTCCCTTTATCTGCAGAACAGGAAATACAAGTGTTGCGGCAAGAACTGCTATTGCCGCGATAACGACAAGGGAAGAAACTGTGCTTCTCAGCACTTTTCTGTATTTCTGATTATATTTTTCTCTGGAAATTTCAGTTTCTATCTGCTTTGCGGTAGGAAACTGAGATACTTTCTTTTTGATTCTTGCCATTTAAGATTTTCTCCCGTTAAAAAGCAAATCAATCCTTAACGGAAGCTTCCGCAGATCAATTTGCTTTTTTCTTAGTGATTTCATCCAAACGTTTTTCAATGTCATTTTTTATATCTTCAGGAATAAAAGCCAGAGCGTACCTGTTTTTATGGAAATAAGATAAAAGACGGGTGTATATCTGAACATCAACAGAGGCTTTTTCTGCAGCTTTTTGCTCCGAAGGCTCATCGTTTTTGTCGGGAATTGTTATTTCTTCTTTTTTTGAATCAGGGGATTCAGAGACAGTTGTTTCTGTTTCTCCTAAGGATTCTTGTCCGGCAGTCTTATTTTTATCATCTTGCTTGTCCGGAATGATTATTTTCCCTGCAATAAGTCTGTTGAGCGTATCTGTAAGCTCAGCCGCACTGTGTAAAGATTCGTTCATTTTCTCTGACGCTTCATTAAGATGTCGGGCACTTTTTACAACGCTGTTTTCAGCTTTCAGCTTTTCAAGCTCAACCCTCAGTCTCTCATTCTCACGGCTTTCTTCAAGAAGAAGCTCAAGAAGCTCAAGACGGCTGAGTTTTTTTAATTCTTTATCTGTCATATAATAATAAAAATTTTCCTTCTGATATTTATAATTCTTCAAATTTATAATACCATATAAGGCGCATAATTTCAATAATTTTTTATCTTTTGTGTGTTAAATCTGCTCGTTTTGCATATATTGTTTTGGTGTTGACATTTGCCACACTATATTGTATAATACATATAGATTTTTACATGACTGACGGATTTCGCGGTGTACCGCGGTGGAGTGTAAAAATTTATATTGCCGACCGTCTGGGCACAATCAGTTTGTAAAATCTGATTGTGTCCCTTTTTCTTTTCGGAAAAAGGGATAGCCGTAAAACGGCAGAATTCGATCAAAAAGGAGACAAAAAAATGAAGCATGATAACTGGCTCGGATTCAAAGAGGGTAAATGGCAGGATGAAATCAATGTCAGAGACTTTATTCAGTCAAACTATAAGGAATATACAGGAGACAGCAGCTTTCTTGCCGGTCCTACCGAAAGAACATCTGCTCTTATGAGTAAGGTGCAGGAGCTATTTAAGAAGGAACGAAGAAAAGGCGGTGTGCTTGATGTCGACACCGACAGAGTTTCTTCGCTTTTAAGCTATCTCCCCGGGTATATAGATGAGAAGAATGAGCTTATTGTAGGTATGCAGACCGACAGTCCGCTGAAAAGAGGAGTGAATCCCTTCGGCGGTATCAGAATGGCACGTCAGGCTTGCGCTGCCTACGGCTACAGACTCAGCGACAAGGTTGAGGATGAATTCCGTTTCAGAACCACTCATAACGACGGTGTTTTCAGAGCCTACACGGATGAAATGCGCCTTGCAAGAAAAAGTCATATAATAACAGGTCTTCCTGATGCATACGGCAGAGGCAGAATTATAGGTGACTACAGAAGAGTAGCTCTTTACGGTATTGACAGGCTTATTGCTGAAAAGGTAAAAGATAAAAAAGCACTTGCCGAAAAGACCTTTGATGCTGATAATGTGCGCCTTTCCGAGGAGCTTTTTCAGCAGATTACTTTTTTGGGATACCTTAAGGAAATGGCAGCATTATACGGTTGTGATATAAGTGAACCCGCAAAGAATGCACGTGAAGCCATTCAGTGGACATATTTTGCTTATCTCGGTGCAATCAAGGAGCAGAACGGTGCGGCAATGAGCCTCGGAAGAGTAAGCACCTTCCTTGATATTTATATAGAAAGAGATATTGAAAACGGTGTACTGACCGAAGAGGGCGCACAGGAGCTTATGGATGATTTTGTTATAAAGCTTCGTATAGCACGCCATCTGCGCACTCCGGAATATAATGAGCTTTTCGGCGGAGATCCTATGTGGATAACCGAAGGTATCGGCGGAATGGGAAATGACGGAAGAACCCTTGTTACAAAAAACTCCTTCCGTATGCTCAACACTCTTTATACTCTCGGCAGCTCATCTGAACCTAATCTTACTGTTTTATGGTCAGAAAAGCTTCCGGAAAACTTCAAGAAATTCTGTGCCAAGGTTTCTTGTGATACTGATTCGATTCAGTATGAAAATGACGATGTAATGCGTCCTCTCCACGGTGATGACTATGCCATTGCCTGTTGTGTATCCGCAATGGAGGTAGGAAAGCAGATGCAGTTTTTCGGTGCAAGATGCAATCTTGCAAAGCTGCTTTTGGTGGCAATAAACGGCGGATATGATACAACAAGCGGAATTCATATAGGCCCTCAGATGCCGGTTATGGATTCGGATACCCTTGATTTTGATGAGGTAATGCAGCGTTATTGTGTTTATATAGAATGGCTGAGTAAGCTTTACGTGAATACGATGAATGTTATTCATTATATGCACGATAAGTATGCATATGAAAAAACTCAGATGGCATTGCACGACACAGAGGTTACCCGGTTTATGGCATTCGGTGTTGCAGGTTTTTCTGTTGTTGCCGATTCGCTCAGTGCAATTAAATATGCAAAGGTGCATCCCGTGAAGGATGAGCTTGGGTATATCACCGATTTTAATACCGAAGGCAGTTTTCCCAAATACGGAAACGATGACGACAGAGTTGATTTTATTGCCCGCGATATGGCACATAAAGTAATTACACAGCTCAGAAAAACTCCGACCTACAGAGATGCCATCCATACTCTTTCGGTGCTTACTATCACATCAAATGTTATGTACGGCAAACACACAGGTGCTACACCCGACGGAAGAAAAGCCGGAACTCCCTTTGCTCCGGGTGCAAATCCTATGCATAACCGTGAGGAAAACGGTGCACTTGCCTCTCTTAATTCTGTTGCAAAAATCCGTTATGAAGACTGCCGTGACGGTATTTCCAATACATTCTCCATCACACCGGATGCTCTGGGAAAAACCGAAGAAGACAGAATCACTAATCTTGTAAATATTCTCGACGGTTATTTCAGAAAAAGAGCGCATCATATAAATGTAAATGTTCTCAATCGCGAAACACTTATCAAGGCATACGAAGATCCTGAAGCATATCCCAATCTTACGATCCGTGTATCGGGCTATGCTGTAAACTTCAATAAGCTCTCCCGCGAACAGCAAAGAGAGGTTATCAGCCGTACCTTCCACAGCAGCTTATGATAACAGGAAGAATTCATTCATTTCAGAGTCTTGGTACGGTTGACGGGCCGGGGGTACGTTTTGTTGTATTTTTTCAGGGCTGTCCACTCAGATGTAAGTGCTGTCATAATCCCGACACCTGGGATGTAAGCGGCGGAGATATTTATACTGCAGATGAAGTTCTCCGTAAGGTTCTGAGATATAAGGACTATTTCGGTGCTGACGGCGGAATAACTCTTTCCGGAGGTGAGCCGCTTTTACAGAGTGAATTTGCTTTTGAAATTTTCAGGCTTTGCCGCGAAAACGGGATAAATACCTGTCTCGATACCTCCGGATGTATGCTTACCGAAGATGTTAAAAACCTGCTTTCTCAAACTGACAGAGTGCTTCTGGATTTTAAGTTTACAACGGACAGGGAATACAGAGAAAATACCGGTTGTTCTATCAAAAGTACTGAGGAATTTCTTGTATATCTCAATGAAAACGGTATTCCCGTCACTCTCCGTCAGGTAATAATTCCCACTGTGAATGATAATGAAGAGAATATACTGAAGCTGAGAAATATAATAAAAAAATATCCCGTTATTGATAAAACGGAGCTGCTTCCTTTCAGAAAAATATGCTCTTCAAAATATGAGAATATGAAAATTGAGTTTCCCTTCGGCTCTCTTCCCGAGGCAGATGCCGTGACGATTGAAAAGCTTTATAAAATACTTGAAACAGCACCGTAAAAAGTGCTGTTTTTCTTTTTGTATTTACTTTTTCTTTCTGTTATATTATAATTTATATAATAAATGTTAAGGGGAAAATTTATGACTTTCGAAATAGTAAAAAATGAATTTCTCAAAGACGGCAAGCCCATAAAGCTTATTTCAGGCGCCGTGCATTATTTCAGGAATATGCCCGAAACATGGGAAGATATCTTCAGAAAGCTTCTCAGCATGGGTTGTAACTGTGTTGAAACATACTGTGCATGGAATATGCACGAAAAGCATCCCGGCGAATTTGACTTTTCGGGAATGCTTGATATCGGAAGGTTTATAAAAACTGCCGCTGAGGCAGGACTTATGGCAATTGTTCGTCCCGGTCCTTATATCTGCTCCGAATGGGAATTCGGCGGTCTTCCGTGGTGGATTCAGACTGATGATGAAATGGAAATCCGCTGTATGAATGAAAAATATATCAGCTGCTTTGACCGTTATCTTGACCGTCTTTGTGCTGAAATAAAGCCTTATCTTGTGACTAACGGCGGAAACATCATAATGGTACAGTGCGAAAACGAATACGGATATTACGGTGACGATAAGGAGTATCTCAATTATTTAAAAGAAGGCTTTATCAAAAGAGGTATAGATGTGCCTTTGTTTACCTCTGACGGCACAAGTGAAAGTGATATCCTCGACGGCTGTATTGATGGCTGTCTTGCCACGCTTAATTTCGGCAGCCGTGTTGAAGAGAATTTCAAAGCCCACGACAATCTTTATCCCGAAAGTCCCAAAATGTGTATGGAAATGTGGAACGGCTGGTTTGATGCATGGGGAGATGAAAAGCACCATACAACTTCGGCAGAGGACTACGCAAAGGTTGTTGATGATATGCTTAAGCGCGGGCATCTTAATATGTATATGTTCATCGGCGGTACAAACTTCGGCTTTACCTCAGGTGCAAATCACTATGAAAAATTCCTTCCTGATGTAACAAGCTATGATTATGATGCGTGTCTCAGTGAATGCGGCGATATCACACCGAAATATATGGCAGTAAGAGAAGTTATAAAAAAGTATGTTGAGCATGAGCTTCCCGAAGTGCCTGCCAACCGTGAGAAAAAGGCATACGGAAGGGTAAGCCTTACAGAAAAAACAGGCTTTTTCTCAGCTCTGGATGTTCTTTCTTCTCCCATTCATTCAGACGTTCCCAAATGTATGGAAAAATACGGCCACGGCTACGGCTATATCGCTTATAAAACAGTGCTTAACCGTGATTATTCTGATGTTAAGCTTTCTTTTGAAACCCTCGGAGACAGAGCTCAGATTTACATTAATGATGAGCTTATTGATATTCTTTACATAAACGATTCTCTTGAAACGAAGTTTTCTGCTAAGGCAGGAGATACTCTTACAGTTTTATGTGAAAATATGGGAAGAACCAATTTCGGTCCCAAAATGATGCGCAAAAAGGGGATTTCAGGCAGATGCCTTATTGATGACAGGATTCATTTCCATTGGGATGTTTATCCTCTTCCTATGGATAATCTTGATAAGCTTGTTTTTGACAACAAGGATTTCAATGAGAATAGTGCATTTTACAAAGGCAGTTTTTTTGTTGATGATTGCAAGGACACCTTCCTGAAGACGGATAATTTCACCAAAGGCTTTGTTGTTATAAACGGCTTCAATCTCGGCAGATACTGGGAGATCGGTCCGCAGAAGACGCTTTATGTGCCTTCCGGTATTCTGAAGACAGGTGAAAACGAAATCGTGATTTTTGAATCGGACGGAATAAAAGGAGAGGCAGAGGTTGAATTCTGCGACAAGCCTGTTCTCGGATAAAACTGTTTTATGTACAAAAGACGCAGCTTACAAACGTAAGCCACGTCTTTTTTTGTAACAAAAAAGCAGGGTATCGCCGCCCCTGCTTTAAGTGTTATATTCAGCCTGCAATAATATCAAAAAGCATTTTGAAATAGCTGCCGAGCATCTGCATAATTGCTACAAAGAGATTAACGGGATAGTTGATAATGGTAGCTGCAATGGACTCATCAAGAGAGGAATCAGTCTTGCTGCCGCCTTCGTCCTTCATAATTGCGTATGTGTCAACAAGCTCGATTTCCTGGGTGTCATCATCAACAATATATGCTTTATAGATGAGCTTTCCGCCGTCAATTTCTGTGGTGCAGAAGCATCCGCCCCAATCGCTTGTTGAGAAAGCCTTGTCTGCTACATCAAGAATAGGCTTCATTGCATCCTCATTAACGCCGTATCTCTTTGTGCCTGCAGTGGAGGGAAGTGTATAAACCGTGCCTTCGGGATTAACTGCAAATGTAATGCTTTCGCCGTTTACGGTTTCTGTAACATATTCTGTGTTTTCAACAGCCTTGTCGCCAAATACCTGAGTTGTTCTGAGATACATATGGTCATGGCCTGCATAAACCATATCAATGTCAAGCTCATCAATAATAGGAAGAAGAACATTTCTCATAATAACTGTGTCGGGCTTGTTGATATTCTTACCGGCAGAATAAAGAGAACGGTGCATCATGATAAACTTCCATGTTGCATCAGACTGCTTCATGTCGTTGATAAGCCAGTTTCGCTGAGCCTGAGTGATGGGATACATATCGTTTGTGTTGAGAACAGCGATGTGAGCGTTGCCGTAATCGAAGGAATAGTAAACACCCTCAAGGGACTGATTATCACTTTCGTCAAGAGCAAATGTGTTCTTGAAGCAGTTTGTGTTGAACTTGTTTGTAATGTTACCGTCGTGGTTTCCTGCAACGGGTACCTGTGTATAGTGATTGTTTGCAAAAGCAAAATTCTTGAAATACCAGTCCCACTCATCATTTGTGTTGTCGTTTACATAGTCACCGAGATTTACAACAAAAGAAGCCTCGGGAGCTGTTTCAAGAGCGCCCTTGAGAGTAAGGGAAGCGTGTGCGAAGTTTTCGTCGCTGCTTGCCTGTACGTCTGCAATTGTGATGAATGAAAACTTATTGTCGGCATCGTCTGTGATAACAGAGCATGCTTCACTCCATAGATTCTTTTCAGCATCACCCACTCTGTAGGTATAGGAAGTGCCTGCTTCAAGGTCATTTACATAAACCTTGTGAATATACTGATCTCTGTATACAGATACTGAACCTGTATATGCTTTTGCATTTGAAAATGTACCGTCAAACTCAGAAGTCTTAACGATCTGAAGGTCAGAAGCGCCGTTTTCGTAGGTGTACCAGGAGAAGCCTCTTGATGTTGCACCGTCCTGGACCATTGTGCAGGAGATTCTCTTTACTTCGTCGGCAGAAGCACCGAAAGCGGATGTGCCGAAGAGCATCATGACTGCGAGTAGTAAAGCAAGTGTCTTTTTAATATTATTTTTCATAGCTTTCCTCCGATAATATTTATTAACAGAAGAATTATATCATTTGGCAGGAGCAAAGTCAAATAAATATTGTGTTTCGTCATTTTGCATAAAATGTCGAAAAATTTTGTAACAGCCCTTCTAACAAAATAGTCAAAATTTTGCTTGAAATTCAGCGTATCATTTGGTAAAATTACATTTGGGGGTGAATGTCCTTGATTAACAAAAAAGAGAATACCTCAGATATTCCTGTTTATCTTTTCAAACAGGGCAGAAATTGCCGTGCCTATGAATTTTTCGGCTCACATTTCACAGATGGTGCTGTTGTTTTCAGGGTATGGGCACCTGCAGCACTCAGTGTGAGTGTTGTCGGCGAATTCAATTCCTGGAATGAAAATGCAAATGAAATGACGAAAATTGCAGACGGTATATGGGAAACTGAAATTCAGGGTATAAAGCAGTTTGACAGTTATAAATACAGTATCCTCGGATGTGACGGTGTCAGAAGAATGAAGGCAGATCCGTACGCTTTCCATGCGGAAACAAGACCTGCAAATGCATCGAAGGTATATAACCTTGACGGCTTTAAGTGGAATGATGAGGATTATCTTAAGAAGCTTTATAAAACCGATATTTATTCTTCTCCGGTCAATGTTTACGAGCTGCACGCAGGCTCATGGAAAACTTATCCCGACGGCGAGCCCTATTCATACAAAGCGTTAGCCGACGAGCTTGTTCCTTATCTCACTGAAATGTCATACACACATGTTGAGCTTATGCCTGTGCTGGAGCATCCCTTCGACGGCTCGTGGGGATATCAGGTGACGGGCTATTTTGCCGTAACATCAAGATACGGAACTCCTCATGATTTTATGTATTTTGTGAACAAGCTCCATAATGCCGGCATCGGTGTGATTTTAGACTGGGTTCCCGCACATTTTCCCAAGGATGCCCACGGACTTTATGAATTCGACGGCAGCTGCTGTTATGAGTATTCAGATCCTCTCAAGCGCGAGCATGCAGATTGGGGAACAAGAATTTTTGATTTCGGCAAAAACGAAGTTATAAGCTTTCTTACATCAAGTGCCGCATTTTTCTTTGATAAATATCATATTGACGGACTCAGGGTCGATGCTGTTGCCTCTATGCTTTATCTTGATTACGGAAGGAAAAACGGAGAATGGCGTCCGAATATCTACGGCGGAAGAGAAAATCTTGAGGCTGTGGCATTTCTCAGATATCTTAATGAAAGTATATTCAGAGACTATCCCCATGTTCTTATGATTGCGGAAGAAAGCACTGCCTGGCCTCTTGTTACAAAGCCTGTTTCCGTTGACGGTCTCGGTTTTAATTTTAAGTGGAATATGGGCTGGATGAATGATATTCTCCGCTACAGTGCACTTGACGGACTTTCAAGAAAATTTAACCATGATCTGATAACATTTTCTATGTTCTACGCTTTTTCCGAAAACTTTGTTCTCCCCATTTCCCACGATGAAGTGGTTCACGGAAAAAAATCCCTTCTTGATAAAATGCCCGGAACATATGAAGAAAAATTCAGAGGACTTAAAGCATTTCTGGGCTATATGTATTCCCATCCCGGCAAAAAGCTTCTTTTTATGGGACAGGAATTCGGACAGTTTATAGAATGGGATGAAAAAAAACAGCTTGACTGGTTCCTTCTTGACTATGATGCTCATAAAGAGCTTCACGGCTTTGTGAAAGAGCTTAACCGTGTATATAAGGATAATCCGCCCTTATGGGAAATAGATTATTCATGGGAAGGCTTTAACTGGCTGGTGAGCGATGATAATTCCAATTCGGTTGTTGCCTTTGAGCGCAAGGACAGAAACGGAGAGCGTATTATTGCAATATGCAATTTTACTCCCGTTACAAGAGAAAACTACAGAATCGGTGTTGATATGCGAGGTTCTCTCAGTGTGCTTATATCATCCGATGAGACTTTTACCCGGGAAAGAATATATACAAAGAAAGTGCCTATGCATGGAAAAGAGAATTCATTTGAAATTACTTTACCCGGACTTTCATGTGTATATTTGAAATATAAGGTTTATAAATCAAGAAAAAAATAAAAAGGTATATTTCAGAAAGGAAGATTTTTTATGGCAAGAAAAACAGAATGCATTGCTATGCTGCTCGCAGGCGGTCAGGGCAGCAGACTCGGTATTCTTACAAAGAATATCGCAAAACCCGCTGTACCTTACGGCGGAAAATACAGGATTATTGACTTTCCGCTTTCAAACTGTGTGAATTCCGGTATTTATACAGTAGGTGTGCTTACTCAGTATCAGCCTCTTGAGCTTAATGATTATATCGGCAACGGCCAGGCATGGGACCTTGACCGTAACGAAGGCGGTGTACATATTCTTTCCCCTTACCAGCAGATAAAAGGTACGGAATGGTATAAGGGCACGGCAAATGCTATTTATCAGAATATCAATTTTATAGACAGATATGATCCCGAGTATGTTGCTATTCTTTCAGGTGACCATATTTATAAAATGGACTATGCAAAGATGCTTGACTTCCATAAGGAAAAGGACGCAGCCTGCACGATAGCAATGCTTGAAGTTCCTTGGGAAGAGGCTTCCCGCTTCGGTCTCATGTTTGTGAATGAAGACGGTGCTATCACAGCATTTGAAGAAAAGCCCAAGGTTCCCAAATCAAACAAAGCATCTATGGGTGTTTACATATTCACATGGAAAAAGCTCAGAGAATATCTTATTGCTGATGAAAACACTCCCGGCTCATCAAACGACTTCGGTAAAAACGTTATTCCCGCTATGCACGAGGCAGGAGAGAGAATGTTTGCATATCAGTTTGACGGCTACTGGAAGGATGTAGGTACAATCGACAGCCTCTGGGAAGCAAATCTTGATCTTCTCAATCCTAAGGTAAATATAGATCTCAGCGATGATTCATGGCCCATTTTCTGCAAGAACTCAGCTCTTGCTCCTCATTTTGCATCAAAGGATTCACGTATTCAGAACTCGATGGTTTCAGGCGGATGTATCATTGACGGTAAGGTTGACTATTCTGTGCTTTTCTCAAATGTTACGGTTGAAAAGGGCGCAAGCGTTGAATACTCGATCGTAATGCCCGGCGCTACCATAAAATCCGGCGCAAAGGTAAAATATGCGATGATTGCCGAAAATGCAGTTATTGAAGAAAATGCCGTTGTCGGTGAAGATCCTGAGGAATGCAAGGATCTGGAAAAATGGGGCGTTGCAGTTATCGGTGCTGATGTTACTATCGGCAAAAAAGCAAAGGTTTCCGCAAATCTTATGATAGATGAAAATGTTATGGAGGGTGAAACAAAATGAACTCAAAAGATGTTCTCGGTCTGATTTTTGCCAATACAGATGATGAAGTGATCAGTGAAATTACGGGAGTCCGTTCAATGGCTTCCGTACCCTTCGGCGGCGGTTACCGTCTTATCGACTTTGTTCTTTCCAATATGGTCAATGCAGGCGTTACAAAGGTCGGCGTTGTTACAAATAATAATTATCAGTCCCTTATGGACCACGTAGGCTCAGGCAAGCCCTGGGATCTTGCAAGAAAGAGTGAGGGTATATTCATTCTTCCTCCCTTTAATGCTGATGCTATAGAAAACTATAATGCATCAAGAATCGGTGCTCTTAAGAATATTCTTCATTTCCTTGAAAAATCTACCGAAGAATATGTTTTTATGACAGACTGCACCTATGTTGCAAACCTTGATCTTGAAGAAATATTCGATTATCATGAAAAAAGCGGTGCAGATATGACTCAGCTTTATATGCACGGAAAAGCACCTGCTATCAAGGATAATCCCATAATCGAAAAGATTGAGGACGGAAGGATCACGAAGATGAGCCTCGGTGCCGCAGCGGGCAAAAGCTGTGATTTTGCTCTTAAGGCAATCATTATCAAGAAGTCACTTCTTGAAAGCCTTGTTTCCGTATCCTATGCAAAGGGTCTTGCTTCCTTTGAAAAGGATATTCTTCTTAAAAACATCAAAAAGCTCAATATCGGAGCTTATGAGATCAAGGGCTTCTGCAAGGTTATAGACTCTGTTGCAAGCTATTTTGATGCAAACTTCTCACTTCTTGATTCTAAGAATTACAGAGCGCTTTTCTCAAATGACAGACCTGTCTACACAAAGGTTTATGATGACATGCCCTCTGTTTACGGACTGGGAAGCGATGTTTCCAATTCTCTTATTGCAGACGGATGTATTATTGAAGGCGAGGTTGAAAACTGTATCATATTCAGAGACTGCAGAGTTGAAAAAGACGCTGTTGTCAAGAATTCAATCCTTATGCCTTCCTGCTTTGTTGCTCAGAATGCATCTCTCAATTATGTTATTGCCGATAAGGCTGTAACAGTCAGAAGCGGAAAGAATATCTCCGGTGCAGATTCATATCCCGTTTATATCGGTAAGAACATACATATCTGATAAGGGAGGAAAAACATGAAAGTATTATATGCTGTAAGTGAAGCCAAACCGTTTATTGCTTCGGGCGGTCTCGGTGATGTTGCAGGAAGCCTTCCTGCCGCATTAAGAAAAAGACTTATCGGCTGCCGAGTTGTTATGCCTTTATATGAAGGTATTCCCGATAGGTTCAAGAATGAAATGAAATTTATAACACATATAACAGTTCCCGTCGCCTGGAGAAGACAGTATTGCGGTATTTTTGAAGCAAAACTGAACGGAGTTATATATTATTTCCTTGACAATCAGTATTATTTCAAGCGTCAGGGCATATACGGACATTATGATGATGCGGAAAGATTTGCATTCTTCTCCCGTGCCGTTCTTGAAATGATTCCTTACATCGATTTCAAGCCTGATGTTATTAACTGTAATGACTGGCAGACGGCTCTTGTTCCCGTTTATTATTCTCTTTTCTACGGAAACAGACCCGGTTTTGAAAATATCAAAACAGCTTTTACTATCCATAATATCCAGTATCAGGGTAAATTCGGAGAGGAAATCCTTGAGGATGTTCTTGGTATTCCCAATGAATACGCATCCCTTCTTCATAATGATGACTGTATAAACCTTATGAAGGGCGCAATTGAGTGCGCAAATGCAGTAACAACAGTAAGCCCGTCATATGCAAAGGAAATTCTTGATCCCTATTATTCCCACGGACTTGATAATATTCTTCGTATGAGAAGCTGGAAGATTCACGGCATCCTCAACGGAATCGATACCGTATCGAATGACCCCGGTTCGGATAAGAATCTTCCCGTTAATTTCTCTGCCGACAATATTGAAGGAAAAGCACAGTGCAAGGCTTATCTTCAGAAAGAGATGGGACTTCCCGAAAAGCCCGACACACCCGTTATCGGTATGGTAACAAGACTTGTTTCCCATAAGGGACTCGATCTTGTGAAATGTGTTCTTGATGAGCTTCTTGCTACAAGCGATGTGCAGGTTATCGTTCTCGGCTCGGGTGACTGGCAGTATGAAACCTTCTTTAATGAGATGGCTGCAAAATATCCCGAAAAGATTGCTGTTAAGATCGGTTTTGTGCCTTCTCTTGCAAGCCGTATATACGGCGGAAGCGATATCTTCCTTATGCCCTCACAGAGTGAGCCCTGCGGACTTTCACAGATGTTTGCATTAAGATACGGAAGTGTCCCCATTGTAAGAGCAACAGGCGGTCTTCGCGACTCTATTCAGGATTCCGGTGACAATGAAGGAAACGGCTTTGTTTTCGAAGACTACAATGCACACGATATGCTTCATACCATAAGACGTGCTATCGGCGGTTATGCTGATAAGGAAGGCTGGGCAATTCTCAGAAAGCGTGCTATGGAATGCGACTACAGCTGGGGCAGAAGTGCTAATGAGTATATCAAGCTTTACAAAGCTCTTATCAAAGGAGAAAACTGATGGCTGAATTTATTTTTTCCGCCTTTGCAGATGAAGCAGGCGGAGGACTTTTATCACAGATAGATGCGCTCAAAGCAAACGGAATCACTCACATTGAGCCCCGCGGTCTTGATGAGGGAAATATTTCTACATTTACTGCCTCGCAGGCAAAGGAAGTAAAACGTATTCTTGATGAACACGGTATCGGTGTTTCTTCTATAGGCTCTCATTTCGGAAAAATCAATATAAAGGATTCTTTTGATGCACATTTTGAATCTTTCAAGCAGTGTGTAGAAAATGCAAATATTCTCGGTACTGAGAATATAAGAATGTTCAGCTTCTATATTGATGAAAATGAAGATTATGACAGCTACCGTGATGAGGTTTTTGAGCGTCTTGAGAAAATGGCAGATTATGCAAGAAAAGAAGGCATATGGTGTTGTCACGAAAATGAAAAAGGCATTTTCGGTGATAACGATGTAAGATGTCTTGATATTCTCAAGACTTTTGAAGGAAAGATCAAGGGTATTTTTGACCCCGCAAACTTCATTCAGTGCAAGGTTGAAATTCTTCCCGCCTTTGAAAAGCTGAAGAATTATATTGAATATATGCATATCAAGGATTGCCGTATGAGTGACGGATTTGTCGTACCCTGCGGCAAGGGTGACGGTAATATAGAAGAGCTTATAAGACGCTTCAATAAAACAGAAGGAAAGCATTTCCTTACACTTGAGCCCCATCTCAAGGTTTTTGACGGTCTTAAGGATCTTGAACTTACAGGCGGAGCTGAATCCGTAAAAGAAGAGTATGAATATCCCACAAACCGTGATGCATTCAATGCAGCCTGCAAGGCATTCAAAGAAGTATATGAAGCGGCATTAAGCTGAGCCTACAAAAAAACATCCGCAGTCCGTAAGGGCTGCGGATGAAGTTTTTACTTTATAGGAAATTCCTTCCTATAAAGTAAAAAGATTATATGTCCCGCCGAACGGGAAGTAAACTTCCCTCGGCGATGGATTATACGAAAGCGTTTCGCCGCAGGCGTAGGTTGAAGCCGTTTTCCTGTGCACTGTTTTTCAAGTGGGGTGCGAGATGATAAAATACCTTACAGAATATTCATGATATCCCGAAGCTTATCAACGTAAAAATCAGTAAAAGAATAACTGTCAAATGATTCGCCTTTATAATTGAACCATATGCTTTTCAGACCGAAATTCTTTGCTCCTATTATATCTGCAGTGACATTATCTCCGATCATAATAATTTCAGAGGGCAAAACAGGATAAAGCATTTCGCAGCAGGCATAGAAAAACTCCTTTGCAGGCTTCTGAAAGCCTATATCCTCAGAGGCAAACATTCCGGAAAAATACCGGGAAAGACCGGCTTTTTCAAGTCTTATCTCTTGCTGAAAACGTGAAGCATTGCTGGCTGTGTATAAGGGATATTTTTCAGCCAGATAAGCGAGTGTTTCCTCTGCACCCGGTACCTTCTCGGCTGTGAGCCGCATTTCTTTCCTGAAATCCTCTTCAAAAGCATGGCAGTCGGCAGAAATGCCCGATTCTTCAAAGATTTTCATGAAGCGCATTGCGTAAATATCGCTTTTTTCTATATTTCCGCATTCAAACTGTCCCCATAGCTCGTCGTTTACTCTGTGAAAAATCTCCGGATAGCTTTCAGACAGCGTAACGTCATAACGGGATGCTACCTTTTCAGACGCAATGAGGGCACTGCGGTTAAAATCAAGTATTGTGTTGTCTATATCAATCAAAACTGCTTTAATATTCATAATACATTATTTTATATAGTATGTCATAGTATATCTTTTTCCGGGAATTTTTCCGACGATTCTGAAGCCGTATTTTATATAGAAGGGATAGCCCATAGAATGCTTATCTATTGTCATAACGCTCACGTTATTGATGCCTTGTTTTTTCAGATGCTCGCATAAAGCATCAATAAGCTTTGTACCAAGGCCCTTTCTTTGTGCCTCGGGCAGTAAATCAATATGCAGATGCACACGGTATCTTTTTTTTGCTATAAATACTGCAATAACGCTTGCTATATGAAGAAAAACAGAAGGAGAGTAGGTTTTAACCACCCGGGTTAAATATGTAGTCAGCATCTTTTTTCTGAATCTCTTTAAGTCAGTAGAGCATATTACGTAGCCTACGGGTATGTTTCTTTCATCCACTGCAACAAAAATGTTCTCAGGCTCATTCTCGGTGAAATAATCATTGAAGATTATAGGGATGCTTTCGAGTAGTGCCCCTTTTTGTTTGTTTTCTTCACTTGTCGTTTCCATGCATATAAAGCGCAGACGCGGTTTATCCCCGGGATTATATTTTCTGATACTATACATAGCTTATTCATCCTATCATAAAAGACCGCTCATTAAACAAAGCGGTCTTTTTTTGTTCTGATTATGCCAATGCCTTTTTGCCGTATTCAATGCCCTTAGCAAGAGCTACCTTGTTGAGCTCAAGAACTTCCTTTTTCTTAGAACCGAATTTTGCCTGAAGAGACATAAGCATTGCTTCTTCTGTGATAATTCCTGCTTCGGCACCGATAAGTGCACCGATAAGAATGATATTAGCACACTTAATGCTTCCGAGCTCAACAGCAATGTCATCAGCGGGAACTCTTACAACTGTGATATCTTCTCTTGTTATTTCAGAAAGCACACGGCTGGTGTTTGCAATAAGAATACCGCCTGCTTTAAGAGAAGCGCCGAATTTCTTGAAAGATTGCTCATTCATAGTGATAAGAGTGTCGCATTTTGCCATAAGGGGGGAAATTATTTCGTCGTCATTAACAACAACGGTACATTTTGCGCTGCCTCCGCGCTGTTCGGGACCGTATTCGGGAAGGAATGTAGCATATTTTCCTGCACCTACAGCTGTCTGTGCAATCATAATGCCTGCACTCATAACACCCTGTCCGCCTGAACCTGAGATAACCAATGACTTTTTCATATTATTTCACCTCATCCTTATACTTATCTTTATAAACACCGGGAACAAAGTAAGGAATGGTGTTGCTTTCCATATATTCGAGTGTCTGTAAGGGTGAAAGTCCCCAGTTTGTGGGACAGTTACCGAGAAGCTCTATGAATGTGAAGCCCTTGCCTGCCATCTGGATTTCGAATGCCTTTCTGATGGCCTTCTTTGCATCTCTGCAGCCCTTGGGGGTATTAAGAGCATATCGTGCTACGAAAGCGGGAGCCTCAAGAGTAGAAATAAGCTCACACATTTTCATGGGATAGCCTGTTGTTTCAGGGTCACGTCCCATTCTTGTTGTAGTTGTTTTCTGACCGATAAGTGTGGTGGGAGCCATCTGACCGCCTGTCATACCGTAGGTCTGATTATTGAAGAAAATAACTGTGAAGTTTTCGCCTCTGTTTGCAGCACCCATAATTTCAGCAAGACCGATGGCAGCAAGGTCGCCGTCGCCCTGATAAGCGAAAACAAGTCTGTCGGGATTTGATCTCTTAAAGCCTGTTGCAACAGCAGGTGCACGGCCGTGAGCAGCACCGAGTACGTCGCCCTGCCAATAAGCAAGGTTAAGTGTGGAGCAGCCTACGGGGACGATATGAACACAGTTGTGAACCTGGTTCATTTCGCCGACAACCTCAGCAATAAGCTTTGTTGCCAGAGAGTGCATACAGCCGGGACAGAAACCGCTGGGAGTCTTTTTCAATGATTCGGGTCTTTTGTATTCAGCCATTATTTTGCACCTCCGTCAAGAATTTTTCTGACAGCGGCATAAACACCGTCATCATCAAAGAGAAGTCCGCCTGAACGGCAGTATTCATAAATGGGAGCGCGTCCCTTAACTTCAAGCTCAATATCATCGTGCATCTGAGCGGGAATTGCAAGCTCAACATCAATAAAGCCTTTAACCTGCTCGTAGTTCAGCTTTCTGAAGCTTTCCTTGGGGAAGGGATACAGAGTGATAGGTCTTATCATACCAACCTTGTAGCCTTCTTCACGGAGTCTGAGAATAGCTTCCTTTGAAACTCTTGCAGAAATACCGTAGGCAACAACGATGAATTCGGCATCCTCAACCATAAATTCTTCAACCTGAACATCGTTCTGAGCCCAACGCTCAAACATTTTCTTCTGAGAAGTATTCTTAAGCTCAAGAATTGCTTCGGGGAAATAAGGAGTGAGAAGACGTGCATTTCTGTTGTCGCCTTCTTTTCTGTTAAGGTCCCATGCTTTTGTGCCGGCTCTGTCGGGCTCTTTCATTTCGGGGAATTCTACAAGCTCCATAATAGCACCGAGACAGCCGTCCATAAGTATCATAACGGGATTACGGTCTCTTTCTGCATAATCCCATGCATTATATGTAAGATCAACAGCTTCCTGCAGAGTTGCGGGAGCAAATACCATTGCTCTGAAACCGCCGTGGCCGAGAGCTTTTGTTGCCTGAAGATAGTCCTGCTGAGCGGGCTGGATAGAGCCGAGTCCGGGACCTCCGCGGCTGATATTTACGATAACAGCGGGAAGACCTGTACCTGCAAGATAAGAAATACCTTCTGCCTTAAGGCTGATGCCGGGGCCGGATGAGCTTGTCATTGCACGGCAGCCTGATGCAGCAGCACCGTAAACCATATTTACGGAAGCAACTTCACTTTCGCCCTGTACAAAAACACCGCCTACTTCGGGAAGTCTCCAGGAAAGATATTCGGGAATTTCATTCTGAGGTGTGATGGGGTAACCTGCAAAGAAACGGCAGCCTGCTCTGACTGCTGCTTCTGCAATAGCTTCACAGCCTTTCATAAGCACTTTAGCCATTATCCGTTTCCTCCTTTACTAATTCAATAGCTCCTTCGGGGCATATGGTTGCACACATAGCACAGGCTATACAATCGGATTCGTTTGTGATAAGAGGGAAGAAGTGTCCGTGATTATTGCGTTCGCTGCCGAGCTCAAGAATTTTCTTGGGGCAGAATTTGATGCAGTACGAACAACCCTTACACAACGAAGTGTTGATTTTAAGCATATGTACTCCTCCAACAAATTATTTTGAATATTATTCAGATTATAACATTACAGAATATATAATACCATTCCCTTTTTCTGTTTGCAATACAAAAAGTATGAAAAAATCTTTACAATAAAGGTTAATTTTATTATATTTGTCGTTTTACGGACATTATTGAATTAATTGTCGGTAATGTGAGTCAGATAACAACACTTGTTACTTTCTTATTTTTATGTTATTATATATCCGGGAGGTGACAGAGTGGACAGAATAATTTTTCATTGCGACTGCAATTCATTTTTTGCATCCTGTGAGGAGCTGCTTCAGCCGTCATTAAAGGACGTGCCTATGGCAGTAACCGGGGATCCCGAAAGCCGCCACGGTGTTATACTTGCAAAGAATCAGAAGGCAAAAAAATACGGCATAGTCACGGGCGAGCCCGTTATATACGCAAAACGGAAATGTCCTTCTCTTGTATGCACTCTTTCACATCACGATATGTACAGAGAAATATGCGAGAAGATCAACAGCATCTATGTTGAATACACCGACCTTGTGGAAAAGGCGAGTATTGACGAATCCTATCTTGATGTAACGAACACTCTTCATCTTTTCGGTAATGATCCGAAGGCTCTTGCCGACAGCATCAGAAAACGCATAAAGGATGAAATCGGTATTACAATTTCCGTAGGCGTAAGCTTCTGTAAGGTTATTGCAAAATTCGGAAGCGATTATAAAAAGCCTGATGCAACCACTGTTATTATGAGAGATAATATGTCTGATATATTTCATAAAGCGGATATAAGCGAGCTTTTTCTTGCAGGTAAAAAAACCGTTGAAAAGCTTCGTATGCTGGGAATAAATACAATAGGTGAGCTCGCATTTTCCGACAGACAGAAAATAGGGGAGATATTCGGCAAGCAGGGGCTTTCATTGTGGGATTATGCAAACGGAAACGATCTTTCTCCTGTTGCATCATATTATGAAAAGCAGGAAGTGAAGTCTGTCGGAAACTCCATGACCTTCAAGCGTGACCTTGTAGGGTATGATGATATAAAATCGGGAATAGCCTTCCTTGCTGATTCCGTAGCCTGCCGTCTTCGTAAGGATAATAAAAAATGCACCGTTATTCAGATAGGAATAAAGGATACGGATTTCAGAACAATGCAGCGGCAGACCACTCTTAAAAGATCAACCAATCTTCAGAGAGAAATTACCGATGTTGCCATGAGTCTCATAAAAGGTAACTGGAGTATGACGCAGCCCGTCCGTCTTTTGTCGGTAACCGCCTCGGGGCTTACGGATGAAGATGAGGATTTCTTTCAGATGGATTTATTCGCATCTGGTGATATGAAGCATGAAAAACAGGAGAAGATTGAAAATACCCTTGACGATATCCGGAAGAAATTCGGCAGCTCCGCAATTAAATTCGGCTACTTCAAAAATGACGAAACAGGCATAAAATAACACCTTGCTCCGTAAATGGAACAAGGTGTATTTCATTTGTTTATTTTACAACAATGTTTACAAGTCTGCCCTTGACGTAAAGCTCTTTAATAACAGTCTTTCCGTCAATTGCTGCTTTTACATCTGCATTTTCTTTAGCTTTTGCAACTGCATCGTCCTGTGAAATTTCTGCAGCTACCATAATTCTTGCTTTGATCTTGCCGTTTACCTGAACAGCAATTTCAATTTCGTCATCAACGCACTTTGCTTCATCGTATGCGGGCCACTCACCGTTTGCCAGCATTCCGCCAAAGCCCTGTGCTTCGTTGATTTCTTCTGTTACGTGAGGAGCAAAGGGATTGAGAAGGGTGATGAAGGTCTTAAGCTCCTTCTTGGTAACAGCGCCTGCATCGTAGACTTCATTTATAAGAGTCATAAGTGCGGCAATAGCTGTGTTGTACTTAAGATTTTCGATGTCCTCTGTTACCTTCTTTATTGTCTTGTGGAAGGATGTTTCGAGCTTCTTTGAGTATTCGTCACCGTCGGTAACGATTTCCTGAAGATTCCATACACGGTCAATAAATCTCTTGCAGCCCTTGAGTGAATTCTGTGACCAGGGAGCTGCTTTTTCGTAGTCACCCATAAACAGAACATAGCTTCGAAGAACGTCTGCACCGTATACATCAACAACATCGTTGGGGTCAACAACGTTGCCCTTTGACTTTGACATCTTGTCTCCGTCAGGTCCTAAGATAAGTCCCTGAGCAGTTCTCTTTGCATAGGGCTCATCGAAGGGAACTTCACCGAGGTCATAAAGGAACTTGTGCCAGAAGCGTGAATAAATCATATGACGGGTAACGTGCTCCATACCGCCGTTATACCAGTCAACCTGTCCCCAATAAGCGAGTTTATCTTTGTCTGCAAAGCACTTGTCATTCTTGGGGTCAATATATCTTAAGAAATACCATGAGGAGCCTGCCCACTGAGGCATTGTGTCTGTTTCTCTCTTTGCCTTGCCGCCGCACTTGGGACAGGTGCAGTTTACGAATTCGGAGATTTTTGCAAGGGGGCTTTCACCGTCTGTTCCGGGCTCGAAGTTTTCAACTGTGGGAAGACGTAAGGGGAGCTCTTCATAAGGAACTGCTACCATTCCGCACTTTTCGCAATGAACGATGGGAATGGGCTCGCCCCAATATCTCTGACGGTTGAATGCCCAGTCCTTCATTTTGAACTGAACACCTGCTTCACCGATGCCCTTTTCCTTGAGAGCCTCAAGCATCTTTGCAATAGACGATTTTTTGTCTGTAAGTCCGTTTAAGAAGTCGGAATTAACCATTTCACCGTCACCGGCATATGCTTCCTTGGTGATGTCTCCGCCTTTGATGACTTCAATGATATCAACACCGAACTTTGTTGCAAATTCCCAGTCTCTCTGATCGTGTGCGGGAACAGCCATAATTGCACCCGTGCCGTAGCCCATCATAACATAGTCGGAAATAAAAATGGGTATTTCCTTACCGTTTACGGGGTTAATGGCAGAAAAGCCTGAAAGCTTCACGCCTGTCTTTTCCTTTACAAGCTGAGTTCTTTCAAATTCTGTCTTCTTTGCACACTCCGCTCTGTAGGCTTCTACATCTGCGAAGTTAGTAATCTTATCCTTGTATTTATCAAGCATAGGATGCTCGGGAGCCATAACCATAAAGGTTACACCGAAAAGTGTATCGGGACGGGTAGTGTAAATTCTCAGTGTTTCGTCTGTATCCTTGATGGTGAAGTTAACGAAAGCACCTGTGGATTTACCTATCCAGTTTTCCTGCTGAAGTCTTACATTGGGAAGATAGTCAACCGTGTCAAGTCCCTGAAGGAGCTTGTCTGCATATTCTGTTATACGAAGATACCAAACGTCCTTTGACTTCTGAACGATATCGCTGTGACAGATGTCGCACTTGCCGCCCTGGGAGTCCTCGTTTGAAAGAACGACTTTACATGAGGGGCAGTAGTTAACAAGTGTCTTATCTCTGAAAGCAAGACCTTTTTCAAACATCTTTAAGAATATCCACTGTGTCCACTTATAATAGCCTTCTTCAGTGGTATCAATAACTCTGTTCCAGTCAAAGGAGAAGCCGACTCTCTTTAACTGAGAAGAGAATTTTTCAATGTTGATATCCGTAACCTTTCTCGGGTGAATACCTGTTTTGATAGCATAGTTTTCCGTGGGAAGACCGTAAGCATCAAAGCCTATGGGGAAGAGCACATTATAGCCTTCCATTCTTCTTTTACGGGAAACAACCTCAAGACCTGAATAAGCCTTGATGTGACCAACGTGCATACCTGCTCCGCTGGGATAGGGGAATTCTACAAGAGCATAGAACTTTTTCTTTTCCGAACCGTCAACAGCGTTGAAAACACCTGCGTCTTCCCATTTGCGCTGCCACTTAAGCTCGGTATTCTTGAAATCATAATTCATCGGAATAACCTCCAAATATATACAATCTGTTCAGATTGATGATATACGTGATATGCAGCCTTTCGGCTGATGATATACACACTTCGTGTGATGATATGCAGCCTTCGGCTGATTGTATAGGTGACAATGTAATAAAAAACATCCCTGAGGAACATTCTCCTCAGGGACGATAAAATTACCGCGGTACCACCCTGCTTGTCAGAATATCTCTGACCGCTCTTTCTCTTTTAACGGTGAGAACCGTATTCTCCTATTTCCGCCTGCCGAAGGAAACACGATTTCCAATCGTGTACCGCAGCCGCTGTTCAGAGAATAAACTCAGGAGTGAGACCGATTATTGCCGTACTGACAGCTTCCACCACCCGCTGCCTCTCTGAAAGTCCGTATCAATAACCGTAATTCCGTCACAGTTTTTAACTTAAATATTATACCATTTTCAAAAAAGTATGTCAATACACAAAATATTTAATTCTCGATATTCAAAGTGAGAATTAACATCAGGGTAAAAAACTATCAAGTTTGTTAGTTGTAATGTTTCTTTTCAATTGTTAAAATTATAATATAAGAGCTACCGTTGAAATTATTTATGGTAAAAAAAGGCTTATAATAATGTTACGGTAAACAAAAGGAGGAAAAAAGATGCATACTAAGCTTATACGGAATTTACTGATTGTTTTCACGGTTTTGTTGGTTTTTGTAAGTGCAGATATTGCAGTATCTGCGCAAGAAGTCAATACGGAGCCTCTTGTTGTGGATTTAAGTGCATCAAGCAGCACACGGTATGTGTTTGACCCCGAGAATAATCACACAGACAGCTACATTGTAACGGGTAGTAATCCTGATGCGGAAATCATAGTGAATAGCAGTTGTAATATTACCCTGCGAAACGCTACATTCCGACGGATTGAAGTAGATTATTCGGATTCTTACGATATAAATATAACTCTTGAGGGCACAAACACTATAGACCAGTACAACTGGGCAAGTCAGGCGGCTTTGGGGATTTACAGTTCAAACGTTGTCATATTCGGTGGGGAAACTGACAGTCTTTATGCAAACTCAAAAACCTTTACCGCATACAGCTCAAGCCATGATCTCGGTGCCTTAACAGTAGAGGGCGGAAATATAACATTTAGATCCTTCGGGGGCGGAGCACCGTTTCAGACTAATTATATTCAAAACGGCGGAAATGTTACGGTCATTGAAGAAGATTATTCACAATCCTTTTTGTATGATGTGCAGCTTAATGGTGGCAGTCTGGAAGTCATAAACAACAAAGCATCAAGCGGAGCAGTTTTTGTTGGTGACGTGAAACTTAAAAATGGTGTTTCATTGAAGGTGTCTGTACCGAATATGCCTTATCTTGTTTCCGGACTTATCGGCCTTGCAGATGATGCGGTAGCAGATGATTGTATGTTTGTGAGATTTGATAACAGCTCAGATTTTGTTTATCTGAATGATGACAATAACGCACTTGCAGGGAAAAGTTATTTTGAAATTAAGGTTGTTGATCATACACATATTTGCGAAAACGGTATTTGCTACTGCGGATTTATATGTGAGCACGATACTGACGGCGGTACCTGCGGAATCTGCGGAAAATATATTTATAAGATAGTGCATCAGCCCACAGAGGCGGAACCCTATGTACAGCTTAATGACGGAACAAATGCTGTATATAAGTGGTACAAAACAAATTACACGGAAATAACCGATAAAAGTGACATTCTTTCATGGCAGATTTTCGGAGCTCCGTTTCCTGACAGCTACTCATACAGCAAGACAGACGGTTGGACGGGAATACCTTTGTATTATGATGAGGAAAGCGGAGAGCAGTATATATACTATTTTGTTAAAAACTATAATGCAGGAGAAGAAATTGTTTTGAATTTTTCATCCCCTGTGATTTATCTGGAATTGTTCAATGATGAAGATTACATTGAGTTTGAAATTACGGGAAATGTTGCCAAGGGTGTTACGGAAAATGCCGGTGATTACGGACTTATGGTTATAACAGATGGCTCTGAGCCGACGTTAAAGGCTTATGTCACGGATGGTGTAAAAACTGTTATTGCCAATGAAACACAGGCTGAGCTAATTGCTCCTTCTTACGGAAGCTACTATATCTGTGAAGTGACTGCAGATGACGGTAGTATTCTGATAAGCTCCATTCTTGATTTTTCATATAAAATAACTCACCAACCCACAGAAACAGAAACCTACGTGGAACTGAACTGCTCTGAGGATGCAAATTATCAGTGGTATCGGGTAACGGAGGATAGGGAATACATAACAAATGAAAATGCTGATAGTTTTGAAATTTTAGGCGCACCTCCTGAAATTGGCGGCACATATAATGAGGTCGACGGCTGGACACCTGACGAATACGGTTATTATTTTGTTGTATGGCTGAATCAGGGACAGAATCTGACATTCGATTTTTCTGAAATACCGTCCGTAATTTATTGCCTTTATTCATCTGTTGCAGGTGATGTTGAAGATGAGCTGATTATTTATTCGGATACATTGATTGCACAAGCAGACGGGTATTATGCAATATTTGTTGAGGAATCTACGGCAAAGCTTCAGGCTTGTATCAGTAATACCCGAATGGATGTGTTAAACGGACAGACCGGCAGTAAGCTGACTCTTAATGATACAGGCAATTTCTGCTGCGAAGTAACTTTTAAAAACGGTACGACTGAAATAAGTGAAATTGTTGCAATGACACATATCCATGTGGGCGGAACGGCTACATGTATGGCGCCAGCTGTTTGTCAGGTTTGTTTGCAGTCTTACTCAAGCATTGATGCCGATGCTCATAAATGGGATAACGGCAGAGTTACGACAACTGCAACCTGTAAAGTAAACGGAGTGAAAACTTATACCTGTCAGCATAACTCACAGCATACATATACCGAAAATCTGGGACTTGATACCTCAAATCATGTGAATACGAAGGCTACGGATGCGGTTGCTGCAACCTGCTCTTCAATCGGCTATACTGCAGGTGTTTACTGTAACGATTGTGAAAGCTACATTTCAGGACACTCCGAAATCGGAATTGATGCTGATGCTCACAAGTGGGATAACGGCAAGGTTACAACAACTGCAACTTGTAAGGTAAACGGAGTGAAAACTTACACCTGTCAGCATAACTCACAGCATACATATACCGAAAAGCTCGGTGTGAACACGTCAAACCACGTGAACACTAAGAATGTAGCCGAAGAAAAAGCTACCTGTACGGCAAAGGGATCGACTGCAGGTGTTATCTGTAACGATTGTCAGAAGTATATTTCAGGTCATAAAGAAATTTCTGCTCTTGGACATTCTTACAAAGATACCGTAACAGCTCCTACCTGCACAAAGGAAGGTTACACAACCCACTCCTGTGCAAGATGCAGTGACTTCTATATCGACACAAAAGTGAAGGCAACCGGGCATAAGTGGGGAGAATGGGAAGAGGTTTCTGCTCCTACATTCACTTCAAACGGCACAGAAGAGAGAAGCTGTTCACTTTGTAAAAAGACAGAATCCCGCTATACAGACAAACTCAGCTTCGATGTTGGTGACCTTGACGGAAACGGCATTATAACGGCAGCGGATGCAAGAATTGCGCTTCGTTCCTCTGTAGGACTTGAAAATCTCTCGGATTCTCAGAAACTCAGTGCCGATGTTGACAATAACGGCTCTGTCACCGCCGCCGATGCAAGACTTATCCTCCGCGCATCCGTTGGTCTTGAGGATCTTAAAAAGTACAAAAAATAATTAAACAAACCAAAGCAAAAGAGAGAAGCCCGTGTGGGTTTCTCCCTTTGCTTTTATTGTGTATTCTTTTGCGATTAATCCGTGTTTATTTCCAATTGTATTCAACAATTTCCCCGTCAATTTTCCACCTTGTGGGAATCTTTTCCTCATAGATACCAAGAGGCTCGAATTCATGGGGCTCTTTCTGATTAAATACCCTGTAGGCTTCTCTTAAATCCTCCTTGCATTCCTCGGGAATCTCGTCTGTGCAGGAGACGAAAAGGGGAGTGTTGGAGTAAGAGAGAAGCTGAAGCCACTGTCTGTTTTTCTCCCATGGTGTCTTGTCGTTAATAATGCCCACGCAGTCGGCATCCACCATATAAAAAGCCTCATTCTGTGCCACTCTGAAGGCAAGGGAGTTTACGCCGTATTTCGGTGTTCTTTCCCATTCTCTTGCACTTGTGTCATCGCCCGTTCTTGCAATTTCAAATATACCTGCTCCGAGATGTGATACGGTGTTACAGCCGATAAGAAGTATTTCTCCTGCTTCCTCACGGAGAAGCTTATAGAAATCAAGAACGATTTCCGCATTGGTTTTTGATTTATCACAGAAATGCCAGTCCTTGTAATTTGTGATAGTGGCAGTAAGTCTTGAGCCGTAATCACCGAAAAGATCAACAGTAGAAAAATCGTGCTTTATAAGCTCATATCCCCACTCTTTTATTCTCCTGATATCCTCTCTTAAGTATTCCTTTATATCCGGGTGTGTGGGGTCAAGATAGAGTCTTTCACCGTTACGGAGAATTCTCATATCCTCAGTAATTTTTTCATCCTTGTTATGAAGAGGACGGATCCATATTCCGGGGCGCACTCCCATTTCCTTTATTTCGCTTGCTAATTTTTTCATATCCCCGAACTTTTCATTGGGATACCAGGGGCCTTCCGTATCATTGACTGACCAGCAGTCGTCGACCACCTCAAAGGGAGGATTTTCTATACCCTCGCAAAGCTTTGCCTGAAGCCTTGCATCGGAAATGATCTGTTCATATGAGCTGTCTCCGTAGGCATAATACCAGTTATTCCCGCCGTAGATTTTTTCTTTGGGAAGACGGGGTGCGGGACACATTTTTTTGCAGAAATCGTGAATATTATTAATGATGTCCGCACTTTCATATTCTTCATAAATAAATGTTGCGGCAAGAAGCCGTCTGCCGTCCAGATGAACACCGCTTCCGCCGTTTCTTACATCCACAAGTGCAGTGATTCCCTCTTTTGTATAGCGGAAGCTTACAAATGAATTGCACCCCGTTTTTACACCGAAGCAGAAGGATGTTTTTTTGTCTGTTGCAATAAAATACCAGGGCATATATCTGTCATTATCTGAAAGAGCCTTGAATTCAAGATCACCGTAGCTTCTTTCCCACACGTCCCCGAGAACAAATATATTATCTTTTGCAGGAGCAGACCAGTGAAGCTCAATAAACTCAGGCTTATCGGCTTTTGCGCTTAAATATAAGCTGAGTGATTTGCCGCTTTTTTCAATTTCTGCAGCAGCATCCGTTATATTGTTTTCCGATATGATTTTTACTGAAAAACTGTTGATATCAAATTTCATATTGTAACACCGCCTTTTATATTTGTCTTTGCTTATATTATGTATCAGCACGGAGGATTTCGCAAGGGGTTCAGGATAGAATTTATTTTTTATAAAAAATTTATTTTTCAGCGGATATATTTGCTTTGTGTCTATTGACATTTTAACAAAATATTAATATTATATATAGGTTATAGGAGATATTTTAATTTCATTTAAAGAAAAGGTGACGACTTTGTTCGATATAGATAAATTACTTGAAACCGTTAAAAGAATTCATTTTATCGGTATAGGTGGGGCAGGTATGTGCCCTCTTGCCGAAATTCTTCATTCAAAGGGCTATCAGCTTTCAGGCTCTGATAATAACGAAACCGACACTCTGCAGAGAATCAGAAATTTAGGTATACCCGTGGTTCTCGGTCAGAAGGCGGAAAATATCGGCGATGCCGAAATGGTTGTGTTTACTGCAGCTCTTCTTCCCGATAATCCCGAGCTTGTTGCAGCCCGTGAATCGGGTGTTCCCACATTTGAACGCTCAAAGCTTTTCGGTGCCGTAACAAGAAAATTCGGTTCCTGTGTCGGCGTATGCGGCACTCACGGCAAAACCACAGCCACATCAATGCTCACTCAGATTCTTCTTAAGTGCGATATTGACACATCTGCCGTTATCGGCGGAAAGCTTCCTCTTATTGATGCCAACGGCAGAGTAGGAACGAAGGATCTTCTTGTATGCGAGGCATGTGAATTCGCAAACACCTTCCTTGATCTTTCTCCCTCATGTGCACTTCTTCTTAATATAGATGCCGACCATCTTGAATTTTTCAAGACCATGGATAATCTTATTGCCGCCTTCGGAAAATTCTGTTCCCTTGCAAGAGACTGTGTTATCTATAACGGTGATGATGAAAAATCCCGTATCGCAGTGAGTATGACTCAGGGTAAAAAGCTTGTTACCTTCGGACTTTCTTCTGAAAACGACTGGTATCCCGTAAACATCACATATAACCGCGGTGCATTCGCGCAGTTTGATGTGGTTCACCGCGGTGAAAATATGGGTACGGTAAAGCTCAATGTTCCCGGTGAGCACAATATCATAAATGCTCTTGCCGCTATTGCAGCAGCTGACTACTGCGGTGCCGATATTATAAAGGCTATTGAAGCCGTAGGCACATTCGGCGGTGCAGGCAGACGCTTTGAGATATTAAAGGAAGTAAACGGTATCACTATTGCCGACGACTATGCCCATCATCCCGCAGAGCTCAAGGTAACACTTGATGCTGCAATGAAAATGGAATATAACAATGTGTGGGCAGTTTTTCAGCCCTTCACATTCTCAAGAACCTATATGCTTCTTGATGATTTTGCTGAGGTTCTCAAAATTGCCGATAAGGTAGTGCTTACGGAAATTATGGGCTCCCGTGAAATCAACACCTATGATATTTATACCTCTCAGCTTGCAGAGAAAATCCCCGGCTCTGTATGGTTCGACAGCTTCGACACCATCGCACAGTATCTTCACGATAATGTAAAAGAGGGAGATCTGGTTATAACTCTCGGCTGCGGTGACGTATATAAAATTGCCAAAAAGCTTATTAAACTCTACGAATAAAATAAAGAACCGATGTCAGCCGATGTCGGTTCTTTTGCATTTCAAGTCACCTCTTTTATTGTTTTGTATAGAATAAACTGAGAAACAATATGCGGAGGTGATTATTATATCCTGGTTTATTGCTGCAGGTCTCAGTCTGCCTTTTATCGGCACACTTCTCGGAAGTGCCTTTGTGTTTTTTATGAAAAAATCACCGTCCGAAAAGCTTATGACAATGCTTGATTCCTTTGCTGCGGGAATTATGTGTGCTGCTTCTTTTTTCAGTCTTATTTCTCCCGCCACGCAAAGCGCTGAGGGAAAGGGAGCTATGGCATTGCTTTCTTGCAGTTTTGGTTTTTTTAGCGGAATGGCAGTTTTTATAATGTCGGACAGACTTCTGAAAAAAATTCCTTCAACCGAAACAAGTCGTTCGGGAAAAATGCTTATGCTTGCGGTATCTCTTCATAATATACCCGAGGGAATGGCTGTTGGTGTTGTTTATGCGGGGCTTTTGGGCTTTTCGGAAAACGTTAATATCGCGGGAGCACTGTCGCTGTCTATCGGTATTGCGCTTCAGAATATTCCCGAGGGAGCAATTATTTCAATGCCTTTGAATGTGAGAGATAAAAATAAATGCACAGCATTTTTGCACGGTGCCGTTTCCGGTATTGCCGAGCTTATTCCTGCTGTGCTTACCTTATTTTTATCTGCCATTGTGGATTTTATTCTGCCGTTTTCCCTTTGCTTTGCGGCAGGGGCAATGTTTTTTGTTGTGCTCAGTGAACTGAGTGAGGGCTTTAATACAAAAGACAGAAGAATACTCTCTTTGTTTGTTTTTTCTCTCGGCTTTACCGTTATGATGCTTCTTGATACATTTTTATCTTAAACATAAATGCTGACACTTATTTTCAGCCTGTCTTTTTTTGTTTTTGATAATGTACCCGTGTATATGAATTTTCCGAAGCCGCGAACGCTTACGGTATCATTGATATCAAGAATTTTAGAGGTATTTTCACATTGCTTTGAATTAATAAACACTTTTTTTGATCTGAATAATTCGTTTGCGGTATTTCTTGAGAGATTGTATACCGCACATATCACACAGTCTGCTCTGAGTGAGCTTGCAATAAAAGCTTTTTCTTCCGTTTCAAAAAGACTGTCGCTTCCCGAAAAAGAACATATTGAGCATTTCACATCCGTATGCCTTATCTTTTTCAGATTTTCGCAGATATACATGCTCATTTTCTTTGTTACGAACATATATGAGCAATCTTCTTTAATAATTATATCGCCGATATGCTCTCTTTCCACAGACAGATTCATTACCGCCCCGAGCACGTCTCTGTGAGAGAGCTTATCGGCAAATTTTTTGTTGAGAGGCTTAATTTCTATACAGTCAACAGGGAAGTCTTCTGTATAATAAAGCTCCTCTTCATTTCCGAAGCGCACCATATTTCTTGCAGTTCCCTCAGCACCGCCGAAAAAACAGAAATCCGAAAGCTTTTTCTTGTTCATTATAATTTCATTCTGTTCTTCTTCATTGAGAAAATTTGAATATGTATATATATTCTTTTCTTCCGATCGGCGGGACAGGTCTTCAATGTGCCCCATAAAAAAGTTTTCCATACTGTTATCTCCGTGTGCTTTATATAATATGATTTTATCATAAATTATCATATATTCAATATATTTATACATAATAATATATTTTTGATGTTGACTTTATCGCTTTAGTATGCTAAAATGATGAAAAATTTTTGTACGAGAGTGAATTTTTATGAATAACGATCATCACCATCATGCCAAAGAATTATATAAAGCTGTTCTTACGCTTAAAACAGTAGAAGAATGCGAGGCATTTTTCAGTGATATATGCACAATTCAGGAGCTTGAAGCACTTACACAGCGTCTTGAGGTTGCTAAGCAGCTTCTTGACGGTAAGAATTATGCCGATATCTGTAAAGACACAGGCACAAGCACCGCAACAATATGCCGTGTGGGCAAATGTATAAAATACGGCGACGGCGGTTATAAAACCGTAATTTCAAGACTTAAAAAAGAGGAATAATAATGCTTAATACAGATTTACTTAAAAATGAAGAGCTTGCTGTTTTTAAGCTCCGCAATCTCTATTCATCCTTCGGCTATTCTCAGTTCAAAATGAGCAAGTTTGAGGAATATGATCTCTATGTGAAGAATAAGGATTTTCTTATATCTGACAGAATTATAACATTTACAGACACAAACGGCAAGCTTCTTGCTCTCAAGCCCGACGTTACATTATCTATTATCAACAACTATAAAAGCAATAATCCGGGCGTTCAGAAAATGTATTATAACGAGAATGTTTACCGTGTGTCGGGCGCCGGCGGAAGATTCAGAGAAATTATGCAGACGGGTCTTGAATGCATAGGAAAAACCGGTATCTATGAAATTACCGAGGTTTTGTATCTTGCAATAAAGAGCCTGCAGCTGATTGATGAGGATTTTCGCATTGAGCTCTCCCATGCAGCGCTTCTTTCTTCACTCATCGGGGAAGCACAGTTTGCCTCAGATGTAAAAAACGATGTTCTTGAGGCACTCAGAATTAAAAGCTCGGGGCTTTGCGAAGGTCTTTTGAGAGACGGAAAAATTACATCAGAGCAGCTTGAACTTATAAATATGCTCAATACAAATTTCCGAAATACGGATGAGTTTATAAATGCCGTAATGCCCTTTGCAAAAAGTGATGATTCAAAAAAATATCTGGACGAGTTCAAGGAAATCATTCAGGGTGTTTCTTCTGAAGAAACCACTGACAGGCTTACGGTTAATTTCTCTCTTGCAAGTGATGCCGGATACTACAGCGGTCTTGTATTCAAAGGCTATATAAACGGAATTCCCGTAAGCGTGCTTTCCGGCGGTCAGTATGACAAGCTGATGAAAAAATTCGGTGAAAATGCGGGAGCGGTAGGCTTCGCAGTTTATCTTGACAGCTTTGAACGCTTCAAGAGTGTAAATAATGAATATGATGTGGATACTGTTATTATCATAAAAGACACAGACGATAAGAAAAAGGTTTTTGAAGCTGCAGAAAAGCTGATAGCAAAGGGTGAAAAGGTATATGTGCATACCGAAGAACCCGATAGTTTAAGATACCGCAGAATATGGAAATGGGAGGGCTGAGAAAATGGATTATATAAACGTTGCCCTGCCAAAAGGCAGACTCGGTGAAAAGGTTTATGATATTTTTGAAAAAGCAGGCTTTGAATGTCCCTCTATCAGGGAGAACAATAGAAAGCTCACCTTCGAAAATCCTGAAAAGGGTATAAGATACTTCTGGGTAAAGCCCTCGGATGTGGCAATATACGTTGAAAGAGGAGCTGCTGATATCGGTGTTGCAGGCAAGGATATTCTTCTTGAATATGAACCCGATGTGTATGAGCTTTCCGACCTTCATATGGGTGTGTGCCGAATGGCGGTTGCCGCTCCCGAGACTTTCAGGGATGACAAATCAAGAACACTTAAGGTTGCAACCAAGTTTTCAAATATTGCATCAAAGTATTATTCGTCTTTGTGCCGGGATATAGATATTATTCATCTTAACGGCTCAATAGAGCTTGCCCCCATACTGGGACTTTCAGATGTTATTGTAGATATTGTTGAAACAGGAAAAACACTTCTTGAAAACGGTCTTGTGCCCTTTGAAACAATTGTTCCCATAAGCGCAAGACTGATTTCGAATAAAGCAAGCTACACATTCAAAACAGAGAAAATAAATCAGATAAAAAATGCAATGGAAGAATATGTGAGGAATCAGAATGATTAAGATATATGAGTATAATTCTCTTAATAACGACGAGATATTTGACAGAAGCAACCCAACAGGCGATGTTTCGGATATTGTTTCGGGAATTATAGAAGATGTAAAAGCAAACGGCGACAAGGCACTTTATAAATACTGTGAAAAATTTGATAAGGCAGTGCTCAGCTCACTTGAGGTAAGCTCAGAGGAGATTGAAGAGGCTTTCAATGCCGTAGAGCCGGAATTTCTTGAAATTCTCAGAAAGGCTGCGGATAATATCCGTGAATTCCATCAGGCTCAGAAAAGAAACAGCTTTGTTGTAGATACGAATAAAACGGGTGTGGTAATAGGTCAGAAGGTTATTCCCATTGAAAAAGCGGGACTTTATGTTCCGGGAGGTACAGCGGCTTATCCTTCTACCGTGCTTATGGATTCCATCCCTGCAAAAATAGCAGGCTGCAAGGAAATCTGTATATGCACACCTCCCTCAGCAGACGGAAAGGTAAATCCCGTAATACTTGCTGCTGCAAAAATTGCAGGTGTTGACCGTATATTCAAGGTAGGCGGTGCACAGGCTGTAGCTGCCCTTGCATACGGCACCGAAACAGTGTCAAAGGTTGATAAGATCGTTGGTCCCGGCAATGCCTTTGTTGCTGAAGCAAAAAGACAGGTTTACGGTATGGTATCAATTGATATGATAGCAGGCCCCAGCGAGATTCTTGTAATTGCCGACAAAAACTCCGATCCCGTTTTTGTTGCAGCTGATCTGCTTTCTCAGGCAGAGCACGACAAAAATGCCAGCGCAGTGCTTGTTACGGAATCAAAGGAGCTTGCAGATGCTGTATCCCGTGAGCTTGAAAGACAGATTCCTCTTCTTCCCCGTGAGGAAATTGCAAGAACATCAATCGATAATAACGGAAAAATAATTATTGCGCCCGATATTGAAACGGGTATTAAAATCGCAAATGAAATAGCTCCCGAGCATCTTGAGCTTTGTCTTGATGATCCCTTCGAATATCTTGATTCCGTAAAGAACGCAGGCAGTATTTTTATGGGAAGATATTGCCCCGAAGCTTTGGGTGACTATTTTGCAGGACCTAATCACACATTGCCCACAAGCGGTACTGCAAGATTTTCCAGTCCTTTGTCTGTTGACGACTTTGTGAAAAAGACACAGTTTACATACTATACCAAGGATGCACTTTCCGATGTATATAAGGACATTGCGTATTTTGCAGAAAAAGAGGGACTCAGTGCACACGCAAAGAGTGCAACAGTCAGATTCGAGGAGATAAAATGAGCAGATTTTTAAGCGGTTTATACGCATCACTTAAAGAATATGTCCCCGGCGAGCAGCCGCAGGACAAGAAGTATGTAAAACTCAATACCAACGAGTCGCCTTTTCCTCCTTCTCCCGGAGTAATAGCTGCGGTGACAGATGAAGAGGTAGGAAAGCTTTGTCTTTATTCTGACCCCGAAAGCAAGCTCTTAAAAGCAAGGCTCGCAGAAAACTATTCTCTTAAAGCAGAAAATGTTTTTGTTGCCAACGGCTCAGATGATATTCTTAATTTTGCATTTATGGCATTTGCCCGTGAAAACGGAGCTGCTTTTCCTGATATTTCATACGGCTTCTATCCTGTTTTTGCAGACTTGTACAATATTAATGCCGATATAATCCCTCTTGAAGAGGATTTCTCCATTGATTCAAAAAAATATCTTTCCGTCGGAAAAATGGTTGTTATTGCAAATCCCAATGCCCCTACAGGCAAGGTTATACCCAAGGAAGAAATAGAGGAAATTATTAAATCAAATCCCGATAATGTTGTGCTTATTGATGAAGCATATGTTGATTTCGGTGCAGAAAGTGTTGCGGGGTTAGTCAATAAGTATGATAATCTGCTGGTGGTTCAGACCTTCTCAAAATCACGTTCAATGGCAGGTGCCCGGCTTGGCTTTGCCTTCGCTGATGCTGAGATTATAAAGGATCTTGAAAAAATCAAGTATTCGACTAATCCTTATAATCTTAACAGACTTACCCAGCTTATGGGGGTGAAGGCACTTGAAGAGCAGGAATATTATGACAATAACTGCAGAATAATTGCCGAAAACCGTGAGTTTACCGTAAGTGAGCTTGAAAAAATCGGCTTTACGGTAATTCCTTCAAAGGCTAACTTCATTTTTGCAAAGCACGAAAAGATAAGCGGTGAAAAAATATATCTTAAGCTTAAGGACAAAGGTGTTCTTATCCGTCATTTCACAAGCGAAAGAATCAAGGACCATAACCGCATTACCATAGGCACAAAAGAACAGATGTGCATTCTTATTGAAAAGCTTAATGAAATAATAGAGGAGGAAGAATAATGAGAGCTGCTGAAATTAAAAGAAAAACAGCTGAAACCGATATTGAGCTGAAGCTCATTATTGACGGAACAGGCAAAAGCGAAATCGACACAGGCTGCGGTTTTCTTGACCATATGCTGATTCTCTTTTCAAAGCACGGCAGATTTGATCTTACAGTAAAGTGTAAGGGTGATACTGAGGTGGATTACCACCATTCTGCAGAGGATATCGGTATTGCTCTTGGCTCTGCTTTCTCCGATGCATTGGGGGATATGAAGGGCATAAAGAGATATGCTGATATTATTCTTCCTATGGATGAGGCTCTTATCCTTGAGGCAATTGATGTTTCCGGAAGAAGCTTTCTGCAGTTTGATGCACCGATTCCCACAGAAAAGGTAGGAGACTTCGATACCGAGCTTACAGAAGAATTCTTTCTTGCCTTCACAAGAAAAGCAGGTGTTACTCTTCATATAAAAATGCTTTCGGGTAAAAACAGCCATCATATCATCGAGGGTATTTTCAAGGCTTTCGGCAGAGTGCTCGGCGAAGCTTCTGCAATAGATGAAAAATATAAAAACGAAATCCCCTCAACCAAAGGAATGTTAGTTTAACGAAAGGTTACAAATATATATGATAGCAATAGTTGATTACGGAGTAGGAAATCTTTTTTCTCTTCGTTCTTCATTCAAAGCAATAGGTGCCGATGCCGTTTTTACATCCGATGAAAAGGTAATAAAGGATGCAGACAGAATTCTTCTTCCCGGAGTAGGCGCATTTGAGGATGCCGCAAAAAAGCTTAAAAATACAGGTCTCGGTGAGCTGGTTGTATCAGAGGTAAAAAACGGCAAGCCCCTTCTCGGTATATGCCTCGGAATGCAGCTTCTTTTTGAAAAAAGCTATGAATTCGGATGTCACGACGGGCTTTCTCTTATCCCGGGAAAGATAGTGTCTTTTGAAGGCAGAATAGACGAGGCACTTAAAATTCCCGAAATAGGCTGGAACGAACTGAGACTTAATAAGAAGTCAGTGCTTTATGAAGGCTTTTCGGGCGGTGAATTCGTGTATTTCGTGCATTCTTACTTTGCGGACTGCGAAAACAAATATGTATCTGCTTATTCGGAATATGATATTGATTTTCCCGCTTCCGTTGAATATGAAAACGTCTTCGGCTGTCAGTTCCATCCTGAAAAAAGCGGAAAAACAGGACTGAGGATTCTTGAAAATTTCTGTAAGGCAGGTTTTGGCTTATGATAATTTTACCCGCCATTGATATGTATGATAAAAAAGCCGTAAGGCTTTATAAGGGTGATTATGCTCAGATGACCGTGTATTCGGAAAATCCCGTGGAAATTGCTGAAGATTTTAAGAATGCAGGTGCCGGCTTTATTCATCTTGTAGATCTTGAAGGGGCAAAGGACGGTACGACTCCCAATATTGATGTTGTTGAAAGAATAATCCGAAAAACCGGTCTCAAAGCCGAAATCGGCGGCGGAATCAGAAGCAGAGAAGTACTTGAAAAATATCTTTCCATCGGTGTTGCCCGTGTGATTTTAGGCACTGCTGCAGTAAATGACAGGGATTTTCTTTTATGGGCTGTAGAAAAATACGGTGATAAAATCGCTGTCGGTGCGGATATAAAAGACGGCTATGTTGCTATAAAGGGCTGGGTTGAAAAGTCCCATATCAGCTGTGAGGATTTTTTCAGAGATATGGAAAATATCGGAGTGAAAACAATAATCTGCACGGATATTTCAAAAGACGGAGCAATGCAGGGCACGAACAGAGAATTATATAAAGAGCTTTCGGAAAAATTCAATATCGATATTGTGGCATCGGGCGGTGTCAGCAGTATGGATGATATTAAGGCACTTAAGGAAATGAAGCTTTACGGTGCTATTATCGGAAAAGCATATTATCTGAAAGCAATCGATCTTAAAAAAGCAATAGAGCTTGCCCGTTAAAAGGAGAAAATATGATTACAAAAAGAATAATTCCCTGCCTTGATGTTAAAGACGGCAGGGTTGTAAAGGGTGTGAATTTCAAGTCTCTTGCCGATGTGAATGACCCTGTAGGACTTGCTTCATATTACAGCGACAACGGCGCAGATGAGCTTGTTTTTTACGATATAACCGCTTCGGCCGAAGGAAGACAGCTGTTTACGGATATTCTGCAGAGGGTTGCTTCTACCGTATTTATCCCCCTTACGGTGGGAGGCGGAATCAATACTGTTGCCGATTTTGACAGAGTACTGAAATCCGGTGCAGATAAGGTAAGCGTCAATTCGGGCGCTATAAGAAATCCGGAGCTGATAAGAGAGGCTGCCCGTCTTTACGGCAGTCAGTGTGTTGTTATTTCTGCCGATGTAAAAAGAGTTGACGGAGTTTTCCGCGTTTTCTCAAAAGGCGGAAGAGAAGAAACTCCTCTTGAAGCAATCGAATGGATAAAGCGTTGTGTTGATATGGGTGCAGGCGAAGTGGTGCTTAATTCCATTGATACCGACGGAGTGAAAAAAGGCTTTGATATTGAAATGCTCAGTAAGGTGTGTGATGCCGTGAATGTTCCCGTTATTGCTTCAGGCGGTGCGGGATGTGTGAATGATTTTATCGATCTTTTTAGGAGTGTTCCGAGAGTTGATGCGGGACTTGCCGCTTCGGTTTTCCATTTCGGTGAAATTGCAATTCCCGATCTTAAAGCAGAGCTTAAACGAAATGATATAAATGTGAGGATATAAAAATGCTTGATATTAATGCACTTAAATTTGATGAAAAAGGACTAATTCCTGCAGTAGTTGTTGATGCGTGGTCAAAAAAGGTGTTGACAGTTGCATATATGAACCGCGAAAGCCTTGAAATTTCCGTCGAAAAAGGGCTTACCTGCTTTTATAGCCGTTCAAGAAATGAATTATGGCTCAAGGGTGAAACCAGCGGAAATTATCAGCATATCGTATCGATTACTGCCGATTGCGATAATGATGCTCTTGTTGTGGTGGTAGAAAAAGACGGTCCTGCCTGCCACACAGGTACAGATTCCTGCTTCACAAAAGAGGTTTATCAGAGTGAGGATAAGCATGAATTTACCGTAAACGGACTTTATGAGCTTCTTGAGGGCAGAAAGAGAGACCTTCCCGAGGGCTCATACACAACATATCTCTTTTCGAAAGGAACCGACAAAATCCTCAAAAAAATAGGTGAGGAATGCACAGAGGTAATAATTGCAGGTAAGGCTGACGATAAAGCCGAAACCGTATATGAAATTGCCGATCTTATGTATCACACAATGGTGCTTATGGTTAATATGGGTATATCCGTAGAGGATATCCAGAGAGAGCTTGCCTCCCGTCATATTATCGACCACAAGGTAAAGCAGGAAAAAATGACAGGAAATAAATAAAATAAAAATGCTGTATCAATCCTCAGAAATGAAGTGATACAGCATTATTTTTATTATATAGGAAATTGCTCGCGTTGTGAGCAATTAGCATATAATTCGCCTGCAGGCTCATTGAATAACGCAAGCTTATTGAACAAAAAACACCTTTTCGCCCCCAAGATTGGGGGGCGGGGGGTTGAAGCAGAATGCTTTTTTACTTTATAGGAAATTCCTTCCTATAAAGTAAAAAGATTATATGTCCCGCCGAACGGGAAGTAAACTTCCCTCGGCGATGGACTATACGAAAGCGTTTCGCCG
>JAZNSD010000098.1:0-1755 GCA_045591055.1 Acutalibacteraceae bacterium | reverse complement strand
CAGAAAAGCAAGCTGATAGCAGTCTGCGTCAACCCGACATCACCCAACGGCATCGTCTTAGACTCCGAGAAATTATGTAAAACCCTATCGGAAGCGATCAATCTTCCGGTTTATGATTTGAAGAAAGTGTGATAATTACTTTACAATGACTTGATTGTCTTGTCAATCTGTCAGTTGCGTCTGTTGTCGAAGTCATTGTTTAATGTCAGAAGTAACTTGAAGAAAATTTTGTAACGACGTTTCGAGGGTGAAATAAAAATAATATCTTGTGAAATTCTTGGAAAGGATGTATATTTGCTCTTCGTAAAAAATAGGATATATGGAATTTAATAACTTTGTACTTACAGTCAATTCTTCAAGTGTTATCATATTGATGGTGTTGGCTTTAATTCTTCTCACCGCAACACGTTTCCGTGGTGAGCACGCATACGCTGCTGCTATCATCGTATTCCCTAACGTCCCTGTTTATCTATACAATACAAGCGTGATGCTTGCTTGGCACAAGCTCTCGCTTTTTTTATTTCCTATCACCAACGTCAATCTACTACTGATGCCTCTGTTATGGTTGTTTGCCAAAAAGAGTTTCGACGACTCCTTTAAATTAAAGCCCATACATATTCTCCATCTGTTGCCGATGTTGATATGCTTAGGATTAGGTCTCTCCATGACACCTGAAGAACGTTTAGCTTCAATACAATACGAGATGACAGGCGACACCACTTTCATAAACGATGTCAATTCTATTTTTGTATTCTTACAAATGGTCATTTATTTCGCCGTCATTTTCCGTTTTCTGCATCGTACCAAAAAAGCTATCGGCGACACTCTCTCCGATGCCGAATGGATACAAAAAAGTTGGATTCCAGTATTTGAATATCTCTTCGCGGCATTATTCGTTATTGTGATGGTTTGCTTCTTCATCTGGCCTGTCACAGGAACATGGCTTATCCAGATATTGAATGTCGTTGCTATGTTTTATTTGGTATATAATCTCATCGCTCACCCTGCGATGCCGATAAAAGAAATTCCTGTGAATATCGCCGATGATGATATATTAGAGACAGTCAATACAGAAACTACGCCTACACAGATTATCGATGAGCAGCAGATGAAAGAAATCTGCGAGAATGCTTCTCATTATATGGAAGAGTCTAAAGCTTATTTACGTCCTGATATTTCGTTAGCTATGTTTGCAAAAGAGATTAACATCTCTCAACGTAAGCTCTCGCAAGCCATCAATGGTTATTTGCAATGTAATTTTTTTGAGTTCGTCAACAGGATGCGTATAGAGGAAGCGAAGCGTCTTATGCAAAAATTAGACACCTCCGACTATAACATTGACAGTATCTATGCCGATTGCGGATTCCGCTCTCGATCCTCTTTTTATATGGTTTTTAAAAAAATGACAGGAAAAACCCCACTTTCTTGGTTAGAAAACAGATAAATCAGTCCAAACATCCGATTCTTGTACTGATTTAAGCCTAAAATATTTTCAACGAGTTTAGTCTTTTCATACTTTTGCATTACATAAAAAGTAAGGCAACGGAAAAAGAGTTGAAAAAAACTTTCTTTTTTATTAACAAATTTTTTTATATTTGCATAATAATAAGAAATTGTGAGCTTCATTCTCTGAAAGCGAATCTGGTAAATTTACAGGACGAGAATAAGCAGACTCTTCACGCAGATAGTTGTATATCCGTCTTACCCAAAGAAGGATCGTATATGCCTGACGCGTGGCCGTTGCTTGTTTTTAGT
>JAZNSD010000097.1:0-30574 GCA_045591055.1 Acutalibacteraceae bacterium | reverse complement strand
TTGAAGGCTTTAACAACAAAATCAAAGTAGCTAAACGAATCGGGTATGGTTATCGTAATGAAGATTACTTCTTTAAACTGATTCGTTATCTTGCTTTGCCTTCTGTTAGAACATTATCCCCCAACTTTCCGTGAAGAACCCAAAAATTGCCATAGTTGTTGTTTTCGCCGCTGGCAAGCCGTACGACGGTACTGCGAAGCGGCGAAAACAAAGCGCTTTCCCCACTTCATAAGAGGCACAAAACGAAAAATCATAACAACCCATATACAGTCCCACGCACCTTTATATTATATGCGCGGCAAATATGGTGATTTTTGCGCCTCTTGCGTCTACCAGCGGTTTTCGACGTATTCACAGAACCCGAAGAGGTTTTTGAGTTCAAGTATTTCACCGCCGTCAAGGGTGACTGTGCCGTTATAATGGCCGTAAATCTGATGGCAGTTCATTCTTCCCACCTTAAAGTCAGCATCGGAGTGATTATCGATTGTGGGTGTCAAGGTCATATTGAATCTTCCGTCCTCGGAGATAAATTTCCATTCCTCAAGAAATCTGTCCTTGGGGAATTTTTCTACGTCAACGGCACCGAATTTATGCACTTTTCCGTCGTAAAAAAGGCAGGTTTCCGTAGCTTCGCTTTCGTCACCTATTGCCCAGGTGATCTCGAAGCCGAAAAGATGATCTCTGCCCTCGCTGTCCTTCAGATATGTGGCGGCGCTGCCCCAGTACCATACCATTTCGTGAACAGTGTTTACACGTCCCCAGTCCATAGCGCAGAATGCGGTGGCTTTATCGAATTTATACACAAAATCCCCGTAACGGAAAAAGCCGCCCGTTGGCATACAGTTCTGCTTTGTGGTCATAAAATATTTTGTGTTGTCTTCCCTGAAGGGCAGAACGGTTGTGATGTTTTCCATACCCTCGGGAATATCCATTGAAATACGGCATTCAACGCTTTCACCCTTATATGGTTTTCTGAAACTGAGGGTGCGTTCGGTTTTTTTTGTAAAGAAATCAAATTCAGCCTTCCCGATTTTATCCTTGAATCTGCCGGGACAGTCTCCCTTTGAAGGAGGCACAAATCTGTTTCCGCCTATAAAGTAGGAGGGTGCATCGCAGATAACCTTACCTGTTTCAAGGTCGGTAAGCTTAGCTGCCACATAACCGCCGATACCGATATTGGCAAAGCTTATAAGAAGCTGCATTCTGCCGTCGGTAATGGTGTAGAAATCCCACTCCTTTCGGGAAATAAGGGAATGCTTTACAAGATTCCTGTCGTAGGTAAACACATTTTTTCTCGCCCAGCCTTTAGCGGCAAGCGTGCCGTCGGGATTGAGAAGGGGTGTTTCGGAGGTATATTCTCTCTGCTTCGACTTCGTTTTCCATTCGGTAAAGGGAATATATGTACGGGGAAGTTCTTTGCTCATAATAACCGCTCCTGTTAAGAATAAGATATCCTGCACCGGGTAAAAGTGCAGGAAAGAACATTATTTATTGATAAAAAGTCCCTGAGCCTCAAGCATATTTAAAAAGGCATAATCAACGAACTGAACATCACGGGTAAGGGTGACGGTGGGGGAGTCGGTAGAGTGATACACACGGCTTATACTGCCGTCTTCCATAATAAATGTAAACTGATGATAACGGTCTTCGGTTGCATAGTCATATGAATCAAAGCAGGGAAAACGTTCGGCAAAAAATGCAAAAACGGGAAAAGTATTCTCTGCTTCAATATTCTTTTTCACCGCAGTCATAAAATCCTTATAATCCTTGTAGTTTTTCCCCGCCGCAATGAAGGGCTCATGAAGAGAAATTTCTGTAGAATTTTCCCGGGGAATACGTGAATATGAGGGATCACTCTTATTTTTCCAACAAATTTCCACCCCGCGCCTTGATATAAGACCGTAGGAAACCAATTTAGAATTGCCTGTTTTTTCAAAGAAATATTCGTTGACCATAAATACCTCCGGAGAAGGAAAAATAAAGCTGTGTTTTATTTTGTGAGAAGAGCAACCGTTTCTACATGTACGGTGCGGGGGAACAGGTCAAAGGGGACGGCTTTTTGTGTTTTATAGCCGTTTTCCTCAAGTATGGCAAGGTCTCTTGCAAGGGTTGCAGGGTCGCAGGATACATAAACAATTTTTTTCGGTGACATTTCGCACACGGTGAAAAGAAGCTCTTTGTCGCAGCCTTTTCTCGGGGGGTCAAGAATGACCGTGTCGGGAGAGATACCTTCATCCTTAAGGATTTTTGCTGCTTCCTTCGCATCTGCGCATATGAAGCGTGCATTGTCCGCATTGTTGAGCTTTGCGTTGATTCTTGCATCCTCCACCGCCTCGGGAACAATTTCAACACCGATAAGTGTTTTTACCTTGTCCGCCATGGTAAGACCAATGGTGCCGGCACCGCAGTACATATCGAGAAGCACCTCAGTGCTTTCGTCTACAGCAAATTCTTCGGCTTTTTTATAGAGTCTTTCAGCCTGTGCATGGTTTACCTGATAGAAGGAAAGAGGAGATATTCTGAAGCGCTTATTGCAAAGGATATCCTCAATATATCCCTTGCCGTAAAGCACTGTTTCCCGTTTTCCCATAATTACATTTGTGTCTTCGGTGTTGTGATTAAGAAGAACCGTTTTTATGTTTTTGTCTGCCTTTTTAAGTGCGGAAATCAGCTCATCCTTTTTGAAAATTCTGTCGCCGTTTATAACAAGGCAGACCATAATTTCCCCTGTAACAAAGCCTTTTCTTATATATATATGCCTTAAAAGCCCTCTGCGTGTTTTTTCATCGTAGGAGGGAATTTTATATTTTTCGCTCCATCTTGCAACCGCCTTCAGAACCGATGAAAATTCCTCAGGCTGTAAAAGACAGCTTTTACAGTCAATCACTCTGTGGGAAAAGGGTGCATAAAAGCCGGTGAGAAGTCTTCCGCCCACAGCAGCTACAGGATACTGTGCCTTGTTGCGGTATCTCTGAGGGTTTTCTGCCCCCGTGCATTCTTCGGGAATGATTTCAAGATGGCCTATGCGGCTGAAGGCATCTCTTACCTTGTCGGTTTTTATCCGCAGCTCCGCTTCGTATGAAATATGGCGGTACTGACAGCCTCCGCATGAGGGATATACGGGGCAGTCGGGGATTATTCTGTCGGGGGATGCCTTTACTATGTATTGAATCTTGCCTATTGCATAATTCTTTTTTGCTTTTATTATGACGCACTGAACAGTATCGCCGGGAGCAGCACCCGCTACGAATACAGCCTGTCCCTCATAATGTCCCACTCCGCTTCCCTCGGATGAGAAGCCTGTTATGTCAAGATCAATTATATCGTTTTTCTTAAGTGACATTTTTTATACCGTTATATTAAAGTTTTTGCAAGCTCTTTAAGATACTCTTTGAAGGAATCTCCTATTTCGGGGTGAGACAGAGCAATTTCGCAGTTTGCCTGCATAATGCCCAATTTGTCGCCCATGTCATAGCGCTTGCCTTCAAAGTTAACTGCCAGAAGTCTGTCGTTTTCCGCAAGAGCCGAAATAGCCTCGGAGAAATAAACCTCGCCTGACTTGGGGTTGGGAGGAGTCTGTCTGATAAGATCAAACACGTCGGGAGTCATAATGTTTCTGCCAAGAATTGAAAAATGAGAAAGGATTTCTTCTCTTGCAGGCTTTTCGATTATTTTGTGAACGCTGTAGATGTTGTCACCCAGGTCTGTTACATCAAGGGTGCAGTATTTCATAACCTGCTCGGTGGAGCACTCATTGACACCTGTTACGCATTTGCCGTATTTGTTATATGCTTCAATAAGCTGACCGATAACGGGACGCTCGTTGTTTATGATAACGTCATCGCCGTAGAGAATGGCAAAGGGCTCATTGCCTACAAAAGCTTCAGCCGTGAGGATAGCGTGACCCAGTCCCTTTGTTTCCTTCTGTCTTACATAATATATGTTTGCTTTGTCGGCAACAGCGTGAACCTCTTCATAAATTGCCTGCTTCGCGGGATTTTTTCTGAGATTCTCCTCAAGCTCAAAGGAATAGTCGAAATGATCCTCTATAACACCCTTGCCGCGGTTTGTGATAATAAGAATATCTGTGATTCCTGCTGCGGCACACTCTTCAACAAGATACTGTATTGCCGGCTTGTCAACAATGTTGAGCATTTCCTTGGGAACTGCCTTTGATGCGGGAAGAACTCTTGTGCCGAGACCTGCTGCAGGAATAATAGCCTTTGTAACCTTCATTTTATAAAACTCCTTTTTCAGATTGTAGTGTTTATATCAGAGCTTATCCGCAAATGCTAAAAATGCGGGTAAAAAATTAACCAGGGATATTGCAAGTGTTATAACACATGCGGCTGCTGCGCCGGGAATTGAAACTCCGCCTTTGTTTTTAAGGGCAGCTTTATATTCTGAGCCGTCTTTGTGCTGCTTTCTGATATTGGTGATATCTTTTTTTATCTTTTTCTTGTAAATTATATCTGCGCAAAGCGCCATTATCATAGACAGTGACAGATTTATATAGGAAATTACTACAGAACAGGTGTATTTTATTTTGTCGTTACCCGTAAAGTCGCTTTTCTGATATTCCTCATAATAGCCGTCTATTTTACCCTGTGCCTGCAGAAAAGCCTCTTCGGAAAATTCCTTTGTCTCTTCGCTCTCAGCATAAAATTCACTGATCACCTGTGCCGAATTGTTGAGATAAACCTTCATAGGCTCTGTAAGAGAGCAATAGGTGCCGGCTGCGGTGAGCAGCAGCGTTGCAAGAAGGAAAATAAGTCCTTCCCTGAACAGCTTTCTGTAGAAAAACCATATGGGACCGAGAATGAATGCCCATATTGATACAGAAAACTTACGGTTAAAGCGTTCGATTATTGCAAACTTTCTTATATATTTGCCCGAATTCTTGCCGATGTATTCAGCATTGTCAGCAGCGTTATGTCCGTTTACCTCAGTATCGGGGCGAAGGCCTCCGTATTTTCTGAAAAACTCATAAAGTGCCTCTCCCGTGAGAGGAGCTGCATTTTCACTTTCCTGCTCCTCAGAGGTAAATTCTCTGTTGTCGGAATAAAGAGGCTTTTTGCATTGCATACAAAGAGCATCAAAGCCGTAATTCAGCGCACCGCAATGAGGGCAGGTCACGGCAGATTCCCCGTTTTTGAAGGTGTAAGCTGTGTTTTCGGGGGGCAGAACCTTCGGCGTTGATTTTTTTACAGGATTCAGATGCTCCGGGAATGTCCATTCGAAGCCCTCTTCGTGGCGCTCAAGGTTTGCACAGCTTCCCTTTTCCTGCCAGCAGGCTCTGTGATGGGGTGAGCCGCACTCGGGACATACCACAACATCGTCATTCTCAGTAAAAATATTTTTACAGTATTCACATTGTACATCTTTAAATCTCATAGCTTCTCTCCCGTTTGTTCCGGTTATAATTATCTATTTTATATTTTATACAAAAAGTCTTAAAATTTCAATAAAAAATACAATATTATTATTTATACCTCAAAACAAAAAATATTTGACATCTATATATATTTTTTATATAATTAATTGGTATGTGTAAAAATAATTATTTGAGGTGAAATATATGCTTCAGTATGAAGAATTAAGACTTGCTTTGCTTGAACAGGAAACTCCTCTTAAAGAACTCAGAGAAGCGCTCAGCATCGACAGCGTAAAGGAAGAAATTGCAGAGTATGAAAAACAGACTGCAGATGAGGCATTCTGGAATGATGTTGCAAATTCCAACAAGGTGCTTCAGAAGCTTTCCGCTCTGAGAAATAAGGTAAAGAAATACGAAGATCTTGTAGCAGACTATGATGATACACTCACTCTCATTGAAATGAGCGATGAGGAAGAAGACGAAAGCATGATCGACGAATGCACCGAGGGTGTTGAAAGAGTGAAGACCGATATTGAAAAGCTCACTCTTGAAACTCTTCTTTCCGGTCAGTACGACAATAACAATGCTATTCTTACCTTCCACGCAGGCGCAGGCGGCACAGAGGCTCAGGACTGGTGTCAGATGCTCTTCAGAATGTACGGTCAGTGGGCAACAAAGCACGGCTTCAAGTTTACTACGGTTGACTTTCTCGACGGTGACGAGGCAGGACTCAAATCCGCCGTTGTTGTTATAGAGGGCGAAAATGCCTATGGCTATCTCAAGAGTGAAATGGGTGTTCACAGACTTGTGCGTGTTTCTCCCTTCGACTCATCGGGAAGAAGACATACCTCCTTTGCTTCTCTTGAGGTTATGCCTGAAATCGACGATACCATTGAAGTAGAGATCCGCGAAGAGGATATCACAATGGAGGTTTACCGTGCTTCGGGTGCGGGCGGTCAGAAGGTTAATAAGACCTCATCTGCCGTTCGTCTTATCCACAATCCCACAGGCATAGTTGTTTCCTGTCAGGTTGAAAGAAGCCAGCATCAGAACAGAGAAGTCTGTATGAGAATGCTTAAGTCAAAGCTCATTGAAATCAAGGAAAGAGAACATCTTGAAAGAATTGAAGATATCAAGGGCGTTCAGAAGGAAATCGGCTGGGGCTCACAGATACGCTCCTATGTATTTATGCCCTATACCCTTGCAAAAGACCACAGAACAGGCTTTGAAAACGGTAATATCAATGCTGTTATGGACGGCGAAATCGACGGATTTATAAACGCTTATCTCAAGCAGCAGTCACAGACAAATTTGGGGAATAATTAACGACAAATAAATAAAAAATTGACGGAATGTTGCAGAATTATGTTTTTGTGTGGCGAAAATATTAAAAAAGTTTATTTTTTGTTCACAATATTATACTTAATCTGTAAACACAAGGTGATAGAATATCAACTGCAGTAAGAACTGCACTTAAATTTGATTATTCCTTTTATTTATTTTCTCTTCCCCAAAAAGGAAAAACCCGGCAACAGCCGGGCTTTTCCTTTTATCGGGGATTTTTTTTCGCCCGAATTAAAATATATTAAGTCTCAAAGCTGCCTGAAAATATCAGGTAAAATCCGACAAAAGCATAAAAAATCAATTTTATCCGCAAAAGATTGTAAGTATACTTGTAATAATTGTTGACAAAAATTGATTTTTTGGGGTATAATACTTAAAAAGGAGTGTGGTTGAATTATGGCTATTACTTCAAAAGACGGTATTCTGAAGGTTTTGATGGCATATAATCCATGGTGGAAAACAGGCGTTGTTAATCCTAAAATGACTAAAACTTATAAGAGATTTGCTTTTCACGAAGCGATGAAACGACTGAATGAAAAAGATATCCGAAGAACTGTTGTGCTTACCGGAACACGGCGGGTGGGCAAAACAACAATCCAGTACCAGATGATTGAAGCCTTGTTGAAATCCGGTATAGCTCCGCAAAAAATCGTTTTTATTTCTATGGATCATCCCATGTTGAAATTAAGTCAGTTTCATGAAGTATTGGAATGCTATCATGAAAATATTTATGCCGAACAGGATGTATATTACTTTTTTGATGAGATTCAGTATGCTCAGGACTGGGATCGTTGGTTAAAGATAATTTACGATAATCAGCCTGATACAAGTGTTGTTGCAACCGGATCGGCAAGTCCCGCATTAATGAAGGGGAATCGAGAAAGCGGTGCCGGCAGATGGACCGTGATCCAGGTGCCTACATTGTCTTTTTATGAATACTGCGAATTGCTTGATGTTGACTGCCCTGATATTCCGCCTGACCTTAAGGTGACTTCACTTCTGCATATGACGCAGCCTGAACGAACACAGATTATGCTCCGCTTATCCGGAGTACAAAATCATTTTATGCGGTATTTACTTGTCGGCGGTTTTCCTGAACTTGCTCTCGCGGACAATGATCTGATGGCACAGCAGGTCATGCGTGAAGATGTTGTGGATAAGGTGCTTAAGAGAGACCTTCCGTCTTTGTACAGTATACGGAATGCAACAGAGCTTGAACGGATCTTTTTATATCTGTGTAATGTATCATCTGAAATTGTATCCATAGAAGCCATTACCAAAGAGTTGAATGGTGTTTCACGCACAACAGTAGAAAACTATATACAGTATCTTGAAAGCGCAAATCTTATTTATCAGAGCTGGCCTGTGGATATGGCAGGCAAAAAAGTGCTTAAGGCCAGACCTAAAATATATATTGCAGATGCAGCCATACGTAATGCGGTACTTATGGATGATACGATTATGACAGATTCTGTCGGAATGGGAAAAGTTGTGGAAACGGCAATCTATAAGCATGTTGCAGCTTTCTACTATCAATCTGCCGCATCAATCGGTTATTTCCGCGGGGGAAAAAAGAATAAAGAGATAGACATCGTGGTTGACTATCCCAATATCAGAAATATCTTAATTGAGGTTAAGTACCGAGAAGGTGCTCCGATTGCTGACGATGATGCAATTTCAGAATTATGTGAAGATGCTTCTGCTGCAATTATAGTTACAAAAAACGCAACAGATTTTGGTATACACAATACCTCTTGCGGAAAAGAACTGCTGAGAATTCCCGCATTTGCTTTTTTATACTTGTTAGGTAATGCAGAAAAACACGGGTACCGCGGAATAGAATAATTGATTTAACAGCACACAAATCAAAACTCCGGGACAGCCACCCCGGAGTTTTTTTGAATGCTTAATTTACCAATGAGCCTTACCGAAGCCTGCACACACGAAAAACACAAACTTCGTTTAAATTCTTCACCGCACATAAAATATTTTGTTTTATTGAAGGATATCCCGCAAATGCTTTGCTGTTGATATTTTTCTGAAGATGTGGTAATATAATAAGCAAGACAGTAAGCAAGTTGATAAGCAAGTTAATAAGCAAGTTAATGTGGATGAAAGTATATGCCGGGGCGATACACCGCCTTATAGGATAACGGACAAAGCACTTAGTCTTGTTACAATGATTTATAAAAATAATATAAAAAGGGGAAAATAGAATGGGTAAATATCTTATTGTCAATGCCGATGATTTCGGTATGTGTCACAGTGCTAATGAGGCGGTTTTTGATCTGTTTCAGTCGGGAAGATTAAAGTCTGCAACTATAATGATGCCTTGTCCTACAGCAAAGGATGCTGTGGATTTTTCCGTGGCAAACCCCGGGTATGCCATTGGTGTGCATCTCACAATGACTGCCGAATGGAAGGATTACCGCTGGAAGCCGCTGACTGACGGAAAGAGCCTTATTGATGAACAGGGCTTTATGTGGCATTCCGCAAAGCAGGTAGGAAAGCACGGCGACCTTAAGGAGCTTGAAAAGGAAGCAAGAGCGCAGATTGCCCTTGCCGAAGAATGGGGAATGAAGCCCTCTCATGTGGATAACCATATGGGCTCCCTTTACGGACATCTCACGGGTAGATTTTCTCTTCTCAAGATGACGCTTCGTGTCTGCGGAGAGCTTGGCTATGCCTACAGAATGTTTGTTGAACACGACAAGCGTATATGTCCCCGCGGTGTGCCTTATTTTGCATATGCCGCCTGCACAAAGCTTTCAAAGGCATGGGCAAAGAAATTCGGTGTTATTATGCCCGATTATCTTCTGTTCCCCGATTGGGGAGTAATGCCCAAGGATACATATGAAAGCTACAGAAAGCGTATACTTGAAATATGGTCTGATATTCCCGAGGGTGTAACAGAGACCTTTGTTCATCCCGCAAAGGAAAGCGACGAGCTCAAGAGCATTACGGGCAACTGGTGGCAGAGAGTGTGGGAATACAGACTTATGAAGGATCCCGAAACAGAAAAATATCTGAATGAACACGGAGTGGAGCTTATAAGCTACCGCGATCTTATTGAGCAAAAGTCCTGATTTTTGTCGGACGTCAGAGACATAGATGATTTGTGTTTATTCTTGTTTTTTGTGTAATAATATTATATAATTATTCTGATACAGTTTTTTATGAAAGGGGCAGACGGTTTTATGAATGATGTGAACAAGCTTTATAAGCTGTGGCTTGAAAAGGCTTCTGAGGAGGAGGTTCTTTCTGAGCTCAGAGCTGTTGAGGGGAAGGATGACGAAATTCTTGACCGATTCTGGCAGAATCTTACCTTCGGCACGGGCGGTCTCAGAGGCGTTCTCGGTGCAGGCACCAACAGAATGAATGTTTATACTGTTTCTCAGGCAACACAGGGACTGAGCAACTATCTCAATGAAGCTTTCGAAAATCCTTCTGTTGCTGTGGGATATGATTCAAGAATCAATTCCGATAAATTTGCAAAGGCGGCAGCATCCGTGCTTGCTGCAAACGGCATCAAGGTATATATTTTTAAGGAGCTTATGCCCACACCTATAGTAGCCTATGCGGTCAAGGAGCTTGGCTGCTCTTCGGGTATTGTTATCACGGCAAGCCATAACCCCTCCAAGTATAACGGCTATAAGTGTTATGACGAAAGAGGCTATCAGATGACTGATGAGGCAGCAAAGAGAACACTTGAATATATCAGCAGCTGCGATATTTTTGAAGATGTGAAAACAATGTGCTTCGATGAAGCTGTGAAGGCAGGCAGAATCGAATTCATTGAAGACAGCTTCCTTGATAAATATTTCTCTCTTGTTCTTTCAAGAAGCATCAATCCCGAAATCGCAAAGGAAACAGACCTGTCTGTTATATACACACCTCTTAACGGCACAGGCAACAAGCCTGTAAGAAAAATTCTTTCCATGATGGGAATTAAGGACGTAAGCGTGGTGCCTGTTCAGGAAATGCCCGACGGCAGATTCCCCACCTGCTCTTTCCCGAATCCCGAAATCAGGGATGCCTTTAACGAGGCACTTAAAATTGCGGAAACAAAAAAGGCAGACCTTCTTCTTGCCACCGACCCCGACTGCGACAGAGTGGGTATTGCGGTGCTGACAGATGGCGAATACAAGCTTCTCACAGGTAATGACGTGGGCTGTCTTCTTGTTGATTATATCCTTTCTCAGAAAAAGGCAAAGGGTACACTCTGCGAAAATCCCGTAATTATAAAGTCTATAGTTTCCTCTGATATGGCAACTGCTGTTGCAGAAAGCTACGGCGCAGAGGTTAAAAACGTTCTCACAGGCTTCAAGTATATAGGCGAGCTTATGACTCTTTTACAGGAAAAGGGCGAGGAGGCACGCTTTGAACTGGGCTTTGAGGAAAGCTACGGTTATCTTTCAGGAATGCATACCAAGGATAAGGATGCAGTGAATGCATCAATGCTTATCTGCGAAATGGCAGCTTACTATAAGTCACAGGGCAAGACACTCTGCGATGTGATGAACGGTCTTTATGAAAAATTCGGCTACTGGAACAATGCTCTGTTCAACTTCGGCTTTGAGGGTGCAGACGGCATGAAGAAGATGACGGGAATGATGGACGGCTTAAGAGAGAATGCTCCCCGCAGCCTCGGTACAGTTTCAGTTGCAGCCTTTGAGGACTACAAAACAGGCAAGGCAGCTGACTTTAAGTCAGGAGCAGAATATACTCTCGATTATCCCTCTTCAAATGTTATTATTCTTGTTATGGAAAACAAGGATAAGGTTATAATCCGTCCCTCAGGCACAGAGCCCAAGATCAAGATCTATGCTATGGTGCAGGGCGCAGATGAAGAGAAAGCAAAGCAGCAGACGGAAGAATATAAAAAGGACATTATGGCAGTCCTCGGTATAGGAGAATAATAATGAAAAAGAACACAACAAAGATCATTGCAATAATACTTGCCATACTTATGGCGGGAAGCGTATGCACAGCGGCACTTGTTGCCTTTCTTTAATTAAAATCTGCAGCCGGCACATCAACGTGAAGTGCCGGCTGTAAGCTTTTCGGGAGGGAATTTTATGAAATGCGATCTTCATTGTCATTCTGTGTTTTCCGACGGTACAAATACACCTGAGGAGATAACGGCACTTGCAAAAGAGAATAATGCTGTTGTTGCTCTTTGTGACCACAATACCGTAAAGGGACTAGCGATGTTTCTTGCAGAAGCCGCAAGGCTTGGTGTCACTGCAGTGGCAGGTGCGGAGTTTTCTTCCGAATATAAAGGCAGTGAGGTGCATATTCTCGCTTTATTTATACCCGAAAAGCATTTTGCCCGTGTGGAAGAATTTACAGATGAGTATAAAAAAAGAAAAACCGAAAGCAATTTCGGACTGATAAAAAGGCTGAATGAGGCAGGCTATGATATATCCTTTGAAAGGCTGCAGTCTCAGGCAGAGGGCGGTTCCTTCAACCGTGCCGCAATTGCAGCCGAAATGAGAAGAAAAGGCTATGTTTCATCAAATAAAGAGGCTTTTGACGGCGTTCTTTCAAAAAAAGGCGGATTTTATATCCCTCCCCGAAGAGAGAACAGCCTTGATGTGATAAGCTTTATAAGAAGTATAAATGCTCTGCCCGTGCTTGCCCATCCGCTGATAAGCCTCACAGAGGAGAAGCTGACGGAATTTCTGGGTGACGCCACAAAAGCAGGACTTCTCGGAATGGAGACCGAGTATTCTCTTTACAGTTCCGAGGATGAAAAAACTGCCAAAGCTCTTGCTGAGAGTTTCGGTCTTCTTGAAAGCGGCGGCAGCGATTTTCACGGAGATAATAAGCCCGATATAGAGTTTATCACGGGAAAAGGCAATCTGCAGGTTCCGGAGGAGTTTTATTATAAGCTTCTGGAGAAAAGCAGAACACTTTTATAAAACACATAAGCAGAAAAAACAATACCCGGTTGCACATATGATGCAGACGGGTATTGTACTTTATTATATAGGAAATTGCTCGCGTTGTGAGCAATTTAGCTTATAATTCGCCTGCGGGCTCATTGAATGACGCAAGCTTATTGAACAAAAAACACCTTTTCGCCCCCAAGACCCAGGGCCGGGGGTTGAAGCAGAATGCTTTTTTATTTGAATGCGAGGGAGTTGTTTATGAGGATGGTGGAGTAGAGGAAAAGTACCTTGTCGGCATTTTTGAAGTCCACAAGACCTGAGAGCACAGAGGAGGAGATATATCTTATGTCCACAAGGGTGATTCTGGAATAGCTGCCTGTGAGAAGAGGGGCTAAGGAGCTGGTGAAGGAATCCCTGAAAAGTATCAGCTCATTTTTTTCCTCTGCCAGAGGATTTTCTATAACAGATACTGCCACCGTGCCTGAAAGGAACATTTCATACATATCGGGTGTTTCAAGCTTTTTCATATCATACAAGGGAAGAAGCTTTTCTTTTCCCGTGTCATAATTTTTTACCACTGCATTTTCGGTATATGTGTTTGTAAGATACACGATATTATCTGCAGGTACATTCAGGTTTGCCTGATTGTAATAAACCCCGTAAAAGGGAGAGGAAATACTGTTTTCTTTGAAATCTCCCCTGAAGCTGCTGCCCATTTCCGTAGTGAGCTTTTCAGCCACATCGACTATTTTTTCCTGCCTCCAGTGGGTGTCGGTGGTGTAATAATCATCGGCTGAAAGCAAGGGCTTTATATCTATATAAGCTGCAAAGGGGAGCATATTTCTGAAGCTCAGAATGAATTCATCATAATCGAAGGCAAGATATCCGTTTTTTTCTGCAATAAAGCAGTTTTTGTCGGGAATCACCGAAAGAAACACCTCGGCGTCGGTATCCTTTATATATTCGTCATATATATAAGTGAATTTTTCAGCGGCGTTTTCAAGCATCCGGTCATTCCCGGGATATTCAAGCTTGGAAAGATGGTTTTCTGTGTAAAACAGCTTGTTATTGTCCTTAGTTCTGAATATATAACGGGAGGAATATGCCTTTATTGTTCTGAAAAAGTCTCTTAAGGGAAACTGATCGGGGGAGGCTTCTTCAAAATTCTTCATAAAATCTCCCGAAAGCATTTCTTCAAAGGAGAAGGAGGGAAGAGGGGTAAGGACACGTCTTTCCGCTTCCGAGTATTCTGAAGGCTCCTTCAGCATAAACCATACTGAGAAGCCGAATATGAGGCAGGCTGAAACACCGATTGTAAGAATGTATTTTAATTTTTCCGTCATAGTCTGCACCTGCCTTAAAATCTGAAATATAAGAAGGGATTGAAGGAGCCGTCAACAAGATATGCCGTGCAAAGAATAATAATTAAAGCAGCAAACACGGGAGAGGCAATTGTGAAAAATATATTGCCTGCTTTTGTGTTTTTTATTTTTTCCGTAAGTTTCTTCGGAAGGGGAGTAGCGCCGACTGCTGCAATAATAAGAATGAATGCATAGCTTGAAAGATAGTATAACCAGCTGCTGTCATATAAGCCTGGGGTATTTATTCCGAACATTCCTCCGATATAGCTTACTGCCTCGCCCATGGAAGAGGCGTTGAAAATAACAAAGCTTACGGCTATGAGGAACAGCACGTATATTCTTGAAAGCACCCTGCTTTTTGCAAGTATTTTTCCCAGCCACAGCTTTTCGAGAGTGAGAAGCAGGGCAAAATAAAGTCCCCATACAATAAAGTTCCAGTCTGCACCGTGCCAGAAGCCGGTTAAAAACCACACAACAAAAATATTTCTCAGATGCTTTAGTGTGGAAACACGGTTGCCGCCCATGGGGATATAAACATAATCCCTGAACCACTGTCCCAGCGACATATGCCATCTTCTCCAGAATTCGGTGACACTTTTTGAAATATAGGGATAATTGAAGTTTTCCATAAAGGTAAAGCCGAATATTCTTCCGAGACCTATTGCCATATCGCTGTAGCCCGAGAAGTCAAAATAGATGTGAAGGGATAAGGCTATGGCGTAAAGCCAGTAGAATGCCACCGTTTTTTCATCGGATGCCTTGAATATTTCGCAAAGCTCACCTAAGGCATTGGCAATAAGGATCTTTTTGCCGAGACCGACAGAAAAACGAAGAATGCCTTCATAAGTCTTCTTAAGTGTATGGCTGCGGCTTCTCAGCTCCTTTTCCACATCGGAATAGCGCACTATGGGTCCTGCTATAAGCTGAGGAAACATTGTGATATATGCACCGAGATTCACGGGGTTTTTCTGTGCGGGCACCTGACCTCTGTAAACATCCACTGTGTAGCTCAGTATCTGGAAGGTATAAAAGCTAATGCCTATAGGCAGAGTAATTCTCAGAAGGGGGATGCCGAGACCTGTGAGAGCGTTGAAATTCTCTATAAAGAAATCCGCATATTTGAAATAGGCAAGAAATCCCAGATCTGTTCCCACGGAAAGTATGAGAACAGCCTTCTGTGCCTTGCGGTTGCCGCTGAATTTCTCAATAAGAAGACCTGAAATATATCCCACAAGTACGGAAATTATCATTATGATAACATATTTCGGCTCGCCCCAGGCATAGAAAACCAGCCCCGACAGAAGAAGCACGGAGTTTTTAAGCTTCTTAGGTGTGATAAAATACAGTATAAGGACTATCGGCAGAAAAAAGTATAAAAAGGGAATACTTGAAAAAAGCATGTCTGACCTCTCAAAAAAGAAAAGGTGCATATCATATATGACAGTGCACCTTTTTGTTGTTATTCAAAACACATTATGTGCATTAAATACACGGATTATTAAAATCAGGATAAATTAAGCAACAGTTGTTTCTTCAACGGTTGTTTCTTCAACAGTTGTTTCTTCAATAGCTTCAACAGTTGTATCTTCAGCTGTTTCTGCTTCGGGATCAAATGCTGCGGGGCCGTCGGGAAGAACCTCCATGTTGCCTACGTCGCCGCCTTCAACTACTTCATCACCTTCAGCAACGTCGCCTTCAGCGGGCTCCTGCTCGAATGAACGAACAGCCATGATGAAGAATACCATGTTGCCTTCTGTTTCTACAAGCATTTCTTCAGCTGATGTGCATACGTTCCAATTAAGGTTTGCATTTTCCTTAAGAGTTGCTGTGAAAGCTTCAACATCTGCACCCTCAGCAAGTTGGAAAACATAGCTTACGAAAGGAATTGTACCGATCATGGGAGCGAATGCTGTGCAAGCCTCAAAGCCTGTGATGTCTGCCTTAAAGCCTGTAAGAGCGCCTTCTTCCATATCTGTTACCATGGGTCCGAAGGGAACGATGGGGTTCTGGGAAAGAGCTGTTGCTACAGAGTTTGTTGTTGCGCCTTCTTTAGCTGCTTCTTCCTTGAATGCTGCTGCAAATGTGCCTGCAACTGTTAATTCAGCTGCCTGAGTTGTTTCTTCAGCTGTTGTTTCTTCTGTGTTTCCGCCGCAAGCAGCGAAAGAGAGTACCATAAGTCCTGCAATGATGAGTGCGATGATTTTTTTCATTTTTGTTGTCTCCTTTTATGTTGTTTTTATTTGTTCAGGCTTACTGTCCAGCTTGAGGACTGCCTGTCAAAGGACAATGTGAGGGTGAATTCTCCGTTTTTGCCGGAAATATTCATAGTATAAATACTGTTTTCCTCGGGAAAGGGAACGGTCCACCTGAGAGCCGATGAGGAGCTTACTGTAAAAGCTTTATTCTCTTCGCACAGGATTTCTCCGTTTTCATTGAGCACAAAGCCGTTTTCGGGAGTGAGTGAAAGCTCATCTTTTTCCTCTACCCTGAAATCCACACAAAGCTCATTCACGGCACGGGCAAGCATAATGCCGTTTGTGTCTGCGCTTGTGATAAGCACCTCGCCTGTGAGAAGCTCGTCGCCGATAAATATACCCGGTGTGCTGCTGTTTCCCGTGAGGGCAAAGGCTGAAATAAGGGTGATGATCAGCGCCGCAGCAATGCCTGCTGCTGTTTTTATGTAGACTCTTATATTATTTTTTTCGGAAGGAAGCGGGTCGTTCATTATTTTATCAAAAAGCTCATCGGGCGCTTTTATGCTTTTATATTCCGCCATAAAGCCTTTGTCAGACATACATTTCCTCCTCTAATAATTCTTTCAGGGAATCTCTTCCTCTGGATAATCTCATTTTAACGGCAGAAGAGGAAAGCTTCAGTATTTTTGCGGTTTCTTCCACAGAAAAGCCTTCAAGATAATGAAGAATTATTACCGTTTTTATTTTTTCGGGGAGCTTTTCTATGGCGTCTGTCACCAAAAAGCTGTCGCCTGAAAAATATTCGTTATATGAAATATTCTCTGCCGCGGACAATTCATCGTGATTTCTCACGGAATTTTTTCTGCTGATATCGTGGCAACGGTTGATAAGCGCACGGATGAACCAGGCTTTTTCGTGCTCGGAGGATAAAAACAGAACATTACTGCCCATATATTTCACATAAACATCCTGAACGGCATCCATAGCATCGTCTTTATTGCCCGAATGCATCAGAGCAACTCTGAAAAGCATATCGGAATATTTATTATAGACATCAGCTATGTCTTTTTCAGCTCTGGGAAATCTGCCCACCTGACTGCCTCCTATCAGTAATACGTATGAGAAACCCGAAAGGTCACATAAAAAATCAGAAATTTTAATTTTTTTTCAAAAATTTTTTCCGGCTGTGTAATTACATCTCCAGAATTTTCTTTATTGAGCCGTTGTTTTCCATTATCTCCGAAAAAAACTCGTGTGCCCAGATATTGTGTCTGGGACCCTTTTTGCTGTCAAAGGCAAAATATACTCTGCCGTTGCAAGTGAGCTTTGCAGCTGCCCAGAAGGAAGACATAAATTCCTCCTTCATAGTAAAGGGAATTTTTATTTCCTTTTCTTCAAAGGGTAAAAGCACCTGTGAGACTGCAAAATCCTTTATTTCGCCCAAGCAGTTTTCCCCGGGAATGATGCTGCCCCAGGTTTCAAAGGGCGAGGCGATGTAAAGTGAGGTATGCAAGGTCTCCTTTGTAGGATTACGGAGAGTGCATACAATTTCCTTTTCTTTTATCTCCAATGAAACCGACGGCTCAAAATAGCCGATTTCATATACATCATAGAATCTTATTCCTTCAAAATCATAGAATATCTTTATCTGTCCTTCGGTATCCTCAGAGGAAAGCTTTATATCAAGGGGGATTCTTCTGAAGCCGCCCTTTTCAATATCGATACTGAGCTTATTTTTTGCAGGCACAATACCCTCGGAGCAGATAATTTCGATTTCTGCCGTAATATCACGGCTTAAGGAATTATTTACCGCATTGATATAAAGAGTTCTGTCCTTTGAAGCAGTTTCGGGAAGTCTTTCAATGGTTGCCATGAAGGTGAGATTGCCTACGGGCATACTGCCCATATCGTGATCCCAGCTTCTTATAAAGACCTCTTCGGTGATTTCCTTTTCTGTTCCTGTACTGCCGGAACCTGCCTTCTTTGCTTCGGGCACTGTTAAAAGAACGGTTTCAATGCCGTGGGGAGTAACTGAAAAGCTTATACTGTCGCTTCCCGCCTTGAGAGGTGCTCTGTTTTCATCAAGTAAATCCGTGCTCATAGCGCCGAAAACATCAAAGCCTGTTTTAACGGTGACTTTTTTTGCCGTACCCTCGTTTTCAAAGCCTCTGAGAGTAAAGCCTCTTTTTGCGGGAGAAGCCGGCTCGTCCTTAAGATTTGCAAAGGGATAGCCCTTTGCCTTGAAGGCTGTGAGGGTGAAGGAGGACGGTACCTTAAGAAATGCCTTTTCCTCGGGAAGATAAGCATTTTCACTTTCTTTTATATCTGAAATTCCAAAGGGAGGATCGTTGAAGCAGTCTGCTTTGTTATATACACCGCCCTCACGGTAAGAGCCCTTGTAAGGATAAAGAGAATAGGTAAAAATATGGGTTTTCTGCTCGGGTACCATTTCCTTACCGCCTGTTACCTTGCCCATGTTTCCGTAGAATGAGGCTGTGTGGAAAAGCATCATATTGAGAGTGCCCTTTCCCTCAACGCTTGAAGCAGGAGTGCCGTTATTGATAAGCGCTATGCCGTATTCGTCTGCTTTTCCGGGGGATGAAAGACATACAGCATCGCTGAAATCAAGTTTGTAGCCTGATAAGAGAGCTGCTTCAAGAGCTGATGTGAATTCATCAAGAGCCTTAAAGCTTGCACCCGTAATAAGAAGCACGTCAATGTCTTTTTTATAAATATTATCTCTGTCCTTCAGATAAACGACGGCGATGCCCTGCTTTTCAAGATTCTTAAGGTATTTCTCACGGTCTTTTTTATTAAGAGCGGAAAGTATTTTTTCCTTATATTCGTTGCTGTCATTGTCAAGAGACACTACGATTCTTGTATCCGTTGAATATACATCCTCATTATAATGTATAATTTTCATTCCGCCGTGCTGTTCCTTGTCGCTGTATAATGTCACGGGAACGGCTTTTTTTGTGAGGGCAAAAAGAATTCTGTCGGAAATATCCGAAACCTCCTTCTTTTCCTCTCTGATTATTGCGGTCATACCGAAATTAAAGGATGAGTCCCTGCCCACCGAAGCCGTAACCGTGGGGGATAAGCCGAACCAACGGTTTGCGGGAAGCACTCTGCAGCCTGAGAAGGATGCATACTGATGGGTCTGGAAGGACATATATTTTTTCGAGCGTGTGGAAACGTGGGGTGCGAAGCGGTCGTCAAACACAACCGCACCGCCCTTTATTGTTGTGGGGAAGGTGACCGTAAATAAGTCATCCTCTGCCTGATAATCCTCAACAACGGTTCTGAAATCTATTGTGTCGGAGTTTTTATAAAGTGTTATCTCCTGAATAAGATTTGCTGCTGTGTCGAGCTTGACCTTAATTTCAAGCTTCTGATAAAGGGCGCATTTTTCACTTTTTACACTTGCTTCAAATTCACTTGAAAGCATTTTATGCCCCGTGGTATAAAGCTCGTGCTGTGTTTCCATACGGTCATGTATTTCCTTCAATACATAAACGGTGTTGCCGGGGGCGGGAGCCTCCTTATCGATAAGCTCCTTTTTCTCCTTTTTGTCATAAAGGGAAATTATTGTGCCGCCTCTTAAGGGGTCTGTTTCGATACGGAACTTTGAGTTTTCTATAACCGTGTCATTTCCCTTTATAATTGAAATAGCCTCCGCTTTTCTGATTCTGAAAATGCTGTAGCCCATTGCGGGAAGCTTTTCGGAAATAAACATACCTGTGCTGCCGTCAAGCAGTGCGGGATATTCCTTACCCTTTATGTCCGTAAGCACCGCATCGGCTTCACCCTGAAATGCTGCGGGAACATTAAAATAACATTTTCCGCCTCTTTCAAAGGGAAGAGGATTGAAAACGAATACACATTCCTCTCTTTTTTCCGTTTTTACACCGCCTGCAATGAATGAGCATGCCTTTTCGATGATATCCGAAAGAAGACAGGCACATTCACGGTATTCTATCATTAGATCAACAAAGGATATTTCGTTGTTTGTGCCTGTAATTGAATCGTGATGCTGGGCGCACAGAAGCTGACGCTGAGCCTTGTCGAGTGCCTTGTCGGGATAAGAAGCACCGTACATAAAAGCAACAGCGGCAAATTTTTCGGCTGTTATAAGAAGATTTTCACAGAGTCTGTTTGCCTGCTTGAAATCCGTTCTCGTGAGAATAACGCCGGAATGGTGCTGTGTGATATCTCTCGAGCAGTAGTCGGGTAAGCTTTTGCCCTCTTTTATATTGCGTTTCACGCTTTCGTTCACGTTTTTTGCAAGATCTGAAAAAACGGAGAAGGAGGCGTGGGAAACAGTTTTTTTCATCCAGGAGGTGTCGCCCTCTCTGGGGAAAGGATCAATATAGGATAAGGCCTCAGATGATTCATCGCAACCTGTTACACCCAGTCGAGAGGCTGCGGCTCTGTTCATTCCCTTATCGTGAAGAAGGCTTGTTCCGTCGGGGGATACGTGACGGAAGAGGTTGTCAACACCCATCATCATTTTGCCCCATTTAATATAGTCACAGCCGCCTTTTTTGCAAACCTGTGTTATCTGCGAGAAATGTCCGAAAACATCACCCGGCTGATAAGTCGTGTTCATTCTTCCCAATACATCTCTGTGGTAAAGCTGACCGTAAACAAGGTTCCTTACAAATGCCTCGCCCGAAGATGTGAGATCATTGGGCTGATTATAGAAGCAGTCCGCCTCGGCTCTGCCCTCGGTGAAAAACTGCTTCAGAGCCTGTCTGTGGGTGGGATAAAGGGAATAGTAGGGATGAAGATAATCGATTTCTGAAAGAGTTGCCTTGAAATCAGGGTTTGAAATAAGCCTTTCAATTATTGATTTTGTTATATGGAATGCACCGAGAGCATAGGTTCTCTGCTCCTGATGGTAGGTTGTGTCAAAATGGAAATCCGAATAGACATGCTCGTGTCCCTCATAGCCGTCATAGGGAGTTACGGGGAAGAAATAGTCCTGAACCCCTGAACCGATTGAAACAGCAGCCCTCAGCACCTGCTCTTTTTTTGCGGGAATTTCAAAGCGCACAGGCATTATCCCGCCTTTTTTCATAGGTGGAACATTTATTTTCCCGAAGGTGTAGTCAACAGTGTTTTCCTTTGTATCTTCATTTGCCACGGCGAAAAGAGGAAAAACCTGCTTTTCATTACCCTTTTCTCCCGTGTAGGCAGCAGTGATTGAGGGGGTTGTGAGACAAAGCCCGTTTTCTGAAAGCATTACGGGGAAAACGGAGCAGTATGATAGTGCAATATCCATACTGTCTGCAATATATCCGGGTCGGATTTTGAACATTACGGTATTAAGACCTTTTCTGAGCTTTATAAGACACTGATAACCGAAGCCCCACAGTCCCTTTACTCTTCCGAAGGGTCTGAAATCCACCTGCCTGCCGTTCACAAAAAGTGCCGATCCTGAATTTTCGTAGCCTATAACAGCCGTAGTGTCTTCCTTGCAGTTTATATAGAAGGCTGCATAGTAAACGGCATTTCTCTGCTGAGTAGCATATAAAGCGGGATCGCAGGCATCCTCATCGTTATCAAAGCGAAGACAGTTCCACTTTATAAAGCCTTTTTTCCAGTAAAGATATTCGTCGCCGTAATATTTATTCGTTACTCTTTCTCCCAATACGGGGGAAATGCTTTTTTCTCCGCCGTCGGGAAGGAGATAATCGTGGTTCAGTATTTTTTCTCTTTCATACATATGCTCAGCCTCAAAGGAGCCGTGAGTTCTGAGAACAAAAGGCCCTACAGTGAGAAAATCAAGTATGCGGTTATCGGGGAAGGGGGTGCTGTCACAGGGAATAAAGGAATCAAAGTTATATACGGGAATTATCCCTTTTTCATGTTTTACAAATGCCATTACTGATCACCTCGCAGACTAATATATCACAAACTCTTATTAAAAGTAAATATGTATAATTTTATTTAAAAGACAGTATTGTTTTTTTAGTTATTTTTTTACTTGCATATGAAAATGAGAGTGCTATAATGAGTCTTATAAAGAGGTGATGCTTATGGAGAATAATTTTGCCGGAGCGGTAATTGCATTTATAGCGGGAGCATTGTTGGCCTTCGGAAATTTCAGGCTTTCGGAATACTTTCTCTCACGGCACCGTGATAAAATTGCTTCGGTTTCCCTTATCCGTCAGCTTGTGCAGGTGGTATATATCCTGATTCTGTTTTTCGGTGCAGAATATACCCCCTGGGACAGGACATATCTTCTTGTCGGCGGTGTGCTGGGTATAACGCTTCCCATGATCTTTTTTACATTAAAGCTTCTTAAGCAGAACAGCGCCTCAGCAGAACAGGAAAAAAAGGAGGATGATAAAAATGGGTGAACCCTCTGCCGTTCTTTTCAGTATTTTCGGAATACTGGATGTTACGGGCGAAGTGGTTATGATGTGGATAATTCTCGGCATTATCACCGTGATATCCCTTATAATAAAGCTTACCCTTAAGGAGCGCCCGGGAGTTTTTCAGAATATGATTGAAACGGGTGTTGAGGCACTTGATAATTTCTTTTCAGGGCTCCTGGGAGAAAAGTCAAGAAAATATTTCACATTCCTTGCCTCGCTTTTCATATTTATAATTTTTGCAAACTATTCGGGACTTATCCCCGGTGTGGGGCTTACCGACTTTGTGAAGGCGCCCACAGCCTCGCTGTCGGTGACGGCAGGCCTCGGAGTGCTCACATTTGTTTTTCTGCAGGGCTCGGGGCTTAAACACTCTGTGAAGCATTATTTCAAGCATTTTGTCAGTCCTATTTTTATAATGCTTCCCCTTCTTCTTCTCGATGAGATAATAAAACCCGCATCCCTTGCACTTCGTCTTTTCGGTAACGTTTTCGGTGAAGAGATGGTAACACATCAGCTCTATGAAATTTTCCCCATAGGCGTTCCCGTTGTGATGATGGTATTATCACTTTTGTTCTGCGCACTGCAGGCAATGGTTTATACAATGCTCGTTTCGATTTATCTTGATGAAATGACAGAATAAAACAACATATTAAAGGAGAAATCAATTATGACAAATTCAGCATTTATCGCAATAGCAGCTGCAATAGCAATTGCAGTCAGCACAATAGCACCCGCTATAGCACAGGGTCTTACTGCAAAATCCGCAATGGAAAGCATTGCCCGTCAGCCTGATGCGGCAAAGGACATCCGTTCCACACTCATTATCGCACTTGCTCTTATGGAAGCACTTACCATTTACGGACTTCTTATTGCATTTATGCTTATCTCAAAAATCTGAGGGTGAAATAATATGAACATACAGCTTTCCGTTGTAATATGGACTGTAATATGTTTTCTTCTGATGATGGTTGTGCTTAAGTTCCTTCTTTTCAAACCTGTATTGGAGCTTCTTGATAAAAGAAAAAAGAAGATAGCTGCCGCACAGGCTAAAAAGGAAGAGATCCGTCTTCTTGAAGAGGAGCACGGAAAAAGACTTGAGATTTTAGCCGAGGATGCAAAAATTCAGAGAGAAAACCTGATAAAAAGCGAACTTGAACTAATAAGAGTAAAAAGCAAGCAGGATACAGAAGAGGCAAGAGCCGTGCGTCTTACCCATACAGAGGAATACAGATGCAAGGCAGAAAAGGAAAAGGACGAAATCAAAAGAAATTTTGCTCTTTCCTCGGAAGAAATTGCAAAGGCATTTGCCGAAAGACTTGTGTCCCGCTGAATTTACCCTGCAACGAAGTGAATCTTCCTTGCAACGGAGGTAAAAAATGGAAATACAATATGTTATTATAAACTTTCTCATTCTGCTCGCCATTCTTATAATTGCAGGCAGAAAGACAGTAAAGCGCATATTCGGCGACAGAAGACAGCGTATTTTAAGAGAGCTCACTGAGGCGGATGCTGCCGAAAAAGAGCCTCTGCCTGTTTTCTCTGAGGAGGATGTGTCTTCCGCTGCGGATGAAATTCCCGAAGAGATTCTTGCCGAAAGGGAAGCTGCTGCAAAAAAGCTCAGCGCCATATATGCCTTTGAGGAGAGAGAAATCAGAGAGATCCACCGTCTTATGGTGGATAAAACCAAAAAAGAGCTGATGGGTGATTTCACATCGGCTGTGAAGGATGTTTTCTCAAAGGAACCCTACTACAGCAGAATGAGAGCTGTGGAGGGAAGGATTATTGATGAGATTCTTTCTCAGATAAAGCTTACTCCCGGTGATATGGCATATCTTAAGCACCATGACGTGCTTTATGTCACGCTTATGTCTGCTTTCCCTCTTGATAAGGAGCTTGTGGATAAGGTAGATAAGGCTACCACCGAGCTTCTTGATACCGTGAACGGAAAAACCTCGCTGTGGGTAAAGGAGGAGCCCTCCTTTATCGGCGGTCTTCGTCTTCGTATCGGTGACACGGTGTATGACGGCACCGTATCAGAGGAGCTTTACCATTTTGAAAGAAGACTCAACCGTGTACAGCTTACCACGGATGATGCAGTAAAGGAAATCACCGATGATTTTATGAAAACAGCAGAGAATTTCAAGCCTGCAATCAATGTCTATCAGCTGGGCAGAGTGCTTACCGTTTCCGACGGTATATGCTGGCTCGACGGTCTTGCCGATATCATGTACGGTGAGGTCATAGAATTCGAATGCGGCGAAAGAGGTATGATCCTTGATATCCAGCCTGATAAGATAGGCTGTGTTATTTTCGGTGAATTTGAGCATATCGAAAGCGGCAGCAAGGTAAGAAGAGTGGGCAGAATAGCCTCTGTGCCCGTAGGTGAAAAGCTTTTGGGAAGAGTTGTGAATGCCATAGGCACACCCATTGACGGCGAAGGCTTTATTGACACCTCTGACAGACGTCCCATTGAGGTTTCAGCTCCCGCAATTCTCGACCGTGCCCCCGTAAATACTCCTCTTCTCACAGGAATAAAAGCAATCGATGCACTTGTACCCATAGGAAAGGGTCAGCGTGAGCTTATCATCGGCGACCGACAGACGGGTAAAACCGCTATTGCCATAGACACGATTATAAATCAGAAGGGAAAGGATACTGTCTGTATCTATGTTGCCATAGGTCAGAAGGAATCCCTTGTTTCTGAAATCAAGGAAACACTTGAAAAGCATGGGGCTATGGAATATACAACGATTGTTTCCGCACCCGCTTCAGAGTCTGCAGCCCTTCAGTATATTGCTCCCTTTGCAGGTACTGCCATGGCTGAATATTTTATGTATGCAGGCCGTGATGTGCTTATTGTTTACGACGACCTTTCAAAGCACGCTGTGGCATACCGTGAGCTTTCCCTTCTTCTCCACCGTCCCTCGGGAAGAGAAGCATATCCCGGCGATATTTTCTATCTTCATTCCCGTCTTCTTGAGCGTTCGGCACATCTTAGTGAGAAGCTCGGCGGCGGCTCGCTTACGGCACTTCCCGTGATAGAAACCCTTGCAGGCGATATTTCCGCATACATCCCCACAAACGTAATTTCAATTACCGACGGTCAGATATTCCTTGATAATGAGCTTTTCCACGAGGGTCAGCGCCCTGCAGTAAATGTGGGTCTTTCCGTTTCCCGTGTAGGCGGCTCGGCTCAGTATAAGCTTATGAAGCAGGTGTCTGCATCCCTGAGAACCAAGCTTGCTCAGTTCAGGGAGCTTCAGGATTTCACTCAGTTCGGTACGGATATTGACGATGTCACCAAGAGCACTCTTGATTCGGGCAGACGTCTTACATCAATTCTCAAGCAGGGCAGATACCGTCCTCTTGACAGCTGGAAGCAGTCCCTGATTCTTTTTGCTGTTTCGGAAAACCTTACGGGAAATTGCGATCTTGAGGACATTGCCTTTGAAAACGGACTTTTCAGATATTTTGAAAACGAAGAAAAAGAGCTTTGCGATATACTTAAAATAGGTGCTGCTCTCGGAAAGGATGACCTTGAAAGAGTGCGTACTGCCGTAAAAGCATACGTTGAGAGGTTCTGATTATGGCTACATTACAGGTGCTGAAGAAAAAGCTTAAAGGCGTTCAGTCCACACAGAAAATAACAAAAGCCATGAAAACGGTGTCGTCTGCCAAGTTTTCGCAGATGAACAGACTTTTTGCCGTTCATTCTCAGTACAGTACCGCGTGCAGTGAGCTTTTTGCAAAATACAGCCGTGAGGTTATGGAGTTTTTCCCCGATTCCGACCCCGATGCTCCCGAGGCAGTTTTTGTTATGGCTTCAAATAAGGGTATGTGCGGCGGCTTCAATGCGGAAATTCTGTCCTTTGCGGCAGAAAAAATAAAGGAATTCCCCGAGGGAACTCTGTTTTTTCCCTGCGGCAAAAAGGCTGTGAATTATTTCACGGAAAAGAAGCTTCCCTTTGAAAAATCCTTTGTGTTTTCCGACGTGCCTACAGAGGAGGATGCGGGAGAGCTTCTTGATGATATACTCTCCATGAGAGAAAAGGGTATGTTTTCCAAGGTGACGGTTATTTATCCCCGCTATAAAAACGTGATGAAGCAGATTCCCGTATGCGAGGAGCTGTTTCCTCGTTTTGAAGCCGAAGAAGCCTCAGAGGATGATGCCGGGGAGCTTTTTATACCCGACAGAAGAACTGTTATGAAAAGCATTGCAGATAATGTGATCCTTGCGGCAGTTTACCGTATTGTGCTTGAGACGGCACTCGGCTCTCAGGCTGCAACCCTCACAGCGATGCGCTCTGCATACGACACGGCAACGGCTTACTGCGGTGTGCTTGAAACGCAGATAAACCGCAAAAGGCAGAGTGAGGTTACTGCAGATGTTATAGAAACTGCTGTTGAACGTGAATAGCTTTATTTTCAGGAGGTAAAACCATGGCTAAAGATTCTAAGGGCATGGTAATGCGTGTTACGGGTCCTGTTGTTGATATATTATTCCCATTTAATGAAATTCCCGATATTTTTCACGCAGTAACAATAGAAAAGGATTCCCACACCTTTGTGCTTGAGGTCTCTCAGCATCTGGGAGAGGGAATGGTTCGCTGTATTTCAATGCATCCTACCGACGGACTTTCAAGAGGTCTTACGGCGGTTGATACGGGTGAGCCCATTGAAGTTCCCGTGGGTGAAAATACTCTCGGCAGAATGGTAAATGTGCTGGGTCTTCCCATTGATAACGGCGAAGAGATAAAAACAGAAAAAAAATGGTCCATACATCACCCGGCACCTGCATTTTCGGATATCGTGGCATCCGATGAAATGCTTGAAACGGGTATTAAGGTAATTGACCTTATGACTCCCTATGTAAAGGGAGGAAAAATCGGTCTTTTCGGCGGTGCCGGTGTAGGAAAAACAGTTCTTATAATGGAGCTTATCAGAAACGTTGCCTTTGAGCACGACGGCTATTCTGTTTTTGCAGGTGTGGGCGAGCGTTCAAGAGAGGGTAATGATCTCTGGAATGAAATGAAGCAGTCAGGTGTTATCGACAAAACTGCTCTTGTTTTCGGTCAGATGAATGAAACTGCAGGTGCAAGACTTCGTGTTCCCCTTGTAGGTCTTACCATGGCTGAGTATTTCAGAGAAAACTCCCATAAGGACGTGCTTTTATTTATAGATAATATTTTCAGATTTTCACAGGCAGGCAGCGAGGTTTCAGCACTTCTGGGAAGAATGCCCTCTGCCGTAGGCTATCAGCCCACCCTTGCCAGCGAAATGGGTAAGCTTCAGGAGCGAATCGTTTCAACGGGTAACGGCTCTATCACATCTGTTCAGGCGGTTTATGTTCCTGCAGACGATCTTACTGACCCTGCTCCCGCAACCACCTTCTCCCACCTTGATGCCACAACTGTTCTATCCCGTAAAATCGTGGAACTGGGTATTTACCCCGCCGTTGATCCCCTTGAGTCCTCCTCGAGAATTCTTCTGCCCGATCTTGTGGGTGAAAGACATTATAAGGCAGCAAAGGAAACCCAGAGAATACTTCAGAAATATAATGAGCTTCAGGATATTATCGCTATACTCGGTATGGAGGATCTTTCTCCCGAGGACAAGCAGGCTGTTAAGCGTGCAAGACGTGTGCAGAGATTCCTGAGCCAGCCGCTTCACGTGGCTGAATCCTTCAACGGCATTCACGGTGTTTATGTGCCTGTTGAAAAAACCATAGCAAGCATGGAATATATCCTCGGCGGCGAATGCGACAGCATCCCCGAGCAGCACTTCCTCAATGCGGGAACGATTGAGGATGTATATAAAAGAACCAAATAAAATTATCCGCAAAGCGTGGTGACAAAAATGCCGTCAGAAAATTCATTGCCTCTGACCCTTAAGATAATGAGTCCCTCTTTCTCACATCCCGATATCCTCTGCGACAGCATAAGGCTTACCGTAGCCGACAATGAAAACGGACGAGGAGGCGGCAGCTGCGGCATAAAAAAAGGCCATGCCCCGGCGCTGATGGCGCTTTCGGCAGGCTCTGTGAAGGCATACTGCGGCGGCGAAGAAGCCTTCTCCCGCGAAATAAAAGGCGGCTTTGCTACAGTTAAAAATAATGTAGTAACACTGATAATAGAATGAATCATAATTTATCGGTCTGATATGATTTCCCGAGCCGCACAGAATAAATCTTCTTTTTGCAGGTGACAGAAATCAAAATATGGTGATTTTGCAGCTCCTTTTCAGGGGCGTGAAAAAAAGAGGCAGAATAAACAAACTGTGCGAAAAACAAAGCAATGCTTTGTTTTTCGGTTACCCGAAGGCGTATAAAGGTACGCCGAGAGGCGAAGTTTGTTTGTAGCATAAAACACAAAAAACGCAGTTTTTTGTCATTTTTTAAGTATCTATATGTATAAAAGGGTTTCTTGAAGACTTCAAAGTGAACAAGTCCAGTAAAAACGGACAATAGAAAAAAGAGACCTCCTATGGTAGAATTAAAGAAACTACCATAGGAGGAATTTTTTATGTCAAGAAAGTATCAAAACATTAAACAATATGAAAAAGAAATATTTGAATTAAAGGAACAAGGTTTAACCTATGCACAAATAGGAGAACATTTTGGAATAGAACGAATATACATAAAAAAGTTTTTTGAAAGGCATCGTGTAAAGCAAAGAAAAATTGAAGCAGGAATAGCCATAAAAAAGAGAGGTAGACCACCCAAAGATTGCATTGTCAGAGAAGAAGATAAAGTTGCTGAACTCAAATATATTCTTGCTCGAAAAGAAGCAAAAATAAAGATGTTAGAAATGCAGAACGAACTGATGCGGGATTTTCTTTCGCTCGCAGAAAGGAAGTGAGAACCAGTGTAAAATTTATAGTTATCTATCGCCATAGAAATAAATATCCAATAAGTGAAATGTGCCGATTCTTTGATGTATCAAGAAGTGGTTACTATGACTATGTAAAGAGAATGGATATACCTGCAAAGGATTTGCCATTAGCCGAAAAGATAAAAGAGTGTCAGGAAAAGCATGGAAAAACTTATGGTTATCGAAGAGTGCACATATGGCTTGAAAGGCAAGGAATACATCATGATCCGAAAACCATATTAAGAGTTATGCAGAAATACAACCTTTTATCAGTAATCAGAAGAAAGAGATATAGCAATTACGGTGAACATATTCATCGTTATCCAAATCTCCTGAACAGAGATTTCAAAGCAGATAAACCTAATCAAAAATGGGTAACGGATATATCATACATAAAAACAGGGCAAGGAACATTGTATCTTTCTGTAATCAGAGATTTGTATGATAACAGTATCGTTGCATATAAGACCGGAACAGAGCAGAATGTCAACCTTGTATTGAGTACAATCAGGGCAGCAAAGAGGAAAGAAAAAGTCACCGCAGAGTTGCAGCTCCACAGTGACCAAGGCTTTCAATACACTTCCAATCAGTATTTCAAGCTAACAAAATCTTACAACATTACGCCTTCAATGTCAAGAAAGGGAAATCCTTATGACAATGCTATGGCTGAAAATTTCTTTTCAATTCTGAAAACAGAATGTATCTATCGAACAAAACTGCGAACCTATGAGGAGGCTCGCCTCCTCATAGGTCAATACATCTATTTCTACAACAATGAGAGAATTCAATTAAAAACAAAACTGACTCCGCAAGAAAAACGAAGACAGTATGTTGCTTAAATGTTTATTTTTCCTACCATAGGTGCTTTTTTGTGCTGTCCGCACAATTTGGGTCAGTTCACACTTGAAACACCTGCTTTAATTTTTATTATATTCACTTCAAGCGGCGGCATACTTTTTGCCGTTACCCTGAGTTTCGGGCACAATTCCGAATTATCAGATGCCTGATCCGGTTGAATAGTTGGGAGCTTCCTTGGTAATGGAAATGTCGTGAGGATGGCTTTCGATAAGACCTGCGTTTGTAATACGGATAAACTGAGTCTTTGTCTTGAGCTCGTCGATTGTAGCGCAGCCGCAGTAGCCCATACCTGCACG
>JAZNSD010000096.1:0-1884 GCA_045591055.1 Acutalibacteraceae bacterium | reverse complement strand
GACTTGAAGAGCTTGAAAAATGCTTCTCTAAAGAAGAAAAGCTTGAGGCAGAAATCAAGGATGCAAACACTAAAATTGTTTCAGCTAAAAAAGCTAAGGATACGGCAACAATCAACACTTTAAAAGAAGAAGTAAAGGCTAAGGCAGAAATTCTTAAGGAAGCAAGAAAAGAAACCAAAAAGGTTACTGATACACATGTTTACTTCAACAGAGCAGCAAAAATCTTCCTTGATTCCGAAAAGCTGGTTAAAGAAGCAGAAAACTACAGCCACCTTGATGAAATCGAAAAGCTCTATGAATCAGCAAAAGCACGTGTTATTGCAGAATAAACTTACAAAAAATCTCCCTTGCAAAAGGGAGATTTTTTAATGCAAATTACAGAAGTAAAGGACGCAAGCACAGATTTATAATTCGGAATTAGGAGTCAGGAATGAGGAATTAAGGGGCAAGCCTGTAAAATCAGCACATCGGTAAGTGATTTGTGTCAGCACATCGGTAAGCCAGTTGAAGTACAGGGTAAGCCTATGAGAACAAAAAACTAACCGAAAGTAAAGCAAGGGATAGGCACAATATTGTGCCTATCCCTTGTTGCGGCACTAAATATATTTTAACTTATTCAAAAGGTATAAAGCAATAGGAATCCATATCAAGATTTCCTAAAAGGAAATCGGCAAGATATACATCGTAGGAATTGTTGTGGTTGGGTTTTAATCCGACATTTAAACCACGCAAAGAATAACCGATAGTAACCCTTACCGACTTAACAAGGATTTCTCCACCACCGAATACTTTTCTTGTTTCAAAACCTATCGGATATTCAATTTCGTCATAATCACCAGTGTATTTTCTATCTGATTTCACATAAACCTCATCAGGTGTTTTCATTCCAATCGCTTCATTTGGTCTGATTGAATTGTACTCTTTTATCCACTCGTCAAGAACAATTTGGTTTGCCTTTCTACCACCTTTTATCTGCCCTTGTATTTCACGCGATATATCAGCGTGCATGCGTTCTAGAGATCCATTTTGCCCCGGTGTTCCTTTGTCTGTTCTATCCGGTGTAATACCGAGCGTTATCCACCAAGCAGATAATCTTGTCAATGACAATAGTCCGTTTGGAGAAGAAAACGGCGTTCCGTTGTCGCTCTTAATTACCTTGGGAAGCCCGTATTCCTTGAAGAGTTCGGTCATTACAGTTTTAACTGCCTCTGATGTTTTTGACTCCATAAGATAAGCACACAAAATCTTTTTGGATGCTACATCTCTGACGGTAAATGGCTCACACAGTTCACCATCAGATTTCCACCACCCTTTAAAATCTATAGCCCATACATCATTAGGTTTTTCTGCTTTTATGTAGTTTCGTAGCCTTTTACAATCTGTTGAGGCTGGTTTTACTCGTCTCTTTTTTACCATGCCACATTTATCTAAAACTCGATTGAAACTACTGAGCGAAGGTGTTTCTTTTTCGGGGTGTTTCCTTGTATATAGCTCACGTATCTTCTTAGCTCCCCAATATGGATGTGCTGTTTTAAAATTTATTATCTCAATTATCGTATCTTCATCTAAAGCATTACTGTGATTTTTGGTTGCTCGACTTTGTTCCTGCAAACCTAGCTTACCATCTTCATAAAATCGTTTTTTCCATTTGTGTCCTGTTTTTTCTGATATCCCAAATTCTTGACATAAATGTTTAAATGGCTTTTCTGTTTTCAGCATTTCGTTTATAAATCTTTCTTTTTCTGTCATTTTATCGGCTTCCTTCCATGGCATTTTTTGCACCGCCTTTCGGTGCTATTTTACCATAGGACTTACCGATGTGCTGACACATTCACTTACCTATCTGCTGACACTTTCCACTTACCGATGTGCTGAAACCGGACA
>JAZNSD010000095.1:0-2922 GCA_045591055.1 Acutalibacteraceae bacterium | reverse complement strand
TCGGTTTCCGTTTGCGTGATAACAAGTTGTTTTTCAGGGAATAATCCAACGAAAAACATATCAATTGCAAACACAACGGATAGCAAAAATGAAATGATTTGTGTCATACGTTTCTCCTTTTATATCTGTTCCGCAAATTCTAATTTATCGAACTGATTATATAATACATACAAAAATATAAAAATGTTTTTACTTTTCTTTAATAAGCACCATACTGTAAAGCTCCAGCTCAAATGAAAGGTTATCCGTAAATGCTACAAGCTCGCCGTTATGCTCGTTATCAACCTTATAAATATCGTATAACCCCTTTTCACCCAAATCCAACGAAATCTCTTTATTGGGCAAAGAGTCATTATCGCTATAATAAGTAAGTATAATTGTTGCTTTCCCGTTTTTATCCACACCGCAAAGAGAATAGATATTTTCAATCTCATTTTGGGAGGTTATTTCCTTTTCGCAATCAAAAAGGAAGCCGTACCAATAAAAAGCATAGTATCCTTTTAACTTTTCATAAGTGTAAAAATCAAAAACACCATTAAAAGCCGAGGGACGAGTGTCATAATACATAAGCATATCAACGGGAAAATGCTGAGATGTGCACATACAGGCTAATGTGAACGATGCACCCTTAATTCCGTGGATTGCTTTAACAGAGTAAACAAACTCTTCCTCCCACCCTTTTACGTAGTTCCATTCATTGAGTATGCTTTCTGAATTTTCATAACCGTATTTGCTTAAAAGAGTTTTTATTCTTTCTGCCTTTTGAGCCATATGCGCAGGCTCTGTGCAATAAATATGCCAGGAAAAGAAATCAAGCGGGACTTTTCTGTTTCTCATTTCCTGAAGAAAATCCTCTGCCCATTCTTCATTATGTGCAAGTGCAGGGCCACCTATTTTCAAATCAGGAAAACATTCTTTAAGATGCATTGCGGTAATTTCATATAAATTAAAAAATTCTGCTTTTGTTCCGCCCCAAGTGCGCTTGTTGGATGAATCATCCGGGTCAAGGTCAGCCTCGTTCCAGATTTCCCAGTATTTAATATTAAGCTTATATCCATCTGCCCAACCCTCATTATAATGTCGGATGATATGCTCGCAGATAACAGCCCACTTTTTGAAATCCTTAGGCGGAACAGTGCCATGCTTTTTTATCTGATGCTCGATTGTCTGACCTAATCTGAAAAAGGTTTCGGTACCTGCATCAAGGCACACTAAAATACTTTCATCCGTACATGCGAAATCATAGGACTCTGCATCATACGGATCAGCATCGAAATCCGGAAAAATATATGTAATATCATGGCTATACGGCCCACCGTAAATACCGCAAACTGCAGAATCATGATTTCTGCTGTATGGAATACGGGCAGACTTATAGTCCGCAAAATTACTGCGGAATTGGTCGTTTGCATACCGTCTGTGCCAGGGTCCGCCGTTAGTAGCATTAAGAATTTTAAAATTGTTGCCCGAGCTATTTAAATCAAATTTTAATATTTCCATTGCAACCTCCACAAATTCTTATTTACAAAACTGATTATAGCACACATCATCTGAAATTACAATCGGGTGCAGGTGTCCCGCCCATAATTATTCATTATTCATCAGCGAAGCGACTTCATTATTCATTATTCATTCGAAAATCCGTTCTGCACTAAGTGAATAATGAATGATGAATATTGAAAAATGAATAATCCAAACAAAAATCCGTCCACTTGCGTGAACGGATTTTCGTTTGGAGGTATGTCTCATTTTAGAACCTGTGATAAAATTATAGATTCTCAGCTTCCATTCTTAAAATATAAAACTGTTTTAACCACTCGGGCTGTTCATCTAAAGTATCTTTCAGTTTTTCAAGTATTCGCTTACCTACACGACGGTCAAGTATAGCAAACATTCTTACAATGGGATTGTCAGACTCAATACTGATTTTGATGTCTTGATTGCGATATTCACCAAGGGCATCAGCAAATTCACTGTCTTTGTATTCAGTTCGCTCATTGAAAGGATATTTATTTAATAAAGACCAGAATTCATTCCAATATTCAAGTTTCCCATAAGGATTTTCGATTGATTTATAACCTTTTTCAATAAAATAATTGTTAACGGTTTCCCAAGAAAAACGCTTTACTTGTTTATCATCAATACAAACCTCAAAAATTTTGCATCCGTCCATACCGACATATGTTGTACATCCATATCTGACTCTGCCTTTGAGACTGTCTGCAAGCATTTCTTTTTCAAGGTATTTCCGCATACCGCTCCATGAACCTTCGTATCCCATAAACTGACCACCTTTTACTGTAGTATTATATCATTATAGAAGAAAAATAGCAAGGCAAAGCCTTGCAAAATACCTATTACTTCTTACCTATTACTTATTACTTCCAAAAATCCCATCCGAATTTTTTATGTGGTAATAGTGAAGAAGTAATAGGTAAAAAGTAAAATCCCACTTGCTGAACGCAAATGGGATTTTTGGCAGTACGTCTCATTTTAGAACCATTAGTTTTATCATAAAAAAATAGTATTATAAAACACCAAACATTTTAAGAATCATAAACAATGCAATAAAAAAAGTAAAAACTATCAACAACATAAACGGGGACTTAAGCTTCTTTTCTTTAATCAGCACTATTGCCATAACTATACAAGAAATAAGAACTAAAAACGAACTAATCAAAATAATCATTCTCATAAAATTCTACGCCTTTATAAACATATAGTTTATATTAAATCAAATAACAAAACTGTATAATTCTCCCTCAACCAATGTCACTTCACCGATTTGTCCTATTTCAAGACCATCATACATTTCCTGAGGAATATCAAGTTTAATTAACTCATCATCATTTTTAAATTCAACAGTATAAATTTCAACAGATTTTGGTGTTTTGATACCTACCATTTCCACTCGACAAGTCA
>JAZNSD010000094.1:0-127399 GCA_045591055.1 Acutalibacteraceae bacterium | reverse complement strand
AAATTTGGTTTCAGCTATAAACAAATGCGAAATTACTTCTATAGACATAATGTCGAACAAAGAAAAATTGCCGCAGGAATAGCTATTAAACGCAAGGGCAGGCCACCAAAGGATTATGTTGTAAGCGAACAAGATAAAGTTGCCGAACTCAAATATATACTTGCTCGCAAAGATGCAAAAATCAAATCACTTGAAATGGAAAATGAACTAATGCGGGATTTTCTCTCGCTCACAGAAAGGAAGTGAGAACAAGCGTAAAATATATGGTTATCTATTGCCAAAAGGAAAAATATTCAATTAGTGAGATGTGTAGATTTTTTGATGTATCAAGAAGTGGATATTATGGATATATGTCTCGAATGGATGTACCATCAAAAGATTTACCTTTGTCAGAAAAAATAAAAGAATGTCAGGATAAATATGGAAAAACGTACGGTTATCGAAGAGTACATATATGGCTTGAAAGACAAGGAATACACCACGATCCCAAAACAATACTTCGTGTAATGCAGAAATACAATCTTTTATCTGTTGTCAGAAGAAAGAAATATCGTAATTACGGTGAATATCTGCACCGTTATCCTAATTTGCTAAATAGAGATTTTAAAGCAGAAAAACCAAATCAAAAATGGGTTACAGATATTTCATACATCAAGACAAAGCAAGGCGTTTTGTATTTATCAGTAATCAGAGATCTGTTTGACAACAGTATAGTTGCTTACAAAACTGGAACAGAACAGAATATTAACCTTGTACTTTCTACAATCAGAGAGGCTAAGAAAAAGGAAAAAGTCACTGCAGAGCTGCAACTCCACAGTGACCAAGGCTTTCAATACACTTCTCATCAGAATTTCAAGCTAACTAAATCATACAATATTACGCCGTCAATGTCAAGAAAAGGAAACCCATACGACAATGCTTTGGCTGAAAATTTTTTCTCAATTCTAAAAACAGAATGTATTTACCGGGTAAACCTGCAAACTTATGAGGAAGCTCGTCTGCTCATAAATGAATATATGTATTTTTACAATAACGAAAGAATACAACTAAAAACAAAACTGACTCCGCTTGAAAAACGAAATCAGTTTATTGCTTAAAATTTAATATTTTCTACCATAGGGTCCTTTTTTGTGCTGTCCGCACAAGTTGGGGCAGTTCAAAGCTTCAGGAAACCCTTTGTTTATCTTGTTTTATGCGGTCTGCACTTTTTTTTGCAGCCCCTTTTTGTTTTTAGCTTATTGTGTAGATGTCATAGATACCGGCTTCGGTTTTTGCGTATACATACATGGTGTTATCGCCCATGGGAACGGTGATATAGTCCTTGTATCCGCTGAGAACGGCTTCGCCCGTGTAAACGTCGATGATTTCGAATATGCCTGAGCTTACCTCTCTTTCCACAAGCCATGAATCGAGAATGTAGCCTGTCAGAATATATTCTTCATCCTTTACGGAATAGTAGTGGTTTATTCCGTTGTCTTCTCTTTTTGTAACAACAAAGCCCAGCTGTGAAATGCTTATCGCATCGTCATCGGTGAAGGTTTCAATCACTGTGCTGTCGTTCTTTACAAGGGTGTATTCGTCTTCATTGCGGAGGAAATAGCCTCTGCCGAAAACATCATCGTAATAAACCTGCTTGTATTCTTCATCAAAAATCTGATTTCCGTCGAAATCATAGATTTTATTGTTTATAACCGTATAGTTTCCGTGGAATTCGGGTTCTGTTGCAAATGTGCCTGAAACGGGAGTGCCTGTTTTGTCGAGGTAAACATATTTGTCCTCATCGTTTCCGCTTTTTTCAGCAAGGAAATACTCGCCTTCGCACCTTATGGGCTTATGCTCCTTTTTGCCTACAGTGAAAAGCTCATTGTCTTCTGTATCATATAAGGTTGTTTTATTTTTGTTAATGAGCGTGTAGAAGCCGTTTTCAAAAAGCATTGCACCTGCAGGCAGCTCTTTTTTTTCACTGTTTACGGTATACTGCTTGCCGTCGTCATCCGTATACTTTATATAATTTCCGTAAGCTGTGACTGTTGAGGGCTTTGTTCCTGAAATGCCGTCTATAATACTGCCGCTTACCATATCATAAATCTGCCATTCGCCGGTATAAAGCTGATTTCCCTCGGCAAAGGTGATGGAGAAGGAATTGTCGGTATTATCAAGTAAAGCTTCTGTTTCGTCAGCGGTAAGCCCCGTGATGCGGTAAACTCTTACATATCTGTCATTGAGCACATTGAAGGATGCGTATTCGGCAGGAATGATCTCTTCACCGTTTACATCAATAAGTCCTTTACAGTTAAGCTCTGAGGGCTGCATTGCCTCACCGGGAATTGCAGTAACCACAGTGTAATAAGGCCCCTCGGGAGCGCAGAAATCATAAACTGCCCCCGTATCCTGTTTGCCGTCAAAGCTCATAACACCGTATTTGCCGTTTTCATCTGTATAATAAATGCCGCTATCAGCTATATGCACGGTGTAGTCGGTGCTGCCGATTTTTTCGGAAGCAAGCGCAAAGCTGTCTTCTTCATCCTCCTCGGCGGTTGTTTCCTCATCCCCTGAAGAGGCTTCCTCTCCGGAAACAGTTTCTCCTTCTCCTGCAGTAGTTTCCTCCGTGGCTTCTCCTGAGCCGCAGGCAGCAAACATAAAGAGTGCCAGAGAAAGAACTGAAATCAATGCAATCAATCTGAATTTTTTCATCTTAAAAAAATACCTCCGTTGCTTTTGTGTGTGCAAAAATCTGCAATCGGAAAAATATGCAGTTCAAAGAAAAATAATATTATATTTTTCAACACAAAAAAACACGAATATATATTACATTCAATCGGCACTTATGTCAACAATAATACATAAAATGTAAAATTTTGTCACAAATCAGTTGCTGAAATATGCCTTGATTTTTTCTATGCTCATACCTTCCTTCAGCCTTTCACAAGAGGGTGTGCCCTTTGAGATACCCTCTATAACGTCTGTTTTAACCGTAAGTCCCTCTTCTTCAAGGATTTTAACGCAGGCATCATACCACACAGTATCCTTGTTTGCACGGGAATAGCAGAGTGAAAGAGTATCGTTGAAGCTGATGCACGAGCAGGTGACTGCAAGACCGTAGCCTCTTGTGTCACCGTTTACAAACTGAAGCTTTCCGATGTCATCCTTAAGTGAATCGGGAAGAGTGCAGGCGCCGTAGTTTGTGAATATGGTCGTAACCCCCGCATGGGTCTTCAGCTGCATTTTGCGCATAACAGGCTGTTTTATAAAATTAGGTACGGCTTTTATAACGGGATTATTCACAAGTGAGCCGTATTTGTTTATGGTTTTCTGCAGATTTTCCTTATTTAACTGACTTTTCAGCTGTCCTCTTGTGGCATCAAGTATTTCCCCGAGAGTGATATCCTTTCTTCCTTCGGGGTTAAATGTAATAAAGGTCTGCACCGTAAAATTCCTGACAGTCATTGTCGGGAAAAACCTTCTGAGATTTACGGGGACAGCAACGGTGATGGATTCGTTAACAGGGGCTTTATTGCTTCTTATTATTCCCAGCATCAGCACAGCCGTGAGATATTCGGTAACTGTCATGTTTTCCTTATGGGCAAGCTCCTTTACCGCTGAGGTGCTCATTTCGGCAAAAAGCAGCTTTGTGTAGCCGGGAGTGAATTTCTCGTCAAAATGAAATGCCTTTTCAGGGTCGCCCTTTGCTTTTTCGCCGCCGTTATAGTGATCGTTAAAGGCATTTCTTACATTTTCCTGCGGGTCTTCCTTTGTGATATATTCTCCCTTTTCACCTTTTCTCAGCTCATTATATCGGGTGAGGAGAGCCTTGAAATATATTATGATCCCCTTTCCGTCACCGAGAGAGTGGGAGCATTCTATATTTATACGGTTATCTTTATATGTGAGTCTGAAGTCGGGGCGAAGATCCTTTCTTGATACAATGGGAAGCATTCCCTCTTCATTTTCTTCCCTGATTTCCGGAAGACGGTCGCTTAGGGCAAGGTAATTCCAGAAAAATCCTCTTTTCAGATAAGCATATATTGCAGGATAATAAGGCATAAGCTCCTGACAGGCTTTCCCGAGTGCTGCGGGATCAACAGCCTCCTTGAAATATGCTGAATATCTGAAGGTGCGTCCCCATTCCTTTGTTGACAGAGATGAGAACATTATTGCAGCTGTATCAATTTTTAACCATCTGAAATCCGACATTATTTTCCTCCACAGTATATTTTTCCTCATTATAACTGAAAATGACTATTTTTTCAATGAACATTTTGTTAATTCAAATTATATATTGACTACAAACCCAATTTTATTTATTATTAAAGTAACTATATTTTCAGGGGAGTTTGTATATGAAGTATTCACTTATCAGCTGTTTCAGAATGATAATTGCGACACTTACTGCATTTTTTGTTTCCTTTTCCGCGCTTTTCAACTGCGGTGAGGTACAGCAAGAGGCTGCAGCCAATATTGTAAGCGCTTTTGACACGGAAGGTGCAGATTATACCCTTAATATCGATCCTCAGGATGAAATACACGATATAAGCGATCTGCTTTTCGGTATTTTCTTTGAGGATATAAATTTTGCCGCAGACGGCGGACTTTATGCCGAGATGGTGGCAAACCGTTCATTCGAATACACGGAAATTGCAGCAGGGGATGAATTCTACGGCTATTCAGCTGTGGGCGATGCTGTATGCAATGTTATAAAGAACGACAGAAAAAACTATCTTAACGAAAATAATGTAAATTTCCTCAGTGTATCAAACAATTCATCAGAAAAGGCAGGCTTTGAAAACAAGGGCTTCCTCGACGGAATGAGTGTAACAGAGGGTGAAAGCTATAATGTTTCCTTTTACGCAAAGGCTCCTTTTGGCTACGGCGGTGAAATAACAGCCCGTATTGCCGTAAACGGCGAGGCTGTGGCAGAGGAAAGTATTCCGATGATAAAAAGCTCCTCAATGTGGCATAAGTATGAAATTCCGCTTACCTCTCCCGTAAGCGCTCATTCGGGTGTTACTCTTCAGATACTTGTTTCTGAGGGTGAAATATGGTTCGATATGGTTTCCATGTTCCCCGAAAACACCTTTATGGGCAGAGAAAACGGTATGAGAAAGGATCTCGGCACAAAGCTTCAGGAGCTTCAGCCGAAATTTCTGCGTTTCCCCGGAGGCTGTATCATTGAGGGCTATGACGATGACACTGCCTACGACTGGAAGGATTCAATAGGTGTGAACGAAAGCCGTGAGCCTCTTATGTTTGAAGGTACCTACGGTGATGTTGCAGCAAGAAAGCAGGGAATAAATCTCTGGACAAATATAAGCCTGACAGAAGACCCTCTGCCCTGCTTTATGAGCTATGGTCTCGGCTTTTATGAATATTTCCTTCTCGCCGAGGATATCGGTGCTGTCGGTGTGCCTGTTCTCAACTGCGGACTTTTCTGTCAGATGAGAGGCAAGGGCCCCGTTGAAATGTATACTCCCGAGTTTCAGCGTTATATAGACGATATGTTTGACCTTATAGAATTCTGCCGCGGCGATGAAAGCACCGTCTGGGGCAAGGTGAGAATTGAAATGGGTCATAAAGAGGCTTTCCCTCTCAGATATATCTGTATCGGCAATGAAAATGAGGGCGAGGTCTATTTTGAAAGATATTCTGCTTTCTTAGATGCATTCAACAAGGCAAAGGCAGAAAACCCGGAATTTTATGAGGGCATAGAGCTTATTTATTCCTCAGGCACGGCAGACGGCACAAGAGGTGCAAATTATCTTCCCTCCTACGAATATGCAAAGGAAGAGCTTGAAAAAGCGGGCTCGGACAATGTACTCGATTTTGCCGGTGCTACAGACCATCATTATTATAACGATCCCATATGGTTCTTGAGAAATGCAGACTATTATGACGAAGAAAACTATAAGCGTGATTTCTCGCAGATGACAGATACAATTTACGGCGGCGGACTCAATGTATTCCTCGGTGAATATGCTTCAAAGAGCAACCGTCTTGAATCTGCTCTTGCGGAAGCAGCTTATATGACAGGTCTTGAAAGAAACGGCGATATTGTCACAATGGCAGCATATGCTCCCTTGTTCGGCAATCTCACGGCAACCCACTGGGCGCCCGACCTTATATGGTTCAATAACCATCAGGTCACCCCATCCGTAAACTATTATGTGCAGAAGCTGTTTTCCGTTAATCAGGGCACAAGGCTTGTAAGCCACAGCCTTGAGGGTGCTTCAATTGAAGAAGGTCCCATTGCAGGTAAGGTCGGCGTGGGCACATGGTATACCGCAGCCGAATTTGATAATGTAAGAGTTACCGATAACAATACAGGCAAGGTGCTTGATGAGGATAATTTCAGTATTAAGAATATGTGTTGGAACTGGGTGCTTCCCACAGACGGTGAATGGGAGATAAAAAACGGTAAGCTTATTCAGAGCACAGAAGAAATGGCATATTCCAACACGGGAAGCGTTGCATATTTCGGCGACGAAACCTGGTCTGACTACACCTTTACCGTTGAAGCCGCAAAGACAGGCGGCGCAGAGGGCTTTATTATTCCCTTCGGTGTAAAGGATATTGAAAATAATTTCTTCTGGAACATCGGCGGCTGGGGCAACACAAGAAGTATTGTTCAGCGTATTGACGGGAATGTAAAAACCGAAATTCCCGGTACAGCCTCTGATTTTATCGTTGAAACAGGCAGAACCTATGAAATCAAGCTTGAGGTAGAGGGAAGAACCGTAAGGGGATATATTGACGGCGTGCTTCAGTTTGAACATGATTTCACCGATGAAGCCTATGCAGAAGCCTACACCGTTGTAAGCCGTGACGAAACGGGAGATATAATAATCAAGCTTGTAAACACAACGGGCGAAACAAAGATATGTGCAGTTGATCTCGGTGACACAGCAGTTTCAGATGTGGCTTCGGTGCAGCAGCTCAGAGGAGATTCCCCCGATAATGACAACATTCTCGGGGCTGAGGAAGCCTGCAGCATTGAAGAATTTACTGTTTCAGGTATTGCTTCATCCTTCAATTATTCCTTACCCGGCTACTCTGTAACGGTTATCAGGCTTACCGAAGTATAAAAAATAACAAAAAAGGGGGATTTTTGTATGTTTTGTCCTAAATGCGGAAATCAGCTTGTTGACGGAGCCAATTTCTGCAATAAGTGCGGTGCAGATATTTCTGCCCTTGCATCAAAGAAGACCTCGGCTGATGCTACCGAAAGCTACAATAATAATGAAGACTATAACTACGGGGACGATTATAACTACGGGAACGACTATAATTACGGTGATGATTATAACTACGGGGAGGATAACTCAGGCTACGGCGGTTATGACGGTAACGGCGGTTACGGAGATAACGGCGGTTACGGAGATAACGGCGGCAGCGGCACACACGTCCGCAATACGGGGCTTAAGAATAAGTCTCTGATTATTATTCTTGCCGTGCTGGGCGTTGTTCTGGCGGTGCTTATCGGCGTACTTGTTGCGATGCTTATAAGGCCTGATGCTGATGTCCCGGAGATTTTTCCGGAGAGAGAAAAAAGCTTTGAGGAGGCTATGGTCAAGGGTGAGCGTACCGAATCCGAGCTTCAGCTTATAAGCTCGGATGTTGAGTCTTATCCCACCGTAAAGCTTTATTACAATCTTCAGGACTACAATGGTGTTCCCGTTATTATGACATCTCCCGATGCATACATAAAGGAGACTATATCAGGAGGCGCGGAAATTGAGCGTAAGGTAAAATCCGTTTCCCGTCTCAGCGGCAATCAGGGTGTGGGTATTGACATTCTTATCGACAAATCAGGCAGTATGGAGGACGATTTCTATACTATGCAAAGCGTCCTCAGAGAGTTTATCAATTCCCTTGATTATAATTCGGGTGACAGTGCCGAGCTTATTGCCTTTGACACTCTTATAATGTATATGTGTACATACACAAGCGACCGTGCAAAGCTTCTCAACGGTATTGAAAATATGTCCACAAGCGGACGCACAGCCTTATACGATGCCCTTATTTCAGGTATCACCAATGCAGGCAACCGTGCAGGTGCAAACTGTGTTATCGCCTTCACCGACGGCGCGGATAATGAAAGCTACAACGGCTATTATGATGTAATCACTCTTGCACAGCAGAAGGAGGTTCCCGTTTATCTTATAGGCACATATGATGCCGAAGAGGAGATCCTTCGCAATATTGCATCTTCAACGGGCGGCAGATATTGGAATGTATATTCAATAGACGATGTAGGTGATATTCTTGATGAGATCTACCGTCTTCAGAAGGATATGTACTGTGTTGAATATATTTCCGATGAAACAGCAGATCCTTATGCAAGCCGTCATGTTTCCTGTGTTATCTCAGATGAAATGAACTATGCATATGAGCCTTCTGCAAGCTTTACTGCTGTTGAGCCCATTACCGTAAAGCCCCATACTTCCCGCTATGAGGTTATTGCTGCGGATATATCATGGACTGAGGCAAATAATATATGTATTGCAAACGGCGGACATCTTGCTACTATCACAAGCCAGTCTGAAATGAATCAGGTTTGCAACCTTGCCGAAAGAAGCGGACTCAAGTATATCTGGATAGGCGGCTATACCTCTGTAAGAGGCGGCTCTGCCTACGGTCACTGGATAACGGGTGAGGACTTCAATTTTAACGCCTGGTATCCCGGTGAGCCCTCAAGAAACGACGTGGACGGCACCCCTGAAGCATATCTGATGCTCTGGCGGGTCAACGGTGTATGGTCGTGGAATGACCAGAGAAATGACCTGTTCAGCACGGGACTTACCTATTTCGGCGGCAATATCGGTTATATCTGCGAATATGAATCATAAATGAAAAATCGGCAGGGCTTATGCTCTGCCGAAAAATATCTGTGCAACTATTCCTAAATATTCCCTCATGATATATGTGGGCAGTAAGGGCAGGGGAGTGTAGGCTGAGATATAGCTGCATTCAACCCCTCTTTCCTTTACGGAAAGCCCCGCACGGAACAAATGAAAATTATTTGTGACAATGGATATGTTTTCACTGAGAGAGTTTTCTTCTATCACTTCAAATGAAAAAGCAATATTCTCTCTTGTGTTTGTGGACTTGTCCTCCATATAAAGGCGGTCTTCGTTTATTCCTCTTTTTATCAGCTCACGGTACATACAAAGGGCCTCCGGTATATCCTCGTCGGGTCCCTGTCCTCCCGAAAGAACGGCATTTGCGTCGGGATTCTCCTTCATATACTTTTCCACGGCATCAAGTCTTAAGCGCAGCATCTGACTGGGTGTTTCTCCGTAGACGGCACAGCCTAAAACTATAACCGTGTTTTCTCCCATAGGAGGTGTTTTTATAAGAGTGCCCGCCATAAAAATACTCTCAATAAGAAAAAGCACCGAAAATGCAGTGTAACCGGTTCTCAGTATATATAAAAACACCTTTGCGCCCTTTTTGTCACGGCTTTTTGCTCTGAGCTTTTTTCCGAAGATACCCCACAGAAACAGACAGCCGAAAAACAGAAGTCCGCCTGCTGTGCCGATGTTTACAATACCGCTGAATACGACGGGTATCATAAACCATACCCAGCCTGTGGCACCGATTATTATTTTTGCAATATTTATCTTATTATTGTGAAATAATTCTTTCAGCATACTTTTCTCACCCTGAATAAAGAATACAACAAATATAATGATAATTCAACGGTGTTAAGAATTTCTTAAATGATTTGCAAATAATCTTAAAAAGCAGGCAAAAAATCAAAGCGGGGATAAAAAATAAAATTATACTTGATATTTTGTTTTCTTTATATTATAATAACCACACAAATAAATATAAGCTGGTGTGGCTCAATGGCAGAGCAGCTCATTCGTAATGAGCAGGTTGCAGGTTCGATTCCCGTCACCAGCTCCAAACGAAAATCCGTTCACGCAAGTGGGCGGATTTTCGTTTGTATTATTCATTTTTCATTATTCATCATTCATTATTCATTAAAACAGAACGGATTTTCAAAAGAATAATGAAGCCGCAGCTCAGGAAAAACAAAACCGGCTTACCGTAAGGTAAACCGGTTGTTTCGTTGATAAATCGTAAAACTATCTTATATTCAGATAAGTCCGAAAAGGGAAGTTATTGCCTCAAAGAGAATTTTGAAAAATCTTATAAAGTCCATGCTTCCTACTATGCTGTCTACACCGGATGCATTTTCGAGATTGCCTTTTCCTTCAGAGGGAGCACCGTCATAATCGGAGGTGTGAGAGCACAGCCATGAGATCATACCGTTGGGATATGTGAGTGTAACCTCTTCACCCAGACCGTTCACGGTTGACATATAAGGATAGTCGCCGTTTTCGGAGGAGAACATATCGTGGTTTACTGCATACCAGGAGTGGTGTGCGCTGGTGGTTCTCTTACCGTCTTCAAAGCATACCTTCTTGAGGCTTGAGAATCTTACATCACCGGGGACATTTGAAACTGCGCTGAGGTTTTCAAAGGTAACGGTAACACCGAAGAAATAGTTTACAAGGGGATCGGTTTTGCCTGATGTGAACCATACGGGCATATCTGCGATTTTTTCAAGAAGACCCATATCGGGTGACCATGCGGGGCAGATGGGGAAAGCAGCTGCAAACATTTCGGGATAAGCAATTGCCATTTTGAGGGTCATCTTACCGCCCATGGAATATCCGCCTACGTATATTCTTGAAAGGTCGATATTATCCTTATTTTTTGCAATAAACTCATCAATACAAGCCTTTAAGGGTTCAAGTGTGCCTGCATTCCAGCATAAGCCCTTTGTTTCATCAGATCGGGGTGCAAGAATAAAAGCACCGCCGTTTGTGAAACGTGCCTGGAATTCTTCACTTGACCAGTATGATACGTTTGACGCAGTAATCTGAACGCCTTCCTTTGAGCCGTTACCCATGCCGTGAAGCCATACAACGAGAGGATACTTTGCAGTATCATTTTCCTTTACGGGAGAAAAATAACGGTAATCGATAAATGTTCCGTCGATTTCGGGACCTTCACCGTAAACAAACTGATCGCAAAGCTTACCGGTGCCGTCCTGCATAGTAACTGCAAAAGCAGGTATTCCGAGAATAAGCGTAAGAGTCAGTGCAAGAAGAACAGAAATAATCTTTTTCATTATTACAACTCCTTTATTTGATTGTATGGTAACAGTTTATCACCAATAAATGAAAAAGTAAAGGAAATAATTTGTTTATGATTCTAATTTTCACAGTACGCCGCTTATAGGGCTGCTTCATCCGGTTATGTCTGCAGATAATAAGGTGCATAAGCATAAGTAAAAATCAAGAAAGGTTGCGTGGGCAGTTGCAATACTGTGCAGAGCTGTAATTAAGACCGGATTTCTGAAAGCAAATCAAGGCAAAGCCTTGTATATCATCCGCAACTTGTTGCGGTATATCATCAAAACGAAGTTTTGTATATCATCATTGCGGAAGCGATACAACCTGCGGTTGATGATATACGCCTGCGGCGATGATATACACGCTAAAGCGTGATGATATGCCAAGCTAAGCGGCTTGGATAAAAAAAGAGCGACTAAAAGTAGTGTAAGCAGGGGTAAGAACGACCAAAAGTATTGTAGATTCTATTTAGTCTTCTTTTCGTTCTCTCGTATTTCTTGCAGTGAATACGAATTATTGCAAACATTACACTGAAATTCCGTCCATATAAATTTTATATTTCCCACCATGTAGGGATCTCCGGATGAAAAATCGAAATTCTTTGCTTCTTCAGATTTTGAATTGACGACCTTCGACACTTTAATTGTTGTAAGCAAAGCATTGCAAGCGGGACAATGATGTTTCTTGAACCGCACCCAAAAAGGTCTTGACCATTCCCTTTTTACACCATGAATTTTCATACCGATCACCTCCATTAAAAATATTAAATCATATTTTTGCCAATCAATCAAGGCGAAGCCTTGTATATCATCAATTCCGCAGGAATTGCATATCATCAACACGCAGTGTTGCATATCATCAAGCCGCAGGAGGATGCACGCTGACGCGTGATGAGATACAGCCCCAAAGGGGCTGATGATATACACGACTGCGTCGTGATGATATGCCAAGCTAAAAAGGCTTGGAAAAAAAAGACGGGCAATAAGGTGCGTAAACAGGGGTAAAAGCGAAGAAAAGGTGCGCAACGCTACTGTTCGACTTATTGGAATTGGTTAGTTACTCTCAACGCCCAATGTAATGTATTTTTCAAGAATGGAATTAACGGTTGCTCTATCTTCTTCCGACAGCACCAAACTCTTTCCGCTGACTTCTTGTACATTTGAAGAATAAACTGACATATCTTTTACATTGTACTTGTTAAGTATTCCACTTTCGGAATTATAATGTGACCAATGACCTTTTAGGTTAATAACACAATCACTTTCACAATCAGTAAGTTCTTCTTTCCAAGTGCTACCATTGATTATTTCTGATAAGGCGTTTGCATCTTCTTCGGTAATCTCAACGGATAGATTGAATGTTTCTCTACTTATTTCGCCAACAGAGTTTTCTGTTACTTTGAGAGTATGTGTATTCGCCGCTTTATCTTCTTGTGCCTGTTGATTATCATTCTGGCAACCGACCAAACCCAATGCACAGACTAAGGCTAAAACAAGTGCTATCAACTTTTTCATACCATCACACTCCTTTTTCAAATTGGAATTGGTTAATCCACCGCATAACCTTTTTCGTCTATGAAATACTCCGATAAAGTATCATTGTCAATAACTTTCAATTCATATTGACCTTTATAGAAAAACAGATTATAGGTGTATATCAGTTTGTCGGCATCATAATCATAGGAATATTGAACAGTTTCCTTGATAAACTCTTCATCGCTGTTTAGTTTCTTCTGTTCTTGGGTATGGTTTTCTTTGAAGGTCGCAACTCTTGAAACAATATCTTCTTCATTAACAGTTTTGCCGACATTAGAATATGTAACAGAATTTATTACACAATTTTCATAATTGAATGTAATGCTCTTATCTGTCAAGATTTCATTGTTGATAACATACCTAAACTGAACCAATCCTGTAGTCTGTTGCTCATCGTAAAAATGAACCATATATTCCCAATTACTGTTCAACACATTAGGATACTGGTGGTTTATCAACGAAACAAGTTCGGGCAAAACACCTTCAGTATATTTTGTGAACTCTGTTTCTAATAGTTCAACTTCAATATAATCCACTTCTGCCATAACCATTTCTTGACCTTGGGTCAGGTATTCACTATCAATACCAAGTTTGTGATTTAGTTTCAAGGTGGTTTTATCATCCGATGTATCACATCCAACTAAACTAAGGATAAAAAGCACCATTAAAACCAATGCAACTATTCTTTTCATGCGGATAACCTCCTTCGTCAAATTCTTATTTTCCGAACAGATTATACCACAAAATTATGAGTTTTTCAACCGAACGCAAAAAGCGCCCCCGACAACCGTTCTGGCTGCCGAGGGCGTTTGTGTTACATGTATTTTTGATGGAACAAATCAAGGCGAAGCCTTGTATATCATCCGCAGCTTGTCTGCGGTATATCATCAACACGAAGTGTTGCATATCATCAAGCCGCAGTTATACAGCCTTCGGCTGATGATATGCGCCTACGGCGATGATATACACGCTAAAGCGTGATGATATGCCAAGCCTACGGCTTGGATAAAAAAAGAAGTAACTTTTGTCTGACAAAAGTTACTTCTTTTTTGGTGGGAACAACAGGGCTCGAACCTGTGACCCCCTGCTTGTAAGGCAGGTGCTCTCCCAGCTGAGCTATACTCCCGTAAATATGGTCGGAGTGAAGAGACTCGAACTCCCGACATCCTGCTCCCAAAGCAGGCGCGCTACCAACTGCGCTACACCCCGAGTTTACAATCACTGTTCCGGTCAAAGCGCATCCGGTTTTTTCAGCCTCATTAATATACCATATTTATTTTTTGTTGTCAAGAATAAAATCAAATAAAAATTAAAATTTTCAGAGGACAGGATCAGTATGCGTATGAAGAGGTTATTCCGTAAAATTCTTCAAGACACAGACCGCTTTCCGCAATTTTTGTTGCAACCTCAACACCCACATAGCGGATGTGCCAGGGCTCATACATATAGCCTGTGATATGCTCCTTGTCCTTGGGGTATCTGAGTATAAAGCCGTATTCGTGGCAGTGGGCTTCTATCCAGTGTCCTGCTGCGGTGTTTGCAAAGGACTGAGAAATTGTGTTAAGGTCGATTGCAAGACCTGTCTGATGCTCTGAGTGACCGGGGCGTGCGGAGTATCTGTCTGCAAGTGCCTTGCCGTCCTGGGCACAGTAGCGGTTATATATACTGTTCTGAAGAGAATATGATCTGAAGCCTGAGCTGATATATATATTGAGTCTCAGTCTTTTTGCTGCATTCTGCATATTGCTGAAAGCCTCAAGACATTCATCGCTGAGCCTTGCGGGATTAAAATCTGCGGGCAGAGAATAGGTTTTATTGGCAACAAGAATACCGTCAATATAAGTCATACCGTCGGCTTCATATACAGCATAGCCGTTTTGTGTATATCCCGTAAGCACTGCACCGGGAATATCGGGCTTTATATTCTTATCCTCAAGACCTACAGATCTGCGCAGCACCAATCTTGCATCTGCTGCAGTAATTTTTCCGTTGTAATCATAATCTTCGGTTTTTGCCTGTTCCTCGCTCAGGTTTTCAAGTCCCACGCTTGCGCGGAGAACTATTCTTGCGTCTGATGCAGTAATTTTTCCGTCATTATCCATATCTCCCCTGACAGCAGAAATGCCTGCGGGGGACAGACTCAGCATAAAGCAAAAGCATAATACAAAGCACAAGCACGGATTTAAGGCTTGTCTGATTTTTTTCAACTTCCAGCACCCTTTTCATAAACAGTCTCTGTAAAAATTTTATACTCTGCAATAATAAAAATCAATAAGTTTTCCGAATAGTAACCATTTTGTAATAATTCATAGAACGCACAGGTATTTTCTGTGTTCACAGCAGCTCGAAGTAATTTTTTTTGCTTAAAAGCACGCCTTCTTTTATAAGCTTGCCTATTTCTGCGGATAAGCCGCTGCGGTCTGCTTCAAGATAATCGGCAAGCTCCTGACGGTTGAAGGGAATATAAAAGGAATTGCTGTTTTCCTTTTTTGCCTGCATGCTGAGATAGGTGAGAAGCTTCTCTCTTGTTGTTCTTCCTGAATTGATCTGGGTGCGCCTGTGAAGCTCCACATTTTTTTCCGCAATGTTCTGCATCAGATTGAAAATAAGCTGAGAATGAAAGCCGCAGACTGAAGTGCAGGTGTGGAGAATATGGGCGGAATCAATAAACATAATTTCCGAGGGCTTTGATGCCACGGCGCAGACAGGCAGGCTTTCGGTGCCCGCACAGGAAAAAGCCTCACAGAAGGTTTCTCCCGGGGTTGAAATGTTGAAAATACTTCTGTTGCCGTAATAATCAGTGAATTCTGTCTGTACGGCGCCCGAGAGAACAATGCCGATATACTTTGCTTTTGTCCCTTCGGTAAAAACAGTATATTTTTTGTCAAAAAAGCTCACCCTTGCATTGAGGCATTTCAGAAGTCTTAAAATATTTTCATCCTCAATACCCCTGAAAAGAGGACAGTTTTTCAGAGTTTCAATGTATTTTTCCATAATTTTCCCACCGTTTTGTTGAAATTTCAACATATATTTACAATGGGATTATACTATAATACATACAGAAAAACAAGGAGGCAAAAAAATGAAAATTGCTTTTTTTGATACAAAGCCCTACGACAGAGCTGCATTTGACAGATTCTCGGGGGAAAACGGGATAGAGATAAAATATTATGAAACAAAGCTTAACGAGGACACGGTTTTTCTTGCTAAGGGCTCCGATGCCGTGTGTGTATTCGTAAATGATACGGTAAACAAAGAGGTTATTGATGCTCTGTATGAAATGGGGATAAAGATCCTTCTTCTCAGGTGCGCAGGCTTTAATAATGTGGATATGAAATATGCCTACGGAAAAATACACGTGCTGCGTGTACCTGCTTATTCTCCCTTTGCAGTTGCCGAGCATGCTATGGCACTCCTTCTTACGTCGATCAGAAGGATTCACAAGGCATATATACGCTCAAGGGATTTCAATTTCAGTCTTTCCGGACTTACGGGCTTTGACCTTCACGGCAAAACCGTCGGTGTGATCGGAACGGGAAAAATAGGCAAGGTGTTTATTGACATCTCAAGGGGCTTCGGAATGAATGTGCTGGCATATGATAAGTTCCCCGATAAGACCTTGGAAGAAAACGGAAAGGCAAGATATGTTTCTCTGACGGAGCTTTTAAGAAACAGTGATATAATTTCTCTTCACTGTCCGCTGACGGAAGAAACAGACCACTTAATAAATGCAGAAGCTCTCAGCCTTTGTAAAAAGGGTGTTGTGATAATAAACACCTCAAGAGGTGCTCTGGTCGATGCGGAGGCTCTTTTAGAGGGAATAAAAACAAGGAAGGTAGGAGCTGCCTGTCTTGATGTTTATGAGGAAGAAAGCGATCTGTTCTTTGAGGATAATTCCGGACATATTTTAGAGGATGACACTCTTGCCCGTCTTATATCGATGCCCAATGTTATAGTAACCTCCCATCAGGCATTCTTAACTGAAGAGGCACTTACGAATATTGCAGAAACCACAATTAAAAATCTTGTTGATTTTACTGAAAATTCACAATGCAGCAACGAGCTGTGCTTCCGTGGCGACTCAGCCGAGGATTGCAGAAACGGAAAATGCTTCTGAAAAAAGGAGAGACAAGCTTATGATAAGAAGAATTATAAAGATAGACGAAGAAAAATGTAACGGCTGCGGGGAGTGTGCTGCCGCCTGCCACGAGGGTGCAATAGAAATGATCGACGGCAAGGCAAGGCTTACAAGAGAAGACTACTGCGACGGTCTCGGTGACTGCCTTCCCGCCTGCCCCGCGGATGCTATAAGTTTTGAAGAAAGAGAAGCCCCCGCATATAATGAAGAAGCCGTAAGGCAGGCAAAAATGAAGAAAAAGGAAATGAAGCTTCCCTGCGGCTGTCCGGGAACAAATTCAAAAGCCATAGTAAGAGATAATGCTCCTTCCCCTAAGGCTACATATGCTTCAAGCAGACTTCAGCAGTGGCCCTGTCAGATAAAGCTGGTACCGGTGAATGCTCCTTATTTTGACGGTGCAAATCTTCTTATAGCTGCCGACTGCACTGCATATGCCTACGGAAATTTCCACGAGGATTTTATAAGAAATCACATAACGCTCATCGGCTGTCCCAAGCTTGACGAGGGGGATTATGCCGAAAAGCTTACGGCGATAATAAAGAACAATAGCATTAAAAGCGTAAAGATAGTGAGAATGGAGGTTCCCTGCTGCGGCGGAATCGAAAATGCGGCAAAAAGAGCCCTGCAGGCATCGGGGAAATTCATTCCGTGGCAGGTAATAACCATTTCAACCGACGGAAAAATTCTTGAATGATATAATTGAAATAAATTGCAGTATGTGCTAAAATAAATAAAAAAATGACGGAGGAACCGGAAAATGTTCGTAACCAATGATATAAAGTATATAGGCGTGAATGACCGTAAGATTGACCTTTTTGAGGGTCAGTATATCGTACCCGACGGAATGGCTTATAATTCCTATTGCATACTTGATGATAAAATTGCAATTATGGACACCGTTGACGGCAATTTTACCCACGAATGGCTTGACAATATCCAGAATGTCCTTGAAGGAAGAAGACCTTCATATCTCATAGTTCAGCATATGGAGCCCGACCACTCTGCAAACATTGTGAATTTCCTGAAGGTTTATCCCGACACAAAGGTTGTGGCATCGGCGAAGGCATTTAAGATGATGAAGAATTTCTTCGGAACTGATTTTTCCGAAAATTCCCTTGTTGTAGGTGACGGCGACACGCTTTCTCTCGGAAAGCATCAGCTTACCTTTGTTACAGCTCCCATGGTGCACTGGCCTGAGGTTATTATGACCTATGACAGCACAGATAAAGTTCTTTTCTCTGCCGACGGCTTCGGAAAATTCGGAGCGCTTGATTCTGAGGACGACGACTGGGCATGCGAAGCAAGAAGATACTATTTCGGTATTGTAGGAAAATACGGCGCACAGGTGCAGAATGTTCTTAAAAAAGCTGCAGGTCTTGATATCAGTGTTATCTGTCCTCTTCACGGCCCCGTGCTCAGCGATAATCTCGGTTATTATCTCTCACTTTATAATACATGGTCATCATATCAGCCCGAGGAAGAGGGCATTATGATAGCCTACACCTCCGTTTACGGCAACACAAAGAAGGCTGTGCTTCAGCTTGCCGACAAATTAAAGGCAAAGGGCTGTCCCAAGGTTGTTGTAAATGACCTTGCAAGAAGCGATATGGCAGAGGTTGTGGAGGATGCCTTCAGATATTCAAAAATAGTTCTTGCAACCACCACATACAATTCCGAAATTTTCCCCTTTATGCGTGAGTTTATACATCATCTCACCGAAAGAAACTATTCAAACCGTACCGTGGGCTTTATTGAAAACGGCTCCTGGGCACCGCTTGCCGCAAAGATAATGAAAAATATGTTTGAAAAGAGCAAGAATCTTACCTTCTGTGAGAACACTGTTTCAATAATGTCGGCAATGAACGAAAAGAATGCCGAAGAAATTGAGGCTCTTTCCGATGAATTATGCAAGGATTATCTTGCACAGCAGAGTGATACTGCAAATAAAAATGACCTTACCGCACTTTTCAGAATCGGCTACGGTCTTTATGTTGTTACCTCAAATGACGGCAAAAAGGACAACGGACTTATTGTAAATACGGTAACTCAGGTAACAAACACTCCCAACAGAATAGCAGTTACAATAAATAAAGAAAATTATTCACACCATGTTATAAAGCAGACAGGAAAAATGAATGTCAACTGTCTTACCACCGAAGCTCCCTTTGAGGTATTTGAAGCATTCGGCTTCAGAAGCGGCAGAAACGTGGATAAGTTTGCCGATTGCGAGCCTCTTCGCTCGGATAACGGACTTGTTTTCCTTCCCAGATACATCAATTCCTTTATGTCTCTTAAGGTTGAGCAGTATGTGGATCTCGGCACTCACGGAATGTTTATCTGTGAGGTTACTGAGGCAAGAGTTATTTCCGACAAGGAAACGATGACCTATTCTTATTATCACGCAAACGTAAAGCCGAAGCCTCAGACTGAGGGTAAAAAAGGCTATGTTTGCACGATCTGCGGATATATCTATGAAGGGGATACTCTTCCCGATGACTTTATCTGTCCCTTGTGCAAGCATCCTGCGTCTGATTTTGAAGAAATAAAATAATACGGAGGATATTTTATATGGATAAGCTCAGAATAAGCATATTCGGCACCGGCAGGGGAATTGATATTGCGGAGAATATGAGACTTCTCGGCTGTGAAATTACGGCATTGTGTGATTTCAATGAAAAAAGACTTAAAAAGGGTGCTGAAAGATTGGGCGGAGACATTGCCCTTTACAGCGATTTTGATTCCTTTATAGAGCACGAAACCGATGCCGTTGTGCTTGCGAATTATTTCCATGAGCACACCCCATATGCAATAAAATGCTTCGAAAGAAATATTCATGTTTTTTCCGAATGTATCAGTAACGGCACTCTGGCAGAGGGCACGGAGCTTATAAGAGCATTTGAAAAATCCTCATCCGTATATATGCTTGCGGAAAACTATCCTCAGATGATCTTTAACCGTGAGATGAAGCGTGTGTGCAAGGGCGGCACATTGGGAAAGATTCTTTATGCCGAGGGTGAATATAATCATCCCGTAAGTGCGGAGAATGCAGAATTTTATAAAGATTACATTTATTTCCCCGAGCACTGGAGAAACTATCTGCCCCGTTCATATTATATAACCCATTCTCTCGGTCCCGTTATGAGTCTTACGGGTGCCACTCCCCAAAGGGTAAGTGCAGCTCCCGTGTTTTACGGCTTCACCGAGGAGGTATCAGGCCGGTATGTAGCCGACAGAGCTGCTGTTATCACAACGGTGAATGACGACGGATCTGTTTTCAGAATAACAGGCTGTGCAGCCTTCGGCGCCCATCATAATTTTTACAGGGTATGCGGCAGCGAAGGACAGATTGAAAATATCAAGGGCAGTGAAAAAATCCTTCTGAGATATAACGCTTGGTCTGTACCCGAGGGAAAAGAGGAGGTAAATCTTTATGCTCCCTCCTGGCAGGATGATGATGAGGAGCTTATAAAGGGAAGCGGACACGGCGGTGCAGACTTTATTACAGCAAGAATGTTTTTAGACTGCATCAGAGAAAACCGTCAGCCCGAGCATCCCTTTGATATCTATTCAGCCACAAAAATGTCAAGTGTGGCGATCCTTGCCCACAGAAGCATACTTGAGGGCGGAAAGCCCTTTGATATACCCGATTTCAGCAAAGAAGAAGACAGAAAAATGTATGAAAACGACCGGGACACACCCTTCTTCGGCTCAGACGGCTCAAAGCCCACAGTTCCCTGCTGCTCCGTAACAGACTATAAGCCTACCGATGAGCAGCTGAAAAACTACCTCAAAATGCTTGAGGAATAAATTTTCTGTTGAAAAATAATAAAAACAATATATAATAACACTGTATAATATGTTTCCTGACATAAAGAGAAGCTCTCTGAGGAGAAGGTGACGGTACGATACAAGGCTCAACAGCACCGTCACGTCCTTTTCCGGGCACAGACGGTGCTTTTCGGCTTTTAAATATTTTAATTGTGATTAACGCAGACTAAATTTATACGGAGGATCTCGTATGGATACACGGGTTGCTGTAATGAGCATTATTGTAGAAAATCCCGACACGGTTCACGAGCTCAATGCTCTTCTTCACGAATACGGTCAGTATATTATAGGAAGAATGGGAATTCCCTACAGAGAAAAGAACATAAATATTATAAGCATTGCACTTGATGCTCCTATGAACACAATTTCCGCCCTTTCGGGAAAGATAGGAAAGCTTCAGGGGATAAGCGTCAAAACTGCGTATTCGGGTGTGAAATCCAATGAATGATATAATTAATACTTTTATAAAAAACCGGCGGCTCAGTCCCGGTGAATATGAAGAGCTTATAAAAAGCTATTCTCCCGAAAACGCATTGCTTCTGAAAAAAGAAGCAGACCGTCTGAGAAAAGAGGTTTACGGCAATAAGATTTTCATAAGAGGTCTTATTGAAATAAGCAATATCTGTAAAAATGACTGCCTTTATTGCGGTATCAGAAAAAGCAATAAGAGCTGCAGCCGTTACCGTCTTACAAAGGAGGAGATACTGCTGTGCTGTGAAAAGGGCTATTCTCTCGGCTTCAGGACCTTTGTGCTTCAGGGCGGAGAGGACGGATTCTTTACGGTGGCATATCTTACGGACCTGATAAAAGAAATAAAATCCCGTTACCCCGATTGTGCCGTGACCCTTTCTCTGGGAGAAAAGACAAAGGAAGAATATAAAGCGCTTAAGGATGCGGGAGCGGACAGATATCTTTTAAGACACGAAACCGCCGACAGCTCCCATTATGCTCAGCTTCACCCTCCCGCTCTTACACTGAGTGAGCGAAAAAGATGTCTTTATGACCTTAAGGAAGCAGGCTTTCAGACAGGCTGCGGCTTTATGGTGGGATCTCCCTTCCAGACAGTGAAGACCCTTGCAAAGGATCTGAAATTTATTGAGGAATTCTGTCCCGAAATGTGCGGAATAGGACCGTTTATCCCTCATTCCGAAACTCCCTTCGGTAAATATCCTCCCGGTAGTGTGGATTTTACCTGCTACCTTCTGTCGATAATAAGGATTATGCATCCCGATATACTTTTACCTGCCACAACGGCAATGGGCACGCTTCAGAAAAACGGCAGGGAAAAGGCTGTTGAGGCAGGTGCAAACGTAATTATGCCCAATCTCTCTCCCGAGGATGCAAAAAGCAGATATATGCTTTATAATAACAAGCTTTCGACAGGTGCCGAATCGGCAGAGCAATTGAATCTGTTGAAAGAGCAGATGAAAAATATCGGTTACGAAATAGTCTGTGACCGCGGCGATACAGAAAGGAAAATGAAAAATGGCTGTTTATAATCCAAAATCCCTTAAAGCAGAAGAATTTATCAATAATGAAGAGATTCTTGAAACTATTAAATATGCTGAAGAAAATAAAAATAATGAAGAGCTGATTGATGCTATTCTCGAAAAGGCACGTCCTAAAAAGCAGGGCAGCGGCACGGTATGTGCAGGACTTACCCACAGAGAGGCAAGCGTGCTTTTAGCCTGTGAAATCCCTGAAAAGATACAGAAGATTTACGAGATAGCAGAGGAAATCAAGCTTGCATTCTACGGCAACAGAATTGTTATATTCGCACCTTTATATCTTTCAAACTATTGTGTGAACGGATGTGTATACTGTCCTTACCATCTGAAAAACAAATCTATTGCAAGAAAGAAGCTCACTCAGGAGGAGGTAAGAGCAGAGGTAATTGCTCTTCAGGATATGGGACACAAGCGCCTTGCCATTGAAGCAGGCGAGGACCCCGTGAATAATCCTATTGAATATATCCTTGAATGTATAAACACAATTTACAGTGTTCATCACAAAAACGGCGATATCAGAAGAGTAAACGTAAATATTGCCGCCACCACCGTTGAAAACTACAGAAAGCTAAAGGAAGCAGGCATCGGCACATATATTCTTTTCCAGGAAACATATCATAAGGAAAGCTATCTTAAGCTTCATCCCACAGGACCCAAGCACGATTATGATTACCATACCGAGGCTATGGACAGAGCTATGCAGGGCGGTATTGACGATGTGGGACTCGGTGTGCTTTTCGGTCTTGAGTTGTATAAATACGAGTTTGCAGGTCTTATAATGCACGCTGAGCATCTTGAGGCTGTGCACGGAGTAGGTCCTCACACAATAAGTGTGCCGAGAATCAAAAAGGCAGACGATATTGACCCCTCCGCATTCGACAATTCCATTTCCGATGAAATGTTTGCAAAAATAACAGCCTGCATCCGTCTTGCCGTACCTTATACGGGAATTATTATTTCCACAAGAGAAACCGAGGCTGTGAGAACAAAGCTTCTGAGACTTGGTGTTTCTCAGGTAAGCGGAGGCTCAAGAACATCCGTAGGCGGATATACCGAAAAGGAGCGTCCCCACGACACAGAGCAGTTTGATGTATCCGATACACGCTCTCTTGACGATGTTGTGGCATGGCTTATGGAAAACGGCCACATTCCCTCCTTCTGCACAGCCTGCTACAGAGAAGGCAGAACAGGCGACCGCTTTATGGCTCTTTGTAAAAACGGTCAGATAATAAACTGCTGCCATCCCAATGCCCTTATGACACTCACCGAATATCTTACCGACTATGCAAGCGACAGAACAAAGGAAATAGGCTTTAAGATGATTGAGAATGAAATTGAAAAGGTCACAAGCGAAAAGGTAAAGGGTATTGCCAAAAAGAATATTGAGGATATCAAAAATTCCAACCGCCGTGATTTCAGATTCTGAATTAATTTTAACCGGAAGTGATTTTTATGAACGGACTTAATAATACTCCCTCGGGCGAGAGGGTGCATATTGCGTTTTTCGGCTTGAGAAACGCAGGCAAATCAAGCCTTGTAAATGCTGTTACGGGGCAGACTCTTTCTGTTGTAAGCGATATTAAGGGCACGACCACCGACCCTGTAAAAAAAGCTATGGAGCTGCTTCCCGTGGGACCTGTTGTGATCATAGATACTCCCGGTATTGATGACGAAGGCTCCTTGGGTGAATTAAGAGTGAAAAAAGCAACAGAGATTCTTTCCAGAACGGATGTTGCCGTGCTGGTTCACGATTCCTCAATTGATTTCACCCATGCCGAAGAAGAGCTTATTTCCGTTTTCAACGAAAGAAAAATTCCTTTTGTCACAGCCTTCAATAAGTCCGATGAGGAAATTAAGACAGCACCCGAAAAGGAAAATGAAATTGCCGTAAGTGCAAAAAACGGCACAAATATAAATGAGCTGAAGGAGCTTATTGCAAAATATGCAAAGGGCAGAGAAAACACAAAGCCTCTTGTGAGCGATCTGATAAATGCAGGGGACACGGTGGTGCTTGTTGTGCCCGTGGATAAGGCGGCACCAAAGGGCAGACTTATTCTGCCGCAGCAGATGGTGCTTCGTGATATTATCGACAGCGGTGCTGTGGGAATAGTTTGCAGGGATTCGGAGCTTCAGCTTACACTTTCAAAGCTTATTGCCCCCCCGTCGCTTGTTATTACCGATTCTCAGGTTTTCGGCTTTGTTTCGTCGGTGCTGGATAAAAGTATTCCCCTTACCTCATTTTCAATCCTTATGGCACGCTATAAGGGAGAGCTGAGCGGTCTTATAAGGGGCGCTCAGACGCTGAGCAGTCTGAAAGACGGCGATAAGGTGCTTATAAGCGAGGGCTGTACCCATCACAGACAATGCGGTGATATAGGCAGCGTAAAAATTCCCGCGTGGATAGAAGAATTTACGGGTGCAAAGCCTCAGTACAGCTTCACCTCGGGCGGAGAGTTCCCTGAAAACCCCGGTGAATATAAGCTTGTTATACACTGCGGCGGCTGTATGCTCAACGAAAAAGAAATGAGATCCCGTCAGGCCCGCTGTGAAAATGCAGGTGTACCTATGGTAAACTACGGTATTGCAATTGCTCATATGCACGGTATATTAGAAAAAAGCATCCGTGTGTTTAAAAACAGTGATGTAAAAGATATAAATTAAATATTGCATTGTTTTCTTTGAAGTGATAAAATTTCTGTTATTGATATTCTGTATTAAGAAGGTATTTTTCCGTGGCTTCCGCTATTGAGTATAAGTTAAGATCCAATAAATCCGTTTTTCTTCAGGGACTTAAGGACGGTCTTCCCATAGGCTTCGGATATTTTGCAGTTGCCTTTTCTCTGGGTGTTGTTGCAAAGGAAGCGGGGCTCTCAGCAGTTCAGGGCTTTATTGCAAGCGCACTTTGCTCTGCCTCTGCAGGTGAGTATGTGGCATTCACGCTTATTGCTGCAAATGCCTCCTATTTTGAAGTGGCTCTTGCTACCTTTGTGGCTAATGCAAGATATATGCTTATGTCCTGTGCGCTGAGTCAGAAGGCATCGCCCGATATGCCCTTCAGACACAGACCCCTCAGTGCTATGTATATAACAGATGAGCTGTTCGGTATTTCAATTGCAAGGCCGGGCACCTTTAATCCCTATTACCACTACGGCGGCTCACTCACGGCAGTTCCCCTGTGGGCGCTGGGTACGGCGCTGGGCGTTGTGGCGGGAAATGTGCTTTCCGCTTCAATAGTAAGTGCATTGAGTGTTGCTCTTTACGGTATGTTTATGGCTGTTTTTATACCTCCTGCAAAGAAGGATAAGATAATTGCAGGACTTGTTGTCATAAGCTTTGTGTTAAGCTTCACGGCAAGCAAACTGCCTTTTATAGCTGACATCGCAGAGGGTACAAGAACAATTATACTCACCGTTATTATAGCAGGCGCTGCCGCAATTCTCTTCCCGAGAAAAGATGATGAAAACGAAAACGGGGAGGAGAGTGCAGAATGACACATAATATCTACATATACATTCTTGTAATGGGTGCGGTATCCTATGCTATAAGAGCACTTCCCATGACGATACTGAGAAAGCCCATTAAAAACCGTTTTGTAAAATCCTTTTTATACTATGTTCCCTATGTAACCCTTGCGGTTATGACCTTCCCCGCAATAATTAATGCAACGAGCTCCCCCGTATCGGGCATACTGGCTCTTATTGTCGGTATTCTTACCGCCGCCTTCGGCTTTAACCTTTTCAAGGTTGCCGTGTCCTGCTGTGTCACGGTTTTTGCCGCAGAGCTTATAATGAAGCTGCTCGGCTTTATATAATTTTTTACGGAGAGAAAATAAAATGACAGTAATTGAAAACAAAACCTTTGATGAAGAAAGAGCACTATACGGAAGTGTTGATGTGAAAGCTGTCGGCTGCCGCTTCGACGGACCGGCAGACGGTGAAAGTGCCTTCAAGGAAAGCCGTGATATCACCGCAGAGAGCTGCTGGTTCAATTTAAGATACCCCTTCTGGCACACTCACACTCTTGATATCTCAGATTGCGAAATGACCCCTCTTTGCAGAGCCGCACTCTGGTATTCGGACAACATAAGCATAAAAAATTCAAAGCTTCACGGCATAAAGGCTCTGAGAGAATGTGAGAATATAAATATTTCGGGCTCAGATATTATTTCCCCCGAGTTCGGATGGTTTTCGAAGAATATCACTATGCTCGGCAGCAGTGCCGAGAGTGAATATTTTATGCTTAAGGCAGAAAACCTCACCTTCACGGATGTGACAATGAAGGGTAAATATTCTTTTCAGTACATAAAAAACTGTACCTTCAGAAACTGCGTATTTGACACAAAGGATGCTTTCTGGCACGCAGAAAACATCCTCGTTGAAAACTGCACCGTAAAGGGCGAATACCTTGCCTGGTACAGTAAAAATATCACATTTGTGAATTGTAAGATTTCAGGCACTCAGCCTCTTTGCTATTGCGAAGGACTTAAAATGATCAACTGCGAAATGGAAAATGCAGACCTTGCCTTTGAAAAATCCCACGTCGAGGCAGAAATCACCACCCCCGTCATCAGCATCAAAAACCCCGCCTCAGGCTATATAAAGGTCCCCTCCTATGATGAGCTTATCCTTTCCGAGGAAACAGAATGCAAAATCATAATTTAACAGAAAAACTGCCGTTTTCAGAGCGGCAGTTTTTTGATTTCATTGATATATGCTGTGTTTTCTTTTACTGTGAATCTGATTTTGTATGAGGAGAATTCGAAGGAATATATTCTGTCGGGGTCGCTGTGATAATGGGGTCTCGGGTCCTCCGACAGGATTTCTTCTATTAAAGGGATGTCTTCGGGTGCGGCTTCGTTTATTATATCCGGGGGAAATATCACCTTCATATTATTTCCCGAAACATCATCTGCAAAGCCGCCCTTTGCTTCGGGGATGCAGTCGGAAAAGGGGAGATAGGGCTTTATATCGAATACGGGAGTGCCGTCAAGGATATCAGCACCCCGCACATATATCACGGGTGCATCGTCACAAGAGTAATCTATTCTTTCAAGTCTTACTGCGGAAAGTCCGAGATTATTCGGTCTGAAGGAGGAGCGTGTTGCAAAAACGCCCATACGGGTATTGCCGCCCAGTCTCGGAGGGCGCACCGTAAGAGATTGGCTCTTGTTTTTATTTTCGGAAAATTCCCATATGAGCCACAGATGGGAAAAACCCTCCATACCTCTCACCGCTTCAATGCTTCTGAATTCCTTATTGAATACTATTTTTGCGGATGTATCTGCAAGACCGCTCTGACGGGGAATGCCGAATTTTGAGGGAAACTGTGTGTATATTGTTGCAACGGGTGTTATTTCTGCCATTGTTTTCTTCCTTTCGGGAATGTTTCAGAGATTTATCCAAAACAAAACTGCTCATATGGTTAAATTTATACAAAAAAATTTTAATTGTGTCAACGGTGTTTTTTTGCATCCGTTATTGTGATACAATGATAAAAAATCTGAAAGGATGCTTGTTATGTCAATTCTGTTTGCCGGTGCTGTTATACCGGGAATTATTCTTCTTGTCTACATATTTAAGAAAGATAAAGCCGAAAAGGAACCCATTCAGCTGCTTCTTAAGCTTCTGGGCCTCGGCGCTCTCACCTGCTTCCCTGCTTCTGTGGTTGAAGGTGTGCTTTATGAGATACTTTACGGTATTTTCAATACAACAGATGAAACAGCGGTCCTGCTTCCCGACGGTAAGTTCTTAGCCTACCATTTCATCGGCGCATTTTTTGCCGTGGCGCTGGTTGAAGAGGCTTTCAAATGGCTTGCCATGTATATCTTTACCCGTAAAAACAAGAACTTCAACAGCCTGTTTGACGGAATAATATATGCGGTGTTTACCTCTCTCGGCTTTGCTATTCTTGAAAATATCTTATATGTATTCAGCTCCGGTATTGAAACAGCAATTATCCGCGCGGTTACCGCAGTGCCCGGACATATGTTCTTTGGTGTTCTTATGGGATATTTCTATACAATGTGGAATGCATCAAAATCCGCTGCGGGCATAGAAAAGGACTTTATCGCAAAGGGACATGTTCCTTCCGGTACTGCCTCCTTCGGCTCGGGAAAGCTTATTGCTCTGAGCATGATCGTTCCTGTATCCGCTCACGGACTATATGACTTTTTGTGCTTTATAAGCGAAAAAGAAAAAATCGGCAGTATTTCAATGCTGTTATTCTATGCCTTCCTTGTGGTGCTTTATATCGTCTGCTTCAAAACGATCAATACCATGTCAAAAAAGGATACGGGAATTTTTAATTATTCCATATTGTGGTTCCTTGAAAAGCACCCCACTCTCAATAATGACATACCTGCTTATCTGAATGAGCGCGCCGCTCAGCAGATGCAGAATCCTTATGCCTACGGATATAACCCTCAGCAGACTTATGCTCCCGATCAGACACAGAACCCCTATGCAAACGGCTATGATCCTCAGCCCGTCTATGCTCCCGATCAGGCTCAGAATCCATATACAAACGGGTATGATCCTCAGCGGAGCTATACTTCCGGACAGACACAGTATCCCTCGCCGACGGCATATTATCCTCAGTCTGACGGCTCCTCTGCCGGTGAGAATAATCCCCGGCAGAATTGACAGCCGGTAATATAATCAGAAAAATAAGTGCGGAACCGCTTTTAACTGCGGCTCCGCATTGTTTTATACTTTGATAATATATCCTTCTTTTCTCGGTCTTGCCTTCGGCTCTTCGTCGGCATAGCCTAAGATGCAGTTGCCCACACCTATAAAGCCTTCGGGCACACCCCATTTTTTCATAAGCTCTTTACCCAAAGGTGTCATAAATACCTCTTTTGCACGGTGAATCCAGCACGAGCCAAGTCCCACTGCCTTTGCCGCATTCATAAGATTGCCCATAACAAGACAGCCGTCTTCAAAGCTTGTGTAAACATCCGGGTTATAAAATACGGTTATTACAACGGGAGCGCCGTAAAAAGGCTTTTTTGTTTCGTCTCCCATAACACGGGCATTTTCCTTTTCAAGAAGGCTTACGGTTTCTTTGTCTGTTACCGCAACAATTACGGGTGTTTGTCTGTTCATCCCTGTGGGGGCATATGTGCCTGCCTCAAGCACCTTATCAAGAAGCTCCTCAGGTACGGGTACATCCTTATATTTTCTGATGCTTCTTCTTTCAAGTAAAATTCCGGTTTCCATTTTATTTTCTCCTTGCAGATTCATAATAAAAGACTTTATCACTGAATTATTTTACACTTTCTGTAGGTATTATTCAACAGAGAAAAATTGCGTTTATGTTAATTTTATATTAAATATAGTGAAAATATTGAAAAATTCTGTTAAAAATGTTATACTGCATATGTATAACTATATTTTGGGTGATAGCATATTTTTTTAATCATTCCGGAATAAATTTGTATAAAGAAAAAAGGAGATGACAAGCTATGAAAAAAATTCTCAAAAAATCACTTTCGGTGATGCTCTCGTTTATGATGGTATTTTCATTGTTTTCAATGATAGCCCCCGTAACCGTAAGAGCGTTGCCGGCAACTGATTCCACCTATGCAAAGGGTGACAAATACGGTACTCCCGCCTATACGGGAACCGGCGACAGATGGTTCAAATGGGCAACGGGAAGTGACTATGTAACGGTCTACTATCCCTCTCATATCTATCTTGATGTCAGTGAAACTCTGCAGAGCGCCGGCTATCACTTTGATGTTGAATGGCATTACGGTGACACCCACAAGTACAGAATACTTTTAGGCGCACCCATATGGGGCGACCACAGAGCCTTCTCGGGACAGCCTACAAAGTATTACACAATGACAAATATCTTCTCTGATTATGCCGTTGATGCAAGTCTTCCCAAGGGCGCACCCTCGGGCTTATACGGAAGTACCTCCAGTTCCACGGACTATGACCTTCGTATCGTCGGCTACGGTCATGCTAATCAGGGGACTGACGGCTTTACAATAAATAATGCCCGCCACGATAAGTATGTTCTTTTCAGAACAAATGTAAACTATTACAATCCCGCTTCCGCTTCAATTTATCTGATGGGCACTCCCTCTTCATCTTATGTAGGAACGACCACGGAGTATAATACCTCCGGTTCTTCCATAGGTTCATACGGTCTTGCCCAGAATTACCCCAACGGTTGGAAGACTGATGAAAGTGCAACCAATATGTTTAAGACCAAGGGCTCAACCTCCTCATATATGGAGGGTGAGTGGATAGAAATGCAGTGGTTTGTCACTGTTTATGATAAATCGGCACTTAATTCCGAAATCGTAAAAGCCGGTCAGATACTTCAGCAGCAGAACGGCTATAACAGTTATGTGGTTCAGGGAAGTTACACAGACCTTGTTCAGCAGAATACAGATGCACAGACTGTTATAACAACAAGAGCACAGACTCAGACAAATATCGACAATGCAAAGAATTCTCTTTATAATACTGCAAGCAATCTCTATTACGGAGCATCAAATGAGGCTCTCAGAAACCTGGTTGCACAGGCAGAAGAAATCATAAGCAAAGCCGAGTATACGGCAAAATACACAGAGGATTCAAGAAAAGCTCTTGAATCAGCACTCAGCAGTGCAAAATCTCTTTCCTACTACAGCAGCGTTCCCACATACCGTGCATATACAAATCAGAATGCCGGTAAAAATGCTGCAAGCGACCAGAGTGCAATCAACTCCGTTGCATCTGCTCTTCAGACAGCAATCAATAATCTCAATAATTCTACAGCATATTACACCATCAAATTCAATCTTGCCGACGGAACTACAAAGAAGCTTACATACACATACGGCTTTAACATTCCTTCAAATGTTATCCCTCAGAACTCCGTAAAGGCTTCCGATGCAGCAAATCATTATTCCTATTCATGGGATAAGGAAATTGTCACAACAGTGACAGGCGATGCGGAATATACAGAAGTTCTTAAAACCGAAGCACACGATTGGAACGATTGGTATACAACGGTTTATCCCTCCTGCACAGCAGACGGACAGATGTACCGTACCTGTAAGATATGTAATTTCAGACAGGATGACACCATAAGTAAAACAGCTCACACTCCTCTTGATCCCGTTATCAGCGACAAGGTTGAAGCAACCTGTAAGGCTGAGGGCTCATACGTAAGCACGGTTTACTGTGATGTATGCGGAAACCAGATTTCTCAGGAAACCGTGACTGTTCCCAAAAAAGCGCATACTCCCGGTGAAAAAGTCAAGGAAAATGAAATCAAAGCAACCTGTACAACAGACGGAAGCTACGAAGAAGTAGTTTACTGTGATGTATGTGATGAACAGATTTCAAGAAAAGAAGTTATTGTAGGAGCATCTCATACCAACAGTGAGCCCTATACCGTTACCGAAGAGTCAACCTGTATCAAGCAGGGCTTTATAAAAACTACTGTATTCTGTACCGAATGTTCACAGATTCTTGATGAAAAAGTTGAAAATCTTCCTTTAGCCGAGCATAATTCCGGTGAAGAGCACAAGGAAAATGAAACAGAGGCATCCTGTACAACAGACGGCGGCTATGATATGGTTACCCGTTGTACGGTATGTAATGAGGTTCTTTCATCAGAGCATTTTGTTACTTCAAACGGCGGTCATGATTGGAATGAGTGGGAAACAGTTACTCCCGTTAGCTGCACAACCAACGGACTTCAGGTAAGAACCTGTAAAAACGATGCTTCTCACAAAGAAGAAAGAATTCTCACATTCACAGGACACACAGAAGGCGAACCCGAAGAAATTGAAAGAGTTGATGCAGATTGTCTGCTCGACGGCTATTATGTTACCGCAACTTACTGTACTGTTTGCGGAGCAGAAACCTCAAAAACAAGAACAGTATTGCCGGCAACAGGTCACAGCTTCGGAAACTGGTATGTCAACAAAGAGGCATCCTGTGCTGAAGAGGGTGAAGAAAAGAGAGATTGCAATAACTGTAAGCATTATGAGACAAAGCCTATAGAGAAAACAGCTCATAATTATACAGAGGCTGTAACTCCTCCTACCTGTACTTTAGACGGCTATACCACATATACCTGCTCGGCATGCGGCGATGAATATATTGATGATAAAGTAATTTCTGACGGACATACTCCCGCTGCAGCAGTTAAAGAGAAGGAAGTTAAAGCTACCTGCACAGTTGCAGCATATTATGAAGAAGTTATATACTGTGATATTTGCGGAGAAGAGATTTCAAGAAATCCCGTTTACGGCACAACACTTCCTCATACAGAAGAAGCTATTCCCGAAGTAGAAGCAACCTGTACTCAAACAGGTCTCACAGCAGGCGTTAAGTGTTCGGTATGCGGAGAAATCCTCACAGCACAGGAAGAAACTCCCGCACTCCACCACGATATGGGCGCATACGTAGAAACAAAGGCTGCAACCTGTACTGAAGCCGGTGAAGAAAGAGCTGACTGCTCAAGATGTGACTACTTTGAAACAAGAGAAATCGCTAAGAAGGCACATACAGAAGAAGAAATTCCTGCAGTTGCTCCCACTTGCACAGAAGACGGACTTACAGCAGGCATTAAGTGCTCTGTATGCGGTGAAGTTCTCAAGGCTCAGGAAACCGATCCCAAGCTCGGTCACGATATGGGTGAATTCGTAGTCACAACTCCCGCAACCTGCACAGCAGAAGGTGAAGAAAGATCAGACTGTTCAAGATGTGATTATTTCGAAACACAGGAAATTGCAAAGGCAGCCCATACAGAGGAAGAAATTTCTGCAGTTGCTCCCACTTGCACAGAAGACGGTCTTACAGCAGGCGTTAAATGCTCAGTATGTGACGAAGTTCTTACTGCACAGGAAACCGATCCCAAGCTCGGCCACGATATGGGTGAATACGTTGAAACAAAGCCCGCAACCTGTAAGGAAGCAGGTGAAGAAAGAGCAGATTGCTCAAGATGTGACTATTTTGAAACTCAGGAAATAGAAAAAGTTGCTCATACAGAGGAAGAAATTCCTGCAGTAGCTCCCGATTGCGAAAACGACGGACTCACAGCAGGTATCAAGTGTTCTGTATGCGGTGAAGTTCTCAAGGCACAGGAAACAGCTCCCAAGCTCGGTCACGATATGGGTGAATTCGTGGTTACCACTCCCGCAACCTGCACAGCAGAAGGCGAAGAAAGAGCAGACTGCTCAAGATGTGACTATTTTGAAACACAGAAGATAGAAAAGGCAGCACACAGCTGGGCTGATGCTGATTGTACAGCACCCTCAACCTGTACCGTATGCGGAACAACATCAGGTGATGCTATCGGCCACGATATGGGCGAATATGTTGAAACAAAGCCTGCAACCTGTACCGAAAAGGGTGAAGAAAGAGCAGATTGCTCAAGATGTGATTACTTTGAAACAAGAGAAATCGCAGAGAAGGATCATACAGAAGAAGAAATTCCCGCAGTAGCTCCCACATGTCTGGAAGACGGTCTTACAGCAGGCATTAAGTGCGCAGTATGCGGTGAAGTTCTCAAGGCACAGGAAACCGATCCCAAGCTCGGCCACGATATGGGTGAATTCGTAGTCACAACTCCCGCAACCTGCACAGCAGAAGGCGAAGAAAGATCAGACTGCTCAAGATGTGATTATTTCGAAACACAGGAAATTGCAAAGGCAGACCATACAGAGGAAGAAATTCCTGCAGTAGCTCCCACTTGTCTGGAAGACGGTCTTACAGCAGGCGTTAAATGCTCTGTATGCGGTGAAGTTCTCAAGGCACAGGAAACAGCTCCCAAGCTTGGCCACGATATGGGTGAATTCGTAGTCACAACTCCCGCAACCTGCACAGCAGAAGGCGAAGAAAGAAAAGACTGTTCAAGATGTGATTACTATGAAACACAGGAAATTGCAAAGGTAGCTCATACAGAGGAAGAAATTCCTGCAGTTGCTCCCACTTGCACAGAAGACGGTCTTACAGCAGGCGTTAAGTGCGCAGTATGCGGTGAAGTTCTCAAGGCACAGGAAACCGATCCCAAGCTCGGCCACGATATGGGCGCATTCGTAGTCACAACTCCCGCAACCTGTAAGGAAGCAGGTGAAGAAAGATCAGACTGTTCAAGATGTGATTATTTCGAAACACAGGAAATTGCAAAGCTCGCTCACACGGAAGAAGAGATTCCTGCAGTTGCTCCCGATTGTATAAACGACGGACTCACAGCAGGTATCAAGTGTTCTGTATGCGGTGAAGTTCTCGAAGCACAGCAGATTGATCCCGCAAAGGGCCACACACCTGCAGAAGCAGTAAAGGAAAATGAAAAAGAAGCAACCTGTAAGGAAGCTGCTTACTATGAAGATGTTGTTTACTGTGACGTCTGCGGTGACGAAATCAGCCGTACTCCCGTAACAGGTGAGAAGCTTGCTCACACAGAGGAAATAATCCCCGCAACGGCTCCCACATGTACGGAAAAGGGCCTTACCGAAGGTAAGAAGTGCTCAGTATGCGGTGAAATCATTGTTGCTCAGAAGATTGTTGCCGCAAACGGCCACACTCTCGGTGAATGGGTAACAGTAAGCGAAGCTACATGCACAGAAGAGGGTATAGAAGAAGCACAGTGTGAAAACTGTGATTATATTGAAACAAGATATACTCCCGAAAAAGAACACGATTATGATGAAAACGATGTATGCAAGGATTGCGGTGTGGCACATAAGTGTCCTCACATCTGCCATAAGGAATACAATTTCTTTGCAAGATTCATCTGGAGCATCATTCGTTTTGTTTGCTCAATTTTCGGTGTAGGCAGAACCTGCTCCTGCGGTGCTGCACACTATTGATACAAATTAATGATTGTTTATCGGTAATATTGACTGAATAAATAATCACAGGCGGAAAAGCTGAGATTGCTTTTCCGCCTGTTTCTTTTGCTGAGTGCAGCATAAAAACCGATTAACAGTAAGGAAGCTTCCGTGAAGAGCAAAAAAAATCCTCATCAGAAAATCCTGATGAGGATTTTTTGGGGACTTGTTCTGTGGGGAATCCCGTCAGTCGAAAATTTTTATCAGACCGATTACGCCTGCTATTACAAACACGGGAAACAGAAGGGTCAGCCCGCCTGCAAAAATGAGGCAAAGAATAAATATCGGTACTGCGAGGATAAGAAGAATTGAAGATATGATTTTAATTGTTCCCCAGGTAAGCTTAAAAGCAAGACTCACTGCTTTAATAAGAAGAAGTATTGCGGCAATTGTAAAAATAATTTCGATCATATATGAAGACCTCCTTGTTTGTCTTTTTGTATTCTGCACCGACTGACTTTATTTACACTGAAACAGACTCTTCAATGTCTTCATTTATATAATACGGAAATTAATGGCAGAAATGAACAGCAAAAAGTGCGGAAAAAAATAAAAAAATCTTCACAAAGTGCAAATTTTTATCCGTTTATCATACTGTTGTATTTTTCAGTGTTGATTTTTTTGTCTGAAAGCATTTTTTCAACCCATAGCTGCAGGCTTTCAACTGTTACTGATATTTTTTCAAGCTCCTTTTGTATGCTGACAAAGTCCTCAATTTCATCATCTGCAATAACAGAGTCTGCCGTGATCTCAATAAGCCGTTCCTGTCTTTTTTTCATTGAATTAAGGGAAGACAGCATTTCAAGAACTATCTGAGCCAGATCCTTCGGCTTTATTTCGGGTACATATTTTTTACCTATAGGGCATTGCTTCGAGCAGTAATAATTGCATAATGAGGGCTCTCCGTAAATCTCTGCAAGAAGCATAACCTCATCGGGATTTACGGGGAATTTTCCGTTTTCAATTCTTTCAAGCCTTTCACTCTGCAGAGGAATATCAAGCGAATATGCCCTGTCGCAGACCTCATCTCTCGTTAGTCCCTGCATTTTACGGTATTGCTTATAAACAGTATCAGCCATTTTAATCACCTTTTATATTATATTTATATGAATCACACAGCTGTAATTCTGTTTTTACACAGCTGCTGTTTTTTATCTGAATTACGTATAGCTTTATGTTGTTTTCAGTATATCATTAATTTGTTTTTTGCTCAATAGTAACTAAAAAGCCGGATGCTTTATTTTTTGTATGATAATATTCTTCCGGTATTTTTTGTATAAATTTTTTTTGAAGAATTGTACTAAATTGCTTGTAAATGTTGACAAAAAGAACAGATTTTTGTATAATTATGTAAATAATTTTGGTGTTTATTACTTTTGCACCGTGTATTTACAGAACTTTATATGTTTTTTACGGTGGATTATGGATGTTAACAGATATGATGAAACAGTAAGCACTTCAAGGCAGGAGAGCCTGCTCAAGGCACTTGAGATTTTTTACGACAGTGAAAATGAATCAAAGAAAAAAATTGTAAGACCTGATATAAATGTAGCAGCGTGCTTTGCAAAGGTTATTTTATTTGCACTGTGCTGTATGCTCGGTGCAGCGTCAGCCGTTATTGTATATATATTTACGGATTCTTTGCTTTTCGCTGCAGCATGTATTTTGCTTACAATAATATTTATACTTTTTACTCTTAAAAAAATCATAATTACCATGATTCTGCTTTATCAGAAGCTGGCTCCGGAGAGAATACGGCTTTCATGCGTATTTGAACCGAGCTGTTCAGAATATATGCTTCTTGCAATAAATAAATACGGAGTATTCAAAGGAGTTTTTCTCGGTATTAAAAGGCTTTTGCGGTGCCATCAGCCTAACGGGGGCACCGATTATCCGTAACAGGGGGACAAAATTATGGCAATTCAACCGGCAATTTGTGTCAATTGCGGAGGAAGCTTAAAGGTTGATGATATTGATCTCAACGGTTTTTGTGAATGTACTTTCTGTCATTCTTCCCATAAGGTCATCGATATCATTACAATTGACGGACTTCCTACAGTAAAATCATTGTTGACTGATGCAGAATTCTGTATGGATGACGGCAATCTTGAAAAAGCCGTTAAGCTGTTCAATGAGGTTATCAAGATAAAACCCAATTGCCACGAGGCATGGTGGGGCTTATATGCATGTAACCAGGCTTTTGACAGCTACTACGGCTACAAGGACAAGTACGGTAATTCAGGTGTCCAGACAAAGGCGTCCATTATGCTCAACACGATCAACAAATATGCTCAGCGAGCAATCAAGTATGCGCCTCCCGAAAAGGCAGAGTCATACAAGAATGCAATAAAGGATAATATGAGCTTTATTGAAAGTGTCCGCTCGGGTCAGTACGACAAGCCCAAGTCCGACGGCTCATCAGGCGGGTGCTACATAGCCACCGCTGTATACGGAAGCTATTATTGTGACGAGGTTTTTGCGCTCAGGCGTTACAGAGACGATTATCTTGCAAACAGACTCTGGGGCAGATGCTTTATAAAGATTTATTATGCCGTGAGTCCTTTCCTGGCTAAGCACATAAAGGCTGATTCTTTTGTAGGAAAGAAAATCAGAAGCTTCCTTGACAACAAGGTTAAAAAGTTAATTCAGTAAGTAAAAATGGTAGTACTTTACTTGCTTATTTTTTCAGGAGGTATAAATTATGATACAGTACAAAACCGTTGCAGGCCCCGTAGGCCTTACAATTGAAAGAAAAGAATCCTATGCAGATGCAGTTAAGCAGTATGCGGCAATCATCGACAGAGAAGCAGTAGGCGGCTGGGAGCTTGATTGTATTCAGCAGATTCCTGTTACAAAGAAAGCAGGCTGTCTTGCAGCTCTCTTCGGCGCAAGCGATACAACTGTATATTTCAACATGCTTGTTTTCAAAAAGGAAGACTGATAAACAGATTTTTTTGCAGATCGTATTCTACCGATATGATCTGCATTTTTTTACTTTATAGGAAATTCCTTCCTATAAAGTAAAAAGATTATATGTCCCGCCGAACGGGAAGTAAACTTCCCTCGGCGATGGACTATACGAAAGCGTTTCGCCGCAGGCGTACGGCGAAGCCGTTTTCTTGTAAAAGTTTTTTCATATAAAAGCAAAAGAACCGGGGACACTCCCTCCGGTTCTTTCTGACTTTTCGATGTAATTTTTTTTATACAGTGCCGTTCTTTACAGCTTCAAAGTCTTCTTCAATTTCCTTTGAGGGTGCTTTGGTAAGAAGAGAAACCGCAACGATAAGAACTGAAGAGAAGATGAATGCAGGAAGAAGCTCATAGATTGCAAATATGCCGCCGAGCTTGCTGAGTACAAGCTTCCAGAAGAATACCATAGCGGCACCGCCTGCCATACCCGCTATTGCACCTGCCTTATTAACACGCTTCCAGAAGAGTGAGAAGAGCATTATTGGGCCGAAGGTTGCTCCGAAGCCTGCCCATGCAAAGGATACGATTTCGAAAATCACACTGTTTTCATCAAGAGCAATAACAACACCGATTACGGTAAGTACAAGAAGAGTGATACGGGAAACGGTCATAACCTGCTTGTCTGTTGCAGATTTTTTGAATATCCCCTGGAAAATATTCTTTGAAAATGCAGATGCCGCAATAAGAAGATATGAGTCTGAGGAGCTTATTGTGGCTGCAAGGATACCTGCCATTACAAAGCCTGCAAGAATAGAGGGCAGATAAGCCTGAGACATTGTGATAAAGATGCTTTCTGCTGTTGCCTTTGTGAGATGCTCTGTGGGGAAGAGCTGACGGCCGACAATACCGATAAACACTGCAACAGCAAGAGAAATAACAACCCATACCATAGCAATACGGCGTGAACGCTTGAGCTCATCCTCTTTACGTATAGCCATAAAGCGCAGAAGCACCTGAGGCATTCCGAAATATCCGAGTCCCCATGCCAGCATGGAGCAGATAGTAAGGATGCCGTATTCGCTTGCCTCGCCGAATAAGGGAGCTCCTGCTTCGGAGATCATCTGCTGTCCGTTTGCATCAAGTGTGGGAGTTGCAAGACCGAAGAATTCAAGGAATCCGGGAATTTCACGGGCATTTTCAAATACTGCACCAAGACCGCCTGCCTTTACAGTGCCGATAATAACAATAACTGTGAGAGCAACAAGCATAACGATAGCCTGCATAAAGTCGGAAACACTTTCTGCGAGGAAGCCGCCGAGGATAGTGTAGAGCAGAACAAATACCGCACCCACAATAAGCATTACCTGATAGGGAGCTCCGAACAAGGTGGAGAAGAGCTTTCCGCAGGTAACAAAGCAGCTTGATGCATAAACTGTGAAGAATATAAGAATGAATGCTGCCGCAAGAAGCATTATTGTTTTGTTTTTCTCACGGAAACGGTTTGAGAAGAATTCGGGAAGTGTGATGGAGTTGTTTGCACGCACACTGTATCTTCTCAGCCTCTTTGATACTATAAGCCAGTTGAAATATGTGCCTATTGCAAGACCGATAGCAGTCCATGCTGCATCTGCAAGACCGCACCAGTAAGCGACACCGGGAAGTCCCATAAGAAGCCATCCGCTCATATCGGATGCTTCGGCACTCATGGCGGTAACCCAGGGACCCAGAGAACGGCCGCCGAGGAAATATGCCTCTGAGTTTTTGTTTGCACGTTTGGCGTAAACCACGCCGATTCCTATAACTGCAACCATATAAATGATCATAGCAATAAGAATCTGAATTGTATTACTGTTCATTGTTTCTCCTCCGGATAATGATATAATGTCATATTATACCATAAAAACAGTAAAAATCAATGCCTGCGGGCGGGGTATTGCATTGAGGATCATATCAGAAAAATAATATCATATATGATATAAATTAATATACTGCGTTTTTTTACATTGACAGAAGAAAAATAAAATCAATTTACCTGCAGATAATAACGGCATCAGGATTTAAAGAAAATATTGCACCTCGTTATTTATAAAAGTGCAATATTTGCACTTCTGATTGTTGGCAAAGTGCAAAATTTATGCTGTTATAATTGTTGTATATTCCTTTTCTTATGAAAATTCAATTAAAACTCCACGCTTCGTAGGTTGCCGCTGAATAAATCAGCGGCTATAATTATATTACAGAAAATGAGGGGAGTATATTTTATGAATAATTATATAACCGCATCCGTAATCAGAATGCTTCGTGAGAAAAAAGGTATGACACAAGCACAGCTTGCCGAAAAAATAGGCGTAAGCTGCAAGGCAGTGTCAAAGTGGGAAACGGCAAAGGGACTTCCCGATATTTCCCTGATAGAGCCCCTGAGTCAGGCTCTGGGCGTGTCTGTTATGGAGCTGATGTCGGGTGATACTGTCATTAATAAAAATATGTCGTCAAATATTCTTAAGTCGGAGTTTTATGTATGCCCCGTGTGCGGGAATATAATCCACGCTGCGGGAAATGCCCTTATCAGCTGCTGCGGAATCACTCTGCCGCCTCTTGAAGCAGAAGAGACTGACGACAGCCATATGATAAGTATTGATACCGTGGAGGATGAAAAATTTATAACGGTGAATCACGAAATGACAAAAAGCCACTATATCTCATTCATAGCCCATGTCACCTGCGACAGAATGCAGCTGGTAAAGCTCTATCCCGAAGGCAACCCCGAAACAAGACTGTCCCTTCGCCCAAGAGGACTGCTGTATATCTTTTGCAACAAGCACGGACTTATGAAAAAGAGAATATAATGCTCATCCTTTCCTGCTGTCGATTAAAGTATCGTATGTGAAGCGTGCTGCGAGTCTGAAACCGACGGTGATGGTGTCTTCGTTGCAGAGGCCTGAAAACTTGTTGTAGGTTGCTACATAGTCGGTGAAAAGCCTCCTGTCCTTGTCAGCAAGGCTTGATGTCAGCTGTTCCTCTTTGCCGGTAAGCTCACTCAGACTCTTTTTAACCTTTGCCGTCAGGTTGGTAGTACACTCCTGCGGCTCGACGTAGACGTAGTAATGGCTGTTGCTTGTTGAAACAGTAAAACTGTTTCAACTGCCGATTTATCGGCATCGCAAAACTATAATAGTTTTGCGCAACATCCATTGAAATGAGTATGTTGCAAATTTCCTTTAGAAATTTGCTTGCCAATATTCATTGGCACATAAACGACTTTTTTGCCGTTTATGTAAAACATACTCATTATAAAAATCTTCAATAAGAACCCGACCCGACGAGCAATCAAAGATTGCGGTCGGGTACCCCGGAACCTTGTTGTTGCACAATAAAGTCTGACATAGTATCCTCCTTATCTTTCGGATTTATTGATAATTTTAATGAGTAGCTCGTCAACATCTTCTGTGGGGATACCATCCGAGCAAGCTTTGTTGCGGAACTCGTTCATTCCGTTGATTAATAGGTTACATTCAAAATCCGTGAGCTTCAGTTTGGTTTTCTTATTAAACATAAAAATGACCTCCTTGTATTTGGTAATACCATTTTACAAGGAGGTCTGTGTTTTGTCGAATGTGTGGAATTAAACACAAATAAATTTAGTTATAAACATTTTAATTAAAACTAAAATTAAAACAACTCAAATTTAACAATTTATTTTGAGTTTTGAGTTTTTATTTGAGTTATTGCCTATATTTTTGAGTTATTTTCTTTATTTTTTGAATTATGTTGATTTTTTTAATTAATAAGCATATAATATACTTGAGGTGAAGACAATGACAAGTGAAAATTTATTAACTTTAATTAATCAAGTTGTTAAATCTAGAGCCGAATATCAATTTATTGAACTAAAAGCTGCACGAGAAGGAGCTCCAAAGCGAATATATGATACTCTTTCAAGTTTTTCAAATAGTGCTGATGGTGGAATTATCATTTTTGGAATAGATGAACAAAATGATTTTGAATTATGTGGTGTATATGATTTACAGGATATTCAGCAAAAAATAACCGAACAGTGCGATTCTATGGAACCAAAAGTCAGACCTCTTTTTTCGTATGTGACAATTGATGATGTTAATATTTGTGCAATTGAAATTCCTCCAATAGATATAAGTGAAAGACCTTGTTTCTATGCAGGTAAAGGACGCTTAAAAGGCTCTTACACAAGAGTAGGTACTAACGATGAACCCATGACAGAGTATGAAATATACAGTTATGAGGCCTATAGAAAGAAATATCAAGATGATGTACGTGCAATACCGCGAGTAACCATTAGTTCAATCAACACAAATGAATTAGAAAAATATTTCAATCTGCTTTCAGAAAACAAACCTAATTTGGCAAAACTTAATGCCGATAAAATTTCTGAATTAATGAGCATTACTATCAATGGAGAATATTCTCTTACCGCTACTATGCTATTCAGCTTGTATCCACAAGCATATTTTCCGCAATTATGCATTATTGCAACAGCACTTCCTGGAACAGAAGTTGGGCAACTCGGTGAAACATTTGAACGTTTTACTGATAACAAACGAATTGAAGGAACAATTCCTGAAATGTTAGATGAAGCTTTAGCATTTGTAAGAAAAAACCTTCGTGTTAAAACAATTATTAATCCTAATACAGGCAAAAGACAGGATATGCTTGAGTATCCACTTACAGCTATCAGAGAAATTATATTGAATGCTCTGGTTCATCGTGATTATAGTATTCATACGGAGGGTATGCCGATTCAATTACAGATTTTTACTGACAGAATTGAAATTACGAATCCGGGTGGCTTATATGGAAGAATAACATTAGACCAACTAGGTCAAGTTCAACCTGATACTCGAAATCCTGTTTTAGCCACAGCGTTAGAAACACTAAAAGTCACAGAAAACAGATATTCCGGCATTCCTACTGTTCGACGTGAAATGTCTGAATATGGTTTACCTATGCCTCAGTTTGAAAACAGTAGAGGTATGTTTAAAGTAACTTTATTCGGCGAACGAAAATTTAGTGTAAAAAAAGAAATATCTGCACCTGATATTTTATCTTTTTGCGAAACACCCCGCACACGAAAAGAAATAGCTGATTTTTTAGGGATTAAATCACAAGCATATGCAATTACAACTTATGTTGCACCCTTAATTGAGAGCAAAAAAATTGTACTCAGCAATCCAGCTCACCCAAGAAGTCGTGATCAAAAGTACAAAACTGCTCAGCCTCAATAATATAGATAGCCGGCCTCTTCTAATTAGTGATGCCGGCTATTAGTTTATTATAATAAAAATGCCCTCCTTGTATTTGGTAATACCATTTTACAAGGAGGTCTGTGTTTTGTCGAATGTGCGGATATTTAGTTAATCTTCTTCTGAATAGTCACAGTTTGAACATTCCCACATATCACCGTCATATTGATGTAAACAACCGCCGCATTCAGGGCAAGGGCGAACTTCGTCATCTTCATCTTCCAATTCGCCAGAGCAATATGGGCAATGACAATAATCGGATTCATCATATACTTTATCACAAAAAGGACACATCTGCATTGTTTTCAACTCCTTAATTATTTTTTGGTGTTTCAAGAACCTTCTTCACAACCACATACGGGACATTTGTATCCACCATTGATTGGAACCATTAAATTATCACATTCATCGCAGTAAACATAATCTTCATCATCAGCATAGTATTCATCTGCGTGGTTATCTTTATCTATTACACCAAACCATTTTTCAAAATCAAAAATACTCATATTAAACCTCCAAAACAAACTGTTTTTTATTTTTTTAACATAGGAATATCCTTACCCTTAATATTTACACCAAGAACAGCAAGCCCACCGACAACGATTATTCCGACAGCAGGAACAATTCCTTTGGCTAAATCAATTAGCCACTGTTTGTGTTCGCTATCCTTTTTTGATGCCTGTTCAACGATCAAAATCATAACTTGTCTGATCTCTTGTCGCTCCTCAGGAGTGCAATCATCATTATTTAGATTTTTTTCAAAAGCCTCAAGAGTTTGACGATACATTGCCATTATCTCTCGTTGACTTGCATCTTCACTTGCTATAAAGTTATCACACATTTCCTTTAAGGTAGCAACAACATTGCTTGCAAATTCAGTATAAACTGGAAATTGATTTATAATGGAAATCGCTACATCCTTATCCATATTAGGAATCATAGAAATGAAATCAATAATTTTTTCTTTTGATACTTCTCTAAAACTGTTAATTGCTAATGCTTTCTTTACTGCTTCTTCTGATATGTATTTTTTGGACATTTTATTTACACACCCCTTTTATTTAATAGCAGAACTTTTTATTTTCTTTTCTGATTGTTCCGATAAGTTTGTCTTTTCTGGTTTTGCGACCATTTTTGTTTCGTAATGTACCGGCAGGTAAACCTCTTTTCTTTTCAAATGTTCCCACTGTGCAATCACTTCTTACTTTTCGTACCATATGTTATCCTCCTATAGGCTTTTTTGTTTATGGTGTAATCTCCTTTGGATTACGAGTTTATTATAAAACTGAATGCTAAATTAATATATATCAACATTGGTAAATTAAGGATATGGTTTTTACCATATTTAGCAAATTAATATGATTACTTACGTAACAAGCTGATTGAGCTGATTACTATGGCTGCAGCTGCTACACCTGCATATTTATATATTTTTGAATTGAAGAAGTCTGATATATTCTTAAATGGCTTAATCTTTTGAGTTTGATTTTTTTCACTTTTATGATAACTCTCCTTTTGAAAATGCCTTAATTTGATTTGTCATTTTTTTTCATCCTCTTTTTCTTTTTTTATTATTTTAACTTCTACACCTATCTGTCTTGCATATTCAGAATGCTTTTTCTGTTTCTCCAAAAACTTCAAGGCTAAAAGTCTTTCCCTGACATTCATAACACATTCTCCTTTGAAACTGTGTTTTATTCTTTGTTGTGACTATATTTTACAATGCCCCGTTAAAAAAATAATTATCTATGTCGGTAAAATAAATATGTTAAATTTCCCTTTTTCGGTAAAATAAAAGCACTCCGGATTAAACCGAAGTGCAATACTATGTTATTAATGTTTATTTATTTTCACCAAGTTTCATCTTTTCACACCATAACTGAAGTGCCTCAATAGTCATTGAAATATGTTCAAGCTCCTCGGAGATTTTTTCGTAATCTTCAAGCTCGTCACTATCAACCTTACCGTCTTCAAGAATTTCCATGAGACGTATTTTTTCATGGTTCACATTCTTAAGTGATACTGCCATATTAACAAGAATTTTGTGAATTCCACCGGTATATGTAACTTCAGGTGCATCGATTTTTCCGATTGCACACTCGTTACAGCAGTAATAATTGCGAAGTTCAGGCTTATTATATCTTTTTGCCATTGCAACTACATCTTCAGGTTGAACTGTTACGTCACCGTGTTCTATCTTTACAAGTCGGCTTTCTGTAACACCATCCATACCGGGAAAATCAGCATTATCGGGAATATATGTTGTGGCATCTGCTCTTGTAAGATGCAATTCCTCTCTTGCCAATTGATATATGCACTTATTCTCTTTAGTGGATGTTTTTCCCATATCAAATACCTCTGATTTATATTATGATATATTATATCACAAATACAACAATTATCTCAATACCCCTTAACAAACAAAAAACCAAGGCTGTTTCTAACCTTGGTTCTTGTCTTTTTTTGTCAGAGTTTCATTCTCACGGCGAAGCCGCCTGTGAAGAAATAGTAGGTGTTCGTCTGACTTTCATTTAGCATATAACTCATAAGTTGATACCATTAACCTCTATTTAACGCAGGGGTGCAAAGTCATTTTCGGGGAGGGGGGATTTTAGGGGTAATAGGGTGTAAATCAAGTTCAGAGGATGTATTGTCGAACAACACCAAGGCACTTTATATCGCAATTAATGCGGTAATATAAAATCATATGTATGTACGGTTATTCTGTTTCATAGTATTCACCAACTAAATTTTCGAGTTCTTCATTGTCACAACTGAAGTGCGTATAAGATATGCACTTGCCTTCGGAATCAAAGGTTTCGCCATATCCGTCGCACGAATAAAAGGTATACTGACCATTCGTAAAGTTGACTCTTACGACCCAATCACCGTAATAAAAACTGGGGTCGATTGCAGCAAGTACAATGATAATATAATCGGAAAATTTAAGCTTTGAAAAATCGTCCAAAAACTCTTCTTTATTTTCTTCCGGTACAGTAAAGATGGGTTCAATGCTTGTGTCAAACCCGGAGTAATGTGATAATTCCGGATTGCGCAAATCATAGAATTGAACAGATTCTACTTCTTCTGCAGGGATATCGTAATGTTTTGTCAAGGGAATTATGATGCAACCGCTCAGAGATACAATCAAAACAAAGAGCATAGGTATAAGTAAATATGGTTTATATGGCTTCATAATATCGCCTCCTTTTATTTATCTTATCATATAACTCGCTGTTTTTCAACGGCTACCGACTGTAGCTTAACGATTTGAAACGGCAGCAAATGTAAATAGCAAGGAAATTTACCATAAGAAGCTTTAAAAAACTGATTTTTAGTATAAAATAACCGTCATTCCGTTGTATCAGAATGACGGTTATTCTTTGGTGGCTCATAAGTGAGTTTGTACGAACACCTGTTTCATGCTCTTCAAATAGGGATTCATCCAATGGGAGTTTTACTGTGTTTTTGTTGCCGGAGAAGCTGAAGACTATTTTTAGCGAATCATCGTAAACATATACAGCAACAAGGAATGTGTCGAAGAGTTTTTCCTGATATTGCTTATCGGTTACATCACCGTCACGAAACATTTCAAGACCGGCTAATATATCATTGCGGGAGATTGTGATAATATCGGCTCTTTGTGCAGCAATTTTCGCTGTGATCTGCTTTTTTTCTTTTTCAAGGTCAAGCAAACGTTCTTTGGTTGTATCTGTAAATATGCCTTGTTCAATCGCAGACATTATGTTTTTGATAGAACGGGTTATTTCGGATAATTCATTCTCAAGAGCTGCTATGTGAGATTGTTCTTCCATTTTTTTGTTGTATGCAACGGTGCTATCTGCAATCCATTCTATAACATCATCTTGCAAGGCATATTCACATATCGCTCGTGTGACTGCTTCTTCAAGTGCATCACGGCGGACGTTTTCCTTGTCGCAATTCTTTCGCAGACGTTTGTTCTGACAAGCATAATAGTGATGTTTTGCTCCTGATTTGCCGGTTCCGGAAATGCCGACCATAGGATTTTTGCATTTCCCACAAAATAGCTTGCCGGTTAACAGATAATCACTTTCTGAACGGTGTCGACCCTGAGGATTCTTTTTCATCTTTAATACCTCCTGCACTTTATAAAATAGCTCATCACTTATAATTCTGGGAACTCCGCCTTCAATTCTCAAATCATCATAGATATAATAACCTAAATATCTTTCATTTGTTATAAGATTATGGAAGCTTCCTCTTCCCCATTTGTTGCCCCTGTTTGTTTTTATGCCTCGTGCATTTAAGTCGTTTGCAATATCAATAAATGCTTCACCTTGTGCTACACGCTTGTAAATCTCTCTTACAATATCATCTTTCGGCGGATCGAGTTCATAACGTAGATCGGCTCCTTTTTTATATCCGAAGGGAATGCTGCCGTTTGTCAATTTGCAATTTTCTGCATTATCCCTCAAGCCGCGTCGAATGTCTTCTGCCATATTTTCAGAATAAAACTGGTTGACATTCATCATTGAACGAAGAGCAAATCGACCTGCTGCCGTATCATCAAAATCTTCTTCTGTATACAGAACGCGGATTCCTAATTCCTGCAGGCGAGCTTCATTAATCATAGCTTGCAGCATATTTCTTCCCATTCTGTTTGATTTCCATGCAATAACATATCGGAATAAACCTTTTTCTGCATCCTTCATCATTTGCTGAAAGTCAGGACGTTTATCGGTTTTGCCTGATATGGCACGGTCAGCATAGATTTTACTTATTTGAATTCCAAGTTCTGCAGCATAGCTCATCCCTTCTTTTACCTGCTGTTCTATACTTGCATCTTTCTGAGCATGACTTGAATATCTTGCATAGATGACACCGACATTATTTATATTGTCATTTCGTTTTGTCTTTTTAGCCATAGTGTCATCTCCTTGTTTTTGATAGTTATGATCCGTTATTATTTATCAGCTTTTTTACTTCTTTATCAAAATCCGATGTTATTTTTTGTGTTTTATTGAAGATATTGTATTCTGCTTCGGCTTTTTTACGAGCTGCTTCTGCAGATATTTTGCCTTTGTCTTTAAGAATCTCATATCTTCTGAAGGAAAGGAATTCATTAACACTAAGTGAAAATTCCTCCATTGTAAAAGTGTTTTCTCTTTCAATAAGGTCTTCTATGTAATCAAAGTAACCCGTTACGGCTCTTTCAAGCTGACGTATTTGTTTTTCATCAAGATAATTCTTTGCAATTCTTACGTCAGATTTCAATATTCTTCCTTCAGGGGCATTTTTCCATGTTGTAAGTCCCATATTGTCCTTTTTTGAATCTGCCCCTTCGTGTATGATTTCCGCTGCAGTTTTTCCGACAATGGCAAAATGAAATTTATTCTGAACCATAGCATAAAAATCACTTGTTATGGGAGAATCCTTATCATAGTCAATGCTGCATTCTGCAAAGATATCTGTTATCTGCTGCCATATTCTTCTCTCGCTTGCTCGGATTGAGCGAACTCTCTCAAGGAGCTCCCGGAAATAGTCCTTACCGAAAGCGGTTTTTCCCTGTTTCAGACGTTCATCATCCATAGCGAAGCCTTTTATCATATATTCTTTAAGTATACCTGTTGCCCATATTCTGAAATTTGTGGCACGGCGGGAATTTACTCTGTATCCGACAGATATAATTGCATCGAGATTGTAGTGCTCAATTTCACGGCTTACCTGCCGGTTGCCTTCAGCCTGAACTATTTGAAATTTTCTAATAGTTGCGTTTTGATTTAGTTCTTCGCTGTCATAAATATTTTTTAAGTGTATATTTACTGTGGGAACGCTTACATCAAACAGATTTGCCATAGCTTTCTGTGTAAGCCATATAGTATCATCTTGTATCAGTGCATTGACTGATACATTTTCATCTGCTGATTGGTAGATTAAAAAATCGAATTGATTGTTCATTGTTATCTCCTGTGTTTTTATAAGGAAGAAATTACGGAGTAATCGTAATTGAGAACCAAAAACGAAAAAAATGTGTGTTAAACCGTAATTTTAATGCGTTAACATGCATTTTTGTGAGGAATATGTTTGTTAGGATATAAATTGCAACAGCATCTGCGGCGAATATTTATTGTAAATATTATGTTTTTGAGTATATTATTCTTGAATTGTTGTAACATAACCGTTTGTAAGATAAATGTAAACAGTTTTTGTGTATCTTTCATATACCCACTGTTCTGAGACTTCATATTCAGTTGTTGTTTTATTTATTCTTTTCGGGGTACCCCAGGTGGAGTTTTCGAGTTCGCTTCTTGACATTCCAATATATGGATCTTTCATAGGTTCAGGGAAAGTTGTATTGTCACTAACTTTACTATAAGTCTCAGACGAATTGTCTATATTATAAGTTATACTAATTTGATCATCTGATACAATAGAAACAGTGTAAATCGAACTTAAATATTCGTTTCTAAGTACAATATTGCTGTTTTCATCGTAAGACAGGGTGTAAGATGAAATTTTTGAAACTTTAGTTTTTTTATCATCATAGTAATCAACAAAGGAAACTAGTTGGTCATTAAAAACTACGATGTCATATTTGTAGGAATCTTTTTCCCATTCGCCTTTTAATAATTTTATTGTAGATAGCGGAATTTCATCTTTATATGCATCAATATTAAATTCATTTAATAATATAGAATTATATTTTTTGTCTATTGATAACCCATATTTTTCATAGAACTTTTTTATTAATTCTGTGCGCTGTAAATAATATTCATGCCATTTTGTATTAAAACTGTTTTCATCTTGTTCAGATGATTTTGTGATTGCAATTTGATTCTGTAATAAGTTCAGGTATTCTTTAACATCTAACTGAAACACCGGATCTTCAAATTCACAATACAAATATTTGCTAAGGCATGTATACTCAATGTTTACGAGATTTGCGTAATGTATTACTTGTTCATCAAATGTTTTATCAAGATTTGTGTCCGAATCAACGGCATCCCAGCGTTTTTGTAACCCCTGCTGAAGAGATACCAAAAAATCTTCTTGTGTTAATTGTACAGCGGTTGTATCTTCTATGTAAGTATTATCACCGCAACTGGTCACAGTAATTATAAAGAGGGTTGAGAGAAGTGCTAATATAATCTTTACCCTTTCAGCATTCTTTTTACTATAATTAAGCATATATTCACACTCTTTTATCTTATTGTACTTGTAAAAGCAACAGCTTTACCAAGGATACGGATTTCATCGATTGGATCTTCATGATAAATGAGGTCATCATAAATCGGATTACAAGGGCTTAGAACCAACTTGTTTGGGTACTTGTGAACTTTTTTAAGTGTTGCTTCATTCCCTATGAGAACAGCAGCTATTTCGCCGTTCTCGACATCAGGCTGCTGACGGATATAAACGATGTCACCGTCGAATATTCGGGCATTTATCATACTGTCGCCCTTGCATCGAAGGGCAAAATCTGCAGGTATATCCTTATCCAATTTAATATATTCGTCAACATTTTCCTCTGCAAGGATAGGTTCGCCACAGGCGATACTTCCGAGTAGGGGGATTTTTTTTGTCTGGGGGAGAGGGATTATATTTGCTGCTGTAGGTATATTGTTATTTTCATCATCCCATCCCATTAAATAGCTTGGTGTAGTTTCAAGAGCCTTTGCAAAAAGCATTATTTTTTTCTGTGTCAAGTCACGTTCACCTAATTCTATTTTATTAATCGAAGAACGAGATTTATATCCCACCTTTATTGCAAGCTCCTCTTGCGACATTTCTAATGCTTCTCTTCTTCTTTTTATTCTAATACCTATGTCATTGATCATTTATTTCACCTCTCAACGATATAATAATGTGCTTTTGACTATTTGTCAACAAAAATTATTTTTTTTGCAAATAAATGTTGACAAATTGGAAACAATATGATATTTTAACAATGTAGACAAAATGACTACACAAAAAGGTGAGGTGAAAATAGTGATTGATACAGAAAAACTCTTGGATTTGATAAAACAAAAGGGACTCAAAAAGTCTTTTGTAGCAGAGAAACTTGGTATTTCTCGAAACTCATTACATAAAAAGGCTAACAATATTACGGATTTTAAAGGTAATGAGATTAAAGCTCTTTGTGATTTACTGCAAATGGATGCAGGACAGAGAGATGCTATATTTTTTAACTATAATGTAGGCAAATAGTCTACTTGCTGAGCAAAATAAGAAGACCTTGCAGATAAAAAAGGAGTGATAAAAAAGTGAGTAATCGACAAGTAGCAGGCAGTACTACAAGTATTGAAATTAATACCGAGCTGATTCCTTCATGGACTCAGGATGTGCTCAGTGCGGCTACATATCGACTTTTACAGAATATTCTTAAACAACCCGGCGGCCGAGAAGCTCTTGACGAAAAAATTGCAAAAAGAAAAGCGGCTGTTGCCGCCGAATAAGAATATTGTCGCAATAAAAGAGAGACTGACCTTTCTGCACAAAGGAACAGTCTCAAGGCAAAATACCTACTTGTATTTTATATCAATGCTTAACAAATGTCAATAAACAGAGGTGTAAATGATGGCAACATATAAAGATTTTGAAAAAATTAATATTGGGGACAGTGATATAGATTCTCTTGTTCTCAGAACATACGAATCCGTTGCACTTTTAAAATTCTACAGTGTCGGCGGATACCGAGCCTATGAGTGTTTCGGTGATGATGTTGAAATCGGTGAACAGTATGAAAAAGTGTTTAGCGGTGAATCGTGGCTTCAAATCTATGATGACTACGGTCAATCGTACATGGCACATCTGCCACAGGATTATATGAAATTTGATGTTTACAGAGCTGGAGATTACGAGTGCATAATTCATTGGCATAATTGAGGGGTGCGGGCTATGAAGTTTTTAGAAAAAAATGATGCCGGTATCGTATTGCACCTGACAGTTCGTGAGAGGGAGCTTATTTACAATGCCCTTCGTCACTACAGTGCTTACGGTAAAACTGATAAATATATCGATGAACAGATAGGTTCAATATGTGAAATATTGAATGTTTTACATCTTAAGATTTTTGATGAAATCTGATAGTTAAAAAAGCAATAAGGAGAATTAATATGGAAATATTTGACGATATAGAGCTGCCCGAGATTCCCGGTGCAATAAATGATAACGATGAGCAAAAAGAGTTATCGCTTGTCAGTACCGTAACAGTAAAGATAGATTGCAGGAACTGTGCTGCAAAAGGGAGAAATTGTCACAGGAGATGCCCTCAGATGTCAGCAGTCAGTACGGCAGACGGAAAGGCTGTCACAGGTGAGCTGCTTCGGAAGGGCAGAAGAGCAAGGGTACATAAGGATGTTAATGTCACATTCGGAAAGTTTATGGGACTTCTGAGTGAATTGGAGGGATAAAAATGGAGTATATTATTCATATTTTTGAAAGCTGTTTTTTTGTTGTAATTCTCGGTGAAATTATTGTTGCACTGCTTATTGTGTGGGGATTTCGCCACGAAGAAAAAATTGTTCAGTTTGAAAATAAGGTACTTCGGATTATTCTGAAGGGCTTTCCTGTATTAATGTATAGGCTTAGTGAGTGGCTATATATAGTTGTCAGAAAAACCTTTATATTCTTCTATCGACCGTACAGACAAATGAAGAAGCGACTGCTTAAGAGACTGCTTCGTCAATTTCATCTGAAGGCGGTCAGGTACGAACAGGTGAACTGTTATGAAATATTATCTGGGAGATAGATTCTTATTCATAGATATGAATCAGCTATATACTCACTGCGTAGTTGAGGGTGAAGACAGGGTTATTTGCTGTCAGAAATCACAAACGGAAGCAAACAGTGTATATTTCAATATTAAAAGTGAAAAGCAGAAGCGAATAGCAGAGCTTAAAATGCTTCTGGAAACGGGACATGCGTATGCATCTGAGAAAAAGACAGCATACGGTATAGATCCGAGAGAGCTTTATCCGACGGCAGGACTTTTGTCAGCAGCAATACGGCGGATGGAGAAGGATATGGCATCCGTGAGGGTGTGTGTGCTCAGAATGGAGCCGTGAGGGTGAGAACGCAGAGTGAAGATGCATCTGCGGTGATGATATACAGCCGTTGGCTGATGATATGCACGGGGTGTTGCCCGTGATGATATGCAAGCTTCGCTTGATTTGTTTTTTGCGAAGCGAAAAAACAAAAAGGAGACCTTACCGATGAATGAAAGATTTGATGAGTTGCTTGAGAAGATATCTCAGCAGCAGAAGGGTAAAGAATTAACCGACATATTTATGGTCGGAGAGCAGATTAAGGATATCTGCAGGAATAACAGCACTGCTTTGGAGCTTGTGCTTTCGGATCTTGACGTTCCCGAAATGAGCCTTGAGAATTGTGCAGGGGAGATTAAGAAGGAAGCGGACAGGCTTCATAGGGAGAAGAGGGGACGCTGTATATGCATTCCGCCCGATATGGCAGAGGGGATAATAAGGAAGTTTTACGGGATACCGGAAGACAGTGCAGAGTGCAGAACGCAGTGTGTAGATCAGTCCTCAGATAACATAATCAGGCTGGAGGACTTTATATGAGTAAGGAATTTCAGGATGAGCTGCTGTTGAAGCTTCCGACTGAGCCTCCTGAGGGGCTTCTCCAATGGTGGAGGGATAATCATCCCGTGGATAGAGTGAATGCAATTATTTACCGAGCTGCACACATTATTCATCCCTGCACGGGGCTTAAGGAAAAGATGGTGGAATGCAAATGCACATACTGCGGTGAAACATATTACCTTGACTATGTGCCGGCTGCAGGCTGCTCTTACTCATATGCACCTGCACCCTTCGGTTTTATGACGGCAAACGGCGAGAATGTTATAAGCGGAAACTCAGTGCTTTGTCAGGAGTGCGGTGCCCCGTGTACAGCACTTCATATCGGGAATATAGGATACGGCAGAGAGATATATGAGGACTATCCTATGTCTCTCGGCAACGTTGAAGAAATTCCTGTTTGCTTTTTATGGCGGATAACCAAGACGGTATATAAGGACGGAAGGGTTGAAACAAAGATAAAGCCTTATGAGGCTTATGCCTTCTCCGGAAGAAAATGCTATAAGTATGTGGGCTATTTCAGATATTTCAGCGGTGTGACATATCTTTCCTCGTGGGAATGCCGTTACAGATGCGACGATACGTCCTGCCATTGGAAGAAGAAAAAGATATATCCTTATGAAACTGGCTTGTGGGACGGGACCTGCCTTGAAAACTGCAAGATAAACAGATTTATAAGGGAGTCTTCTGACGGTGAAATGTATCTTGTGTCATATCTCAGGACGTTTCAGAAGCATCCGAATATTGAGAATCTTGTGACTGCAGGGATGAGCAGATATATAAACAGTAAGATAACGCACAGCGGAAGCGGATATTATACCGCTACAATTATAAGAGACGGTATTGACTTCAAGGAAAAGAAGCCTTCGAAGATGATAGGTCTTTCAAGGACGGAGCTTCGAACTGTAGCGAAGGACAAGTGGTCATGTGATGAGATAGATGTTTATAAAATGGCGAAAAACAGCAAATATCCTCTGTCTCTTGATGAATTCAGGGAGATTTATAAGTATTTTAACGGCAGTCAGCTGCGAAATCTTATTGAGCGAAATCTGAATGCCGGGAAGATTTACAGGTATCTTATAAAGCAAAACCGAAAATATGTCGGTCTTGGAGCTTCTCTTTATCATCTTGATGATTACTGGGATATGATGAAGAGTCTGAAGCTTCCGCTTGAGACGGAAAAGGACTTCTTTCCGCAGAATATAGTGAAGGCGCACAACAGATGTGTTCAGCTTGTCAATGAAAGGAAAGAAGAGGATTTCTATATAAAAGAGGCAAAGGTGAGAGAAAAGTTCTCGGAATTAGCGGAAAAATATGCCCCGTTTACATTTAATGATGAGGACTTCTGCATATCAATTGCGCCTCTTCCGGTATCTCTCAGAGAAGAAGGGCGAGTTCTTAGCCATTGTGTCGGAAACTATGTCAACAGACATTCGGAAGGAAGATATCTTATCTTCTTTCTTCGCCGTGTGTCAGCTCCGGAGATACCGTTTTACACAGTGACACTTGATGTTACGGATATGAGGATCACGATGAATTTAGGGCACGGAAACTGCGTGGCTACAGATGAAGTGAAGGCTTTCAGTGAAAAGTGGCTTGAGTATATAAAGGAAGTAAGGAGAGAGCAGGATGAACAGGGAAGTAAACATAATCGAAGCAGAGAATGTGCGTGATATTGACATTATAACGGGGGAGATTAATTCTCTTCTGTCACAGGCACAGTGTTTATTACTTACATTTGCAATTGAAATCGGCAGGAGACTCCATGAGGCAAAGAGTCTTTTGCCTCACGGAGAATGGGGTGGTTGGCTTAAGGAGAAGGTCGGCTTTTCTCAGTCGAGTGCAAACAATTATATGAAGATTTTTGAGGAATATGGTGACGAGCAGATCACACTTTTCGGGGCTGTTCCAAATTCCCAAACGCTTGGGAATTTGCCGTATACCAAGGCTTTGAAGCTTCTTGCATTGCCCTCAGAGGAGAGGGAAGAGTTCGTTTCCGAAAACAAGGTTGAGGATATGTCGAGCCGTGAATTGGAGCAGGCAATCCGGGAAAGAAACGAGGCAAGAGAGGCACTTAAAAAGGCTCAAGAGGAAAAAGAGGAGCTTCAGGAGCTGCTTGATTCAAAGGAAGACTATGAGGAGGCAGCCGAAGAGGCAAAGGCAGAAGCGGACAGGCTCAGGGAAGAAAAAGAAAAGGCTGAATCTGACCTTATAAAGGCAAAGGATAAGGAAAAGAAGGCAAAGGAAGCCCTTCAGAAATTAAAGAATAATCCCGAAATTCCTGAGGAGCTGAAAGAAAGGATTACGGCTGAGGCGGAAGCAAAGGCTTCTGAAAATGCCAAAAAGGAGCTTGAAAGCACTATTGAAACCGCGAATAAAAAGATAGATGAGGCTTTGAAAAAGCAGAAGGATGCTGAAAAATCTGCAGCGGAGGTACAGTCTCAGTATGATGAGCTTGTTAAAGCTCAACGGATGAACAATCCTGCAGTTATGCAATTCAAGATATATTTCATGCAGACACAGGAAATTCAGGAAAAGCTTATGAATCTTCTCAAAAGGATAAGAGAAGAGGATCCTGAAACAGCGAAGGGGCTTACTGAAGCCTTGCATAAGCTTGGTGAAAAGTATTCTGCAGTGTGAATATGCTTTGCATTCATAGGGAAGGAAGCCCGAAGAAAACGTGAAAGAAAACACCTTCCTTCCCTCAGAACACCCATCTATCTGTTTTCTTTCCCGGTTCGGGAGGAGAAAAAAAATAAGAAAGGTAAAAAATATGATAGTACATACAGCTTGTATATATTGCAATAAAAAGAAAAATTGTCTTGAGAGCGTTAAGGCTTGTTCATTTCTTGATGAGTGCTTTGAGGCTGAGGATGAGGGTATAAGAGAGGCTCTTAAGGATCTCGGGATGTTATCGAAGATAACGCTGCCTGTGGAAGTGTTCGAAAAGACAAACGGTGTGGCTGAGCTGCTTGTGGAGCAGGCAGAGAAGATGAAGAAGCTTTGCAATTACATAGCAGAAGAGAATTGTGAAAAATACCGTGTTAATTCAAATGTCTTCTGTAAAGAAGAAGTGTCTTGTTCGGAGTGTAAGACACCTTGCGGATGCGGTGAGTGTAAAGATATGTCAAATTTCAGATTAGATTGGAGTGCGTTGGATAAATGAAACTTAAGGCAATAGCGAAGCTTATAAAGGATAATAAGTTTATTTATACGGTTGAGGAATCGAAGGAATCTTTCTGGCTGGGTAACGGTACGGCGATATATCTTGTTGAAGGTCTCCCGCTTATGACAAATGAGCAGCTTATGGTTATGTTTGAAGTACCTGAGAAGGATATTCCGAAGTATCATTTTTCAAATAATCTGAAGTTCTCACAGCAGATTGAAAGAAAAGACTGCATATCTGCAGAGAGTATTGCTGTGCCTCTTGAAATGAAGCTTTATTACTGCGGATATACTCTTATTCCGCTTAAGACCGAAATGGGGCTTGTTTGTATTGAAGAAAAGTATCTTAAGCCTCTCTCTGATTCAGAGCAGGGTTATGAGCTGTATCTTCGTTATACAAATGAAAACAAGCCGTACATAGTAGCGAAAGAAGGAATGTTCCTTCGGGCTGTGATACTTCCTTGTAATGTGGTTGATAAGTATTTTCACAGTGTTACAAGTGAAATAGCAAGTCTTTCAGGGGTTGTGTTGGAAACAGGGAAAGAACAGTCTGAGGATGCATTTGAATCGTTTTTGAGCGGTAAGTAATTAAAAAAAAGAAGAGCTGGCGGAAATACCGTCAGCTCGAAGCCATATAGCGAATACCTTTTGTGTCGGTGCTTTTTATTAAACATTATATTGAGAAAGTCAGAATTTGCCTTCAGAAGTGAAGAAAAAGTGAAAAGGGATTTCCCTTTAAATTTTGGCTTGTAATCTATCTTAACTTAACGACCATTTCTTCTCCCCATAAAGAAGGGCGGAGAGATGGGGTGCCCGAGGGGAAGAGAGGTGCCCTTCTTTTGCATTTCTTCAGGCTCTCTTCCCCTCGGCAGGAGAGACTATGCAGCCTTCAGCTGATGATATACAAGCTTTGCTTGATGATATGCACCTGTGGTGATGATATACACACTGCGTGTGATGATATGCACGGCGATGCCGTGATGTAATAAGGATGTGGAAAAATGCGGTGCTTTTACAGAGAAAAAAGATATTACAGCGGTGATTATCTTGAGATAGATATATATCCTGTGTTCGGTAAGGCAGGGCATAGGCGGAAAAGATATAAGCCCACATCCGAATGTCAGAAGAGGCTCAATAAAAAGAATGCGGAAATGAAGCTTATAAGGCTGATGAACGCAAACTTTACAGAAGATGACTATAAAATTGAGCTTACATACAGAAATGATACATTGCCCGAGGATGATGAGGCAGCATTAAAGGAACTTCGTAATTTTTTGAGAAGACTTAAGAGGCTCAGAAAGAAAAAAGGACTTCCCGAACTGAAATATGTTGCTGCTACTGAAAAAGGAACAAGAAAAGGCAGATATCATCATCATCTTGTAATTTCCGGGGATTTAGACATAAAAGAGATCAGAAAAGTATGGGCAAGGGGTATTGTACATTTCAGCCCGCTGGAATTCAATGAAGAAGGTATTGAAGGACTTGCAAGATATCATATGAAAGAGCCTATCGGCAGTAAGTTCTATCAGGCTTCGAGGAATCTCATCCAGCCTGAGGTTGAGACACGGGATGAAGTATATTCTCAGAAGACTGTCAATGCAATGGCGCAGATGTGCCAGGATGCGGCTATGTAGGAAGGACTTTATGACGGATATACCTTCGTGTCTGCCGTGCCGTTCTGGAATGATTATAACAGGCATCAATCTATAACGGTGAAGATGTATATTCCGCTGAAAAAGAAGCGAACGAGAATAATACAATAAGGAGTGATTAATATTGGCAAAACAGTATGCAAGTGCTGAAATTTATGAAACAAAGCTTGAAAAAGTTATGTCACGGCTCGGTGTTGAAAAATATAACTATAATTGGGACAGGTTTTCTTGTTGGATAGAATTCTTTTATAAAGGCAATTTGTATCGTTTTGAACATAGCACCGAGAATGCAAAGAATCACGGCAATGCAGTTAAATACGGCTCTGATGTTTTTGCACAGGTAGTGCTTACTCTTGAAGATATTGCACGAATGACGGAAAGAGGAATTTACGAGCTTCAGACCTGGATATCGGGACTGAAAGCCTTACCGCCAAAGATGGAGCTCCCGAGCTGCTTTACATTCCTGCAGTTTGATAAGATGCCTGATACGGTTCAGGAGATTAAAGAAAGATACCGACAGCTTTGTAAAATTTATCATCCTGATGCAGGCGGAACAGCGGAAATGTTTCAGAAACTGAGCGATGCACAGAGTGAAGCAGTTGCATTTCTTGAAAAAGGTTAATATGAAAGGCGGTGCGGAGTAATGGCAACTTGTAGAGAGTGCAAAAATTATGATGATTGCAATAAAATCAAAAAGATAAAAATAGAGGTTGTTCTCGGTGAACCTATCGCAAAGCCTTGTAATTATGTTGAGCAAATTTGCCGTAGATACACACCGCAGAAAGAGAGGTGAGACTATGAAAGCCGTATTAATCAGTATTCGCCCGGAATGGTGTTTACTTATTATTTTATTAAAAAAGATGCTTGAATTCAGGAAAACAAGACCAAAAATTGAAGTTCCGTTTAAGTGTTATATCTATTGTTGCTTCGATAAGAAAAAGATATTGTGGAACTGTAAAAAATACAGATTCCCATATAGATATATCGATAAAAAAAGTCACAATAGCTTCGATAAACCATTAAACGGAAAAGTAATAGGTGAATTTATTTGTGACGGTATTATCCGTAATTGTGAAATGGCAAATGCGGATATAGCAGAACAGCAAGGGTGCATTAAGCGTGAAGAACTTTTGAAATATTCTAATGGTAAAGAGTTGTTCGGTTGGCACATCTCTAACCTGAAAATCTATGATAAGCCTAAAGAATTATATGAATTTTACCGCAAGTGCGAAAAGCAAAAATGTGAGGCTTGCGAACATCTTAAATATCAAAGAGTGAATCCGTCTGAGTATGATTATGATTGTGAGTTTATAGGCGGACACATTCCGATAACAAGACCGCCTCAGAGTTGGTGCTATGTGGAGGAGCTGAACTATGTGTAATGTGTTAAATGAGCTGCTCAATAAAACAGAAGAACAGATACAGATTAACATTGATGATGAAAAGAGTTGCTTTTCTTGCCAACACAGTGATGATAGTGGATATTGTCTTGAGTGTAATAGTGGCGACAGATGGAGCAGAAAGGTAAAATAATGACAACAGCAGAAGTATTAAGTATTCTCACAGAACCTAAAAACAAGGTGCATATTGTGAATTGTTATAAGTCAGAAATAGCAAATCTTCATAGTCTTGCAACTTCCGTTAAGTCTTTTTCCTTTGAGAAAGAGAGAGTGTCGGAAGGGAATTGTGATAATAACGCTCATTTTGTTGCTGTAATAGAAAAAATACTTGTCAAGGAAGATCAAATGCAGGAGGTAATAAATTCTTATATTGCAGCATATGATAAAGCAGAACAGCTTATAGGAAACTTACCATCAGAAGTGCTTCGTGCTGTTTTACGCAATAGATATTTGCTATATCTTTCGTATGAAGAAATTGCGAAAAAAATGCATTATTCAGTAAGACATATCAGAAGACTTCACAGTCAGTCTCTTAAAAACTTGGAAGAAGTCCTTGAATGTCCGTTATAAACTATATTATATTTATAATGAATTGATTTCTAAAAAGTATAATTTTTGACAAAAATGTAAAAGAATATGGCAAAAAAGTAAAAAAAACAGTAAAAAAACAGAAAAAAAACAGAAATAAGCGTTGCATTCGACATATGTATATGTTACAATACTTAATGTCTTGTAAGTAGAGCTTTAAAAAAGAACAATACTTTTCCGAAGAAAAGTATTGTCTGTTTGCAAGATGTCAAGTTCAGTTTTGTGCTATTTATAGCACGAGAGATGTTTATGTGGGATTTGCTTTGGACGGGAAATCCCACAAAAACTTTTTTGGATTTGCTATGTAGTTAGCGTGATTAAGACATTAACTACGGGCTCTGTGAATAACTGAAAAAATAATGTAGAATAATTGCCATAATCAGCAAGTATAAGAACTAATAATATCAATGTGGCAATTATTAATTTGATTATTTTTGTTGTGTTTTCACTTTTTGTTTCACTTTCGGATTTAGGGAAGATTTTCGAGATAGTAAGGAGAGCAATTATTGTTAAAGAAAAGCCTAAAGCTTTTTCGAAAGGTAAATCTCTCCATGCCTCAAATACAGACAGTAAAGTCATAAATTCACCTACTTTAAAATTTCAAATGATGTTTTCGAAATAGGGTGAACTTGACTCTTGCTAATATACATTTTACACGCTCCTTAAAATAAATTCAATGTGCATATTTACACAAAATGACTTTGTTGCTTTGGGATAATTATATGAAAGCTATTGGGTTTGTCTTTAAAGTTTATCAAATCTTTATCATATGTGTGAATAAAAATTAAATATTTATTCTTTGCTTTAGTTTGCTATATTTGTATTGCAAACTTTTTTGTTTTTAAAAGGTAATAGATTGAAGATTTTTAATTTGTGCAGTAAAAGAAAAGCAGGGTACAACACCCTGCAAATTCTTATTCTGAGTTGCCTTTAGCAATGCGAAGCAGCTCTTTTATTACCAACCTTTCAACATAAGGAGGGCATTGGCGGCTGACGTTTTCCCTGCTTCCGATAGTGCGTTTTGGAATCTCAAGCTGTCGCTCTTTTCCTGTTGAGTAAGTTCTGCGAGTAATCGAGCTTTTTTATGTCATAGTATACTACTCCTCTTGTGTTCTTATTTTTTCTGTCATATTGTGTTTGATAACGGAAAAAGAATTTATTATCATAACCTTGGGGAGCAGGAGTGTTCTCGCTCCCCGAAGTTTTGTTACTTGTTAAGCAAGTTATTGAGAAATAATTCATATATTTACTAAAAAAGATTGAAGCCTGAGGCGGTAGCTTTTACCGTCCTTGGGCTTTATTTATTGCAGAGAAAATATTGAAGAAAAATTTTTTTGCGAGTCGGTTTAGTTTAAGAGAAAAACGTTACACATCACAAAGTGAAGTTCACTGTGTAAAAATGCGGGTGCAAGTCCTGCCGCCGACTACTCATTGTACAAAAAGGTACTGTGACACACCCTCCCGGAGGCTCGCGGGGGCGACGACCCCGGGTGTCGCGTAGTTTTGGAGGAAAAAAATCATGATTTCGTTACGAATTTGTGTTAATACAAATGCAGGTTAACGGTCTTTTTGTTAAAAACTTTATCGGAATTGCGTGCAATCAGAGGAAAAACAAATAATCCGAATTTTTTTCGTGTATATTCGTGCGATTTAAATTTTAATTAAAACATTGTATTGTTTTGTGCTTAGTTCGGAAAGATGCATTTTTTACAACTTGATTTATCAAAAAGCAGTGATAATGAGCTGTTACAGAAATGCGAAATGACTTTTTGAAAAATTTCGTAAAATGCAGTTTTTATGAAAACGAAATGAGTTAGTAAGAAAAAGCGGTATAAAGGAGGGGGAGAGTGTGGCAAAAAGTAAACAATCCGGTGGTGTTTCCGCTTCAAAAAATACATCAATAAAGCTCAGTATTGATACAGAAGTCGGTTCTACGGAATTGGCTGCTATTTTGGGGGTTACTGCCCGACGGGTTCAGCAGATGGCACAGGACGGAACTATAACAGCGGTTCGAAGAGGTCGTTTTAATTTATCTGACAGTGTTCAGCGATATATAACATTTATTTCAAAAAGCGATATATCTGCAGATGAAAAAGAAACTGAAAAAAAGAAACTTGCAGCTGAAGCACTTTATAAACGCTCAAAGGCTCGTATTGCAGAAATGGAAGCAGATGAACTTGACGGAAAAATGCACCGCTCTGAGGATGTTGCAGCTTTGACTTCTGACCTCGTTTTTACAGTCAGAGGAATGCTTATGGCTCTCCCCGGAAGGCTTGCTGTTGATGTTGTCGGTACTGATAATGCTGCAGAGGCTGCTGAAATCATAAAGAAAGAAATTTACTTTGTGCTCAGTGAATTGTCACATTATAAATATGATCCCCGTCTGTATAAAGAAAGGGCACGAAGCCGTCGAGAGTGGGATTATTCTGAAAAAGATGAAACAGAAAACGTTTTATCCGAAAAGCGGGAGAATTGATAAATATGAGTGAGTACATTTTTTGATGTGAAAGAAGTTATTAATGAAAGAATTGCTGTAGATAAGAATAGATCTTCGGAAGAAAGAACAGTTTTACTTGATTTTGAATGTATAAAAGAAAAGGTGAGCTGCTCAAGCGAGGAATGTGACATAATTGAGATAAGAAGGTCGGAAGAAAAGCGGGTTCGGAAACTGAATCTTGCTGTTGATGACGTGATTTCCGGCTTTGCTCCGCCTGATAATCTTACTGTTACTGAATGGGCAGAGCAGAAAAGGCGGTTATCTGCAGAGAGTGCCGCAGAGCCGGGACCGTGGAGAACGAGCAGAACACCGTATCTTAAGGAGCCTATGGATGCATTTACGGATCCCGCTGTAAGGCACATTGTTATGGTTGCTGCTTCTCAGGTCGGAAAATCAGAGTTTATTAATAATGCAATAGGATATATTATTGATGAAGATCCCGGAAGCATTCTTTTTGTTCATCCGACAACCATTGATGCAAAGGAATATTCTAAACTCAGAATAGCTCCGATGATAAGAGACTGTCCTACACTAAGAAAAAAAGTAAGTGACCCTAAAAGCAGAGATACAGGAAATACAATTCTACAAAAAACCTATCCCGGCGGAATACTTGCAATGTGCGGTTCGACAGAAGCACATGCTTTGGCATCAAAGCCTATAAGATATGTTTTCGGTGATGAAAGAGACCGTTGGGCATTATCTGCAGGTAATGAAGGAGATCCGTGGGATCTTGCTATGGCAAGACAAACAACTTTCTATAATGCAAAAGCAGTTGAGGTATCAACACCCACAGTAAAAAATGCAAGTGCCATTGAAGCCGCTTTTTCGACAGGTACAATGGAAAGGTGGAAATCGCAGTGTCCGCATTGCGGAGAATTTCACGAAATACGTTGGTCTGATATTAGATATGAATCAACAGAAAAGATTACTGCAGGTAAGAAAACCTATAAAGTTACTGATATTTATTATGTCTGTCCCGGGTGCGGTTCTGTATCCGATGAAGCGGAAATGAAGAAACAGCCGGCTCACTGGGAAGCACAGAATCCGGATGCATATAAAACCGGTACACGGTCATTCTGGCTTAATGCTTTTGTCAGCTCGTGGGCATCATGGGAATCAATTATTCGAAAGTTTTTAAATGCTTCAGGGAGTACCAAGAAAATGCAGGTTGTGTATAACACCTGTTTTGGTGAGCTGTGGGAAGACAGAGGAGAGATAGAGGATGAAGATTCTCTTATGGCAAGAAGGGAAGAATATTCAGCAGAACTTCCTGAAGGTGTACTTGTTCTTACTTGCGGTGTCGATACGCAGGATAACCGTCTTGAGTATGAAGTTGTAGGGCACGGACATTTCGGTGAAACGTGGGGAATAAGAAAAGGTATAATAATGGGTCGTCCCGATGAAGAAGTAACCTGGGCGGCTCTTGACAATGTACTTGATCATATATACCGTTTTGAAGATGAAAAGGGACTGAGAATATCAATGACATTTGTTGATGAAGGCGGTCACTTTACTCAAGATGTTCGATTGCAGTGCCGTGCCCGTGTCGGTAAGAAAGTATTTTGTGTTAAAGGTATGCCGGGGCCCGATAAGCCTTTTACTGCTCCGCCGAAGCAGCAGAAGATTGTTGTTAATCAAAGATCTGTCGGAACGTGTTGGCAGTATCAAATCGGTGTTGATTCGGGCAAACAGATTATAATGGATAATCTTAGAGTTCAGACTCCCGGAGCAAAATACTGCCATTTCCCGAAAACTGATGAATACGGTACGGCATATTTTAAGGGACTTTTATCGGAACACCTTGTATATCGGGTAAACAAGAAACAGCCTTGGGCATGGGAAAAGATACCGGGACACGAAAGAAATGAGCCGCTTGACTGTCGCAACTATGCTATGGCGGCATTTAAGGCACTTCCCGTAAATCTTGATGAAATTGACAGGTGTTTGAAGGCTGCAAGAAATGAAGCCGACAGAGCCCCTATTACCATTAAACCGTTAAATTCAAATAAAGGTGCCCCTCGAAAAAAAGAGAGCACAGTAAACAAATATTATGACAACTGGTAGGTGAAATAAAAATGTCCGATATGACAGAATTAAAAGCAAGATTGCAGTTCAGAAAAACAGCTCTTGAAAAATTGAGAGCTGCTTATCTTGCACTTGTTGACGGCGGGGTAAAGAGCTATATGATAGATGACCGACAGCTTACCCGTCTTGATCTCGGCATATTAAAAAAAGAAATTGAAACAGCAGAAAAGGAAGTTGATTCTTTATCCCGTCTTATAAACTCATCAGCAAAACCGCGAAAAGCTTTCGGAATAGTGCCGAGGGATTATTAACTTTGCAGTAATCGTTATGAAAGTACTTATCTTTGCAGAAAAGTGTCCTCTGTTCAGAGAAGTCTATTTAGTTTTTATATATGAATTTCCAATAAAAAAGCAACACAAACACGAACTGTACATAACAGTTTTGTGTTTGTGTTCTTTTAAATACTTGTTTATGATTTATTTGAAAGGAATGAAATCAGCGGTCAGTTATATTAAGCTCTTTTTTTAGTGCATTTTGAAGAATTTGAGAGAAATTAATATTTGCTTTTTCTGCTTCATAACAAAGCCAGCTTGGTAGAGTGCAGTTTTTCTTGACTGTTCGGAGTTCGTTTTTTCGTCGGTATTCCGTAAAATCAACATCAATAAGAGTTATAATTTCATTTTCTTTGCATTTGATACTTTTTATATCAGATGCAGGCGGTAATACTTTGTTGTCGTCTTCCATATCTATTCCCATTATGCCGATGGCATCTCTTGCCATTTCGATAGCTTCGGTAATGTCAGTTCCCTGTGTGTTGATATTAAAATCAGGAATGAATACGGTATAACCTACTTTTTCAGTCATTAAGATAACAGGATATGAATTTTTCATATAAACCTCCGTGTAAAAAAATTAATATATATTATTTGCGAGAGACCCGGAGGGGGCTTTATTTAAGCCCTCTCCTTTTGATTATTGCCTTCGCTAAGTTTTCGTTTATTTCTTTGTGTCTCGGAACTGTTTCTGTTTCTGTTCCGTTGGTGTAAATATCGTGTCCGCTACCGTTTCTTTTTAAGTACCAACCGTTTTTCTTAAAAAGATTTATAAGGTCTGACCGCTTCGTTGTTATCACCTCCTCCTTACAAATATTATTATACGCCTTTAATGCGTATTTGTCAAGCGTTTTTTTGAAAAAAGTAAAGTTTTTTTGTGATCTTTTTATGAAAGGAATGTGTTTTTTATGAGTGTAAAGAAGAAAAAGAGAACTTTTTCTCCTTTTGCAAAAGGGTATGATGAAGCAGGAGCAAGTCACATAAGACGGGCACTCAGGGGATTCTTACCTAACAGCGGTTCTCCGAATGAAGATATTAACCGTAATAATTTTACTTTGCGGCAGCGTTCAAGGCTTTTATATATGTCTTCGCCTGTTGCAACTTCTGCTATAAATACCAACAGAACAAAAGTGGTCGGGACGGGGCTGACACTTAAAAGTTCAATCAACAGAGAACTTCTGGGGCTTACACCGGAAGAAGCGAAAAATTGGCAGAGAAATACCGAGGCAGAGTTTAAGCTTTGGGCGGAGAAAAAACAGAACTGTGATGCAATCGGTATTAATTCTTTTGAGGAATTACAGCAATTGGCTCTTAAATCCTGGCTTATGTCGGGAGATGTGTTTGTTCTTATAAAAAGACAGGAGCCGACAAAATTAAATCCTTACGGGATAAGGCTTCATATAATCGAAGCAGACAGAGTTTCAACACCTTCCGAATTCGGTGGCGGATATACTGCTTCGGGTTTTACGGAGGGGAAAGTGCCCGAAGGAAAAGCCGGGGCGGGGAATATAATTTATGACGGTGTTGAAATTGACAAAAACGGCCATATAACGGCATATTATATCTGTAATACTTATCCTTTGGAATACACCGGAAAAGCTAAAAAATGGGCAAGGGTTAAAGCATACGGTGAAAAGACGGGACTTCCTAATGTACTTCACATAATGGACAGTGAACGTCCTGATCAATACAGAGGAGTACCGTATTTGTCACAGGTTATTGAGCCTTTATTGCAATTAAGACGTTATACTGAAAGTGAATTGATGGCGGCTCTTGTTCAATCGTTCTTTACTGCTTGGGTAGAAACACAAACTGAAAGTTCGGAAATTCCGTTTAATGAAACGGGAGCCGGAAGCATTGCAGGAGTACCGGGTGATAATCCTGACGAGAATAATCTTAGTGATAATATTTCTGATGATGAAAACGAATATGAAATGGGGCCCGGAACAGTTATTCACCTTAAAGAAGGTGAGTCTGTTAAGTTCGGTAATCCCAATATCCCTACAGCCGGATTTGAAACTTTTATAAAATCAATTTGTAAACTTGTCGGTGCCGGTCTTGAAATTCCGTACGATGTTCTTATAAAAGAATTTAATTCAAGTTATTCGGCTTCCCGAGGTGCTCTTTTAGAAGCGTGGGAGGCTTTTAAAATGCGGCGCAGTTGGTTTGTCAGAGATTTTTGTCAGCCTGCATACGAGTTGTGGCTAAGTGAAGCTGTTGCACTCGGGAGAATTAACGCTCCGGGATTCTTCGATGATCCTCTTATAAGAGCTGCTTGGTGTGGTGCCCGATGGATAGGCCCTGTGCAGGGACAGCTTGATCCGAGAAAAGAAGCGGATGCTGCAATAGAACTGATATCTCACGGCATTAAAACTCATGAGCAGGTCACAAGAGAACTTGGCGGCGGAGACTGGCAGGAGAATATGGAACAACTTGCAAGAGAGAACGAAATGTTGTTGCAATATTCTTTAGAATAGCAAAATCAAATTCCCAAGCGATTGGGAATTTTAATATTTATAAGCAATTCATATAAAAATAACGGAGGAAAAAAGCAATGAGCATAAAGACAATTAATATTCAGAAAAGTGTGTATTCTATGGCTTCATCAGACGGAAATGAAGCTGAAATCATAATGTACGGTGACATATATGAACAGCGCCCCGTTGATTGGTGGACAGGAGAAGAAGTACCCGGAAACTTTATTACTCTTAATGAGTTTATGGAAGATTTGGATAAGATATCAAAGTGTAAAAAGATAACCGTGCGTATGAATTCATACGGCGGTGATGCCGGGGTATCAAATACCATTCATAACCGTTTGAGAGAACTTGCAAGAAACGGTGCTGAAACAATATGTATAGTTGACGGAGTTGCAATGTCGGGCGGTTCACTCATAATGTGTGCCTGTGATATGGTTAAGGTAAATCCTTCAAGTCTTATTATGATACATAAATGCTGGTCGCTTTTATGGGGTGGCTATAATGCAGACGAATTAAGGGCACAGGCAGAACAGCAGGATGCCTGGGACGATATGCAGGCTATGATTTATAAAAGAAAAACCGGACTCAGTATTGACGAAATAAAAAGCATGATGTCGGAAACTACTTATATGACAGGCGGCGAAGCTGTTAACAAGGGTTTTGCAGATGAGCTGCTTGAAGATGCTGAACCTGTTAAAATGGCAGCTTCCGCTGACGGCAGAAGTATTATTGTGGGCTCGCATCAGATGCATCTTGCACCCGGTATGATAGTTCCCGATAACATTCCTACGGTCAATTCCGCAAAAGCGGTTGATAATACAGTGCAGGTTAATTCCTGCAACAATGAAGGAGGAAACTCAATGGATGATACAAAATCCACCAATTCAGCCAATGTAAATGTTACACCTACAGCGGCACAGGTACCTTCTGTTGACGGTACATCTGAAGCTGTACAGGCTGAGCGTAACCGTATTAAAGAGATTGATGCTATAGCAGGTCTTTTTGATGCAGAACTTGTCGAGAGTGCAAAATACGGTGATACCCCTTGCACTGCTCAGGAGCTGGCATACCGTGCCGCGCAAAAGGCCCAGCAGAACGGTAAGGCATTTCTCGCAAATCTTTCAGCTGATGCTGCTTCTTCGGGTGCTGCCAATGTAGGTGCTGCTCCCGGTGCTATTGAAGAATCGGTAAACTCGGAAAAACTTTCTTCGGCACAGAAGCTTCAGAATGCGAGAGTTGAAGTGAAAAACATTTTCGGTAAGAAGGAGTGAAACAAATGAAAGAACACGGTAAGCAAATCGGCGAAATGGAGTATGACGGTCTTATAACTGACATAACACCGATAACAGTTACATCCGCCGGAATTATCGGCAAAACTACAGAAGAAACAACATTTAAGAGAGGTACGCTTTTCGGCAAAAACGAAAGCGGTGTATTAAGTCTTTATGACGGAAACGGAACACCTGACAGTATTTTGTGCGAAGATACTGTTGTCGGCACAGCAGAAAATGTTTCTGCTGCCGTTTATATTGCAGGTTGCTTTGATCCTGCAAAACTCATCGTGAAGGACGGATATGCTTTGACAGAATCCGATAAAGATAAGCTCCGTCAGAACGGTATTATATTAAAATCCGCACTTAAGGCGGAATAAGGAGGAGTATAAATGCCTGAACTTAATTTTTTTGATACCTATGTACTTATGGCGATATCGGAAGAAATAGTACCGCAGCAGACATTTTTTAAAGACAGATATTTTCCCACCGGTGCCGGTGATGTTTTTGCTGCAGACAAAGTTCTTACGGAATACCGCAAAGGCTCAAGAAAAATGGCCGCTGTTGTGTCGCCATCTGTAGGTGATATTCCTACTGAACGCAGAGGCTATTCTATCAGTGAATACCAGCCTGCTTTTGTTGCACCTTCAAGAATTCTTACAATGGACGACCTCAGGAAAAGAGGCTACGGAGAAGCTCTTTATCCCGGTATGACACCTGCAGCACGTGCCGCACAGCTTCAGCTTGATGACCTTACGGACATGGAAAATCTTATTACCAGAAGAGAAGAATGGATGGCGGTACAGACTATGATCAATAACTCCTGTACGATGCAGGAGTATATTGATGCCGATACAGTAGGTGACACCATTCATATTCAGTTTTATGACGGAGCTTCCGAACACAACTATACGGTCAGTGAAAAATGGGATACTGCAGGCGGTGACTTTTTCGGTGATGTTAAGGCTATGTGTCGTATGCTTTCCCGCCGTGGCCTTCGAGCTGCTGATCTCGTTCTTGGTTCTGATGCTGCTGATGCAATTCTTGAAAATGAGCAGGTTCAGAGACTTCTCGATAAGAACAGCGGTATCATTACAGGACAGATTGAACAGGAGCTTTCAAAATATGACGGTGTTGTATTTATGGGAACTGTAAATTTCGGCGGATTCAAACTTAATCTTATCAGTGTTGATGAAACTTATGTAGATGACAACGATAAGGAACAGAAATATTTCCCTGCAACATCGGCTATGGTCACAGCTCCCGCTTGCGGTCACATGATGTACGGTCAGATTACTCAAATCGATTTCGGCTCAACTGAGCCCGTTTCTCATGCAAGTGCAAGAGTTCCCAAGTTTATTCTCGATCAGCCCAGAGATATAAGAAAACTTCGTCTTGCATCCCGTCCTCTTGCCGCTCCCAAAAACTATTGCCCCTATATTTATGCCGCAAATGTAGTCGGTTGATGTGATGAAAGGAGCAAAACGGTATGAAAACAGTTGAAATTATATCCGGAACATACGGTCACAAACATTTCGGAAAAAAGGGTGTGCATCCGGTATCAGTCGGCGAAAAATGCGATGTGAGCGATGAAGAAGCACTGAGGCTGGAAAAGCTCAATGTTGCGAAAATAATCAAAGATGCAGAAAAGCACGGTAATGACGGCTTAAAACCGCCTGAAAACGGCGGCAATAATAAAGAAGAGGACAACAATGCATCCGAAAATGAAAACGCTGTAAACGGTCAAAATATCGAAGACAGTGAAGAGGATGAAAAAACTTTGAGAGATAAGCTTAAGGAGTTTACCGTTCCCGAACTTAAAGAAATCGCAAGGAGCAAGGGCATTGACTGCTCAAAGCTTTCAAAAAAAGACGAATATGTTGAAGCTTTAGAAGCTGTTATATCCAATGAAGAACAGCCTCCTGCTCTTAATGCAGAAAATCCTGTAGTATGAGTTTTAAGGACAGTATTCTTTCCGATAATCTCAGGGTTTTTCTTAATGTTAATGATTTTGCAGAACGCAGAACCGTAAAATATGACGGTGAATATTATGTGGATATTCCGATAGTTTTATCTGCTTCAAAGGAAAAAAGAAGAAAACAAAATGCATCGGAAAGAACTCAGGGACTTTACAGTGTTTCAACAGTGCTTCATTGCAGAATGGAAGATATAGGAGGCCTTCGACCTGAAAAGGGACAGAGGCTTTCTGTAAACAATGAAGAGGGCGGAGGCGGATTCTTCCGTGAATACTATGTTATATCCTCTTCTCTTGAAGACGGAATGCTTCGTATTGAACTGGAGGCTATAGACGAATGAGTTATATCCGTATTGAAGAAGTCGGGGCTTCTACTGTCAAAAAAGCTGAAAAGATTCTTGCAGGTGTTCCCGGAGGAATCGAAAAAGCACTTAAAGATGCTATGTCGAGAGCAGTTTCAAAAATCCGGACAGGCAGTTCAGACAAAATAAGAGAAAGATATGCTATATCTAAGTCTAATATACGAGCAAACGAGAATATTAGTATAAGATATTCCTATAACGACGGAGTACAGGTTCTTGTAACTTTTTCCGGACAAAAAATTCCATTGTACCGATATGACGGATCGTCTCCTAAAATACCCACTTGGGATACGACAAGAAAACAGCCGATAAAAACTGCAGACGGTTGGAAAATGCTTTCTCCCGGAGTTTCAGCTTCCGGACATTTGTTGCAAGGAACCTCACCTGTCAGATTTGAGAATGCTTTTGTCGCACAGATGAAATCGGGACATACGGGAATATTTGAAAGAACCGGGGGCAGTTCTTCTTCCGGCTCGGATGCAGTACGTGAAATAATGGGACTTTCCGTGCCACAGATGCTGGGACATGAAGAAGTGCAGAGTAAGCTTTCGGATGAAGCCATGGAAGTATTTACGAAACGTCTTGATGATAATATCCTTCGCATATTAAACGGCTTTGGAGGATAGGTAATATGAATAAAACAGTTTTACTTGAAAAATTAAAAGAATTTTCCGAAAAATCCGTGAAAGATATTCTTCTTCCCGTAAAGCAACAGGAAAATGATTTTCATAAGGGCTTTGAAAGAGCTGCTGAAGTTTATTTAATGCGGTTACCTGACAGTAATTCTGCCAAGAAAAAAGCGCCTTACATTATTCATCAGTTCATAACCGGAAAAGACAGCAGAAAAAACGGAAATACCGGAAAATCAAAAGTTATTATTCGTTCAATATTTTGTGTTTACAGTCCTGATGAACAGGAAGGTTCGTTGATGCTTTTGGAGCTTATGGAAAGACTCAGAATAGATTTGCTTAAAACTGAAGTAATAGGACATCAGTTTGCTCTTGATCTTGAAGAAGGTGTTGAAGTTCTTGCTTATCCTGATGATACAGCTCCATATTTTGCAGGTGAAATGATAACATCCTGGTTTATGCCTTTTGTCGAAAGAGAGGTAAATTTATGAGTGAAAAGAAAAAAGCTGCGGCAAATACAGATGTTGCAGTAAAAACAGAAAAGACCGAAATAAAGAAGAAAGCCGCCGACAGTAATAATGCCGCCGGCTTTTGTGTTTATATCGGTCCTACGATTTTAAGTGTTATTCAGTCGGGAACGATTTACAAGGGCGGTCGTGAAACTGTTCTTACAAAGCTTAGGGATGTGATTGAAAAATATCCTTGTGTAAAGCCACTTGTTGTAACCGATAAGACTTTAGCTCATGACAGAGCAAAAGTAAAAACTCCCGGAAATATTCTGTATGAAAATTACAGAAAACTTTTGAAGGGTTAAATTAAGGAGGAAAATTAAATGAATCACAGTGTTCATACTTCTGAACAGGCGACAGCCGTCAGCACACCTATTGTTGCTGAATCAGGAATTCCTTTCGTTGTGGGTGTTGCGCCTGTTTTTTCGGCATCTGCACCTATGAAGGTAGGTGTCCCTGTACTTATAACAGGCTGGGATGAAGCCGTTGAAAAGCTCGGTTTTTCCGAAGACTGGAAGAAATACAGCCTTTGTGAGTTTATGTATTCTCATTTTAAGCTCTTTTCTCTGCAGCCTGTTATCTTCTGTAATGTGCTTGATATTACAAAAGCAAAATCTGCAGTTGCAGCTGCAGATTTTACGATTAAGGACCATAAAGCAGTTTTGCCTTTTGAAGCCCTTATTGATGATACTCTTATTGTCAAAGCAGGTGAAAGTACTCTTGTTTCAGGCACAGATTATGCCTGTTTTTATGCAGATGAAACTCTTATTGTTGAGCTGCTCTCCGATAGTGCATCTTATGGTGCCCAGAGTCTTAATATCGCATATTCGATTGTTGACCCCACAAAGGTGACAGCAGCCGACATAGTTGCCGGAATTGAAAAGGTTGAACTTTGTCTTACAAAGTGCGGTATTATTCCTGATCAGATGTTGGCACCCGGTTTTTCTTCGGACCCGACAGTTGCAGCTGCTTTGACAGCGAAAACAGCTAACATTAACGGTCTTTTCAAAGCAAAAGCTCTTATAGACATTCCTTGTGGAAAGGATTGTGCCACATCATTTGAAAAGGCTATTGAAATGAAGAACAATAATAATCTTACAGACAAAGACAATATAGCTTGCTGGCCTATGGTGCGGCTTGATAACAGGATATTCCATCTTTCTTCTCAGCTCGCAGGACTTATTGCGAAGACTGATATCGACAATGACGGTGTTCCTTGTGAATCTCCCTCAAATAAGGCACTTAAGTGTAACGGACTTTGCCTTGAAGACGGAACAGAAGTTGATCTCACTCTTTCAGATGCTAATCACCTTAATGCAAACGGCATAGTCACTGCACTTAACTTCGTAAACGGCTGGTGTGCATGGGGTAACTATACCGGGTGCTATCCCAAGAATTCTGATGTAAAGGATTATTTCATTCCTGTCGGCCGTATGTTCGGATGGGTAGCCAATTCGCTTATAAAGACATTCTGGTCAAAGCTTGATAAGTCAATGACAAGAAGACTTGTAGACAATGTTGTTGACACTGCAAATATCTGGCTTAACGGTCTTGTCGGGCAGGAAAAACTTCTCGGTGCAAGAGTTGAATGCCTTGAGCACGAAAATCCGCTGTCAAATCTTATGGCAGGAATTATAAAGCTTCATATTTATCTTACTCCTCCCACGCCTGCTCAGGAGATAGATTTTGTGCTTGAATATGATGCTTCTTATCTTGAAAGTGCACTCACTATGTGACACAAAGGAGAGAAATAAATGAAACACAGCGTTATTAACTTTGCGGTTTATGAAGATTCAAGAGAATATGTCGGTGTTGCAAAAGTAACACTTCCTGATCTTACTGCTCTGACACAGACTGTATCAGGTGCCGGCATTGCCGGTAATATTGAAGAGGTTATTCTCGGACATTACGACAGTATGACATTAAACCTTGAGTTTTTATCTTTTTCAGAACAGGCAATAAAGCTTTCTGAACCTCGTCGTCACAATATTGATCTTCGTATCGCAACTCAGAATGAAAATACGGTAAAAGGTACTCTTGAGGTATCAAAAGAAAAACACATTTTTGTTATCATTCCCAAAAGTAGTAAGGGCGGTTCTGCTGCTCCTGCGAGTCCTTCTGATGTATCAGGCGAATATTCCGTAAGATACTGGGCTACTTATATTGAAGGAAGAAAAGTTCGAGAAATCGACCCTCTGAACTTTATCCACTATGTAAACGGTGTTGACTATCTCGAAGAGGTCAGAAGAGCACTCGGAAAATAATTCTGATGCCCGAAGTTTTCGCTTCGGGCTGCATTTTTAAGAAAAGGAGAATTTAAATGAATCGTGAAAATATAACAAGCAAAATAAATACAGAAGAGACGGAAGTAAAGGTTGAAAAAGAAACGGGAGTTTATACTCACAGGTTTTCAAAGCCGTTTTCTTTCGAAGAAAAAACATATAAAGAACTTTCTTTTGATTTTGAAGGTTTAACCGGTGCGGATTCACTCAGTATCGAAAATGAGCTTGCTTCACTCGGAAAAGTAGTAGTAAGTCCCGAATTTTCAGGAGAGTATCTTATTCGTCTTGCCGTTCGTGCTTGCCAGGAAAAAATCGGAGCTGATGTGTTTGCGGCTATGCCCCTTCGTGATTATAACAAGATCCGTGGCAAGGCTCGTTCTTTTTTAATGAATGCGGCATTGTAAAGGAAGACACTTTCTCGTGGCTCCGGAAACAATGCCTTGTGATGGCAAGGCTTAATAATACTCCTGTTACTTTCTGGCTCGGGCTCAGACTTCGGGATTTTTCAAAATGGATTATTTCCAATAATGAACTGGAAGAAGAAATTGAGAGCCGCCGGAAGAAATAAGAGAAAGGAGTAAAAAATGGCAAGCGGAAAAGAACATAAATTGCTGTTACAGCTCGGTGCTCAGCTCAGCGGAACATTTAACAGTACTTTTGCATCGGCACAGAAAGAACTGATGTCGATGCAAAAAGAAATTGCCGCACTGTCAAAAGTACAGTCAGACATTTCTTCTTATCAGAAACAGCAGAGTGCAGTTGAGGCAACACGTTCAAAATTAGCAGTTCTTAAGCAACAGTACGATAATATTCAACGTGAAATAAATGAAACGGAAGGTTATTCTTCGTCCCTTGAAAACAAACTGTTATCAAAACAGCAACAGATTGATAAAACATCAGATGCACTTTCTAAGCAGACAGCTCGTCTTGAAGAAACTGAAAATGCATTAAAAGGCGCAGGTATTAATACAGATGCACTTTCGGATAAAAGTGCTGAGCTTACTGCAGAAATGAATGCTCTAAGGAAAAAGCAGGAAGAGGCTGCAGAAAGTGCTGAAAACTTTGGAGAGAACAGTGTCACTGCACTTGAAGCTGCAGGCTCTGCTCTTGCAGCTGCAGGACTTGCAAGAGCATTTGAAGAAATTGCAGAGGAAATTATTGAATGCGTCAAGGCATCTGTTGAATTTGAAAGTGCGCAGACCGGTGTTTTTAAGACAGTTGACGGAACCGAAGCAGAGCTTCTTGCTATAACCGATGAAATTAAAAATATGACTACCGAAATGCCGGCGACGACTACGGAAATTGCCGCTGTTGCAGAAGCAGCAGGACAGCTCGGTGTTGCCACTAATGATGTTATGGATTTCACTAAGGTAATGATTAATCTTGGTGAATCTACTAATCTTACAGAGGATGATGCTGCATCTGCATTTGCAAAATTTGCAAATATTACTGGTACTGCATCAGAAAATTACTCCCGTCTCGGTTCTGTTGTGGTTGATCTTGGTAACAATTTCGCAACGACAGAGGCTGATATAGTGGCAATGTCAACAAGACTTGCATCTGCGGGTACGCTTGCAGGATTCAGTGAGTCGGAAATAATGGCTCTTTCTGCTGCTATGTCTTCAGTCGGAATCGAAGCTGAAGCCGGCGGTACGGCAATGACACAGACGTTTTCCAATATTGAAAAAGCTGTGGAAACGCAGAGCGAAAGTCTTACAGAATTTGCCCGTGTAGCGGGAATGTCTGCAGATGAGTTTGCTACTGCATGGAAAACAAGTCCTGTTGAAGCATTGCAGAGTTTTATAGCAGGCCTCGGAAAACTTGATGATCAAGGGGAAAGCTCCGTTCTCGTACTTGAAACATTAGGGCTTACGGGTGTAAGACAGTCAAATATGTTAAAAAGCCTCGGTCTTGCAGCTGAAACTTTAGGTGATGCCGTAAATACTGCGAATAAAGCATGGAATGAAAATACTGCACTTACTGTTGAAGCTAATAAACGATATGCAACGACGGCAAGTAAGTTGCAGATGTTGCAGAATACTTACGGTAATCTGCAAGTTGCAATAGGTGATGTGTATACTCCCACTGTGGCAACACTTGCAGATGTGGGTATGGATGCTTTAAAAACAGTTACGGAGTTTGTTGAAAAAAATCCTGAATTAGTAAAGGCTATAACAGCACTCGGTATAGGTGTTGGAGGATTTACGGCTGCATTAGTCGGATATATTGCTGTATCTAAACTTGCAAAAGCGGCAACAGATGCATTAAATACTGCAATGAAGGCAAATCCGTATCTTCTTGCAGCATCTGCAATAGTAGGTGTTGTGACAGCTCTCGGTTCTTTTGCGGTGTTGATGAAAAACGCTAAAGATGAAACTGAGGATAGTGAAGATACTTTAAGAGAGCTTACAGAAGCTTCACGGCAAGAATATTATCAGTTGCAGAAATTGCAGACTGAATACAATGCTTTGACAGTAGAGCAGAAAGAAAATAGCGAAGAAGCAGCCTTACTTGCTTTTGAAATAGAAAACCTTAACAGTAGTTTTGAAATGAACAAGCAGACATTAAGTCAATATGTTGAGGAATGCAATGTACTAAACGAGGAAATCAGAAACTCTATTGATGCAAACAGAGAATCCCGTTCAGAAATTAAAATGAACGAGCTTACAAATCTTGCTCTTGTTAACCGTCTTCGTGAACTTTCTTCTGAGACAGATGATTCTGTTTCAAAGCAAGAGGAAATGAAAGCTATAATTGAAGAATTAAACGGTGTTGTTCCTAATCTCGCACTTTCTTATGATGATGTATCAGAAAATATTGACGGTTATACATCTGCTATGGAAGCAGCTATAAAGGCGGAAGCATTACTCCGGATACAGGAAGAGCAACGACAAGCACTTGTTGAAGCATATAAAGGAAAGGCAGAGGCAGAGGTCGCAAGAGCAGAGGCAGTAGCATTGCACGAAACAGCATTGAAAAGATTATCTGATGCTCAATCGGACTATAACAGAAAGGTTGGCGAAAGTGCAAATGCAGAAAACGGCATTTTTGCTTACGCGATAGCAAAAATTACAGCGAATCTGTCTGATGAAAAAGAAGAGTTAGATGCGGCAAAAAAGGCAGTTGAAGAATATTCAGTTCAGATGGCAGAATTTGATATAACTATAGCTGAGTGTGATGCAACTATAGCTGAGTGTACAACCGGATTTGAAAAGTATGCGGAAGTTTTGATGAATGGCACAGATATTAGCTCTGATAGTTTATCAAAGCAGGAAGCTGTAATTGAATCCATTATATCAGAAGTGAATAATTTAGCAGCCTCATATTCCGAATGTTATGTGGAAATGTCGGAAAGCTTTGCCGGTCAGTTTGATTTGTTCACAGAAGCACAGGCCAATGCTGATATGACAGTAGCAAGTGCACAAACTGCTATGGATTCCCAACTTGTGTTCTGGCAAAGTTATGCAGATAATATCAGTATTCTTCGCAGTGTATCTGCCGATGATTTGGGTATAACTCAAGCAAATTACGAGGAAATCATAACCTATGCACAAAGCGGAACTGAAGAAGCTGCGGGATTTGCAGCAAGTCTTGCAGAGGCGGTAAACAGCGGAAATACTGAAATTATAGCAAAGCTTGCTGAAACTGTGGGTGAAGTAAAAGCCGCAAGAGAATTAGCAGCAGGTGAAGTTACAGCCTGGCAGTTAGACTTTGAAGGGCAGATACAGGCAATTATAGCAACTATGGAAAACGGCTTAGCCGAAATGGATATGAGCGAAGATGCTATAGCTGCCGCAAGAAGTACAATGATATCTTATGCAGAGCAAATTGCATCTAACGGTGCGCTGGCTGTACAGAATGCTGTAAATGTTGCTAATCAAGTAAGAGCTGCTTTGCAAAGTGCGAGCACCAATATAAATATTGGGGTAAATGCAGGCGGAGTCGGAAGTAGTGGTTATGCTGTCGGTACGGATAATGCCACTCCCGGTTGGCATCTTGTAGGTGAAAACGGTCCCGAAATAGTTTATTTCGGTGGCGGGGAAACTGTATATACTGCTGAAGAAACAAGAAGAATGCTTAGCGGTGCAAGAGAAGAAATTCAGATGATGTCGTTGCTGCCCTTATATCAGCATCATTTAACAGCAAACAGCATATCCGCAGTTAATGCATCAGTACCTGTAAGTACAAACGGCCTAACATCAGGACAGTATAGCATTACTGTAGCGCCACAGTTTACCGTTCAGAGCGGAAATTCCGAAGACCTTGATAACAAGCTTCGAGAGTTTTCAGATATTCTTATTGAAAATGTGCTGGATGCTCTTGAAGAAGCAGGAATTGATAAGAACAGGAGGGCTTATAATTGAGTAAAACTTATACTACTGTTCAGGGGGATATGTGGGATAAAATCGCATTTTCTCAACTCGGTAGCTCTCAGCATTTGGATATTCTTATAAATGCAAACCGTAAGTATCGTGAGTACTATATTTTTCCGTCAGGAATAAGACTTAATATTCCCGATGTCCCACAAATTTCAGACAGTTTGGCTCCGCCGTGGAAGAGGTGAAGAAATGAGCAAACGAAACATTGCTCGAAGAACTTATGCAGAAATTTCCTTCGACGGTATTGAAATTTCAAAATCCGTTATGCCGTATCTGTTGTCACTTACATATACGGATAATGAAGAAGACGAAGCCGATGATATTCAGATAAAATTGCAGGATAGAGACGGAATATGGCTTGAAGAATGGTTACAGGCTGCAATTAATGCGGATGGGACAGATCCGACGGCTGTAGCGGCTAATAATACGGTGTTTTCATCTGAAATTACGGCCGGAACGCCTATATATCTTGATAATGTTAAGGCGTATGTCAGTTCCACCGCAACGCATTCCTTTGGCACAAAAAACGGAACTTTTTATCTTTGGGACAACAAAGAGATTAACGGCAGACGAAGGATTACAGTGTCGCAATCTATGGTCGGAGTTCCGGGACAGATAACGTGCTGGATAAATGCGAGTATTGCATATTCTTCGGTTAGTTTTTCCTCAGATAATTCTTCATTAGTTTTGAAAAACAGCGGCTTAATGATAGGCGCTTCTATTGTAAAACTGAATTTTGACGATGACGGGAATGATAAAGTGCTTGATTGCGGTATTTTTGAACTTGACAGCATTGAGGCTTCGGGGCCGCCTGCTGTGATTACAATCAAAGCAACATCTCTTCCGTTTTCTACAGCAATCAGGCAAACAAAAAAACATAAAGCTTGGGAAGCTTATTATCTTTCGGGAATAGCTAAAGAAATGGCAAAAAACAACGGAATGGCTTGTATGTTTTTGGCTTCAGAAGATCCTCACTATGACAGAGTGGAGCAGTTTAATGTCAGCGATATAGCGTTTTTATCGGAGCTTTGTCATAAAGCCGGAATATCGCTAAAGGTCAGTAACGGGATTCTTGTCTTGTTTAATCAGTCCGAATTCGAACAGCAGACAGCAATTAAAACAATAAAACGTGGTGATGGTTCTTACGGTAAATATAAGCTTATCACAAACACTTCCGATGCCAAATATACATCTTGTCGTGTGAGTTATACTTTGCCTTCCGGGAAATGTATAGAAGCGGTTGCGCGTGTTGAAGATTATGATGCGAAATCAAAGTCTAATCAGCAGCTTGAAATCCATACAAAAGTGTTAAATATTGCAGAGGCAGAGCTTCTTGCTGAAAAGTATCTGAGACTCCATAACAAATACGGTAAAAAAGCTGATTTCACTTTGATTGGTGATAATATATATCATGCAGGTCTTACGGTTAATTTGGAAAGTTTCGGTCCTTGGAATGGTAAATATATTATTTCTCAGGCTAAACACGAATTAGGACGAAACGGCTATACTACAAAAATAAGTTTACGTAAAGTTTTGGAGGGATATTGATGGAGAGGTTAATCCAGATAGGCACGGTTACTGCACTTGATGAGAAAAAACTTAAAGTGCGTGTCAAATTTCAGAACATAAATATGACCTCCGGGTGGCTCAGTGTTTTACAGTTTCCGGGAATGACAGTTTGCGTCGAAAAAAACATTTCAGAAAATTCACATTCGCACGCTGCTTTTACAAGACAATGGATGCCTGAGATTAATGATACTGTTGTTGTGATTTATCTGCCTGTATTTAATTCAGATGGTTTTGTTGTCGGAAGTATAGGAGGTGAGTAAATGGCTGTTTTGGGATGTCTTGGTGATATAGTTTTTAAGGTATCCGATGATACAGTCCACACATTCAGCAATATGAAAAGATCAGGAAGTGTAAATTATTCTGTTCACAGCAGACATGCAACAATGCCTCTTGCAGAATTTACGGGAATTGAACTTGAAAAGCTTTCTTTTGATATTGCTTTATCTGTTTTTCTCGGAACAGATCCCGATGAAGAAATTGATAAAATTATAAGGTATGAAAGAAATGCAAAAACCTTAATGCTTATGATAGATTCAAAATTTATAGGTAGTTACAGGTGGACAATAACAAGTCACGACATAAAGCCAAAACATTATGGAAAACAGGGGAAAATTTTAAGTGCAACTGTCAGTTTGCAATTACTTGAATATCCGAGATTATGAGGTGAGTAAATGAGATTGTCAATATCTGCATCAGATAGCTTTGAAATACAGATTTCAAATAATGATATTGTTTCTTCTGTCATTCAAAATGTTCTGATAATTTTGAATACATGGTTGGGTGCGGTTCCTATGTACCGTGATTTCGGTCTATCTTCAGAATTTTTACATAAACCGGCAAAAGTTGCACAAACACTTCTTATTGCAAGTATACAGGAAACTGTTGAAAGATATGAACCGAGAGTATCGGTAAGAGAAATTACATTTGAGGGTGATGCCGATTCTCCCGGGAAATTAATACCTACGGTGGAGGTGAGTATAAAGAATGAGTAGAAATTCCGAATTTCAGTTTGTCAGTACAGATACCGATACTCTTATAACAGCTTTTGTAAGAGAATATGAAACGCTTACAGGCAAGACTATTTACCCTGCAAGTCCTGAGAGGCTTTTCATTCAGTGGATGGCTGGAGTTATAGTGCAGGAAAGAACACTTATTAACTATGCCGCAAATCAGAACATACCCAGCCGTGCAGAGGATGAAAACCTTGATGCACTTGGAGAACTGTTTTATAACACACCACGTCCTGTCGCTAAAAATGCAGTATGTACGGAACGCTTTTATATTCAACAGGCACAGACTACATCTATTCTTATTCCTAAGGGCACCCGTGTTACGGACAGAGAACAGACATTGATATGGGAAACAACAGAAGATGCTTATATTTCCATTGGTGAAACATTTGCTGATGTGCCTATAAGGTGTCAGACTGTCGGGATTGAAGCCAACGGTTTTGCTCCCGGACAAATAAATACCATTGTTGATGTGTTTGATTATTATCTTAAATGCGAGAATATAACTGTCAGCGACAACGGTGCAGATGCGGCATCTGATGAAGAATATTATGAGCTTTTAAGAGCAAGTGTTGACGGTTATTCTTGTGCCGGAGCTGCGGGCGGATATGCGTATTTTGCAAAGCAAGTATCAACGGAAATTGCAGATGTTGTTCCTAATATGCCATCTCCCGGATGTGTCAATCTTTATGTTCTTATGAGCGACGGAACTATTGCCGGTGAAGAAATTAAAAATGCTGTATATGCTGCTTGTAATGCAGATGAAGTGCGTCCTCTTACGGATAAGTTGACTGTGGCTGATGCTCAAACGGTTGAGTATGACATTGAGTTTACTTATTTTATTCATTCTGATATATCGGTTGCCGCCTCTGAAATTGAAAACAGAGTAGATAAAGCGGTAACCGATTATGTTTTATGGCAGGGGAATAAATTTGGCCGTGATATAAATCCTGACGAATTGAGAAAGCATTTGCTGTCTGCAGGTATAAAGCGGATTACGCTTGAATCTCCTGTTTTTACTGAACTTCAAGATGGAAAGGATAATTCAGTTCCCCAGGTAGCCAAAATAAGAAATATCACTGTTACCAACGGAGGATTCGAAAATGAATGATATTTACGGGATAAATGTGATAAATCTTCTGAAGTCTTTTCCTCAGATCCTTAATAACAGCCAAAGTATAAAAGCTTTGTCTGTTATTGCAGCCAATGCGCTTGAGCAACAAAAGAATTCTGTTAAAGCGATAATGATATATTCGGGTATTGATAATTTGCCTGAAGAGATTCTTGATATATTGGCAAAGGACATGAAGATTGATTGGTATGATTGCGAATATTCTTTATTTGAAAAACGTCAGATAATTAAAGATTGCTGGTATGTACACAGACGGCTCGGAACAAAAGGGGCTGTTGAAAAAGCAATTTCTTCAGTTTTTTTAGGCAGTAAAGTCAGTGAATGGTTTGAGTATGGCGGTGAACCATATCATTTTAAATTGCTTATTGATGCTACATATGAAAACACAAGTTCAAGTAAGTACAAAAGTGTTCTTAATAAGGTTAGCATATATAAAAATCTTCGTTCTGTACTTGACGGTGTTGAATATGCTGTAACTCCCGACGGATACTGTCGTATATACGGTGGTGTAGGTTTTGCCGGAATAGAAATGAATATTACAACGGAGGTATCTGTATATGGCATGGAATAATACAGCTGTAACTGTGGCGGGTAATGCTCTTTTGCAGCGTGTTCTTATCGGAGAAATATTAACTCTTGACTTTGCGGCAGGAGGTAGTATGACAGTTGATGTAGCTTCTTTGATGGCTCAGACTGATTTGCGTGACCGAAAACAGCAATTTGATATTGTCGGAACATCAAAAGTTGCAAGTGGTCAGAAAATAAATATTCAGGTCTTAAATAAGGGACTGAAAACAGAATATACGATGAAGCAAATAGGAATTTGGGCGCATATCGGAGAAGAAAATCCCGTTCTTTTTGCTTTGCTTCAGGATGAAAAAGGTATATACATTCCGTCTGAGTTGGATGTTATTGATTTTGCTTTGAATTTTTATGCAGTAATAGATTTCAGCAGTCAGGGAGAATTTTCTGTTAATGTAGACCCAACGGCATTAGTGACTACAGGTGTACTTTTAGAGAAATTGAACACAAAGGCGGATTTAGTACATTATCATGAAGAATATGCGAAAAAAGAACATTCTCATTCCGCATATGCATCTGTTGCACATTTTCACGATGAGTATGCATATTATGAGCATTCTCATGATGAATATTCGAAAAAAGAGCATTCTCACAGTAATTATGCGGCATTCGGTCATGGTCATTCCTGGGATTCTATTAATGGACTTGCATCTGTGGCACATACAGGAAAGTATACCGATCTTTTGGATACACCGTTAAGTTTGCCTCCTGTTGTTTTATATGATGAATTTCATAGAACAGTTACAGATGCTGTTGAAACTCTTAAAGCTTCTACTGAATATAATGTCAACAATGGAACAAAGCTTATTGCCGGAGAATCCTACAGAGTTATATCAAAAGTTTTTGGTATAGACAGTATCAAAAAGGCTAATGATATGGTTCAATCTATTACTCTTACCGTTGGTGCCTCATCTTCCGGTTATATATGGATATACTCTTATCCGAACGGAAATCTTAAAATAGTTCGCAATAAAGATGCATCTTTACCTGATTTCGATTTGCAAATTTACCGAGTTATTGATTCTCCTGATATGGACAGTGAACCCAAAGAAGGAAGCACCAATTTAATTAGCAGTGGTGCGGTTTATAAGGCACTTGAAGATATTCGTGCTCTTATAAACTCATAAAAGTTTAACTACGGAAAGGATAGATTATTATGGCATTTCTTAAAGCTGACAAAACCTATTATAAATATGGTATAAAGATTGATGAGAAGATTCTTCCCGCTTCTCTTAAACCTAACAGAAAACTTTCGGGAGGCACAGGTAAAGCGGAATATATAACGGTACATAATACACCCGATATAAATGAAGCGGCAGGTACAAATGATGCTGAGCAGTATGCAAGAGCCACATTCAACGGCGCGATGGGTGATGTGTCTGTGCATTACTACATAGATGAAACCGCTTGCTGGCATATCCTTCATGATGATGAAGTAGGCTATCACGCAGCAGACGGCTATTACGGACCCGGCAATAACACAAGTATTGCTATTGAGATTGTAATGGACGGCTCCGGCAGCAAGTCCGACAAAGGAGCAGAGGAGAGAGGCGCAAAGCTCGTTGCAATTCTTCTGCACGAAAACGGACTCGGTATCGACAGGCTCACCACTCATAACCGTTGGTATCCGAAAAAATACTGTCCTGCTTTCATTCTGCCCCATTGGCGAGAGTTTAAAAACAAGGTTGAAAAATATCTTAATGAAATTAAAGGGACGGAGATGTCAGGAAGTAGGACAGAAACAGATATTGTTGAGACTACCGGTTGCCTGTATAGAGTGCAGGTTGGTGCATTTAAAGTCAAAGAAAATGCTCAAAACTATATTAAAATACTTGCTACTGCAGGTTTTGAAGACGCATTTATTGTTGAAACAGATGACCTTTGCAGAGTGCAGGTAGGAGCATTTCGCATTAAGGACTATGCTGTACAGTATATTACTGACCTGAAGAAAGCGAACTTTGATGCTTTTCTTGTTGCTGTTGAAGAGGCAGTTCCCGGTGATGTTGACGGTGACGGAAAGATAACGGCAGCTGATGCAAGAGACATTCTTCGTTCTTCCGTAGGACTTGAAGAAGTTTCCGCTAACGCGGGTGACATTGACGGTGACGGAAAAGTAACAGCTGCAGATGCAAGAGAGGCTTTGAGAATATCTGTAGGATTGGAGGAGTAAATAATGGCAGGTACGATAAATTCCGTAAAAGCCCTCATTAATGGACAGGAATATATATTGACACTCAACAGCAGTACCGGAAAGTATGAAGCACAGGGAATCGCTCCGTCAGGGTCCTCTTTTAATCTGGATGGTGGTTATTATCCGATAGAGGTTACGGCTACTTATGTTACCGGTACAACTTCTGTTGTAAATGATTTAACGGAAGGTGTAGTAGGTGAAAACTGCAGGCTTGTTGTAAAAGAAAAGATAAAACCTGTGGCTGTTATCACATATCCGACACAGGGACAGTACATTACTACTGAGATGAAAAAAGTTGAATTTACTGTTCTTGATAATACTTCACAGGAAAACGGTTATTCTGGCATTAATCTTGACAGCATAGTAATGACTGTAGCCGGTGAAAATCTTGCTGAAAACATTGTTATTTCCGGCAAAGATAGTTTTGATATAAATGCAACAGACGGTGGATATCATTGTGTATTCCATATTCCTTCTGATATGATATTACCCGATGGAGATTATACTGTTTCAATTAATGTAGCTGATAATGATGGTAATGTTGCAGATATAGTATCTGTAACATCAACTATCGATACAGCTCCACCCGAGCTTTCTGTAATAAGTCCTGTTGAAGGATTGAGCACATCCGAGAGTATTATAACTATTTCCGGTAATACAAGCGATGTTACTTCTGCTCCTGTTTCTCTTAATATAACTGTCAATGGTGAAGATAAGGGTGTTGTTGCAGTCAACGAAGATGGTTCTTTCAGCAAGGAAATTAACTTAACGTCTTCAGGATATCAGACAATTGTTATCACAGCAACTGATGCTGCAGGTAAAATTTCAACTGTCACAAGAAATATCTATTTCAGTATAGATGTGCCGGAAATAAAAAGCGTTGTAATTGTCCCGAATCCTGTTGATGGTGGAACTACATTTACTATTGCTGTAGAGGTAGAATAATGCCTGCTGTTATAACAAGAGTATGGGGCAGAGCTGATGCTTTTGATATTGAGTTTACAAAAAGATCTGACGGCAAATGGTATGTGAATATCCCTCCGGACTTAACGGACGGACAGTATGCTGTCGAACTGTATGCACAAAACTCCTATGGTGAAAGAGCATATTGGACCGGCATACTGTATATGCATAACGGCAGAGCCTGTCTTCATTTCAATAAAAAAAGCTGCACTCTATGGCTTCGGCCGTTACAGTGCAGCTTAAAATTTGTTGGAAGAAAAACAGAATTAAAACTTGAAAGGGTGTGTCTCTGTGGAAAATCTTATATTTAAAAAAGGAGAAGTCAGAAAGTTTGAATATCAGCTTCGTTCTTCTACTGTAAATGAGCTGCTTGTAATTACTGCCGCTTCGTGGAAAATGTTAAGCGGTAAAGGTGAAATAATAAGCAGTGGAGGATGTGATATTTCCGGGACAACTGTATCTATGCTTGTATCAATGAAGTACACGGGCACATTCACTCTTGAGGTCACTGCTACAGTTCCGCCTGAAACTATCATTGACAGGATGAGTTTGAGGGTGGTGGAGTAATGGCTACTGCCACAGCTTATGCGCAATATTTAGGTATGTCAACAGCAGGTACTCCGGGTACATGGACAAATGTCAATAATGTTACCGATAATGATGAAACTACTTATGGTTCTTTTTCAGTTACCAAAGGGGCATATTCGGATTTTTATGTGCAGAATTTTGACTTAAGTGCTATTCCTGAAGGAGCTGTTATCAATTCTGTTAAGTTGTATACATATCTTGGAACCGATTCTAATATGACGGTGCATATGTATGCTGTAAGAAAATATGTTAACGGTTCTTTCGCTGATAACGGAAGTGTTGACAGTTCAACTGTATGGATTGCTGCAGGACAGCGTGATACTTTTGTTTTTGATAATTCTGATAGAATCGGCTCTTGGACACGGGATGAATTATCATCGTGGAAAACGGGAGATGTGCAGTATACCGGTATCGGGTTTTATATCCGCGTAAAAAACACAACGAGTTCACTTTTCGGCAGTACAAAAAAAATTCACCCGAGATACTTTAAGGTTGTTGTCGATTATACACTGCCTACATATACGGTATTAGTTGGCAGGGAACCGGTTGCTGGCGGAACGGTATCAGGCAGTGGGGCTTATGCTTTTGGAACCGAAATTGTAATACAAGCTTTTGCAAATACAGGATATAAATTTAAACAATGGAATGATGGCAATACGGAATCAATCAGAACCGTCACTGTGCAAAAAAACATAGCTTATACTGCCTATTTTGAAGAAATATCATTACCAAAGATTTCATCAGTTCAAATTACCCCAAATCCATGTGTCACAGGACAGGGATTTATAATTTCAGTCGTATTCACAGAATAAAATGAAAAGGAGATAATAATAAAATGGCAAAAACAACAAACAATGCAAATTCAGCAGTTCAGCCGAGATACAAGTCATGGGCCCTTTGGCTCTCCGTTCTCGGCGCAGTCGGGGTCATTCTTAACGCTACGGGTGTGTTTGAAAAAATTGGACTCGATTCTACCTCATGGGATGTTATCATCAATGCTATCGGTTCGCTTCTTATCGCTTTCGGCATTGTGAATAACCCCACAAACAAGACAGGATTTTAAGGAGCGATTAAAAATGTCACTCACCCAAGAAGATAAAGACTATCTGCACGAAACATTCATATCCCGAAAAGAGTGTGGAGAATGTACCCGGCAGATCAGAGAAGAACTTGCCGACGGTTCAACAGCCTTCGCCACCATAAGACAAGACCTGCAGTACATAAAGGACAGTCTTGATAAAAAAAGTAAATTTAATTCAACAACAATTTCGAGTATCATCCAGGCGGTTTGCACACTTCTTGTCGCACTCATCGCCGCAAAACTCGGAATACAGTAAAACTATCGCCCTCGGAGCAGCTTTATTATCTCCAAGGGCGCTTTTTTTATTTTTGAATAACAACAGCATTTCTATAATCTTTCCAGTCTAACTGTTGACCGCATCTGTCGCAAAACCGCATATATTCTCTTTCTATTGTTATATCACATCGAGGGCATACAGGAAATCCGTCTCCGCTGCGGAATAGAATTGTTTTTGTGACTTTAAGAGGTGTTCTGTATTCCTCGGCAGAAATGTCAGGCAACTTCATTATTTGATTCCTCAAAAGCTATTTTTATTTCGTCAACTATCTCATTTGTATCAATGCAAAAGAAAATGACAAACAGTATAAAAGTAAGCAAACTGCAACAACTTTTTCCGCTCTCGATATCAGCATAGGATCTTAAATCCATCATAAGTATTTCTGCCATTTTTGACTGTGAAAGCTTGTTTTCAACTCTTTCTGATACAATATGACTATGACAGATAGCTTTTAGCTGATTATTGTATGTTTTTCTCATCATTATCTTCCTTTACTTCATATTTCAGCAGAATTTTACAAAAACGATATACTTTAAACAATGAGGTGTACCTCATAAAAAAAGCATATCCTGTTAAATGTATAGTGTTAGAAATCGAAAAAAGTAACAGTTTTTTATATGAAGAAAGTGATATATTTTGTTGTATATATTAATGAATACTTATCTATAATATTAATTAATGAAAATAATTAAATCGCTTGTCTATATTTTTAAGACAAATTAAACTTATTTTCTTTGAATACTTATGATAGAATAATGTATTAGTGGTATTTTTTTGTTGCATTTTTGCACGTTTTTTGTGCGTTTTTGTATACTTAATGTTGACTTTTAGGATTGGTTGAAGTATTATGTGTATGTATAGTATTGATGATATACAGATGTTATCCACAAAAAAAGAGTATGAGGAATTAAAAAATAGTTTTCTGAACAGAAAACCAAAGTTAAAAAAAAGAAATATGAAAGTTGAAGATTTGTATAATAGAACGGAAGAATGGGTACTTAAAGCAAGTAGACAAGATGATAATGTTCCTGTCGATTTATCTAAAATATTAAAAACATTTGATATTATTGCACGTCCTATGGATTTTAGTAACATAGAGCGCAGATTGATTGGTGATCTAAAAGATGCCAAAATTTTAGGTGCACTTGTTCCTAATGGTGACGATGTGGCAATATTTTATAGTGATAAACATGAAAAAGATAGCCATCGATATAGGTTTACTATAGCTCATGAAATCGCTCATTGTTGCTTACAAGGAAAAAATACGCACATTGAATTTAGGATAGACGGGATAGAATTGGATGAAACGGAAAAATTAGCAAATACTTTTGCAGGAGCATTGTTAATTCCTGAAAGTATGCTTGAAAAAATTATGGATCGGTTAATTTTGCCTTCTTTGCATACTCTTGCAGATATATTTGAAGTTTCTGAAAATGTAATGAGAGCAAGATTGAAACATCTTGATGTAAAAAGAGGAATTGTAGGATATAATTTGTAAAATAAAATCACGAAGGACTATGTTCTTTATATATGGATGTTGGTGTTATTGAATATAGATAATAACGAAGCAAATAAAACAGAGAATGAAAATACCTATGAAATAATAGAATCTGGTATGAGTGATGAACCAATTGAATTTGGTGATGGTAATGTGCAAAATGTTGCAAATTTTGGGGAGGATGATTTTCTTTCCTCTGTCGCAGAAGTTGTAAGTTTTTTGTCCACAAATAGTTCAGCTAATTCGTCTCATAACCAAGGTAGATTTTCTTCTGTCTTTTCACAACGCGATAAAACTGTTGAAGAAAAGATAAATGAAGCGAATGAGAGAATAAGAAAAGAATTATTAAAGATTTATGCGGAGGAAGAAAAGCTTCGTCAAAAGCGGCAAAAACCCATTATGATATCCGTAATGGTTTTGTTGTTTGTTCAGTTGGTATGTTTTAATGTTCTTATGTTTATTTTGGTTCTTGATAGTGCAAAAACGATAGAAATTGAAGTTTTTAGGCTACTGTTAGATTTTTTGAAATATTATATCGGTGCAGTTGTTGTTGAATTGATTGGATTAATAGTTACAATAACGGCTAATACTTTTTCTTCACATTTATCAAAAAATATATCAAAGATTCTTTTTGATAAGAAACAATAGTTTCTATTTAATTACATAATAATATTGAGGGCTGGGGATGTTATTACAATTCCCAGCCCTCAATCTGCATATTATAGAAATGTGTTGAACTGTTTAAAATTTAGATATTTTAATAGTTCAAATTTACATCAATAACAAACAAGCCGCCAAGCATATAAATATGTTTTGGCGGTGTTCGTATAATGCACTTTTGGTGGAGGCGAGGGGAGTCGAACCCCTGTCCGAAAAATTCTCCTCCCGACTTTCTACGAGCGTAGTTGTTTGTTTGATCTCGCTTTCATTGGCGTGAAACAACACACTCCGATGAATGCCAGCCCTTTAAGCCGTGATGTGATACAGGGCTCTCTCACATTCACGTTCACCGCTGCATGACGCCACGCACCGGGCCGCGGTACTCCCGGGAATGACGGCGGCTGCGATTAAGCAGCTGCTAAAACTTTATTATTGTTGTTAGTTATTTTATAACTTGAAGCTTTTATAGTGGTGCCTCGCCACTGCTCGCTTATCAAGACTTAAATTCCCCGTCGAAATCCTTTCGCCCCCATAAAAGGCAGATTTGTCGGGCAAATCTGCAGGAATATATACGGATTTTACGGATAAAAAAAGTTTGTCGGTTGGTATCAGCTGTTTCCATTCAGGAAATATACAAAGCAGTGCATATCCCTTAAGGGAATATTATTATACAATTCTTTTTTGTAAAAAGCAACTGTAATTTGTTGGTGTGATTACGATTATGCTATTTCTATTGAAATAACCGTACCGTCATCGGCTTCTATGTTGAGAATCTCCCCCGTGCCGCCTTCTTCGGCAAGGCTGAGAATTTCTTCCATCTGAGAATTTGTCAGTGAAGAGTTTCCCAGAATTCCCGATATGCCGTTTCCGATTTTTGCCACTCTTTTTACGAGTGCCACGGGCACGGTTATATTGGTTGGCTTTTTGTTGACGGGAGTTATTCTGATTTTAAGCTTAAGTCTGCTGCTATCGGTAACCGTGGGCTTTTCTTTTTTCGGCAAGCTCTCTTTTGCTTCACCCGTGAGAAGCTCTTCTATTCCGATTCCCAGAATGGATGATATCTTCGGAAGAAGAAGTATATCGGGGCAGGACTGATCATTTTCCCATTTTGAGACTGCCTGCGGGGTAACGTCAAGCATACGGGCAAATTCATCCTGAGTGAGTCCTTTGCCTTTTCTTGCAGCCGATAATCTCTCGCCGAGAGTTTTTTCATCCTTTTTGATTTCCTGAGGCGGATCCTCATTTTCTTTTTTTGTGAATAAAGTCATTTTTCATTTTCTCCTTTCGGCATATAGCCTTTTGTCAATTAAATTGTAACGGAAAAACCGTGAAATTTTAATTGAACAAAGGTTGAAATGAAGGAAAATAACTAAAGCAACGGTTGATTCTGCGGATTACGGGGTCAACCGTCGGTTGATTACATATTTTTGTCGCCTCGCATAGAGCGTTCTATGTCGCGGTTTGCAGCCTTTCGTGCGGCATCCTCACGCTTATCATAGAGCTTTTTACCCTTACAAAGACCTATTTTAAGCTTTGCTCTGCCTTTTACAAAATAAACACTGAGAGGCACTATTGTGTAGCCCTGCTGCTTCATAAGTCCGAACAGCTTATTTATTTCTCTTTTGTGCATCAGAAGGCGCTTTGGTCTTAAGGGGTCACGGTTGAAGATATTGCCCTTTTCATATGGAGAAATATGCATACCCTCGGCAAAAATCTCCCCGTCCTTTATGTGGCACCAGGAATCCTTGAGGTTTACTCTGCCTTCACGGATGGACTTTACCTCCGTGCCGTAAAGCTCGAGTCCCGCTTCATATGTTTCCTCCACGAAATAATCGTGGTAAGCCTTTTTATTCTGCGCTACGGTTCTTTCTGTGTTATCGGACATAATATCCCTCCCGTAAATCATAATCAACAATGTGCAAAGCACAAGCGTCCATACGTATAAACTAAAAAAAGAATAAATAATAAAGAATAAAATCCGGAAGACGCCGCCGCGTCTTATTCCGCTTACGCTCTATATATGAGCTGAAAATTCATATAAACTAACTTCAGCAATGTGCGAAGCACGAGCACCCATCCGCACAAGCCCCAAAATCTCAAACAAACTAACTCCAGCAAAGTGCGAAGCACGAGCGCCCATCCGCACAAGCCCCAGAATCTCAAATAAACTAACTCCAGCAATGTGCGAAGCACGAGCACCCATCCGCACGAGCCTCCAAAATCTCAAATAAACTAACTTCAGCAATGTGCGTAGCACGAGCGTCCATCCGCACGAGCCCCAGAATCTCAAATAAACTAACTTCAGCAATGTGCGTAGCACGAGCGTCCATCCGCACAAACTAAAAACAGATAAAAACCAATATATCCCATCGGGAGAGCGGATTCAGAAATGTTCAGATTTTGCGTCAGTGCGCCGTTTTGGAAAAACGGATGCAATGGCGTGAAATGTGGGCATTTATGAACCGCCGACCATACTGTCCTCTTAAATCAAAACCAAAAAAACCAAAGTTCGTCGGAACGACGAAGACAGTCCCGCACAAACTTCCCTAAAGCCACTGCAGTAGCAAGAGGACAAAAATTGCCATAGTTGTTGGATTTGACACCGGAAGGCGTACGTTGGTACGCCGAGGATGGCAAAGACAAAGCGCTTTCCCTGCTTTATATGAGGTACTATGTCAACAATTCGCACTACACCTTTACAGCCGCTTGCCCCCTTATATTATTTGCGCGGCAAATATGGTGATTTTTGCGCCTCTTGCGCCTTTTACATTTTTGAGGGGGCATCTACCTTGAGGAGACCCAGCACGTTTGCAAGGACTGTTTTTGTGCAGCTGCACAGCATAAGTCTTGCATTTCTTAAGTCTTCATCCTCAACATCGCAATGACAGGCGTTGTAGAATTTGTGGAACAATGTTGCAAGCTCTACAGCATAACGGGTGAGCTTTGAGGGGTCGAGATGCTTTGCGGCATTCTCTGTTTCACCTGTAAGTGATGCTATATAGCGGATAAGCTCTTTTTCATTGTCGTGGGTGAGCATTTCGGGATGATTATTGCCGTTTTCATCGAAGCTTATGCCGTTTTCTTCCATTTTTCTGAAGATGGAGCATATTCTTGCGTGGGCATACTGGCAGTAATAAACAGGATTCTGCGAGCTTTCCTCAACAGCAAGGTCAAGGTCAAAGTCGCAATGTGTGTTTGCTTCTCTCATATTGAAGAAGAATCTTGCTGCATCTATGGGCACTTCCTCAAGAAGAGTAACAAGTGTGATAGCCTTACCGGAACGCTTTGAAGCCTTTATTACTTCTCCGTCCTTTACAAGTCTTACCATCTGCATAAGCACAACCTGAAGTCTGTCGGGGCTGATGCCCAGTGCCGTGAGTGCGGCTTTAAGACGGGGCACATATCCGTGGTGGTCTGCGCCTAAGATATCAACTGCAAGATCAAAGCTTCTTTCCTGAAGCTTATTGTAGTGATAGGCAATATCGGGAACTATATATGTATAGAAGCCGTTTGAACGCTTGAGAACAAAGTCCTTGTCGCAGCCGAACTGCTCAGCTCTGAACCAGAGTGCGCCCTCGCTTTCATATGTGTAGCCCTTTTCCGTGAGAAGGTCAACAACCTTTTTTGCAGCACCCGAATTGTGGAGCGTACTTTCTCTGAACCAGGTGTCATACTTGATTTTATACTTAAGAAGATCTCTTTCAAGGCCTTCAATGTTAAGAGGAAGTGCATATCCTACCAGTGCGCTTCTTCTTTCCTCTTCGCTTGCACCTATATATTTATCACCGTGGATATCTGCAAAATTCTTTACGTGGTCGATAATATCCTGACCGTGGTAGGAATCCTCGGGCATCTCTATAGGATCACCGAAGTGCTGACGGTAGCGTATGTCGAGGGAGAGCCCGAACTTTTCTATCTGATTTCCTCCGTCGTTTATATAGAATTCTCTTTCTGTTTCATAGCCTGCCCAGGAGAGCACCTCGCTGAGGCAGTCGCCCATAGCACCGCCTCTGGCATTGCCTACGTGCATAGGACCTGTGGGGTTTGCTGATACGAATTCCACAAGAGCGCGCTTGCCCTTGTAGAGGTCGGAATGACCGTAAAGCGTGCCTTTTTCCTTTACATCCTTAAGTATATCTCCGTAATAATCGGGAGACAGGGTGAAATTAAGGAAGCCTGCGCCTGCACAGGACACATCTGAAAAATATGTGCCCTCAAGCTCAAGATTTTCCATTATTGCCTGAGCAATTTTAACGGGAGGCATACGGAATGCCCTTGCGTGTGCCATAGCTGCGTTTGTGGAATAATCTCCGTTTTTTCTGTCTGCAGGAATTTCAATTTTAACGGGAAGAAGCTCTGCCTCGGGAAGCTCCTTCTTTTCTATAGCCTTATTGATAGCTGAAATAATTGCATTTTCAAGCTGCTGTTCAGCCTTTTTTACTAACATACTCATTTCTTCAGTTCCTTTCCTTGACCTTTGCCCCTACTTCTATAGTCATTTCTTTAGTCTGGTTTACTTCACCGTAAAAATCTACGGTATAATTCATTCTGAGAAGAAGCTTGCCGTTTTCATAGGGTCTGCTGATAAAATCCGTGCCTGTGATGCCCACCATAAGCTCCCCGTAAGGAGTGGAGTATGCACAGTTGTGTCTGACCCCGTTTTCAATAATAAGCTCGGTGTTTATAGAGCCCTGTCTCAGTAAATGGGCACAGCTGCCGTTTTTTACTCTGAGGGTGGTGTGGCTCTTCATATCCTCTGCAAATATCTCATCAAATTCCACGGTATATTTATCTTCCGTGCCGTAATAGGTGCAGACTGTTTCCATTTCTACCTTGTCAGTATTTTCCCCGTCGGATGAGATATCGGTTATTTTCAGTATTCTTTCTTCTTCCATTTTCTTTCTCCGGTTATTTTTGCAAATCTTCATTATCGATCTTATATAATAACACAGATAAGTGTTTAAATCAATATTAAATATTGCCTCCGCACTGTCTGTGAGGAGGCAATATAAATGGCAAAAAAGATTAATTCTCTGCCGGCGGTACGATTACTCCGAGAGAGCTGACTTTTATTATTTCTTCCGTTTCTTCTTTATCGAAAACGAAGGTCCAATTTCCTGTGAGAAGGTCGAATTCTCCGGGGGAGGGCTTGTTTTCTCCCGTGGTAAGTTTTGCCGCTTCTTTTAATGCTTCTTCTCTGAAGCATATTCCTTCGGCAATTTTAATCGTAGAGAATATTGCATCGATTTCCTCGCTCACGGTTTTGTATTTTTCAGAAGGCATATGGTTATATATCACATAATATCCCGGAGTGTCTTCAAACACAATATAGTCCCAATAGGGATTATTGTCATAAATTCCTTTTGTGATTTTATATGACGAAAGATTTTCTTCCCGGGTGGTAAGTCCGGTGCCGCATACACCGAAGGCGTCGGTGTGTGAAATTTCAATTCTCAGGTCGGGGTCGGCCTTTCTGAAAATCTCAATGCTTATGAGATGAGGCTTTTTCGTATTCTTATTTTCTTTGTAATCCCAGCCGTCGGGAAGGCTGAAGCTTATATTTCCGTATTCTCTTTTTACGGATATGTCCTGTGTGAATTCCGCTTCTTTTGTGCTTCCGGCCTCACTCAGCCAGCCGAGATATGTAAGAGAAGAAATAACTTCCTCAGGGACCTCCTCCTTTTTTCCGTCGCCAAGCTTTATACAAAGATAGGCGCCTGTCGACGCGGGATATGTTTCATTGATTCCCGAATGAAAAACAAGCATTTTATCTCCGTCAGAAAAGGCGGAAAACATTGAAGGGTTATCTTCAGGCGGTGAGAGCTTTACGGGGGAGTTTTCTTTTATTATAAAGCAGCTGCCGTTATCCGAAAACAGACAAAGCCCCGTGCTGATGCCGATGCTTTTTATGCTCATTACAGCGGCTCCTGCAAGAACTCCCAATATGAATATTCCTACTATTATTCCTGTACATAATGCGATTTTTTTATTCATAGCTATTTCCTCCGGAAGTGTTTTCATATAATAAGACGTAAAAAAACAGGAAAATGTTGCACGAATAAGTTATTTTTTTATGTTTATATTATTAATATTTGACATAATATCGCATAAGTGTTATGATAAAATTATCTAAAATGAAAGGGGCAGTTTTATGCTTAATATTTTTTACAGTGTTATGGCAGCGATTGCATCATTGTTTATGATGCTCTACGGTGTTATCGGAGGACTTAATAATTTTGATACTATTCCCAAATATGAGGAAAATGTGGCTTCCTTTGAGCCTTATGAAAACACAATTGAAACAGCCGTTCCCCAGACTGAAATTTATAATCTTATAGATGCACATTTCAGTGCTGAGCTTCCCGAGGGTAAGACAGAAAAGAAGGCTATTGTTTTAGGCTATGACGGCTGCCGTGCAGATGCACTTACTCTTTGTGAAGAAGACGGCGCAATTTTCCATCTTATCACAACCGGCGGCAGTGCCAATATTGCCTATTGCGGCGGTGTGAATTATCCCGTATTCAATACACAGGATACCTCAACTGCACCCGGCTGGGCATCTATTCTCACAGGTCAGTGGGCAGATGTTCACGGTATCACTGCAAATGATATCACAAAGTCAACAGACACACTCACTCTTCTTACCTCTCTTGTAGAAGAGGAAAAAGCAGATGCTTCTGCCTTTTATGTATCCTGGAACGGACATTTCAGCTCCGAAAATGCCACATATAATCTTGAAAAGGCATATTGCGAGGAAAAGGGGCTTGATGTTCTTTTCTCTGATGCTGAAGACGATAACGGCACATTTGCAAATACTCTTCAGGATGTAAAGAGTGCAGATTGCTCAGATTTTATCTTTACTATTTTTGAGCATACCGACCACGCAGGTCACGACACCGGCTTTGATCTTGAAAATCCCGATTATTCCGATGCATTCGCACTCTCTGAAGAGCAGGCAATGGATATTATTGAGGCAATTGAGGGCAGAAGCACATATGAAAGTGAAGACTGGCTTATTGTGATCACATCCGATCACGGCGGCTTCAATACCGGTCACGGTGCTTTCACAATTCAGGAAAGAATGACATTTATTGTGACACGATAAATACAGTCTGTTAAATTTTTTAAGGAGGAAATAAAAATGAAGAAATTTTTATCTGTTTTATTAACTGTTTTAATGATTGCAGGTCTTTGTATCGCAGGCGTGTCTGCTTCTGAAGTAAAGCCCGCAAGCCCCGAAGATGCCTGTACTGTATTTGGCGATGTTGATGTTGACAACACCATCGACGCTGCCGATGCACGTCTCATTCTCAGAGCCTCTGTAGGTCTTGAGAAGCTTGATGAAAAGCAGACAGCCAAGGGCGATATGGACCTTGACGGCATTCTTGAAGCAGGGGATGCACGTTTTATTTTAAGACTTTCTGTTGATCTTGAAAAAACTCCTTCACACGCAGAAGTAAAGGATGAGGCAAAGGCAGCAACCTTTGCTGTGTCCGGTCTTACAGAAGGCTCTCATTGCGGTATCTGTGATACAGTTTTTGCAGAACAGAAAAAAGTTGAATCAACCCTCGAAACTGCAGCTGCAGCTGCAAACACATGGGCAGAAGAGTCCGGTGCAGATGCATTTGTTTCAGTTACAGCTGACGACAACAAAGCAGGTATAATTCTTAATGTAGACGGAATCTGGGCTGAGGATAATGCAATTGAGACATCTGTATTTGACGGCTTGCTCACAAAGCTCGGCGAAACAGTAAAGGCATATCTCGGCGAAAATGATACGGTTACAATTGACGGCAATGTTGTTTTTGCAGAGGGCAAGCTTCAGAACACAGCTGTCAAGAGTGCTCTCTTTGATATGGGTGCAGGCTTCTTCTGTAAAACAGCAAATCTTGCTGCTGACGGCGTTTTCGGAGTATATGATGTAAAGGTTAACGATGAAGAAATAAAGCTTACTGTTTCATTTGCAGGCAGTGAGGAAAATATCGGTAAGGTAAAGAATTTCTGTGCAGTTATTTCCGAGCACATCAGTGCCGAAGCAGTTGACGGAAATCTTGTTATTGACGTTATTGCTCCCGAGGCACTTAAGAATGCCATAGTTGAAAAAGCAGGTGAAGATGCTGCTGAAAAGCTCAATGCAATGCCCGTAGGCACAGGCCTCGGTATTATTGCAGAGCTTGATGCTGCTGAGGTGTTCGGTTCAGAGGCTTCTGCCGTGAATAAGCTTTGCGCCTTCGTTTGTGAGCTCAGTCCCTTCTTCAATAAGGTTCTTGCAAAAACAGAGGCTTATGTTGAATTGGCAGACGGCACTATGATAAAGCTCAATGCAAATGAATTTGATTGCGGCGGCGACACAGGCTTCGGCGGCTTTGTCACAGGTCTTCAGGGTGTTCTTTCCGATGAGCTTCTTGAAACAACCGTAGGTGCTTTCCTTCAGGAGGACGGCACATATCAGCTTCCTGTTCATCTCAGCGTTGATATGTCTTCTCTCGGTCTTATGGCAGGCGAAACGATCACTGAAACAGTTTATGTGAACGTGCACCTCTGGTAAGAAATATTAATTGATATTTTGTTGAAGCGGTAAGGCACTGCGGTGCTTTACCGCTTTGTAAAAAGGAATGAAACAGATGAACTATATGAGAAAAACAGGTTTACCGTTTATTCTTTCTTTTTTATTGATATTTTCCGCTGCGGCAGGATGCATTTTTCCGGATGCTTATTCTTTTTCTGCGGCAGCCTCAGAAGTTTCTGCCGAAGAGACGGCTTTATTCTCTGATAATATATCGGAAGAGGAGTCTTTTAAGTGTGATTGCTGTCACAGCCATCTGCACAGCAATGATTTTTTCGGAAGAATCCTATGCTTTTTCTGTAAGATCAGCATGTTTTTCAGAAATCTTTTTCTCCCCGCTCAGCAGGATGTTCAGCATAAATATGTAGCGGCAGTAAAAACACCTGCAAGCTGTATGGCAGCAGGCAAGATAGTTTATGACTGTACGGTATGCGGTGTGCAAAAGGAGGAGTTTGTTCCCAAGCTTTCTCACAGTCCTGAAAAAATACCTGATGTTGCTGCTACGTGCACAGAAAACGGCAGTACGGGGGGATATCGCTGCTCCTTGTGCGGTATGGTGCTTGTGAAACCGAAAACCGTGTATCTTACGGGGCACAGCTTTTCGGAATATATCCCCGATAACAATGCTACCTGTGAAAAGGACGGCACAAAAACTGCAACCTGCCGAAGCTGCGGTGAAACAAAAAGCCTTGTTATGGAGGGCACGAAAAAAATACATTCGGTCTATACTGTTGAGGCAAAGGCTCCCGATTGTACCAGTGCAGGCTGGGATACCTATGAGAAGTGTAATAACTGCTCTTATACCACGATTACAGAGATCCCTTCTCCGGGACACAAGGTGATAGTTGAAAAGGGATATCTGCCCACCTGTACCCGAAGCGGTGTTTCGGATTTCAGCTATTGCGATGTCTGCGGCGATGTGCTCACGGAAAGAAAAATCCTTGAAGCTTCGGGGCACGATTTTGCCGACGGTGATACCGCATTGTCTGTTACGGTGTTTCCTTCCGGCACAGATAAGGTGCTTGCAGATATAGTGTGCTGCAAATGCGGTGAAGAGGTCAGAGGCTTTGAAGCGGATGCTAAGGCAAGTGCGGGCGGATATAATAAGCTTTACCATACCCTTGAAAAAGCAATCAGCTCCACAGACAAGGGAAATATATATGTTTTAAGAGACTGCACTCTTAAAGAGAATATCACTGTTAAAAACGGCGTTACTCTTGTGATTCCCTGCAATAACGCTGACCCGGGGTATTATGAAAGAGATGATGACTACTACAGATATTTCTGCCCCGATTATCCTTATCAGTTTCCCGATAAAAAATGCTTCCGCGTGTTTACGGTTCCTTCCGGTAAATCAATTACGGTTGAAAAGGGCGGAGCTCTTCTTGTGAATGCCGAGACAGGTCTTTTTGGCGGCGGTCAGGTGGAGAGCTACGGTGTTTCGGGCAATTACTCCCGCATTGATCTCGGCGGCAGTATTGAAGTGAGAAGCGGCGGCATTCTTGACTGCTCGGGCTATATAAAGAATAAGGGTGGAAGTGTCACAGTAAAAAACGGCGGCAGGCTGTTTGAAACCTACGGTGTGCTTTACTGGCGCGGAGGCTCATATGCCGCAGCTGCAAAGGGAAAGAAGATTTTCCCTATTGACGGTTATGAGATGAATTATGTCGAAGCACCTCTTTATGCAGAATACGGTGCATGTATTATCGGTAATTTCAAGATGACCGCAAATTCTCAGTATCACTACAGCCATATGAAGCTTTTAGGAACGGAAGAGAGCTTTCTTTATAAGCTGAAAAAGGGTGCAAGGCTCATAAGGACTGTAGAGGAAAACGGCAAAACCGTATTTAAGTTTTACGGTGATGTCGAAATAGGCAGCACAAGCATCAATGTGGGCGGTCAGAATCTCAGAACAACAGGCTTTCAGGCATATAAAACAGACGGAAATTCCCGCATGGAGTTTTATGACGGCTCACTCAGCACAAGTCAGAAGATCCAGCTTATGCCCGGCTTTACAATGGTGATAGGAAGGGGCGCCGTGCTTAATATAAATGCCGGTCTGCTGGAAAAGGGAAGTATGATTTTCTGCACGGCAGGCGACACAGAGTATAACGGAAATATATATAAGGGATTTTGTACCATCGATTCTTCTTATGTCGGTTCTCCCGGCGCCTACTGTCCTTCCCACAGGGGAGATGCCGCGTTATATGTGGTTGACGGCGGAAGAGTGAATGTGAGCGGAAATTCGGCAGCCCTTGCAGGTAAGGTATATGTTGATAAAAATTCATCGGTAAGCTTTTCAGACGGAGCAAGGAATACGGCTTCTCTCAAGGTTGCCGTAGGTGAACTCAATGGCGTGTCAATATTTGCCTCTGTCAGCACGGAAAGCTATACAATACCTTATATGCCTTACCCCGATACAAACGGCAAGGAAAGAGCATTTACGATTGTAAGCCCCATAAACGGTGCAGGTGATAAGGTTTACTATGCATTGGGAAATGAAATTACACTTATAAAATAATAAATAAAAACAAGACGGAGAAGTATCGTGCGATACTCCTCCGTTTTTGCATGTGTAAAATAATTTTAGGATGATTTATATTTTTTAATTTCACTTATAAAGATATCTCCGTAAAGCTGAGCTTTGGCATTGCCCACACCGTTTACCTCCAGAAATTCTTCAATGGTTTCGGGTGCTTTTTCCGCCATATCCTGAAGGGTGGCATTTGAAAAGATTATGTAGGCAGGTACCTTTTCCTGCTTTGCAAGGCGCATTCTCACAGCACGGAGCATATCGTAAAGACCTGCATCTCCTATGTCGATACCCTTCTTTGAAGAAGCTGCAGTCTTCTTTTTCTTTCTCACGGTCATAAAAATGCTTTCGCTGTCAAAAAGCACGCTGTCTGCCTTGCGGGTGGGTATCACGCCGTCAAATTCATTCTTTGCAAGATATCCGTCAAAGAGAAGCCTGTCAAAAATCAGTCTGATATTGTCCTGTGACTCTTCCTTCATAATGCCGTAGGTGCTGATTTTATCAAGTCCTGTTTCAAGTATCTTTTTTTCCTGACTTCCTTTAAGAATTTTGATCAGAAAGGTTTCGCCGGGGGTATAGCCGAGGTGCAGTTTCACTCTTTTTACACAGGATAAGATTTTCTGTGCCTGCTCGGTTATATTTATAATTTCGGATTCATTTTTACAGTTTCCGCAGTTTCCGCAGAAATCTCCGTGCTGCTGACCGAAATATCTGAGCATATAGGCTCTGAGGCACGTTGACGTGTTTGAATAGGTTATCATCCTGTCAAGACGTCTTAAGTCCCCTTCGGTAACGGCTGCTCTTTCCTCCTCGGTGAGCTCCTCATTTTCGGAGGAGTTATTTATAAGAAACTTTGCTGTGGTGATATCCTTGGGGGCAAAAAGAAGTATACACTCTGCCTCGGCTCCGTCTCTTCCGGCTCTGCCTGCCTCCTGATAATAGGCTTCGGGGCTTTTCGGCATATTATAGTGAATTACATATGAAACATTGGATTTGTCAATTCCCATTCCGAATGCATTTGTTGCCACTATTATGTTTTTCCTGTCGAATATAAAATCATCCTGATTACGGATTCTTTCTTCGTCAGAAAGACCTGCATGATATCTTGTGACGGAAAAGTCCTTTTCAGCAAGGATTTCCGTGACCTTTTCAACATCCTTACGGGTGGAGCAGTATACAATTGCGCTTTTGTCTTTTCTTTCGGAAATGAGGGAAATTAGCGTCTGTGACTTGTTTCCGGGTCGCAGTACATCAAAGCTGAGATTCGGTCTGTCGAAGCCTGTTACCGCTTTATAGGGATTATTGAGCTCCAGAAGCCTTACAATATCCTCTGAAACCTCTGTTGTGGCAGTTGCCGTGAATGCCGAAATCACGGGACGCACGGGAAGTGAAGCGATAAACCGGGGAATCTTAAGATAAGCAGGTCTGAAATCCTGTCCCCATTGAGATATGCAGTGTGCTTCGTCAACGGCAACAAAGGATATATCCAGCTTTTTCACCGTTGCCGTGAAGCCCTCCGTAAAAAGCCTTTCGGGGGCAACATAAACGATTTTATACCGCCTTTCGGACATATAGCCGTAAACCTTTCTCAGCTGCTCTATAGTGAGCGAGCTGTTTATATAGGCTGCCGATATTCCCGCATTTTTCAGCGCAAGCACCTGATCCTTCATAAGGGAAATAAGAGGGGATATAACTATCGTAATGCCCTTCATCATAAGAGCGGGCAGCTGATAACATATGCTTTTTCCTCCGCCTGTGGGCATAATCCCGAATACATCCCTGCCTGAAAGTACGGCGTCGATAAGCTCATTCTGACCCGGTCTGAAATCCTTGTAGCCGAAATATTTGTTGAGTAATTCGTGTTTTCTGTCCATGTTTTTCTCCGGTGGGCATTTATATAATAGTTTTTACGGGGTCCTTTACTGTGACGCTGTCTTTTGTGACCTCGCAGTCGTAGGCGAGAATTTTCACTCCCGCATCAAGGGCATTTTTAAGGGCAGCGGCAAATTCAGGGTGCATTTCCTTATTCGGTGAAAAGAAGCTTACTCCCTTCAGCTGAATAATGAATAATATATAAGCCTCATAGCCCTCCTCTTTTGCCCTTATAAGCTCATTAATATGCTTTATTCCTCTTTTAGTGGGGGCATCGGGAAAAAGAGCCGCACCGTCTTTTTCCAGTGTGACTCCCTTGACCTCCATAAATATCTTTTTTCCCTTGTCCTCAATGAAAAGGTCAAAGCGTGAATTTCCGTAGGTTACCTCACGGCGTATAACGGCATCGGAGGAAAAAAGAGAAGAGCTATGAAGGAATTCCTCTGCCGCGGCATTGGGGAGCTGCGAATCGATATTTATAAGAAGTGTGCCGTTTTCTGTTACTTTTTCAGCGGCAACAAGGTCATATTCCGTTTTTCTCAGAGGGTTGTCGGATTTTGTGAGAAAGACTCTTACCCCCTCCTTCAGAATCTCTCTGCATCTGCCTGTATTTTTTACGTGTACGGTATGCACATCGCCGTTAATATTTACACGGGCAATAAATCTGTTGGGGCGGGAAATAAAAGTGCCCTCGGTAATATTTTTATATGTCATTATATTTATCCTGCTACGGTAATATGGTTTGTGCCCTTTGTAAGCTTAATTTTTTTATCCTTGTATCTGAAAACAGCTTCTTCGGGAACGCTTACCCTGAATTCCGCACCGTCTTCGGTGTATACGGCTGTTACTTCAATTTCACCCGCCGGCACGGTTATTTTTCCGCTGAAGGAGCCTTTAAGGGAAATATTCCCGGGAGCTATAAGTATTTTTTCATAGCCGAAGGAATCGTCTTCCTGAGAAATTCCTAAGATATATCTGAAAAGATAAGCTGTTACCGCACCGAACATGGGATGAGAGTGTGAACGTCTGCCTGTCCAGTATTCCCACAGTGATGTGGCTCCCTGATTCATAATGTTTCCGAAGGAATATTTTCCCTCAGAGGCGAGAAGCTGTGTTGCAAGAGCTGCTTCACCGTTTTTGTAAAGCACACGGGTAAGAATATCCGTGCCGAAAATACCTGTATCATAATACATGTGCTTTTCATCATATTTTCTGCACATATTTCTGAAGGTCTTTTTTGTGCCGAGCCCGATATCAACGGCAAAAGCATTTGCTCCCTGTATATTTCTTGCAAAATCACCTGTTTCAGGGTTAAAATAGCGTTTTTTTATGGCTTCCGCAAGGTTTTTTCTCTTATCCTTAAGCTTTTTTGCTTCTTTCGCGGAAAGCTTCAGCACATCCTTACACATAAGTATCTCATCAATGTGCTTTATATAAAAATATGTATTTACAAAAGGAGCGGGGATTTTAATCTTTGTGGGGGTGCACCAGTCACCGAGACACCATTCGCCCGGTACGTCATACCACACGAGATTACCTCTTGAATGCTCGTCCAGAAAACGGAAATATTCCTTCATCTGCGGATAGAGCTTTATCATAAAGGAGGGGTCGCCGTAGTGCTTATAATACATAAAAGGCATATGTACTATTGCCCCGCCCCAGCCGCCGGGACCGCCGCCGGAATGAGTGTAGGGAGCTGTATACTGTACATGTCCCGAAATTCTGTCCTGACAGTCGGCAATATCCTCTATCCATTTATCATAAAAGCTTCGTGCCTCAAGTGTGGTCATAACCGCATCAGCAGCAAGCTGACCGTCACCTGTGTACCCTCTTCTTTCAAGGTGGGGACAGTCGGAGGGTATGCCGGAATGCATATTGGAAAGCTGAGTGTTTATAAAAGCATCATATATCCACTGAAGCACCTTGTTGTCACAGGTGAATTCAGAATTCACTTTAACATCCGTGTGAATTTTTTCAAAGCGAAGCACTTTTATATCTGCGGGCACTTCGAAATATCTTGAAGCGTGCCAGGTGAATTTCTGTGAGGCTTCTCTTTCAGTGTCCCCGCATATGAATTCAGCATGCTGGTCTCTTATATTTGCGGGGTCAATGTCGCCTGTGGGGAGCTTTTCTTCACTTCCCGTGATTTTAACACTTCTGCCTTTTTCTGCGGGAAGCATAATAACAAGATTACCGCTGCAGTTTTTCCCGATGTCGTATACCTTATAATTGTCGGTTTCTCTTATTGCTGCGGGAGTGATTATTTCCGTTACTCTGTCAGCAGGACAATTGCTTATCATATACCGTGTTTCGGGGAAAATGCAGGGAACGGCATTTTTCATATCCTTATTGTCATATCCGGGATAAAGCCAGAGATCGCAATAATCGGAAAAATCCTGCTTTTCACCCTCTGTCAGATCATATTCCTTTATAAAGCCCTCCTTGTATAAAACGGAGGAGTCGGAATAAATCTCTGTTGTTTTTCCCTCTTTATCTGTAAGGATAAGATTGAAGATCAGCTTTTTGTCTCCGAATTTTTCCTGATGACTGCAGGCATACCAGCCGTTACCGAGCATAAAGCAAAGGCTGTTTGTGCCTTCATTTAAGAATTTTGTAACATCATAACGGCTTACATATATTCTGTGGTCGGTCACCTCTTTGAACGGACCGTTTTTTCTCATAAGCTCTCTTTTATGAAAATCCGTATTAAGGGGTAAGAATCTGTCAACGGAAATTATTTTTCCGTTGATATATGCTTCAAAGAAGCCGAGACCTATAACGGAAAGCTCTGCCTTTACAGTATTTTTTGCCGTGAAATCCTTTTTGGCAAACACGGAAACACAGCTTTCATCAAAATGTACCCATGAGGCTTTGCCGAAATACTTTTCTCTTGTCATAAGGACACTCCCTTTACGGTAAACTTTATATATATAATAATACCGGAGACCTGAAAAAACAAGTCTCCGGCAATATTATCACGGTAATTTTATTTTTATTTCATGAGTTCCTTCAGTGATTTCAGCACCTGCAAGATAGCCTGCAAGAGTGAGAACGGGAACCTCTTCACCGTCAATTTCCAAGGTAACATCAGCAGCGGGAAGAGATATCATAAGAACCCCGTCCTTAGCTGCTGTGACAGTGCCTTCAATTTTTTTATCCGAGATCATTGTAAGGACAGTTTCACTTGTAAGGATATTTTCTATGCCTTTTCTGAATTCTTCGGTGTCAAGAATATATCCTTCAACCTTATCGTCATTGAAAATACCGTTGCCGCTGATGATATCGCCTGTGCCTGCCGCCTTTTTGAATATATCATTGGTGAGCGCGTGACCTCTGAGGGTCATATCAACATCAAGAACATTCTTTTCTGCAACATAGAACAGAGGAAGAACTGTTTCGTTTTCAAGAACATAGTAATTAAGTGCACTGCCTGCAACGGTGCTTACCTCGTCACACAGGTCAAATTCGGAAACGATATATTTTACTGCAAAAAGAGAATTGAGCACGGGGTTTGGTGTGTATTCGATGCTTACGTTTTTAGCATAGATGCTCATGCCGAGGGAGGTGAAGAAATTGTAGCAGGCGCCCGACATTGTGGATGAATAGTGGGAAATACCGTTATATCCGTGAAGCTGACCGCCGTTGTAGCGGTGGGCTCTGAGCTCAGTTCTGAAGAATTCGCCCTTTTCGTAATCGGGGGAGTAGTTTTTTGTAACCTCATCCATCACATCGGCATTTCTCAGAATCGAGCCTTCGGTAACGCAGCGTGTGTCGGTGAGGAATTTAAGTGCCGTGTTTGAGGCTATTTCAAAGCCCACAAGACAGCAAAGCACAAGAGCTACGGTTTTTCTTGCCTTTTCCTTTTTTATGCCCTCATTAAGAAGGGTGTCAAAGCCGCGGCAGGAAATTACCAGGGCAATAAAAATAAACAGAAAGCTCATTCTTCCGGGGAGCTGATTGGGGAAGTGGAAGCCGTGCCATATATAGTCCAGAAGAGTGAAATTGAGGGATATGAACATAAATACCGTAAGCAACGCATAGCAGAGCTTCTTTTTAAGGGAGACTTTTGAAACTATGGCTGCAAGGCATATAACTGCGGGGATAATTCCGAAATATATATTAGGTGCCTCATATGCAAGAGATGATTTTCCGTAGGGGAGAAGCATTTTGAGCATATCGAAGAAATTGTGGTAGAAGGTAAGCTCCTTGTTGAAGCCCATATCCGAAGCGAGAGTATTGCCGATGGCTCTGAGAAGGGGCAGCAGCACTCCGAGATTGGCAACACCGGCAAGAAGTGAGCATATTCCGAAACGGAATGCTTTTATAAACCAGTCTCTTATTCCGTTGAATTCCGTTACGGAAATAAGGAAAAACCATAATACGGCAAAAATACATACGCTGAAGGCAATGTAGAAATTTGTGTATATGGTGAGGAAAAGGGAAATGGCATATAAAAGAACATTTCTGTCCTTATAAAGCTTTTCGATGCCGAGAAGCACTAAGGGGAGAAGCACAACCGCATCCATCCACATTATCTGATTGATAAAGGCGAGGGTGTATCCGGAAAATGCATAGGCTGTGCCGAGAATGACCATATATTTTTCTTTTTTGCCGAAATGCTCACTGAGGTAGTAAGTGAACATAAGTCCTGCAAGGGCAAAACGGAAAAATATCATCATATCCACCTGACCGGGGGTGAGCTTTCCCGGGATGAGATAGAGAATATACCACAGGGGGCTGTTGGTATAATAAGCACTCTGAGCCGTAAGGTCAAAGCCTAAGGCACCCGAGAATGAATAATTTGTAAAGCCGCTTAAGAATGCCTTTTCCATTTCTCTGAGCATAGGGAAATACTGTCCCCAGGCATCTATGGACATAAGATTATATTCTCCGAAGGGGGCAAGCTGCTTCAGCAGTGCCGCAAAAAGCACAATACCGAAGGGCAGGAAAAAGGCGAAAAGATAAAACTTCAGTGCTGCAATTTTCTGCTCTCTTGAGATAATCGTTTTTTCTTTTTTTGTAAAAGTAAAAATATCCTTTATAAACTGTTTGACCAAAGCCGTTCACTCCGATATTAATAATACATATATTATATGGGCAATCCCCTCATTAATCAAGACGCATTTTATTATCTTAAATTATTTTTAATAATATGATAAAAATAAAAAAGCATTCTGCTTCAACCCCCCGTCCCCCCAATCTTGGGGGCGAAAAGGTGTTTTTTGTTCAATAAGCTTGCGTCATTCAATGAGCCCGCAGGCGAATTATATGCTAATTGCTCACAACGCGAGCAATTTCCTATATAATAAAAAAGACGGCTGAATGCGTCGTACTCTTAAGGACGCTAACTTAATAGTACGAGCATTGCCATGAGTCAAAGAGCAGAGAGAAAAGTTTAACGCTTTTTTAGTTTGCTGTTTGGTCAAGGAAAACTTTATCCGCACTGTGCTGATATTGAAAATCAGGCAAGGAATATGTTTGATACTAATATAAAAATTTTTATAACATATAGTCTTTAGAATAGTTCAAAATATTACCATTGCACTTGATAGTTGCTAAATTTTAAAGTCTCATTGATAGCTTTTTTTTCTTTGTTATGATAAGATGAAGCTAAAGAAAGGGGTGGGTTGCAATGGACTCAATAGGCGAAAGAATATACGAGCTAAGAAAGAAAAACAATATGTCCCAAGGCGACCTTGCAAATGAACTTGATACATCACGACAGACAATATCAAAATGGGAAAACAATGTATCAACACCTGAGCTGGACAAAATTGTCCGTATTTGCGAAATTTTTTCTGTAAGTTCAGATTATATATTAAGAGGTCTCGTTGAAGATAAAAACACCCAAAGTCATGAAAATGATAAAACAATTATAAAAGAGCAAACAGTTATTATAGAAAAGGGGACAGATATCAAAACAATCTTTGCCTCAGGTCTTCTGATAAATGCTATTTTCTTTTTGTTCGTTTTTCCGAAAATGTTCTATATTCCTGTTTTTTTCAGTGCGGTTTCAGCTACACTTTTGTTTTGTAAAAAAAATGCAGTTTATTATTCGCTATGGCTTATATTTATATGCATAAACATTTTTTGTTCTCTCTCCACTGCCGGAGGTATGGATATGATTTTTGACCCATCTGTTTATACTGCCGAATATAAGTATCTTCTCATAGTTTCATATTTGTTGTGGATATCTTTTTTATCACTAATAGGCTGGGGAATAAAATTAATAAAAAGCAAACATAAAATCACAAAAAGGAGTGATTCTTGTGAAAAAAATTAAAGCATTAATAAGCATAATAATGTGTATTCTTATAGTGTTCTTATCATCTGTAGTATCATTTGCTGCAAACACAGAAAGTGCCAACTATAAACTTCTTCTTGAACATGGATATGAGGAAGATTATCTTGACAATTTCACAGATACAATGATTGATAAAATGGCAGAAACAATCAAAAAAGTTAGTGATCCTGAATTCGTTAATGATTACGAATGGCTTTTGTCTATTGGCTTACCTGAGGAATTTATAAATAATCTTGCTGAATCATCACTTACAAGAATAAGATCAACCATAGGTGACAATAAAATTTCAGGTGTTGATTATAGTGCAGAAGCAGAAACAAATAACAATGATGTAATTGTAAAAAAACTTTCTTTTCAGCTTATTGATAATGCCGATAGATCAGTAATAGGTGAAAATGTATGTGTTTATTGGGAATGGGCAATTAACAAACCGCTTATAAGGGAAGAAGATTACATATCGGCGAAATGGAATAAAGACGTATTCTGCTATGATTCTGATAGTTTTTATGCTGAAGATTACCGAAGAAATAATGTTGGAGATAAGTGGATAGTTTCTGACCGTTATACGACTCTTGCAAGGTCATCTGTTGATAGTTTAGGACATTGGGCTAAAAATTACGGTACAAAAAAACAAGTTGGCGGATTTATGGTTTTCTCTTTATCTCCGACAGAACCAATCGATACCGGAGTCAGCTATGACAGAAACATAGATATAGAATATTCTCATGAAACAAAAACAACATTTACCATAGTAGTATTTATTATATTTGTTTTTCTGATTCTGTCAGTTATATGCATTATAATAAAACTTAAAAAACGTAAAAAGAAATAACTTGAAATATTTGATACTCTAAAGGAATACGGTGTGTGCCGTAAAATCTAAATAGCTAAAACCTCGTCTGGATTTTTGCTCCGGACGAGGTTTTTTCTTTTATATCAAATCTTATATTTTAAAATTTCTCTCATCTCCTCGTACCCGCACTTGCAGATGCTCTTGAAGGTATCCGTGTCCTGTACAATTCATTTTATCCGAGATGCGGTATTAAAAGAAATTGTTCTTGTAACCATAAAAGCTGCAGTAAAATATGTCACAGAATTTGAACCGGTATTTCTTTATCTGTAGATTAAGCTAATAGATGTTCATAACAGTATCAAAGGTGATGATGGATTAAAGCATGTTTCTGTTGATATTTTATTTGCTGCAGCGGGTATCATAAACATACCGACAGAACAAGAGATTATTGAAACCATTCAGGAAATACGTGAAAATCCCCTAAAGATCGCTTGAAATAAGGAAAACGGCGTAGCCCGTCAGGGCTACGCCGCAACCTGTTTCCAGACTGTCCTTTAGAGTGCGACTCTGAAAACCGTCTTTTTTTCTTAGTCTATTTCCACCTGGATTTTCATTTCCTGTCTGTTAGCGGCGCTGCGCATTACTGTGCGGATAGCTTTTGCTATTCTGCCCTGGTTTTCGATAACTCTTCCGATATCGTTTTCGGTAACATGAAGATGGAATACTGTAACGCCGTCTTCATTTACCTCATCAACTGTAACGGAATTACCAAGCAACAGGCAAACCATTAACATAATGCCAGTAATTTCCTGATTCAGACGGTTGAGTCTCACTATAAAAGTATTTTTCCGCAAGAACGAGGGGAGCAACTCCGGAACCTGTTTCAATTAAATTGTTCCATTCTTCTTCAGTGCCACCATAAAAAACAGTATTTATTTTTGCATTAGTATTAAAATCGTTGTTAATAGCTAATATGCTTGATGGAATTACAATGTTTTTTGTGTCAGAAAAATATGGTAATTCACTCATTCCTTCTTCAAATATCAAATAATTACAAGCAGTATAACTGTGAATATTTAATTTGGTACATTTTTCAGGAATGTAAAGTCTTTCTATTTTGCTATCAAGTACAAGACATTCATATTGATCGCTAAATGTTATTTCATCGGGTAAAATTACATATTTAATGTTTCCGGTCAGGAAGAACATGTGACTATCTGAAATTGAATTTACGCCATCGGGAAAAACAAGACAATTAGCTTCTTGAAGATTTGAACAAGCTAAAATTTTTGTTTTGTCTTCGTTTAATATAAGCTCTGCAAAAACAATCTCTTCTTCATGTTGACCTAGTGCTTTTTCTTCTCCGCAGTTTTTACATTTGTGTATCCCGAAGCCATATCGATTGTAATCTGTTATGTTGTCCGTCAATTCCCAAACATGCCCTGGCCCTGGCCAATCATCATGATATTCAAGAATTTCATCGCAGACGGTACATTTGTAATAACAAATAGTATAGGTGCAGTCTTTATATTCATAAATCATTTCACTGATAGTATGTCCTAATGCAGGGATGACCGTTTGTGCGACCAAAACTTCATTGCACACAGAACAATGCTTTCCTTCTGTTAAACCTGCTAGTGTACAAGTGGGAGCAACAGCAGCATCAATTACTTCAGTGTGAGGAGCTGTTCCGCCGGATTCCCATTCCAGTAATAATTTTCCGCAAACGGTACATTCAATATTAACAATCGAATATTTGCAGTCTGTATATATATATTTCCATTCACTTTCGATATGTTGCGGCTGTATTTCATTTTCATTTAGTAATGTCAAATCGCCAAATTTAAATCTGAAAATTTTTTGATTATTTGCCTCATCTTTGACTGTTATTTGCAGAATATAATTGTCGATTGTATTTTCATAACCTCTGTAACTTATTGAGTATGTTGAGGTTGCGATAAAATCCATTGTGTCTGCAGGGGTTGTTGATGTTTCACTTGTAAATACTTCAAATTTTAGCTGTTTTGTACCATAGCCACCATCTACGGTAACAGCATAAGATTTTGTGAAGCTACCATACCCGTTCATTGTAGCAGAGTTTGTGCCCGTTAAACGAATAGCTAATGATATCTTTGAGATTTCAGATTCATAAGTGTTTCCGCAAACAGAGCATTTATGAATCAGTTTGGAATCATTTTTGCATGTTTTGTTTATAACAGTTGTATCATAACTGTGTCCATTTGCGGGAATGATTTCACTTATTTGTTTGCCGCAGGATGTACAGCGACTATTTTTTGATCCATCTGTTGTGCAGGTGTTTTCTTCTGTGATAGTCCAGTTGTCAAATGTATGCTCTTTTATTGGGATAGTGTTTTGTGGAATTAAAACAGTATTACAAACAGAACAGTGGCATCCCTCTGTTTTTCCTGATGTTGTGCAGGTTGCTGAAATTGCTTTATCAATTACTTTTTTGTGAGCTATGAGCGGAATAGATGCAGTTTTATAATCACCACAGTCACAGTAAATATTTTTTGTGCCTTTTTCTGTACAAGTGCTTGGTTTAACTATTTTTTCAGTTTTATAGTTATGAGTATGTAATTCAGGCAATTTTTCAAGCCCGACGGAAGCTCGTAATATTGATCTGGCATCTGAAGCAGTAATTTTTTTATCATTATTGATATCACAGACAATTTTCTGTTCTTCAGATAGACTCTCCAAGCCAACAGAAGCTCTGAGTGCAAGTCGAGCATCAGAGGCCCTTACTGTATCGTCATTATCAACATCACCTGCGATGGTATATGCATTTGCGAAGAGCAAACTAGTGCATATTAAGACAATGGCCCAAAGTATTACTGACAAAAATTTTTTCATTAGAATCACCCTTCTTTTTTTGTGTATTAAAAAAGTGCGTCCCGAAGAACGCACTAAAAAATGAGTTCTTCAAGTACTGCTACATACATTATATTATCTGACACCAATTGAGAGATAACAGAAGAAACCCACTTTTTTACAAAAAAGTGAATTGGTGTCAAGATTGATATTAAAATGTATGTAGCGATTTAATGATAACATAATATTTTTAATTAATCAAGTTTTTAACGGAAGGGGATTAAGCTATTATGTGACAACATTTGTTATTTTATGAATTAATGTGTAAAAAACTATTATTATCAGGACTAAATATTAAATATTTTACTTTGTACCCTTGACAAATTAATTCATTTTTTTATCTTCAAGAAAGAGCATAGATTTCTCCTTTTATGTTTGTGTGGTCGCTTATCATTTTGGAGTTTTCTATGCTCTTTTTCAATATTTTTTTAATCCCGCAATTTTCCGTGAAGAGGAGTTTTTTTGATATAAGTAAAATTGCTCACAACGCGAGCAATTTCCTATATAATAAAAAAGACGGCTGGAAAACCGTCTTTTTTTCTTAGTCTATTTCCACCTGGATCTTCATTTCCTGTCTGTTAGCGGCGCTGCGCATTACTGTGCGGATAGCCTTTGCTATTCTGCCCTGCTTGCCGATAACTCTGCCGATGTCGCCTTCGGCAACATGGAGATGGAAAACCGTAACGCCGTCTTCATTTGCGTCGTCAACGGTAACTGAAACTGCATCGGGTTCGTCAACGAGACCCTTTGCAATGCCGAGAAGTAAATCTTTCATCAGTTTTAGCCTCCGGAAAGGTGTTATCAGTCAATAACGCCGTTCTTCTTGAGAAGAACCTTAACAGTGTCTGTGGGCTGTGCGCCGTTAGCGATCCACTGCTTTGCCTTTTCACCGTCAACCTTGATAACCTTGGGCTCGGTCATGGGATTGTAGTAGCCGATTTCTTCGATGAATCTGCCGTCACGGGGATATCTTGAATCTGCAACTACGATACGATAGAAGGGAGCCTTCTTTGCGCCCATACGGCGAAGACGAATTTTTACTGCCATTTTAATTTCCTCCAAATAAATAATATTTTTTATATGTTAAACAATAGTCCTTTGTGGACTTAGTGTCTAATACCGTTATCAGAAACCGGGGAAGCCGCCGGGCATTCCTCCGGGCATATTGCCGAAGCCTCCGGGAGGCATCATACGGCGCATTCTCTTTTTGCTGCCGCCTTTGTTTCCGTTTAACTGCTTGAACATCTTCTGCATCTGCTTATACTGTGAGAGAAGGCGGTTTACGTCTTCAACCTGCATTCCGCAGCCTGCAGCAATTCTTCTTTTTCTTGAGGGGTTGATAATATCGGGCTTTGCTCTTTCTTTGGGAGTCATTGAAAGAATGATTGCCTTTGTTTTATCCATAGCTCTTTCATCGATATCAACATCCTTGATTTTTTTGCCGATGCCGGGAATCATTCCCAGGATATCTCTTATAGAGCCCATTTTGTTCATTTCTTCCATCTGCATAAGAAGGTCGTTGAGGTCAAACTTGTTCTGTGAAAGCTTTTTCTCAAGCTCCTCAGCCTTTTTCTCGTCGAGGGCTGTTTCTGCCTTTTCGATAAGAGAGAGCACGTCGCCCATTCCGAGGATTCTTGAAGCCATTCTGTCGGGATGGAAAACGTCAAGGTCGTCAAGCTTTTCGCCGACGCCCACAAACTTTATGGGTTTGCCGGTAACTGCTCTTGCCGAAAGAGCCGCACCGCCTCTGGTGTCGCCGTCGAGCTTTGTGAGAACAAGACCGTCAATTCCCAGTGCATCGTTGAAGGTGGATGCAACATTTACTGCGTCCTGACCAGTCATTGAGTCAACAACAAGGAGAATTTCGTGGGGCTTTACCTCAGCCTTTATATTCTTGAGCTCCTGCATGAGCTGCTCGTCGATATGAAGACGGCCTGCAGTATCAAGAAATACGTAGTCATAGCCCTTATCCTTAGCAAGCTTTACAGCTTCCTTTGCGATGATAACAGGATTTTCGGTGCCCATTTCAAAAACGGGAACGCCTGCCTGTTCACCCACGACCTGCAGCTGCTTGATAGCGGCGGGTCTGTAAATATCGCAGGCTGCAAGAAGGGGTCTGTGGCCGTCTGCCTTCAGCTTCTTACATATCTTTGCGCTGTGTGTTGTTTTACCTGAGCCCTGAAGACCGCACATCATAACAACCGTTGGAGGATGAGATGCGTTTGCAAGTCTTGCCTGGGTTCCGCCCATAAGAGCAGTAAGCTCTTCGTTTACTATTTTGATAACCATCTGTGCGGGGGTAAGGCTTTCCATAACCTTTGCACCGATAGCCTTTTCGGTAACACGTGCCGTGAAGTCTTTTGCAACCTTGTAGCTTACGTCTGCTTCAAGAAGTGCAAGACGGACCTCTCGCATAGCCTCTTTTACGTCACCTGCATCAAGTGAACCCTTGCTTCTGAGTTTCTTAAACGCAGAGTCAAGTTTATCGGATAAACCTTCAAAAGCCATAAGGTCACTTCCTTTCAAAAATTGAGTATATTATTCTGACAGAGATAATGCAATTGATTTGATTCTTACCGAAAGATCATTGATCTCTCTTGACAGCCCCGTATTTCTGTTTTCCGCACTTATTTTTGATGCACATTCAATTATTTCCTCAAGTCCGCTCTGAACATCCTTGAAGCGGTCAACAAGACCGAGACGCTGTTCCATTTCTATAAGCTGGCATTCAGCTCTTTTGATTGCATCTCTCACACCCTGACGGGTGATGCCCACGTTTGCGGCAATCTCCGCAAGGGACAGGTCTTCATTATAATAATAGTCAAGAAATTCGCGCTGTTTCGGGGTAAGCATATCGCCGTAAAAATCAAGAAGAATAGTGATTTCGAGATTTTTTGCCATCTGATCAGCATCCCTTTCTTTTCTTCAGCATAAATAAAATGCCTGTAAAGTCTGAAACTTTACAGGCGGTATTATATATGAAAATCGAGGGTTTGTCAATAGTGAAATTTACCAATTAAGCAGGTTTTCAGGGAGTAAAATTTGCATCTTCTATACCTGAGAGGCTTTCTTCCTCCTCTGAAGCGGTGGAAATCTCACCTGCAAGGGCATATTCGGAGTTGTCGGAGGGCTTATTACCCACTGCACAGGCAAGAGGAATATAGACAATGAAGGAGAAGGCACAGAAAATACTGAGAAAAACTTTTTTTGCTGTTGTAAATTCTGCCATAAAAATTCCCCCTGCTACAATATCTGCCGAAAATCCCTTTGTTACTATATAATTTTACACAATATTTAGGTAAGTGTCAATAAAAAAATATATCATTTCTTCTTAATTTTCATTAAATTTTTTAAAAGTTTTTATGAAAAATCTTTTTTTATGAATAATATACAGGCCGGGGGAAAAAATAGTCGGGATAATTAGTTTTTAAGGCGGAATTTTTATGATAAAAAAACGGAAAAAAGTAAGATTGATTTCCTTTCTGACTGCACTCACTCTGGTGCTTTCCCTGAGTGCTCTTACAGGTAATATCAAGGCATATAAATATAAGCGTGAGGCAGACATTGAAAATCAGCGCTCACTTACCGAGCTGTGCGAATATATGGACAGTATAGAGGTTTCACTTATGAAAAGTATATATGCGTCGTCGGGTATGATGCTGGGGTCTCTTACCAATAAGCTTCAGCGTGACACCTCGGGCGCAAAAGAGAGTCTTTCGTCTCTGTCAACAGGTGAAAATGAGCTTTTTAATACCTACAGATTTCTTTCTCAGGTAGGTGAATTTACGGCATATCTCGGCAGAAAGGTGAATTCGGGTGAGGAAATATCTTCAAAGGAAAGGGAAACACTTAAGAAGCTTTCACAGTATGCCGCAGAGCTTTCACTTAAGTTTCAGCATATGGCATCCCTTTTATCCGCGGATTATTTTACCTTTGACGAGGTAAAAGAGCAGCTTATGTATGAGGATTCTGCAAGTGAAAGTATGGTTTACTACACCGACAGCATAGCTGATGCGGAAATGACCTTTGAGGATTATCCCGCGCTTATATACGACGGTCCGTTTTCAGACAATATTCTCACAAAGGAATCGGTACTTCTTGCCCGGGCGGAAGAAATATCTCTTGAGGAAGCAAAGAAAACAGCGGCAGAAATCCTCAATACAGACGAAAAATTTTTCGTTGAGGAAGAGAATACCGACGGAAAAACCGCTGCCTACTGCTTCAGAACGGATAAATACAGTATATCAATTACAAAAAAAGGCGGCTATCCTCTTGAAATAATATCAACGATTACGGCAGGTGAGGAGAAGCTGACTTCTGCTGAGGCAAAGGAAAAGGCCTCATTGTTTCTGAATGAGTGCGGTTATCTTGATATGACAGCCACCTACAGTGCGGCAAACGACGGAATATGTACGGTGAATTTTGCCTGTAAGCAGGGTTCATTTATCTGCTATCCGGACCTCATCAAGGTTTCTGTTTCTCTCACGGACGGCAGTATTACGGGACTTGAGGCAACGGATTATATTATGAATCATTATGAACGGGATATTCCCGATTTTGTCCTCACGCCGGAAGAGGCTGCAAAGGGACTTCCTTCGTCACTCAGAGTAAAAGAGGTATCTGCAGCGGTGATTCCCGCAAACTCAACTGAGGAAAAGTATACCTATGAGCTTTTCTGTGAGGATACCGACGGACAGCATATACTGATATATAAGGATATAACCACGGGAGAGGAAGCCGATATTCTGATTCTTCTTTACTCCGACAACGGAACTCTTACAAAATAGAAAGGAAAAATGTTATGAGAAAAGCTTGTATTGTTTTTGCCTGTACGGCAATTCTTACTGCGGTGCTTTGTCTTTGTGCCTGTAAAAAAGACGGCTCTGCAGACTATACCACCTCTGTTCCCGGCACTACCTCCGGAAGAAATGATGATATGACAGAGAGAACAACGGACTCTTTAAGAGATGATCTTTCCGAAGCGGTGTCGGATATGGGAGAAAATATTTCCGACAAGCTTGACGATGCCTCTGAGAAGGTATCGGATAAAATGGATGATGCTTCGGAGAAGGTGTCTGAAAAAGCAGAGGATGCCTCCGAAATGATTTCTGATAAGGCTGAAGAGCTGTCTGAAAAAATATCGGAAAAAAATGAAGATGCAACAGTAAGATAATAGCAGAAAAAATCCTCACAAACCCCGGTGTAACGGCGGCTTGTGAGGATTTTATGCATAAGCGTTATCAGCCTGTGAGGTCTTCTGTGTAATTATAGTTTCTTACATATTCGGGCGCATCGTCTTGTGAGAGGAATTTTACGGTGTAGAAGCCGTCGGTGTATTTTACCAGACAATAGTAACCCTTGTTGAAGGTGTATTCATGCAGCTTCATGAGAGAAGAAAGCTCATTTATCTTATCCTTATCCGTTATGATGTTTTCGCTTTCGTTACCTTCAATTTTATATCCCTTGTCGAGCTCGTATTCATAATATTCATTTACTCCCGTGGTATATGCAAAGAAATCCAGCACATAGGAGTAGTCGCTGTAGTAATAGAAAAGCTCAGCTGTGTCAAACTCTGCAAAGGATACGGATTCTATCGTAAGCTCACTGCTGAAGCAATCGCTCATACCGAAGGAGGCGAGGGCATTCAGTGTGTTTGTCATATTTTCCGTAATGATAAAATCATATGCACAGCATTCATGGTCGAATTTTCCGAGACCGTTGTAGGGCTTGAAGTATTCATCGGAATAAGGTGAGGGCTCTTCGGGTATTTCTTCCGTGATGTCTCCGGGATTTTCGTTTGTTTCATCTGACCCGATATCTTCTCCGGGAGCTATCGGTACAGGCTCGGGAACCACAACTGAGGTCACACCCTCTTCGTAGATAATCATGTCTGCGGGTTCTTCGAATCGGGAATCATAGCCGTTTACACCGTCAATTCTGTATGCTTTTTCGGTAACCTCAAAGCTCAGAACACCTGTCTGGGCTTTTGTGCTTTCATAATATTCGCCGGAGGTGGTGTTCATAATGTCTTTATATACGGCATCCTTGAGAATATTGAACTGTTCCTTTGTAAGCTCCAGGGTTTTTGTTGTATGAAGATCGGAGCTTCTTGCCGATACCTTTGAATAGTCATAATCAAAGCACAGGGACTCAAGTCTTCCGTCGTCTACATAGTAGGGATAGCTTTCAGCTTCCTTTTTTATATTTTCAATGCGGTTTTCTTCATAGAAAAGCTGCTGAAGCTGTGCACCGTATGCCTTAGTGCCTCTTAGTGCAAAAAGGCTTCTCAGCTCTTCTTCTGTGGTAAGCGTATGTTTTCTTTCGGATACTGAGCCGTTTTTAAGATTATATCTTATAACAATGTCACAGGAAAATCCGTCGTCGCCTTCATATCGTACGGCATCGCGGTTGATTTTCTGAACGGCTTCAATGTCTTCAGCTGCCGTCATTACCGGCATAAATGTAAGCCTGTAGGGCTCATTGACACGCTTAAAGCCGGATGAGTTCCAGCCGTAATCAAGTCTTTGAGTGGAAAACTCGGCATAAGAGAAGGGAATTGCAATTTCAGCGGATGCAACCTTCTGCGCATCGGGAATGTGATCCGCGAAGCCGAAAGCACCCGTGGCACAGACAGTGAAAATAATTGCAATCACAGCCATGTGTATAACGAATTTATATAAGGCTTTAAGAATTCTGAGAAGGTTTCTTTTCAGGAAAATTTCTGCAATTATATATAAAGCCAGAGCTGCTGCCGCACCCAGAACAAGAGGAATTGCATAACCGTTCCAACGGATTTCCGACAAGAAAAGACAGGAGCCGAAAAGACAAAGCTCAAATATGGTGAGGTTGCTGAGAACTTTGTTTGTGTTGAGGAAGCCGCAGTTTTCGGCTTTTATTCTTCTGAAAAGAAGAGAACCGCCGAAGGCTGCCGTAACAGCAACGGCAAACCATATTGCATGGATAAACAGATTCGGGAATTCCCAGCCTGTATCTACGGTAGAAAGCGCCAGACCTGCCGCCTCTTTTTTGCCGCATGCATATTTCAGCAGATCTTCGGCAAAAAACAATACGGGGTTATATGAAGCAGTAGCCTCAAGCAGAGAATCGGAGGAATAGGAATAGTCGTAACGGTTATCGGCAAAATGGTTAAGGTACATATTAAAGGTTGATGAGGGAAGGAATGTACCTATTATCTGCTCGGTGATAAATATTATTATTGTGGGAGCAAAAAGCAGTGCAACGGAATATACCACTGCCTCAGAAACCGTACCTACGCTTGCGAACACCATAGCGGTTATGCTGTAGCATACAAGAAGGAATACGGATATACCGCAGTAGTAATGGAGAAGCACAAGAGAAAGCTGCCATGAGGCACCGAGATATATGAGATTTATTATGTAAGAAAAAATTACGGCAACACAAGACGCAGCACATAAAAGAAGGGCACCCGATGCATATTTTGACAGGAAGAGAGTGCTTCTTTTAATACCGAGACTGTAATAAACATTTACCGTTTTTTTGTCACATATAAAGCTGAATATTCTTACCGCAATTAAAATCGAGAGAATGCCCATGGCTGCGAGTGCCATATAAACCAGAGCCATATCGTGGAAATCAGAGGATGCGAAGGTAAGGAATTTGTAAGTATCCCTTGAAAGAGCACCCGCACCCGATTTGTTGAATTGGTAGTCTCTGTTTATGAATTCTGTTGCGGGAAGAACTGCGAGAATCAGAAGAAGAAACAGTGTTAAAAGCACAGCGGGAACAAAGGAAGCCGAAATGCCGCTTACAAAGGAATATGCGGCGCCCTTTTTCTTACTTAAAGATTTTCGAAAAATCATAATCCACACCCTCCACTTCTTCAAGGAATATTTCTTCCATAGTCATGGGGAAACGTTCAAGATAAACGGGATTCAGCTCTTTTATCATTGCCTGAGCCTTATCCATTTCCCCTTTTACCGTAATGGTGATAAGTCTGCCGTCTTTTATGAATTTGCTTAAGGGAATACCGGAAAAGTCCTCTTCGGTTTTATCTTCACCCTCAGCGAATGCCATACGGAATTTTGTGTAATCATTTTCAAGGTCTGCCATATTGTGGTCAAGCACAAGCCTTTTGCCGTTGATAAGTCCGAAACGGTCGCACATATCCCCAAGGTCGTGAAGATTGTGGGAGGATATAATAACGTGTGCACCTCTGTCTTTTACATATTCCGTTACAAGATTTTTTATGATCTGTCTTTTTTGCGGGTCAAGTCCGTCAAAGGACTCGTCGAGAAGCAGAAAATCGGGATTTGTTGCCATGGCAAGCACCAGCTCAGCCTGACGCTGCATACCCTTTGAAAAACCGTTCAGATTTTTTTTCGGATCAAGTCCGAATACGTCGGTAAGCTTTCTGAAGGTGGCATAACTGAAATTGCTGTAGTAGCCGTTATAGAAATCAGCCATCTTGTGCATGTTTGCATAGGCTTTGAAATATATGTCATCGGGCACATAAAAAAGACGCGATTTCTGCTTTGCGTTATCATATATATTTTCGCCGTCAAATAAAACCTCGCCGGAATTCGCTTTGTATACACCCGCAACGGTTTTCAGAAGAGTGGTTTTACCCGCACCGTTATATCCGATAAGACCGTATACACAGCCCTCGTCTACCTTGAAATTCAGCGAATCAAGTGCCTGATATTTTCCGTAGAATTTCGAAAGGTTTTTTACTTCAATCAAAACAAGCCCTCCTTCGGTATGTTTTTTCATATCCATAATACCATACAAAAAAACCTTAACACAATAAGGTTAAGGTTTTCTTAAAGATTTTGTAAATTATTCTTCTTTGAGGAAGGCTTCAATTGTATCAAGATACTCCTCTACGGTTTTGTCGATGCTCATATATATTTCGTGCCTGCAGTCGGTGAATTTTACAAGCTTTCCGTTTCTGACCTGCTTTATGAATACATCCTCCATCTCCGAAATAACGGAAGAGTCCTCTTCGGGCTGGCATAAAAGCACCTCAGCAGTGATTTTTTCGTTTCGCTTCGGGTCAAGATTAAGGTGCGAAACATGGATTGCCTCATTCACCCAGCGGTAGGAGGGGGCAGATGTCTGAAGGTGATCGTTTTCAACTCTCTTTTTCTGATAATAGTCAAAGCGTGCCTTGCTTGTGTCGTGGCTTTCTTCGTAGGTACGCAGGGGATTGAAGGTTTTGTAGCCCACAACCTTATTCTTTTCTTTGCCGAAGAGAATGAATGTGCGGGATGCAAAGCGTGCGATACCCTCGGGGATGCCCGCTGTTCTTGCTTTTATCATGGGTGCTGAAAGTATTGCCTTTGAAAATACCTTCGGATGAGTCTGAAGATACTGCACCGTGACGGCACCGCCCATAGAATGGGAATAAATATACATAGGAAGCCCCGGGCATTCCTTCATTACCGTCTTTTTGGCAAAGGTGTGAAGGTCGTCAACATACTGGCTGAAATTTTTAATATGGACTATCTGCAGATCATTGTTATGACGGTGGGAAAGTCCGTGTCCTCTGTGATCGAGGGCATATACATTGAAGCCCATATTGGTGAAATAATAAGACATTTCAAGGAATTTTTCTGCCGATTCCGTGAATCCGTGGCAGATCACGATATTTGCCTTCGGATTTTCGGGTCTGTAGGACACATAGTGTATTTTTTTACCGTCAAGAGCCTCAAAATATGCATCTGTTTTTATTTTTTCAAGGAAGGGGACGGCAACGGTGTCCATAAGTGTGCTGAAATTTTCTTCGCTGATAAAATAAGCGCGCTTTTCTTTCATAAATAAAACATCCTTTTTCAATGTTGGAATTATCATAACACATTTTATTGCCGGGGTAAATATATTTTTTTCATATGTTGCATTTTTTTACACACTTTGCTATTATTATAAAGTAAATAAATCAAGAGGTGATTTTATTATGGTTCATTACAGTGATTTTATAGTTAAATTTATGGATAAATATGATTATCCCGCAGAAGCCATAGAAACCTTCTCAAGAGTTCTTAAAAGACTTGACAGTGAGAAGGAATTCGGCGATAAGATGGATAAGCTTGTTGAAGGCTATATGTATCCGTGGGCAGACAATATGCAGGAATATCTCAACGGTGTTATTGAGCTTTCAAAGGAATATGACGAAAACGAGTGTACTCTCGATTTCATTTTCCTTCTTCTTTGCACCCCCATCGTATATGAAAGATATATGGAAAAGGGACTTTCAGAGCAGCTTTTCTGGGACACTATGGCAGATATGAAATATAAGCTTATTGAGTGTATCAAGTGTGAAGAGGTTCCCGGCACATTTGTTGCAGGCTGGTATAACGGCTTTTTCAAGCTTGAAAGATTCTGCTACGGCAGATTCCAGTTTGAAGAAACCGACTATGATTTCAACTTTGATTTCGTTACAAAGGCAGGCTACCGTCTCACAAAGGGGCAGAAGCTTATCGGCTTCCATATTCCCTCATCGGGAGTGCCCCTCACGGATGAAGTAAGACTTGATGCTTACAAAAAGGCATATGAGGCTTATAAGCATCTTTTCCCCGACGGAATTATGTATTTCTGGTGCGGCAGCTGGCTTCTTTATCCCAGACATAAGGAATTCTTACCCGAAAAGTCCAATATCCTTAAGTTTATGAGCGATTTTGAAACAGTTTCCTGGTCTGAGTCTGAAAACTTCCACGACGCATGGCGTATTTTTGATAAGTATTCCGATCTTCCCTTTGATCAGCTCCCCACAGACACCTCCCTCAGAAAGGCATATGCCGATTGGCTCAAGGCAGGAAACAAGGGCGGAAGTGCCTGCGGTGTAATTGTGTTTGACGGTGAAAAGATTCTGCGATAAAGGAGAATTTATATGAAGACTATAGTTTTTCAGGGAGACTCCATAACGGATGCCGGCAGAAACAGAGATAATGACAATGAAAGAGGTATCGGCTATCCTCTTCTCGTTTCCGCCGAGCTGGGATTTAAGTATCCCGGTGAATATACATTTATAAATGAAGGTGTTTCGGGCAACAGAATAGTTGACCTTTATGCAAGAATAAAGCGCGACATAATTTCAAGAAAGCCCGATTATCTCACAATTCTTATAGGTATCAATGACGTGTGGCATGAAATCAACGAAAGAAACGGTATTGATAACGATAAGTTTTTCAGAGTATACTGCAATCTTATTGAAGAGCTTAAGGCTGTGCTTCCCGGAATAAGGATTTTTATTCTTGAACCCTTTGTGCTGAAAGCATCCGCAACGGAAAAGAGCTGGAATGTTTTCAGAAGAGAAACAGAAATGAGAGCCGCGAGTGCAAGGGTTGTTGCCGAAAAATTCGGACTTGAATTCATTCCTCTTCAGAAAAAATTTGACGAAGCTGCAGAAAAAGCACCTGCCTCATACTGGCTTCTTGACGGTGTACATCCCTCTTGTGCAGGTCATGAGCTTATTGCAAAAGAGCTTATACCCGTACTCGAAAAAGCAATGAGAGAATAAACTCTTGTAATATTTATTATTTTGTGTTAGAATATGCAATTACAAAACATACGGAGGAAAAATGTTATGAAAAGAATAATGAAACTTCTTATCTGTACAGTTCTTTGTTTCAGCCTTCTTATCCCTTCGGCTTCTTTGGCATTTGCTGCAGAAAACACAGAAGACACCTACTCTTCTGTTGCCGAATATGTTGCTGAAGCAAGCGATGACACCGCAGAAGAGCCCGTTGACGGAATGCTCAAGCTCAAGATAATTCTTGCAAAGCTTCTCAATATGCTGAGCAATCTCTTTATCAACGATATTCTCGGCAATGTTCTTACCCTTTTACTTCCCGATTCCGCTGCTGTTCTTGATTATGAAGAATTTGATCTTGAAAGCTATGCAGGCTTCCTCGGCGGTATGGATGAATTCATTGATGAGCCTCAGGGTGATAAGGTATGGAGCCTCGGCTACGGCAAGGCATCTGTTCTTCCCGCTGACTTCGGTGAAAAGTCATACGCAAAGGGTGCATACATTCCCTATATTTTCGGTAACGAAATGTATCAGGATGAAGAGGGCGGATATGAAGACCTTATGGCAAGAGCAATTGTAATGGACGACGGCTCAGGCAGAGGTAAGGTTGTGTTTATTGCTCTTGATGCTATGGGCTTTGCAAATTCCGATGTAAGACGCATCCGTGAGGCACTTCAGGATGTTGCTGCAGAGCACAATATCGTAAGCATCAATGTTTCCTGCACTCATATCCACACAGGTATCGACTCACAGGGCGTATGGTCTGACCCCGTAGGCAGTATTTTTAATAATATTGTAAGCGATGAGGTTAAGTACGGTGTTGACAGAAGCTTTATTGAATCTGTTGTTGCAGGCTCTGTTGCAGCAGTAAAGCAGGCTCTCAATGATATGACAGAAGGTCAGCTTTATTATTCATCAACCGATATCGAAGACTATGTGTGGGACCGTACAGCTCCCATAAGCCTTGATACAAATATGTATAAGCTTGAATTTGTTCCCTTTGATGACAGTGCAGTTCCCACAATCGTTGCAACCTTCGGCTGCCATCCCGAATCAGCAAGCTATGACTGGTCCGACGACGGCTCAGGCGGACTTCTTCCCTTTGACAAGAAGTTCTCTGCAGACTTTATCTGGTATACAGAAAAGGTTATGAATGCAGCAGGCTATAATTTTATCTTCATTCAGGGTAATGTTTCAACAGTTACATCAGGCAGAGGAAATTCCGGTGACGGTATCGACGGCAATGCTCACTATTCAGCAGTCCGTTACGGCTATGAAATCGGATATATCCTTCTCGGTATGAGCCTTAATGAAGCTGAAAGAATTGCTCTCAATGCTGCTACAGGCGACAAGCTTGATGTTGAGCTTTATAAGAACAACGACGGCTACACCGTATGGTATGAGGGACTTCCCACAGTAGCTGCAGTTGAGGTTGAGCCTGTTCTCAACATAAAGAACAAGCAGTTCCTTGTACGTATTGAAAACAATGTTATTGCTACTCTCGGTAAGACTTCTGTTGCCGATAACCTTGTTCTCAGAGATGACAACAGAAAGTATTACACGGTTTCCGAAGTAGGCTACCTTGAAATCGGCGACGAAATGAAGGTTTATATGAGCCCCGGTGAAACATTCGGTGAGCTTCTTTTCGGCGGCAGCGGCGCAGCAGGCTTCCCTCTCACTCCCATCAGAGAGTATACAGGCGAAGATATTATCATCATGGACCTTATGAATGATGCTGCAGGCTATGTTGCAAACGAAGCAAACTATGTAATGGCAGGTCTTCAGTATAATGAAGGAACAGGCGAATTTGATGATGATACATGGTGTCTTATCTCCTACGGAAAGAGCGCAGGCACAACCTTCATCAGCCACTTCTACGATGTATATGACAGCGTAAGATAATTGAAAGAATAAAACCCCCGTCGGCAATGGTGGACTGCTCCAATTTGTGCGGACAGTACAAAAACACCCCCCGGTGGTAGAAAATATTAAATTTTAAGCGACATACTGACTTCGTTTTTCATGCGGAGTCAGTTTTGTTTTTAATTGGATTCTTTCATTGTTGTAAAAATG
>JAZNSD010000093.1:0-46599 GCA_045591055.1 Acutalibacteraceae bacterium | reverse complement strand
CTTTGTTTTTCGGTTACCCGAAGGCGTACAAAGGTACGCCGAGAGGCGAAGTTTGTTTATAGCATAAAACACAAAAAACGCAGTTTTTTGTCATTTTTTAAGTATCTATATGTATAAAAGGGTTTCTTGAAGACTTCAAAGCTTCAGGAAACCCTTTGTTTATCTTGTTTTATGCGGTCTGCACTTTTTTTACAGCCCCTTTTATTGGTTTATACTGTCATTAAACAAAGCTTGCTTATTTATGATTGACACTATTGAATGAATTACTTATACCCGATAAATACAGAGAGCATCATTACGGCAACGGAGATTATGCCCTCTATGAGGAATAGCTTCCAGGAGAATTTCAGCCACTTGGTGTAGGACACACCCACGATTCCTATTGCAATGATCATAATTCCGCTGGTGGGATATAAAAGATTTGTAAAGCCGTCAGCAAGGCAGAAGGACAATACCACACTGTTGGAGCTGAGTCCTATAAGATGAGCCAAAGGCAACACCAACGGCATTACAAGAAAAGCCTTTGCCGTGCCTGAGCCTATAAAGAATTCGAGAAGAGCAATAAAAAGGAAAATAAGCAGAATAGCCGCATAGGGATTCATACCCTCTATAAGGGAATGGATATAATGAAGAATGGTGTGCATAATCTTTCCCGTGTTGAGAATATATGCAACAGATATTACTATCACGATAAGAGGAATGGCGGGTGCAACGGTTTTTATGCCCTCAGTAAATCCGTAGAGAAGATTTTTACCTCTGAGTCCCTTTATTATTGCAGCAGAAATTCCGCCTGCAACAAAAAACACTGCGATACCGCCCATTGATATTACTCCGCCTGCACCCGTGATAAAGTCGGTGACTATACAGATGAGAGCGAGACCGAGACAGATAAAGAAAGCTTTTCCTGCCTTTGCGGTAGCCTTGTCATTAAAAACAGCTTCTACATCACTTACTGTGTATTTTTCTCTGAGAAGCTTGTCTCCTTCATATGAAAGGCTCTTTGCCGGGTTCTTTTCGATGCTTTTTGCATAAAAGAACAAAAACAGATAAAGCCCCATATAAACAAGAGCAAAAACAACAAGTCTCAGCCACAGTCCTGAAAATACCTCAATATCCCCTGCAAGCTTCTGCACCGTCATAACATTGAAGGGATTGAAGGTAGCTGCAGTAAAGCCGAAGGCAACGGCAATAAGGCTCATTCCGAGGCCCACAAGAGAATCCCAGCCCAGTGCAAGAGAAATTGCAACCGTAAAGGGCACTAAAGTGACACTTTCTTCAAGTATACCCGCAGTAGAGGCAAGTGCCATACAGAAGAATGTGAGAACTGCCATAAGAAGATATTTCTTATGAGAGAATTTCTTTATAACAACAGCAACAAGATATTGAAGAACACCGCACCGGTCAAGGAGAAGAAAAGTTCCTCCCATAAGAACAATAAAGGCAATTATCAAAAGCCCCGTCATACCTGTGTCCCTTGTGGCGGAATCAACAAATACCATAACAGGTGCAGCTGCAATCTTCCATACAGGCATTTTATAATCATCAAGCGGCTGATATTCGCTTTCTGTTGTTATAGACGCCTTACCCGTGCTTTCATCAACGAAGGTATTATATTCACCCCGTGGCATTACCTGAGTGAGCACACCTGCAAAAATATACACTGCCAACAAAATAACAGTTATGCTGATAATAGTTTTTTTATCAATATGAAGCCCGTCTTTGTTTTTTGTTTTTACTTCACCCATATACAATCTCCTTGCATAATAATGGTATGATTATACACATAATGAATGCAAATTGCAACCCAAAAAGCACAAAAAAGACCGCGGCTCTGATTTTACAGTCAGAAATCCGCGGTTTTCTTTTACAAAACTATAGCTTACATCTTTCCGAAAAGCTCTCTGAACCAGGTAATTACAGAACGGAAGAAAGCAAGAATTCTCGCAAATATGCCTTTATCCTTTCCGTCCTTGACCTCATCATACCAGCTTTCGGTATGACAGTTTTCTTCTGTCATGGGAGAAATCTCACCGGTTTCACTGTCGTGAACCATAAACTGAGTGCAGGTAAAATCATCAATGGTATACTGCTTATCTGCAGTGATAACATTAAAAAGAAGAGCTGTTTCAAAATCGTGCCAGTATGAATGGGAAATATTCTTTGTAAACCATGTATATTCGGGGAAACGGCAGGTGGACGCATCAACCTGCTTATCGGGAGAAATATATTTTCCCTTACCTTCTTCCACTCTTTTTGCTATGTATTCATCAGAGAGGGTTTCATAAATTGAAGGAGCTGTTGTTGCACCGAGAGATGCTTTCGAAAGAGTAGCATACTGGTCTGCTATCTGATCGCTTGATTCACAGATGGGAGCAATCTGGAAGCCGTATTTGCCGATAACACCGATTTTTGCTCCCGAGTTTTCAATATCATCATAAAGCTTATCAAGCTGCTGTCTTACAGCCTTGTCATAACCGTCTATCTTTTCGATAAGACCTGCATATTCCTCATACTTTTGGCTTCCCTTTTCGCCAAAAACGTGGTCCTTTGCGTTTTCATAGTCTTCAGCTGACACACAAGCCCAGTAGCCCGGCCATGTAAAGAATGTGGAAAGTGAAAGTGCAGAGGTAACGCCCTTTACAAGCTTATCGTAAATTGTTACCTTAACGGTATTTGTAAGAGTATCGATAAGACCGCTCTTTACTGCAAGATCAATAGTTGCAGTAACAAAGCTGTCGATATTAAGAGTGCCTGTGGCAGTCATATCATTTATAAGTCTGTTGATTCCTTCAGGGTCAATTGTGAACTTACCGCTTATGGATTCACTGATGATTTCCGCACCCTCAATAACGCTTCCGTCAAATGCAACACCGTAGATTGAGTCGGTGCCGTATTTAGCTATATATGCCATTGTGACGGTTGAGCCGAGACAACGTGCGAGAATTGCAACCTTGTCCTGACCTGTAGTCTTTTTGATTGCTTCAATATATGCGTGGAACTTATCTGCTGTTTCCATAGGATCCACACGCCAGTCATACCAGAACTGATAATCATATGCGTAATATGAGCCGTTATACTTCTTGAAATCGGTATTTGCCTTTGATTCCATAATGGTATAAAGCTCGGGGTTTATGTCGGTATTATTATGGCAGGCACCGTCTTTTTCAAATCTTATCTCGGTAAAGAGATCACCGATTTCCTTTTCAAGGGCAGCATAATAATTATCCCACTCGTTTCTCAGTAAGCCTTCTGCCAGAAAGGGCTGAAGCACGGCAACAACGGCATCCATAACAGAGCCTTCACCGTCTTCATCATCGGAATTAAGAATATTGAGAATTTCCGAGAATTTAAATATTTTTTCGCCCTGTTCGTTATATATAGCCTCACCGTCACCGAAGAGTGCAACAACAGGGATCCGGCTTCCGCTCCAGGTCATAGGTACATCTACAGCCGCGAAGCCGGGAAGAATAAATGTGAACATAAGAGAGATTGCTAAAAGTGTTGCAAGGAATTTTTTCATTGATATCGCCTTTCTTAAAATATTTATGCAGTATCAATTTAGCAAAATAAGGTTAATTATAGCATACATAATTATGAACTAAGTGTTAATTTTTATTCTCAAAAAGAATCATATGAACATATCTGTTGTTTTTTGCTCAAAATTTACTCATTATAATTTAATAATATTGACCTGATGGTTCAAATCTGCTATAACAAACATATAAATAAAAAAATAAAACGGTGATGTTTATGAAATTCAGAAATAAAATATTTGCTGTTTCGGCAGCCGTTGCTGCAGCTGCTATGGCAAAGAAAACTGCAGAAAATATCATAGAGCTCCCCGAGGGCTTCACCCTTACCGCGCACACAGGCTGCGAGGGAACAAAAGACAATTCTCTTGATGCAATAACCGTGGGCTATGTATCGGGGGCAGATATTGTTGAATTTGATCTGTTCTTTGATATCAATAATAATGCCGTACTTTCTCACGATATGCCCATGGGAAAGACTGTTACTCTTGATGAGGCATTCTGCCACATAAAAAAGTTCCCCGGACTCAGGGTCAATGTCGATGTTAAGGTTACAAATGACCTTAAGCAGGTAAAGGAATGTGCCGAAAAATACGGCATTCTCGACAGAATTTTCTATACGGGAATCACAGCTGAATATGTGGATGCCGTGCAGCAAAGCACTCCCGATATCCCCTATTATCTCAATATTTCCGTTGATAAAGACAAAAGCAAAGATGAAGCATATATTTCTTCTCTTATTGAAGAAATCAGAACAGCCGGGGCAATCGGTATCAATATGCACTACAAAGGCTGCTCAAAGCTTCTCACAGAAAAATTCCGGGAGGCAGGGCTTCTTGTTTCCCTCTGGACAGTAAACAACCGTTTTGATATGAAAAAGGTGCTGTTTATGGAGCCTGACAACATCACAACAAGAAAGCCCGCAGCATATTATGAAATCATCTGCGATGTAACAAATAAGGAGCCTGAAGACAGAAAGCCGGAGTATTTCTGATATGAAAGAAAAAGAAAGAACTTCTGAAATCAATAACGAAGCCGGAAAAAACAAGGTGCCCGGAAGAAAAGGGAAAATCGCCCTGATAATAATTTCCTCCGTTCTCTGTCTGTCGGTGATTATTACAGCTCTCGGTATAACTGACATTGTGCCTGCTTTCAGCATTATTCCCGATATGGTAAATGTCGGCACTGATTATATCAGTCTCAGCATCAATAAAAATGCGCCGACAATAAGCGACATAAACGTTGAGCTGAACAAAACACAGAATCTTCATCCCTTTATTTTTGCAACCGGGGAGGATTTTGACAGAATAAAAGAGGACTCGGAAAAAGGCTTCTCCGATGAATACGAAAAAGCACATTATGATTACATAATAAAAAATGCGGATGCGCTTCTCAACAAAGATGCTTTTCCCGTATCGGAATATGTTCTTGACGAGGAAGACAGCATTCTTCCCGTTTCACGCGAGTGCATAAACCGCATTGTGATTCTGAGCTTCTCTTATAACGTTACGGGAGAGGAAAAATATGCACTGAGAGCCCTGGAAGAACTTGAGGCCGTGTGCAGCTTCCCCGATTGGTGCAATTCCCACTTTCTTGCAACAGCGGAAATGGCACTTGCCGTGTCAATAGGCTACGACTGGCTTTTTGATTATCTTACGGATGAGCAGAAAATAACTCTGAGAGACAAAACCTGGGAATATGCTATAAATCCCGCACTTTCAAAAAACTATCTCAAAAACTGGTTTACATGGTCAAAGAACAACTGGAACAGCATATGCTACAGCGGAATCGGAATTGCCGCAATGGCATTCTATGAAAAAGACAGCTATAAGGCAGCCGAATTCCTTAATATGTGCTATAAAAATATGCCTATTGCCTTTGATAGCTTCACCCCCGACGGTGTGTATGCTGAGGGTCCCGGCTACTGCCAGTCGGGTATGAATGCCATAGTATATTTTCTTTCCTCGTCATTTAATTTATTCGGCACGGATTTCGGACTGACAGAAATTGATGGTGTAAAGCAGCTGGGCTTCTTCCCTCTTTATATAACAGGAAGTGCAGGAGTTTTTAACTTCGGTGATAATAAAAACAGAAAATGCTACTCCCCTGCGTTATTATGGTATGCAGATAAGTACATTTCCCCCGAATTGGCAGAATATCAGAAAAATGATGTACCCGGAGAATTTCATCCTGATTTATCGGAAAACACCGAGAGAAACGGCACGGGAAAGGACAGCGTCCTTTCTCTTTTATGGCTCGGAGAAAACAACAATACCGATGCAAAAGCTCAGAGCATTGCATTGTCAAGGCTGCTAAGATCTGACTCGGGTCAGGATATTGCTGTTTTAACAAGCGGCTTCAACGATAAGAATGCTGTCTATGCAGCAATCAAGGGCGGCTATAATTATATAAACCACGGCGACCTTGATATCGGCACCTTTGTGTTTGATTCTCAGGGAGTGCGTTGGGCAGAGGAGCTGGGTCCCGGCTCATATGATGCTCCCGGCTACTTTATGGGGCTTCCCTTCGGCGGCAGATGGAATAATTACTGCAAGCGCGCAGAGGGACAGAATACTCTTGTTATAAATCCCGACAGTACAAAAGAGGATCAGTATGCCCTTGGAAAAGCGGAAGTCATATCATTCGAAGAAGCTGCCGACGGCGGCACGGTTATTATAGATATGACGGATGCTTATAAAATGAACGGTGTAAAATCTGCGGTGCGTGAATTTTCACTCTGCGATAACAAAACCGCTCTTGAAATTACAGATACGGTGGAATGCAGAAGAGAAAGTGAAATTTATTGGTTTATGCACACAAAAGCGGATATAAGCATATCAGAGGATAAAAAAAGTGCCGTTCTTACAAAAGACGGCAAAACAATGAATGTTACTCTGCAGGAAGACGGCACATTCTCTGTAACAAAGCCCATAAAGCTTCAGGGTAAATATGAATATGACGAGGATTATTCCGACATAAAAAAGCTCACCATACATATTGAGGGTGTAAAATCCGCAAAAATAAAAGTGAAGCTTAGTCCCGGATAATCGTACAAAAAAAGCATACAAACAAAAAGCACGGTATTACGGTCATTTCTGACTGCAAGCCGTGCTTATTTGTTATTCATATAAAAAGGGATGTTCGTCCATAGGAGAGGATAATGTTTTTGCAAGCTCCTTCAGAGCAGTAATGATATCATCTCCGAAGTCAGTATACCAGGCTACGGTATCCTTTATATATCTTCTTCTGAATTCTTCATCTGCCTCGTTGGCAGAAAGAAGATTGTGAAGACGGTCAGCGCTTTTTACGGCAAAGGCTATGGGATCATTCTTTATTCTCCTGATATAATCCTCCTGAGAATAGTTTTCTTCCTTTGTCACAAGCCTCACAGCCTGAAGCACTGCGGGAGAGCTGAGGCGAAGAATTTCCTCCTCTGAGGCATCAGTATCCTCAAGAAGGTCGTGAAACAGACCTGCAAGAATATATTCTTCACCGTAGCCCTTGTTTTTAAGGATTGCTGCCACCGCGAGAGGATGGGTTATATATTCCTTTCCTCCGCGGCGATATTGTCCCTTATGCTTTTTTTCTGTGTATAAAAAAGCTTCTTCAAAATGCTTCTGATCCATTTATCAATCCTTGAATTCTTCGCTTATAACCTGAGCGATTGTTTCTTCATCAGCATCTGTCATAATCTCAGCCTTCTTCTTTCTGCGCTCATAAAGCTCTGTATACATCTGATTTCTTCTTTCACCCGAAAGAGGATAGAAGAACTTAGGAATAATGCCGAGGCTTGAGGTAATTATGGGAATACCTGTACCGAGGGCAAATATCCACCACTTTGTAGCATCAGTCTGAGTACCGATTTCCTTGCCCTGGATATAGCCGATTCTCTTCATAACGATGCTGTTGATACTTCCCATAACAGCCTGCTGAAGCTTTGATATGATAGACATTGTAACACCTGTCATAGCTTCGCTTCGGTAGCCGTTTTTCCATTCACAGTAGTCCATGGCTTCATTGTTGATTTCTGCGGGAATAACACGTCTGAGACCGTATACGCACATTTCGAATATTTCTTCAATTCCCATAAGAGGCAGAATTATGTGCTTTTTCTGGAAATTATTATTGATTGAACCGATACCGAACACTATCATCCACAGCATATCTGTCCAGAAATCCTCAAGAATCCACAAAGCCTTAGTGGAGAATCTCTTTCTGAGAGGCTTTACAAAGCTGTAGCTTATGAATTTCACGGGGAAAGCAGGGATACCTACGATAGTCTTCCATGTAATTGAACCGATAACATCGATATAGAAGTTTGTGCGGCTCTGACCTATGGAGAAACCGCTGAGGAAAGAGGAAACCAGAGTAATAAGCATAGGCTTATTATTAATAACAGACCGTATACTGTGTTTCATTTTGGGTTTTGAAATAGTCTGAGAAACTCGTTCTTTAGAGGTCCAGAAGAAATAAACCGCAAGACCTGCTGAAACTAACGCACAGCTCATTCCGAATACAGAGAAAAGATAAGGCAGCTTTATATTTATTTTCTTACTGATAACAAGGTCATAAATAATACCGAATACCTGCTTCGGAATATCTTCAAAAATGTGAGTTACAACATTGGCAAGAGCAATAAGCCGGGAACGTTCCATAGGTGATGGGGTTATGGTTGACAGAAAACCTGATTTTGCAATTGCCGTAAATGTTCCTGCTGTTTCGGTTATTATGGACATAAGGAAATACATAATAAGCTTCGGAACATGATTTTCCGGGGTGTCCGGGAAAATAAAGGGAATCAGCCAATACCACATTCCCAGTACCGTAAGCGGGAATTCACCGAGCAGCAGATAGGGTCTGAATTTACCCCATCTTGTTCTTGTTTTTTCTACAATAACACCTATAAATGTGTCATTAACCGTATCCCATATAGTAGAAATGAGATTCTGAGCTGCAAGAAAATCGAAGTTGATTTTCACAACATCATAGATGTATCTGTCCTTGAAGTCATTGATATTAAGGCTGTACGAGGCATCATTAAGAACATACGCAATAGTTTCTTTTTTATTGACAAACCGTCTTTCAGAGAAGCTGGTATCTGTAAAGGGATTCATCTGAGTAATATCTTTTTGTTTTGTTGCCATATTTTCACCGCCTGCAAAACATACATTTATTCAGCAACTTCTTCAAAATGAACAGCATAGCTTTCGCCGTCCCCGTTGGGGAAGTAATACATCGAAAGACCTGCATTCATAAGAAGTGCACCTGAATAAACTTCATCGTTATAATCACATTTATAGTATTTTTCGGGATCAAGACCGCGAAGCTTTATAAAGAAGTTTCTTGCTTCCTTGAAGAACTTCACAACAACAGTGAGCATTGCTTCCTTCTTATCCTCGCTTACAAACTCCCATGCACACTTATATGGGTCATCCCAAGGATTAATAAGTCTGTAAAGCTCGCCGTAGTGAATAAGATCATAGTATTTATGATAATCGGCAATCTGTGTTTTGATTTCTTCTCTTGCTTCTTCGCTTATCTTTGCAGGGTCAAGTTCATAGCCGAAGCTGCCCCACATAGCAACATTTCTCTTGGTTTCGTAGCCTGAACGGCGGGATGCCGAAACGTGTGCGCCCTGAACTGAAGCGGGATAGCAAAGAGAAGAGCCGAACTGAATGTCCACACGGGAAAGCGCATCGGTATTATCACTGCACCATATCTGAGGTGAAAAATACATCATACCGGGATCATATCTTCCGCCGCCGCCCGAGCAGTTTTCAAGAAGAATATGGGGATATGCCTCAAGAATTCTTCCCATGAGCTCATATGTACCGAGAATAAAGCGATGGAAAAATTCCTTCTGCTTTTCTGCAGGAAGAATTGCAGAGCCTGCTTCTGTGATATTTCTGTTGAAGTCCCACTTGACGTAGTCAATATCGTTATTGGCAAGAACCTCACTGATCTTATCAAAGAGATAGTCTCTTACATCCTGTCTTGACATATCAATGACATACTGATGTCTTCCTACGCTGCTTTCACGTGCAGGCACATGAATATGCCAATCGGGATGTGCGCGGAAAAGATCGGAATCGGGAGAAATCATTTCGGGCTCATACCAGATACCGAATTTAAGTCCCAGGCCCTTGATTCTTGAAACAAGACTGCCGATGCCGCCCTTGAGCTTATCCTCATTGACCTCCCAGTCACCGAGAGCGCAGGTGTCATCATTTCGCTTTCCGAACCAACCGTCGTCCATAACAAGCATTTCAATACCTGTTTCCTTTGCCCATTTTGCGATATTGAAGAGCTTATCGTCATCGAAATCGAAATATGTGCCTTCCCAGTTATTTATGAGAAGAGGACGCTTTGCCTTTTTCCATGGACCTCTTACAAGATTGTTGTTGTAAAGCTTGTGGAAGGTACGGCTCATACCGCCAAGGCCTTCATTGGAATAAACAAGCACTGCCTCGGGAGAATAGAATTCTTCACCGGGCGCAAGCGTCCAACCGAAGTCGGAGGGATCAATACCCATCATAACTCTTGAGGAATTATTGAAGTCAACTTCGATTTCGCAGAGGTGATTACAGGAATAAACAAGATTGAAGCCGTATGCATCGCCGTATTCCTCGTTTGCACCGTGTCTGAGAAGTGCCATAAAGGGATTCTGCTGAGCAGAGGATGAGCCTCTTCTTGAGCCGATTCCCTGTCTGCCGTGGCAGAGAGCTCTTCTTTCGAAATTTCTTTCGTTGTTATGTCTGCCGTATAAAGTTATAAGATCAAAATCCTTACCGCTCATATCAAGGTTAAAGCTCATAACCTTTTCAATTTCAAAAGACTTTTCGGAAGTGTTCTTTATAATCACACTTCTTGTCATAGCGGAATACTTTTCAAATACGGTATAAAGAAGCACTGCCTCGGCACCCGTCACACTGTCCCTTGTGATGATTTCCAGTGTTTCGCACTCCCCTTCTTCATTTTCATAAAGAGCGGGAAGACCCTTAAGGGCAGGCTTACCCTTATATATCTTATGTGAAACATATCTCATATCGGTAGATGCATTACCGTCTGCATTTCTTATCTGAAGAGAAGAAATTCTCATATCACCGCAGCCGTTACAGCCGATTTCAAGAGGCCAAACATCGGCTGAAAAGCACCAGTCGTCCATATGGGGATTAGACGCCGAGAAGGATGCAAACATTCTTCTGTCGGGGAAATGAGTGAGATTGCAGTCGGGAATTTTTGCGCCGTAATAAAGGTGAACAAGATAATTTTCATTGTAAATCTCAAAGATATAGCTTGAAGATAAGGTATCAAGCTTGAATATCTTTTTCTGACTGTCAAAAGAAATGGACATATAAAATCTACCTCCGCAGGGTATAAAAAATTTTTTACCAAACAAGAATTATACTTAAACAAAAAATAATACCGCCATCTCGAATGAGTACATATAACGTACCCTTTGCCGGGATGACGGTTTTTTTACATAATTATGCCTGAGCTTCCTTCTGCTGCTTTTTAGCAATAGTTGAAGGTCTTTCATTATAAGGAAGAAGGAATTCGGAAACGTCCTTATATTTAACCTGAATATTCTTTTTCTTATAAATTATATTTACAGCTATCATAGCAGCAAAAAGAATTACAACAGCAATATATGCAAGAGGATTTGCGCTGCCGGTGAAGATACCGGGAAGAGAAGCCTCAAGATTGCTTATCATAAGATTGTAGCAAATGAATGAAACAGTTGCAAGAACAATACCGATTGAAGGAATGGTAATGTTTCTTACAATACCCTTTTTACCGCAAGAAAGAGTAAGAAGGAAGAAACCGATAAGTGTAAGAAGCACCATAAGAACGAGACATACAAGTGCAACTGCCCACATTATCATACCTGAACCGATAACATCGGAGCCGAGAAGCTTAAGCAACAAATCAACATCAAAGCCGTTATCAATTATAAAAGTGATAATTGAAACAAGATTTACTGTTGCATCCTTTGTTACATAAGGTAATACATACTGTACGGTACCCATCGGAAGCAGAGTTGCAACGATAGGAAGAAGACCCAGTACAAGACGTACTATTGAAAGTGGATGACCGATGAGTGAAAACTTGAGTCTGTCATACTTCGGCTGACTCTTTGCGTGCTGATATTCTGCTTTATCAGCTTCTTCACGGAGTCTGTCTTCAATTCCGTAATACATTACGTTTACACCGCACTTGGGACACTCGGGACGCCAATCGGTAAGTTTGAGCTTATAGTTACATTTTGGACAATATTCTGCCATATTCTCACCTGACCTAACGCTGAATTTTATTTGCCTTGTCTATTTATAAATTGTAACACAAATTTTATTATATTACAAGGATTAAAAAAACTTTGTAGATAATGTAAATTATTCGAGCATTGTTTTGTCGATATTGACATTATAAGGCTCAGAAAGTGCAAGAATCTGCTCTGATGTAATGAACTGCTTCTTACCGCCGCAGGACATTACCTTGATAAGAATTTCTGCAGCCTTTTCTATTGTATCCATAAGACCGAAAGCAACATCAAAATCCTCACCTGAACAGAAAATGCCGTGGTGCGACCATATAACCGCATCAAACTGCTTGATCTTTTCACCTGTTGCCACAGCAATATCGGAGCTGCCGCATACCATCCAGGGCACAACGCCGATGCCTGCGGGGAAAACGATAGGACATTCTGTGATCATTTCCCAGATTTCTCTTGTGAATACCTTATCCTCAAGGGGAAGAAGGAAGGTAAGAGCGATTATATTTGCGGGATGAGCGTGCATAATTACACGGTGAAGTCCGTTTGTTTTTTCCTTTTTGATGGAGTGGTTGAGAAGGTGTGTGGGGAATTCGCTTGTGGGAACACCGCCCTCATTAAGTCCCCATACGATTTTATAGTTTTCTCCCTTTTCGTCAACCTTTACGATTGCAATATTGTTTTCAGGCTCGTTTTTAACGTTCATATAGAACTTTCCGCTGCCTGTTACGGTAAAATACTCATTTGCAAGATTTTCTACAGTGATGCCTATAGGCTTCCACTCACTCTTGTCTTCGAAAAGGTGCTTAATTGCATCAACCTCTTCGTCCTTCATCCGGTATGACATATTTCCGCCGTTTCTTTCGTTCCAGCCCTTAAGCCAGGACTGATTACAGGTATCGACGAATTTTGCAACTGCTTTAAGTTCAAGTACGTTTTCCATTATATTTTACTTCCTTTCGCACAGCACCGTATTTTCATATTCCTTTACGGCACTAAACCAGTTTTCTCTTACGGGGACATTATTCATTTCGCAGAACTTATCCCATACTGCCCCGACGGGATAGGATTTTATTTCCTCACTGAGCACAAACATTTCTGTGAAATTGCCGTCAGCCTGACAGTCTGCAAGCTTTTTGTTGGGTGTAAGCATTGCGCCGAGAAGAGCCTTCTGCATATTTCTCATACCCATTACCCAGGCAGCAATTCTGTTGATGCTTGCATCAAAATAGTCAAGTCCTATAATAACCTTTTCGGGACCGGCAATTACTATTTCCTTTGCAATCTCCTTAAGCTCATCAGTGAAGCCCACAACATGGTCGGAGTCCCAGCGGACGCCTCTTGTTACGTGAAGGGCTACCTTGTCTGAGAAGAGAAGCATTGAGGAAATCTTATCGGCAACGCTCTCCGTAGGATGATAGTGACCGTTATCGAGAAGACAATAGCAATTGTTTTTAGCTGCGTAGTTCATATAAAACTCATGTGAGCCTACCGTGTAGGATTCCACACCGATGCCGAAAACCTTTGATTCAACGCTGTCAACAAGGAAATTCTTATCATACTCAACACTGAGAATTTCATCGAGAGCATCCTTAAGACGCTGACGGGGACTCATTCTGTCGGCAGGAGTTTCCTTGTAGCCGTCGGGAATCCAGATATTATTAAGACAGGGAGTTCCCAGCTTTTCGCCTATGTATGCACCGATCTTTCTTATAGCCTTGCAGTGGTCTATCCAGAAGCGGCGCACCTTTTCATCGGGATGAGAAAGTGTAAGACCGTCGGAAGCTAAAGGATGAGAGAAAAGCGTGGGATTGATATCAATACCAAGGCCTCTCTCCTTTGCAAATTCTATCCACTTATCAAAATGCTTCGGCTCTAATTTATCACGGGAAACAACACCGTCGGAATAATCCGCATAGGTTGCGTGAAGATTGATTCTGTGCTTGCCGGGAATAAGAGAAAGTGCCTTATCGATGTCTGCCATAAGCTCTTCCATATTGCGTGCCTTACCGGGGTAATTACCGGTTGCCTGAATACCGCCCGTAAGCTCACCTGCGGATTCAAAGCCGCCCACATCATCCCCCTGCCAGCAATGCATGGAAATTGAAACAGAGGATAATTTACTTATCACCTCATCTGTGTCAATACCGATTTCAGCATAAATTTTTTTTGCTTCTTCATAAATACAGGACATATTCACACCTCTTATTTCTTGAGTTCAATCGCCTTCTTTGCCTTTGCGGCAATACCCTCGGCATTGAGTCCGAAGATTTCAAGAAGCTCAAGAGCGGGACCTGATTTGCCGAATACATCCTCTACACCTACACGTGTTACGGGTACGGGACAGCTTTCGGCAACGACCTCAGCAACAGCAGAGCCGAGACCGCCGATAACATTGTGCTCTTCAGCAGTCACGATACAGCCTGTTTTCTTTGCTGCATCAATGATGATATCCTTATCAATGGGCTTGATGGTTGCCATATTGATAAGAGCAGCAGAAATACCTTCATTTTTAAGAAGCTCCACAGCCTGCATAGCTCTTTCAACCATAAGACCTGTAGCAATAATGGTAACATCGGTGCCTTCATTGAGATAAACACCCTTACCGATTTCGAACTTATAATTCTCATCAAATACTCTCGGTACTGCAAGTCTGCCGAATCTCATATAAACGGGGCCGTCGTGCTCAGCGGCAGCAAGCACTGCAAGACGTGCTTCAACATCGTCTGCAGGGTTTATTATTGTCATACCGGGAATTGTTCTCATAAGGGCGATATCCTCACAGCACTGATGGCTTGCACCGTCTTCACCTACTGAGATACCGGCATGGGTTGCACCTATCTTAACATTTATATGGGGATAGCCGATTGTGTTTCTTATCTGTTCAAAAGCTCTGCCTGCTGCAAACATTGCAAAGGAGCTTGCAAATACCGTATAGCCTGAAGCAGCAAGACCTGCAGCAATACCCATCATATTTCCTTCTGCAATTCCGCAGTCATAGAATTTTTCGGGGAATGCCTTTTTGAACATACCTGTTTTTGTTGCTGCAGCAAGGTCAGCATCAAGCACTATAAGCTTATCATTCTTTTCACCGAGCTCACAAAGAGCCTTACCGTAAGCGTCTCTTGTTGCGGTTTTGATTACATCTGCCATTATTATTTCCTCCCTCAATTATTTCTCAAGCTCTGCTTTTGCAGCATCGAGCTCAGCCATAGCGGCTGCATACTGATCGGCATTGGGTGCGCTTCCGTGCCATGAAACCTGATTTTCCATAAAAGAAACACCCTTGCCCTTTACGGTCTTCATAATAATTGCGGTGGGCTTGTCTTCACAGGCCTTTGCCTCTTCAATTGCCTTTTCGATTTCATCGAAGCAATGTCCGCAGATTTCAATTACATTGAAGCCGAAGGCTGCGAATTTTTCGGGAATGGGATAGGGAGAGTTAACCTCTGCAACAGTACCGTCGATCTGAAGGTCGTTGTTATCAACTATAACTGTGAGACAGCTGAGCTTCTTTGCCGCTGCAAACATACATGCTTCCCAAACCTGACCTTCTTCAATTTCGCCGTCACCGAGAATAGCATATACATTATAGGGGTTGCCTTCGATTTTTGATGCAAGTGCAAATCCGCAGGCTGCGGAGATTCCCTGACCCAGTGAGCCTGTGCTCATATCAACGCCGGGCACATAGTTCATATTGGGATGTCCCTGAAGGTATGAATCGGACTTTCTGAGAGTTTTGAGATCCTCCACAGGAAAGAAGCCTTTTTCTGCAAGCACTGCATAAAGAGCAGGAGCAGCATGTCCTTTTGAAAGAACAAGTCTGTCTCTCTTTTCCCACTTGGGATCAGCTATATCAACCTTCATCTCCTTGAAATAAAGGTATGTAAGCACATCAGCAATTGAAAGAGATCCGCCGGGATGTCCGCTTTTTGCATTGAATGTACCTTCGATGATACCTTTTCTTACGTTGATGGCTTTGAGTTTCAACTGTTTCTTATCTGCCATATCCATTTTCTGAAGCACTCCTTTTTCAGTCTTTATTTATTTTCTTTAATACATTTATAAAATAATCGGGCAAAGGCGCCGAAAATTCCATATACTCTTCTGACACGGGATGTACAAAGCCTATAACGGCCGCATGAAGGCACTGACCTTCAAGTCCCGGTATGCTGCATTTCTGAGGTCCGTAAACCGTGTCACCTGCAACGGGATGACCGAGAGAGGCGCAGTGAACGCGTATCTGATGCGTTCTGCCCGTTTCAAGGGTGAAAGAGCAGAAATCATATCCGGGATAACGCTCAAGCACCTTATAGTGTGTTACGGCGTTACGTGGATTAAGACCGTTCACCGCCTGCTTTTTGCGGTCATTACGGCTTCTGCCGAGAGGCACATCTATTGTTCCCTCGCTTTGGGGCATTTTTCCGATTACCACGGCACGGTATTCCCTTCTGAAGCTGTGCTCTTTTATCTGTCGGGCTAAAAAAGTATGAGCTTCATCGGTTTTTGCAACGATTAAAAGTCCGCTTGTGTCCTTATCAATGCGGTGCACTATTCCCGGCCTTATGACTCCGTTTATTGATGAAAGCCTGCCCTTGCAATGAAAGAGAAGCGCATTCACCAGAGTTTTGTCGGGATTGCCTGCGGCAGGATGCACAACCATCCCCTTAGGCTTATTCACAACAAGAAGACTGTCATCCTCATAAACTATCTCCACGGGTATATCCTGTGCCACCGCCTCAAGCTCCTTGGGCTCAGGAAGTACAAAGGAAATCACATCCCCCTGAGAGGTTTTTCTGCTTTTCGAAACGGTTTTTCCGTTAAGGGTCACAAGAGAATCCTCAATAAGCTTCTGTGCACTGCTTCTTGAAAGTCCCGGTGTATTTTCTGATATTATCTTGTCAAGTCTTTCCCCTGCCTTTTCGCAGGTGAAGGTTATTACCGTATCACTCACCTGTTTTTTCCTCAGCAGCCTTCTTTTTTTCGTTTTTTGTTTCGGTTATCATTTCATAGATAATATATATCATAAGCACTGCCGCCGATGTTGTTATAAGGATGTCGGCAAAATTATACACGGGGAAATTCACAAAAAGTGTTTTTATATAATCCACCACATAGCCTCTCATAATGCGCTCTATCATATTTGCTGCTCCCCCTGCAACAATAATGGGGATAAGAATATCATAAGCGAGAGGTCTTTTTTTGGGGAGTGCGAGATATACGAGAACGGCAAGAATGATGATACCTGTGAACACTGAGAGAAGGGCGGGATTGCCGTCAAACAGACTCCACGCCATTCCCGTGTTTCTCACATAAGTAAGTCCTAAAATGCCGTCAATGAATTTTACATCCTCATAAAGAGCAATGCTGTCAACAACCTTCTGCTTTATAAAAAGGTCAATAAGGATAAGCACTGCCATCCCTGCAAGCTGTAAAGCGAAGGTCAGTATTTTTTTTCCGGTATATTTTTTCAACTTATATCCTCCGGCAAAATATCATTGATTATTGCGTTTTTTGTTCTTTTTCTTGCTTTTTCTGCCCTGTTTCTTTTCCTTTTTCTCTGTTGATTCAAATGCATCTGTATTTATTGTAAAGGAATCAACATTTTCATTGTTCATGACTTCTGCTGTTAAAGAAGCGGAATCACTCTGATTTTCCTGCTCATCATCAGAGGTGTTTTCATCATTTCCGATTGTGCCTCTGATAGATGCGATCTTATTTGCAATTTCAGCAGAAATACTGTCAAAATCGGAATCAAGAACAGGTTCATAATGTATGTATGTTTTATCGTCAAAGCTGTCGAAATCATCGTCAGAGTCTTCATAAATGAGAGAAGAGCTTTCTTTTTCAGTATTTGAGGTTACTTCTTCAGCCGCTTCTTCGATAGCTTCTTCAGCTACTTCTTCGATAGCCTCTTCAGCTACTTCTTCGGCAGTCTCTTCAGCCGCTTCTTCGAAAGCTTCTTCAACTACTTCTTCGGCAACCTCTTCAGCTACTTCTTCGATAGCTTCTTCAACTACTTCTTCGGCAGTCTCTTCAGCTACTTCTTCGGCAGTCTCTTCAGCCACTTCTTCGGCAGTCTCTTCAGTCGCCTCTTCGATAGCTTCAGCAAAGCCTTCATTAGCAAAGAGATCAACAAATTCATCAAAGCTGTCATCATCAGTCATATCATCAAGCATATTCATAATACCCGATGAAACAGCTTCATCCTCTTTAGACTCTTCAGAAGCTTCTTCGGCAGATCCATAAGCCTTGTCAATTTCTTCATTGAGAGCTTCAATTGTCTTTTCTGCAGAATCAACAAATTCATCTGCTTCAGACGCTATATCATCCGAGGAGAAGGAATTGAATACGGAATTGTTTTCATCAGACAGAACATTGCTGATATTTTCGGGAATAGCAGCAAAGGCATCCTCTCCGTTATATTCAGGCACACTCACATTGCTGTAATCAGAGAATGTGCTGTTTTCTTCAATAAACTCTCCTTCATTGAATGAGTCAGCCTGACGGATATCGGCAGAGGCAGACTCACCGCTGATTTCAACAGGCTTCACTGCTCTTGCGGTATCAATAGAATATGATGCAAGAAGAGCAATCTTATCAACATCCTTCATAAGAGGCTCAAACTGTTCATCCAGATTAAGTGAGAATACATCCTCACCGCTTTCAAATGCGGGAAGCACCTCAAGAGTCTTTTTCTGTGCACTGAGCATCTCCTCGCTTGCCTTAACCTGCATTTCAAGGCTTTCCTTAAGCTGAGAGGAGCTTCTGAGCACAAATGAATAGTTATTTTCAAGCATTGAGATAAACTCGGAAAGTCTTATCTTAAGTCCTGATGTAAGAGCGGTCATCTGCTCACATTCCTGCTTTGCGGCAATAATCATATCAGCAGACTTGATTCTTGCCTCTTCCATCATCTCTTCTGCATTCTTATCAGCAGCACCGATTTCTTCAATGCATTTTGTTTTTACGTCAGCAAGCATTTCACTGCTCATAGTTTCGGATTCTTCAATAAGAGCATCAGCCTTGAGCTTTGCGGCTCTGAGCAGCTGCTCAGCCTGATTCTTAGTATCAAGCTGAATTCTTTCTCCGGCTTCCTTTGCCTCATTGATGATCTCCTCGGCACGCACCTTTGCAACATCTGCTGCGCTGCGTGCTTCTTCTCTGAGAGCATTGATTTCCTCCTCTGCCTTAAGCTTTGCCTGCTCAAGATACATAAAGGAATTCTGAGAGGTCACTCTGTCGACCTCCTCTGCCTTAAGCTTTGCCTCATCCACCATCTGAACACTGAGAGCCTTTGCGTCATTAACAAGCTCAAGTGAAGCAAGCTTTGCCTTTTCAAGAGTTTCCCTTGCAAGCGCAAGCTGTTCATTAGCCTTTTCATCGCTCTGGTTTCTGAAGGCATCAGCCTTTGCCTTTGAGCTGTTGACAAGCTCCTCGGAATACTGACGGGCAGCAAGTGATAATTCGTCAGCATCGGTCTTTGCAGCATCAACGATCGATTTTGCATTATTTCTTGCTTCATCAAGCAGCAGCTCACTTCTCTTGTTGGCTGCCTCCATAATAGTCTTCGCCTGCTCTTTTGCATTGAGAAGCATAATTTCAGTCTGCGTTTTTGCATCCGCAAGAACCTTTTCGGCAGAATCAAGAGCATTTCTCGTTTCGATACTTATACTGTCTGTTTCACTCTTTGCATCATTCACAAGTGTCTGTGACATTGCTTTTGCAGAATTCAGTATAGACTCGGATTCGCTTTTTGCAAGCTCAATAATTCCGTCTGCCTCTGCCTTTGCAATTGAAAGCATAGATTCCTTACGGATATTGCAGTCTGCCATAACAGAATCAAACTCTGTTTTTGCATTCGCCTTTAATAATGCAGCCTCCTTTTTCATTTCCTCTGCCATAAGCATAGCTTCGGAAATAATTGAATCGGCCTGCTCATTCGCATCACCCATAAGCGCATCTGACTTCAGCTTAGAGCCGGAAAGAAGGTCTTCTGCCTGCTTTGAGGCTTTATCAAGAATCTCCTGCGCCTGAGCCTTTGCATCATTCACGAGGGAATCGTGCAGCTTTTCAGCTGAGCCTGCCTTTATTTCAGCCTCTTTCATTCCTGCAGCAACGATGGAATCTGCTTTTTCCTGTGCATCGCTGAGTAATGCTTCTGCCTTCTTTTCAGCCTCCTCAAGGATCCCTGATGCTTTTGCGTCACAGTCGGACATAAGGTCGTTAACGCTCTTTTCAACTTCAAATGAAACAGAAGCGGCAGATTCTCTTGCAGCGGAAAGATAACCGTCAGCCATAACCTTTGCAGACTGGATGATACTTGTGTATTCAACCTCTGCTGCTGCGGTAATTTTTTCTGCCTTGAGCTTTGCATCCTCAATAATGCCGTCACCGTTTTTAACTATTTCTTCAACGGATTTGTTTGCATCAACGATCAATGCATCTGCCTGTGCCTGTGCGGTAGATATGATAATATCTGCACTTTTCTGCGCATTGAGAAGAACGTCCCTGAGAACATTCTCATCACGTCTGTATTCATCAAGCTTTGCTGCGAGAACGCTTATTTTTCTGATAAGATTTCCGTTCTCCTCGAATATCTGCTCGTAATCATTTATAACAGTAGTTAAAAGTTTATCTACATCACTCACGGAATAACAGCCGTTTTCGACCTCTGTAAGTTCAGTATTTTTAAGCTGTGCAGGGGTAAGCATAATAATCGCTTCCTTTCCTTATTTGGTTGGGGTGAGGGAAAAATCATACAAAGAACATTCCGTTGCTTTCAAGCTCGTCAAGAAGGTCTCCCATCACATCAACATTGTAAGGAGTGATGATATAAGTGTTGTTTGCAATTTTTTTGAGTTTGCCGCCGTTTGCATAGGCAACACCGCTTAAGAAGCACAGAAGCTTTCCTGCCTCCTCCTTTGCTGTGGCTTCAAGATTGAGCACAACGGTTCTTTTATCAAGAAGCTCATCTGCAATGCCTGTTGCCTCATCAAAGTGTTCAGGCTTTTTGAGCACTACCTGAAGCTTTGCGGTAGTGTGGATATCTACAACCTTTGTGCCGTGTCCCGAAGGAGCGGCAGGAGGTGTTATTCTTCTTTCTCCGGTAAGAATTCCGGGGGTACGGTGTGATGCTTCCTGCTGGGGAGCGGGATTATATTCTATATCATCCCCGTCAACATCATCAAAATATCCGTCATCAATATTAAGCAATTTCTTGAATGTATCTCCGATTCCCATAGTTAAAACGTCCTTTCATATTATAAACATTATTATATACATTAGTATACTCTTCTGCCGAAGAGGGCACTGCCCACTCTCACAAGAGTTGCACCTTCCTGTATTGCGGGGACATAATCGCCGCTCATTCCCATGGACAATACACAAAAGCTGTCTTTATCTTCAAGAGAACACTTGATGTCCTCGAAAAGTCTTCTTGTTTTTTCAAAATATCTTCTTGCCTCGGTGTCGCTTTCACATATGGGAGGCACACACATAAGACCTCTGACATTTATTCCCTTCATAACGGCTATTTCAGCCGCTGTTTCTCCGAGCGAGGAAATGCTGAGTCCTGTTTTCGACTCCTCACCGCCTATATTCACCTCAAGAAGCACATCTGCGCTTATATTATGAAGCTCAGCCTGTCTTGAAATTTCAGAAGCCAGCGAAACACTGTCAACCGACTGTATCATAGATACTGTATCGATTATTTTTCTTACCTTATTGCTCTGAAGATGCCCTATTATGTGCATCTCAGGCAAGGGAGTATTCAGGAACTCAAGCTTCGACAACAGCTCCTGAACCTTATTTTCGCCTATAAGGTCAACGCCCTGTTCAAGCATATAGTTTATATACATCGGACTCACGGTTTTTGTAACAGCCATAAGTCTTACATCGCCCTCGTGGCGTCCGCTTTTTATCAGAGCCTCTGAGATATTCTCCCTGACCCTTTGCAGATTATCCTTAAGAAAGGACAAATCCACATTATCTGAGCAATTTTGAGTCATAAAGATCAGTCCCTTCCAGTATTATTTCATCATAAAGCTCGAGATGATTGCTTATCTCTGAATCCGTATTATCGGCAAGTATGAGATTTTCATCGGAGTAAACTATATTTACCGCCCTGAATTCAGCAACATTTCCAACCTTTATATACACACCCTTCACACCGTCCACGGTACGAAGCGCCTGCCTGTCAACCACAAGACCGCTGTATGCTTCGATCTTTATTTTTATTGAAGCAACTCTTAAAGCAGCAATATCCTCATTCATAACATTGCTTCTGAGTATCACGGTTACCGATTCACCCGAGGCATTGGGATTTACCGCAACGACCTGCATTTTAAGCTCATCAACCGACGAGTTTGCAAACATAACCGTAACAGTGTCTCCCGATACTATTCCTCCAAGGGCTTGGACTGTGGTATTGCATACAAGATACCAGTTGAAATCCGTTATTATCTTACCGACATTCTGAGAGGACACAGCTTCGGGCTCTGCAAGAAGAGCATTTTCAACCTCATCAAAGGTAACATTCTTTATTTCCTTGTAATCAAAGAAATTTTCATAGCCGTCACAGGTATTCACATAATATCCTGATTTTTCCGCATATACCGTTGTTGCGGGAACTGCCGTGCTTTTAAGTGCATTATATTCATTTTCAAGCTCACTGAGCTTTCCCGAAACGTCAATTTCCGTTCCCGTAGCTATCTGCTTTTTTGTTATAACCTCTCGCAGATTTCTTGAAAGCTCATACACATCGGCAAGCTCATTTGAGTCAATTGCGGCTTCCAGTGCAAAAAGACTGTCATTAACACTCGTCTTATAAAACTCAATGTCCGTCTGCATCGAAGATTTCACTGCACCTGCCACTGCCTTGTAGTAGCCTGTTTCCGTTTCAAGCTCCTTCAGTCTTGCGGCATTCTCAGCAGCCTTTTCGGAGGAATAGATATCAACAACACTGTCACCTATTGCAACCTTGCTTCCGTTTGTGACTGCAGGAACTACAGTACCGGGAGATGAATTTATCACGGGCTCCTCAAGTCTTACGGCAAGAGCAACGGTGTCTATCGTTTCATAAACGGTTCGCTGAACAACGGTCTGAGTCTTCACATCGCTCGTTGTTCCCTTGAAAACAAACATAGGATATACAATTATAAACAATACTATCATAAAAACAATTGCGAGCAGCACTGTTTTCAATGCCGGAGATTTTATTTCAATATCAATATTTGTTCTGACACGGAATTTTTTCAATATACACCACCTCTTTCAAAAAGACCGGTTTTTTCTATCAAAGCCTGAGCCTCTTTTACAGCCCCGGCAAAGCTTTCGTATTTATCACAATATATATAGTTTATTCTTTCATTTCGTCTGAACCAGGTCATCTGCCTTTTAGCATAATGCCTTGTTGCTTTTTTTAAGTTTTCCGCTGCCTCATCAAGGCTTATCTCACCAAGGAGAAAGGGTACTATTTCCTTATGTCCGATAGCCTGGGAGGAGGTATCCTTTTTATCGAGGGAAAAATACTCCTCTGCCTCTTTTACGAGGCCGTTTTTTATCATAATATCAACACGTGTATTTATTCTGTCGTAAAGCACCTGTCTGTTTTCGTAAGCGGGACATATATACACCGCTTCATATGGTGTGGGAGACATACGTGAACGCCGTCTTGCCTCAGAGGGCTTCACACCCGTGAGCATATAGCTTTCAAGCGCTCTTATAATTCTTCCTTCATTATTAATATGAAGACTGTCGGCAGTTTCGGGATCAATGCTGCCGAGCTCTTTATACAAAGCCTCTATCCCTTCCTCGTCACGGCGTTTTTCAAGCTCAGCGCGAAGGCATGAATTTTCAGGCTCGTCCGCGAAAACGATATTATCAAGAAAGGAATCGATATAAAGCCCTGTTCCCCCGCATATAATAATGTTTTTATTACGCGAGCGTATGTCATCCGCTGCTTTTTTTGCATCCTCTCTGAATCTTGCAACGCTGTATTTTTCATCGGGGGAAAGAAAATCAACAAGATGATGGGGAATACCCTGCATTTCTTCCCTTGAGGGCTTAGCGGAGGCAATATCCATCCCCTTGTATATCTGCATTGAATCGGCAGATATAACCTCAGCATCAAATATTTTTGCAAGCTCAACAGCCATTTTTGTTTTTCCCGATGCCGTAGCACCCACCACGGCAATCACAGGAATTTTTTTATTATCGTTTATGTTCATTATATTCGTCCGAACTGTTTTTCTATTTCGCTCTTTGACAATTCATACATCACCGGTCTTCCGTGGGGACAGTAGCGTATACTGCTGTCGGAAAGAAGCCTTTTCACCAAAGCCTCCGTTTCCTGCTCCTTCATCTCATCCCCCGCCTTTATTGCCGCACGGCAGGCTGTGGAATGATAAAGCCAGATAAGCTTTTCGGGAACGGGGCGCATATTTCCTTTGACAAGCTCTCCCGCCATTTCGGTTATTATAGCGGCAACATCCTCCTTCTGGAGTGCCACGGGACAGTCTCTTACTATCACGGTACCGCCCGAAAAATCCTCAACGGTAAAGCCGCCCTGTCTGAAAACCTCAAGATTCTCGGTTACTGCCGCATATTCCTTACCCGACAAGGTTACGGCTACGGGGAACATCAGCATCTGAGAATCCTCCGGAAAGCCGTTTTTCCGTAGAGAATTGAATATCATTCTTTCGTGCGCTGCGTGCTTATCAATAATAAGAAGCTTTCCTGCGCTTTCAACAAGTATGTATGTCTTAAAAATTTCTCCGACTATCCTGAAGGATATTTCATTCACATCCTCAGTCTGATAATCAGAATTCTTTTGCTGAAGAGCAGCTTCATCTGCAGGCTTTTCCTGCGGCAATGGCATATCATCTTCAGTAGTTTTATCAACATTTTCTGCTGCGGGCACTTCATCCTTTTTCTGCGGAATAACATCCCTGCCGAATGCCGAAGCAAACACAGCTTCCGGAGTCTGACTTTTTAATTCATCAACTCTTTTTCTTTCTTCATTAAGAAGCTGACTGCCTTTTTTCTCAGCTTCTTCCTTAGAGAGCATATTTCCGAAAACACCCTTTGAATCACGGAACACTCCGGACGTAGGTACAGCTTCTGAAAATGAACTTGCGGGAGGAGCTTTTTTTGCAGCGCTCTCCTTGCTGTCATCATTGACAACGGAAACAGATGCAGAAGTATGCGTCGGTTTTCTTTCAGGAGATGCTTCTTCCGTGTTGGAAAAGGCACGGGAAGGTGCTGTCGGAAAGCTCATCTGCCTTGCCTCGGGAGCTCTTTTTTCCAGAAGGTTTCTTTTCTCCTTCAGCACAACTCCCGGTCTTTCATTGTCGCCTTTATTGAGTGCTGCCTTTGCACCGTAATATATTGCTTCAAAAACAGAAGAATCCTCAGAAAATCTGATTTCTGTTTTTGCGGGATGCACATTGACATCAATCTTTCCCGGAGGGATATCCAGAAACAAGAAGCACATAGGGAATTTTCCCACCATAATACGGTTTTTATATGCTTCATCAAGGGCTGCAGCTGCCGCGGGAATACGTACAAAGCGTCCGTTCACATAGCAATACTGCAGGTTTCTGTTGGGTCGGTTATTCAGCGGCTTTGAAATAAAGCCCTTCACTCTTACCGACTTATATTCATATTCACATTCAATAAGAGCTTCGCTGACATCTTTTCCGAAAACCGCATAAAGACATTCTTTAAGATCTCCGTTTCCGGGAGTGGAAAGCACCTGCTTTCCGTCACGGATAAAAGAAAACCTTACATCGGGATGGGATATTGCTGTTTTTGCCACGATATCGGAAACATATGAGCCTTCGGTCACGTCCTTTTTAAGGAACTTCATTCTTGCGGGAGTGTTATAGAAAAGGTCCTTTATTATGATGGTGGTGCCCGTGGGACAGCCTGCATCATCAAGATTCTTTTCCTCGCCGCCTTCTATTTCGAATGAGGTGCCCATTTCCTCACCGTGGGGTTTTGTGAGCATTGAAAGCCTTGATACTGCAGCAACTGACGGCAGTGCCTCACCGCGGAAGCCGAGAGTAAAAATCGAATCAAGGTCATCCCCCGAAGAGATTTTACTTGTTGCATGACTTATGAAGGCGGTTCGCACATCCTCACGGGCTATTCCGCAGCCGTTGTCGGTGACACGGATAAATCTGATTCCGCCGCCTCTTATTTCCACGGAAATTGCAGTAGCACCTGCATCAAGGGAATTTTCAACAAGCTCTTTTACAACAGACGACGGACGCTCTACAACCTCGCCTGCCGCGATAAGCTCTGCTACTGATTTGGGAAGAACATTGATCTTCGGCATTTTTCCGCCGCCTTTCTTTTAAGATTTCCTCATTTGCAGAGGATATTATATAATGCGTTTTTTTATTTCATACAGCTTCTGCAGTGCCTCTATGGGCGTGAGTGTGTTTACATCAAGCTCTTTTATTTCCTGAAGAAGCTCAGAATTAACACCCGAGAACATTCCCATCTGCATAGTTTCGGGCACTTCTGCTACGGGGGCGCGCTTTACGGGGGCGCTTACACTGCCATCCTCCTCAAGCTCTCTCAGTATCACCTTTGCACGGGAAACAACACTTGAGGGAATTCCCGAAAGCTTGGCAACCTCAATACCGTAGCTGCCGTCTGCCGCACCCTTTACGATACGGCGCAGGAAGGTGATATCATCTCCCCTCTTTTTTACAGAGGTGTTATAGTTTTTCACACCGGGAAGCGTGCCCTCGAGGGAGGTGAGCTCGTGATAATGAGTGGCAAACAGCGTTTTTGCACCCAGCTTCTTTTTGTCGCTCACATATTCAAGCACAGCTCTTGCGATACTCATTCCGTCATAAGTGGAGGTACCTCTGCCTATTTCATCAAGAATAATAAGGCTCTTTGGGGTTGCATTGGCAAGTATGGATGAGACCTCACTCATTTCGGTCATAAATGTGGACTGACCGCCGATAAGGTCATCGGATGCACCCACTCTTGTAAAAATGCTGTCAACAATACCTATTGTTGCGGATGAAGCGGGCACGAAGGAACCCATCTGAGCCATAAGAACGATTATTGCCGTCTGCCGCATATAGGTTGATTTACCTGCCATGTTTGGTCCCGTGATTATAGAGGCTACATTGTCGGAATTATCAAGATATGTATCATTGGGAACAAAGGGGGCACCGTCAAGGAATTTTTCCACAACGGGATGTCTGCCGTCCTTTATATCGATAATGTCGCTCATATCAACAGAGGGACGCACATAGCCGTTCACCTGGGCTACATGGGCAAGTGAGCATAATGCATCAAGCTTTGCTATGGCAGAAGCTGTTTTTCTCAGTCTGAACTGTGCATCTGCAACGGTGTTTCTCACATCGCAGAAAAGCTCATACTCAAGCTTAACTATTCTGTCCTGCGCTCCCAGTACCTTCGACTCAAGCTCCTTGAGCTCCGGAGTTATATATCTTTCACAGTTTGTAAGCGTCTGCTTTCTGATGTAGTGCTCGGGAACATATTCCTTGAAGGAATTGAGCACCTCAATATAATAACCGAACACACGGTTATATCCTATTTTAAGCTTTTTGATTCCCGTTTCATTCTGCTCGCGCTGCTCAATGGCGGTGAGATAATCCTTGCCGCCGTTTACTATAGTGCGAAGCTCATCAAGCTCGGGAAAGAAGCCGTCTCGCAGCATTCCGCCTTCTCTTACGGAAAACGGCGGATCATCCACAATAGCTTTATCAATAAGCTCCTTTATATCTGAAAGAGTGTCGAGCTCGTTACATATTTCTTTAAGCATTCCCGATTCGCAATGCTTTATCATTTCCTTTACTGCGGGAAGCACCGATGCAGTAAGGGAAAGACTTCTCAGCTCCTTTGCATTTGCAGAGCCGAAAACAACTCTTGTTGTTATTCTTTCAAGATCGTTTATTCCCGATACCGCGTCGGCGATTTCGCTTCTCAGCTGACTGAGATTAAAAAGCTCCTCCACGGCATTTTGTCTTAATATAATGCCCGCAAGATTGATAAGTGGCTGCTCGACCCAGCTTCTCAGCATTCTTTTGCCCATTGCGGTTTTTGTTTTATCAAGCACCCAGAGAAGAGAACCCTTTTTCTCTCTTCTTCTCTCGGTCTCGGTCAATTCAAGATTACGTCTTGCAACGGCACCGAGGGTCATATATCTGTCATTATTATAAACATTGATTTCAGTTATATTTTCAAGGGAGTTTTTCTGAGTATCAAAAAGATATGTAAGAAGCACACCGAGAGCACCCGTGGCATAGGGCATCTCTCCTATTTTAAGCTCAGCCGAATCCTTTCTGAAGTGTTCCTCTATAAGCTTACGGTTTGTACCTTCATCAAAGGCGGAAATATCCTTTACGGTAACAAGCATACTCAGCTTACTTGAAATAAAGCTTCTGAGAGTTTTGTTTGCCGCTGTTTCACCGTTTGTGATAAGCTCTGCAGGCGCAAAGCGTGCGATTTCATTTATTATCTCTTCATCTGTTTTACTGCCCTTCACTTCGCTTACATAAAGCTCACCCGTAGACACATCGCAGAAGCTGAGTCCCGCACCGTCGGGTGCCAGAAAAAGAGAAGCAAGATAATTGTTTTTCTCTTCGTCAAGCATAATGCTGTCGGTAACGGTGCCGGGAGTTACCACCCTTATAACATCACGGGTAACGATTCCCTTTGCTGCTGCAGGGTCCTCGGTCTGCTCACAGACTGCCACCTTATAGCCCTTTGCAACAAGACGGGCAATATAGTTTTCGGCAGCGTGAAAGGGCACTCCGCACATAGGTGCGCGCTCCTGTTGTCCGCAGTCACGGCCCGTAAGCACCAGTTCAAGCTCTCTTGATGCTGTTACGGCATCGTCAAAAAACATTTCATAAAAATCACCGAGGCGGTAAAAGAGAATAGCATCTTTATAGGACTCTTTTATCTTGAAATATTGTTGCATCATCGGTGTGAATTCAGCCATTGTTATACTTCCTTGTCATTAAATGTCCTGAGGGATTCTTATCAGCCGCATCCGCCGCAGGATGCACAGTTGCCGCCGCAGGCCTCTTCTGCCTTTGCGGGCTCGCAGGTTTCGGGATCGTCTCCGTTCACACAGAGAGTGAGAAGCTGGATAACATAGTTCATCATTTCATCAACATTGCCCTTTGCTTCTTCATACTTTCTCATATTTTCGTTGAGCATTATCTGACCGTAGATTTCTCTGAATTCACTGTCCATACCCTCAAGCTTATTCTGATCGGGCTCTTCCTTAGAAGCCTCGTTCTGGTAAGAAAGCTGAATGAGATTGAGCTTGCCTATAAGACCGTTGAGCTCTATATCGCCTTCATTAGCCTTCTGTGCCTCCTGAAAAGCCTTATATCTTTCATCAAGCTGAATTGCTTTTCCTAATTCTCTTGCTGCTGCAATTACGTCCATTTTAATTTTCTCCGTTTCTGTTTTTAATTTATACAAGCTCTCCCGATAATATCCAGTTGAGCGCATTTGTAACCTTTACTTTTACATATGTACCGATAAGTGAGGGATCGCCCTCAAAATCTATATTGATGCTGCCGTCCGTTCTGCCCGTGAGTCTTCCGTCGTTTTCCTTTGTAAAGCCCTCCACAAGCACCTCATAGGTTTTTCCCACCATTGAAGCACATCTTCCTGCGGCAATACCCTCCTGAAGCTTCAGAAGCTCCGAGAACCACTTTGATTTTTCCTTATAGGGAACGGGGTCATCCATATTTTCCGCCTTCGTACCCTTTCTGGGGGAAAATATAAAGGTGAAAAGCGAGGTGAATTTCACTTCCTCTATAAGAGAAAGGGTATCCTTGAATTCCTCATAGGTTTCGCCGGGAAAGCCTACGATAATATCACTTGTAAGAGAGATATCCGGCATAAGCACTCTGGCATACTCTATAAGAGAAAGATAAGCTTCTCTTGTATAGCCTCTGTTCATTTCCTTAAGCACGCGGTTATTGCCTGACTGGAATGGAAGATGGAGATGCCTTGCAACCTTTTCACAGGAAGCCATGGTTTCAAGAAGCTTTTTCGTACAATCCTTGGGATGGGATGTCATAAAACGTATCTTGAAATCTCCCGGAAGGTCATTTATCATTCTGAGAAGCTCGGGAAAATCCACTCCGAAGGAGGAATTTTTTCCGTAGGAATTGACATTCTGCCCTAAAAGCGTAATTTCCTTTGCCCCCATAGCTATAAGCTCCTTTGCCTCTTTTATCACGGCCTCGGGGCTGCGGCTTCTTTCTCTGCCTCTTACATAAGGAACCACACAGTAGCTGCAGAAATTATTGCAGCCATACATCACGGGGAGCCAGGTTTTATAATCTCTGTCGCGGTAAACAGGCACATTTTCTGCTATTTCACCTGCGGTTTCCTCTGTTTCAAACACCCTTTTGCCGTTTCTCAGCACTTTATACAGAAGCTCAGGCAGACGGTGGATAGCAAAGGTTCCGAACACGAGATTCACATAAGGATAGCTGCGCTTTATCCTTTCACTCACATGAGGCTGCTGCATCATACAGCCGCACAGAGCTATTATCATATCCTTCTTTTTTGTTTTTATGGGCTTAAGTGCTCCCACATTTCCGAAAACTCTGTCCTCGGCGTGCTCGCGTACCGCACATGTATTGAACAGAACAAAATCAGCTTCTTCCCTGTTTTCGGTAAACTTATAACCCATTTCGTACAGTCTGCCCTTTATCCTTTCGGTATCGGAAACATTTCCCTGACAGCCGTAGGTATGCACATAAGCCTTCGGAGGCTCATAAGGGTATTTAGCTGAAAGTATGGTTTTTATTCTGTCTGTAAAATCCTGCTGTTTTCTGATCTCCTCAGGTGAAACCTCGGATATTGTTTTTGTAATATGCATCGGGAACAAGGCCTCCGGCAAAAATTGAAATACTCAGCTGCTGTAAGATTACCCTGTGGCGCTGCGCACGGGCAAAAATGCCGCTTGAATCCATTATTAAAAATATTTTCAGTCTATTATATATAATATACAAAGAAAAGTAAAGAGAAAAAAAGAAAATATTCAGAAAATATTTTCAGCAGCAGGCCTTTCTCCTTCGGCAGTCACATAAATGAATGCAATCAGCTCGGAAAGAATAACACTGATACGTTCTGTATCATTGTTTTTTACAGCATACCTGAGATTTATAAAGCTCTTTTTTATAACATCCGCATCGGAATGCTTGAGTATCACGGAAAAATAAGGAAGATGCTTTTCACAAAGCCTGTGAAGCTCTTCGTATTCCCGGGAAAAATCCTCTCCCGACAATATTTTGTCATCAAGCTTCACGGCAGCGCCGATAATATCATCGGATGCATTTTTTATATACACATACGAAGCAATTCCCATAAGAAGTGCGCTCAGAATAATACAGATGGCGGCAACAAGTCTTTTTGTCAAGTCTTTTTCTCCTTTTTCACAAGCACCTTATTCCCCTTTTCATCAAGAGTGAGAATAAAAATATCCTCTGTCTTCACTTTGTTATCCTTCACAGCTTTCAGTATTTCTTTTTTTGAAAACACACCCTCGGTTATATCGGAAAAATTTATTTCTCCGTCCATAACAAGAGGAGCGGGAAATCCTCTTTCAGGCTTTTTTATCCCCATGTCTCCTGCCGTAAGAGGCTGCTCCTCACTTTTCAGCAAAACACTAAGGCTCCCGTCGGTTTCAGCAACAGCATATTTCACCTGAGAAATATCAAAAACATCCTTCTGTCTGAGTGCCTCAAGAAGGTCGTCAACGGAAAAGCGCAGGCGCCTCAGCTGTTTTTCATCGGGCACGCCGTTTTTTACCACAATAACCGAATGTCCCTGAAGAAGATTTCTCAGCCTCGTGCTTTTAAGACTCAGAGCAGACATAATTATCTCGAGAGCCGTAAGCACCGATATTGAAACCAGAGTATTGAGCATAGGTATATCATTATCCTGCATGGGGGTTGCCGCCATCTCCGATAAAAGAATGGTGATAACAAGCTCCGCAGGCTGAAGCTGACCTATCTGTCTTTTGCCCATAAGGCGAAGAGAAATCACAATAAAAACAAACAGAATTCCTGTCCTTATAAAAGCCGTAAGCATTATTTCACTCCCGAAACATTTATGCTTCAAGTATAACCTGAAATTTTCAGGAAATACCTAATTCATAGGAAAGGATGAAACAAATATGGCAGAAAAGCAAGCTTCCTCCCATAAAAATGAATTATTTTCGGGAGATACAAAAAAGGACACAGAAAGCATACTTATATTTTTCAGGGGCAGCGCCGACATTGTACACCGTGAAATCATCTGCGGCGGGAGGAAAGCATCCTTGTTTATGCTCGACGGTATGTGTGATGAGATAAAGGTGACTGAAGGTGTGGTAAAGCCCGTCACGGATATGTCCGTACCCGACACAAAGCAGAATTTCAATGAATATATAAAAACGAAAATATTCAAGGGTGTGAACGTAAAGGATGTCTCATCTCCGTATGATGCCGCTGTAAACATCGTTATGGGCAACCTTCTTCTTATTGCGGACGGTGAAAAGCAGGCACTCGCCTTCCCCGTTCAGGGCTTCCCTAAAAAAGGACCGGGAGAGCCTCAGGCAGAGCAGAACGAAAGAGGCTCACAGGAAAGCTTCACCGACAATTTCAAGGATAATATCACACTGCTGAGAAGAAGGCTCAGAACTCCTCTTCTTGTAATCGAACAGCATACCGCCGGAAAAACAAGCAACACGCCTGTGCTGATATGCTATCTCTCAGACAGGATAAATAAAGAAATGCTTAAAGAAATCAAAAAGAGGATTTCGGACATAAAGCTTGACGCAGTGCTGGGTTCAGGATATATAAGACCCTTTCTCGACAAGAACAGACCCTCATTTTTTACCGATACAGGCTTTACCGAAAGACCCGACACCTTTTCGTCGATGCTGCTTGAAGGCAGGGTGGGAATAATCGTTGACGGGACCCCCTTTGCACTTATAGTTCCCTATCTTTTTATAGATTATTTCCACACTGCCGACGATTATCTTTCAAGCCCTTATTATGCACTTTTTATGAGAATTCTCAGAATAGTCTGCTTTATAATCGCATCTACACTTCCCGGAGCCTTTGTTGCTATATGTCTTTTTCATCCCGAAATTATGCCTGCTGACATAATGTACGGAATAGCGGCTGCCACAAGCAAAACTCCCTTTCCCATAATGGTAGAAGCTCTCACAATTCATTTTATCTATGAGATAGTCCGTGAGGCGGGTCTTCGCATGCCCCGCTCGGTGGGTCACGCCGTAAGCATTGTGGGAGCACTTGTTATAGGAGATGCCGCAGTAACGGCAGGACTTATTGCAGCACCCATGCTTATTGTTGTGGCACTCACGGCAATTTCATCCTCGGTCATAGTGAAGCTTCATGAGCCTGTAGCAATTCTCAGATTCGGCTTTATTGTGATAGGAGGCTTTACGGGACTTTACGGAATAATGCTCGGAGTCGGAATAATGATAATAGAGATCTGTTCCGTTTCTCCCTACGGCATACCCTTCTCCGCACCCGTTTCCCCCTTCGTGAAGGACGCTCAGGGAGATGTGCTTTTACGAAAAAGCTGGACAAAATCAGAAAAAAGCAAAAAACTTATCGGAAGGATGAAATTCTGATGACAAAAACGCGGCAGATAAGCACCTCACAGATGTTTTCGGTTTTATTTTTAAGCCGCATAATTTCACTTTTTACTTTTATGCTCCCCTCTGCATCATACCTCCCCGAAGGCGACAGGATAATAACGGCGCTTCCCGTAATGCTCATTGAATTTGCCTTCACCGCCGTGCTTTTATACACACTGAAAAAGAATGACGGAAGAAGTCTTGTTTCGTCGTCAAAAGATTTTTCACCTGCATTTTCAAAAATTCTGAGCGTGATTTACACTCTTTCCTTCATATGGTTTGCAGGTATAGGCACGGCAAGGTCGGAGCTTTTTATAAGTACGGTAATGTTTCCCAATTCCGAGCTTACACTTATGATAGTGCTTCTTCTGTCAGCATGCCTATATGCGGCACTGAAGGGCATTGAAGCCATAGGAAGAGCCTCTCAGGTACTTCTTTTCATTCTGGGAATAAGCGTTGCTTTTATTCTTTTTTCGGTGGCAAAGGAATTCGAATTTTATAATCTTAAGCCCCTGTTCACAGAAGGTATATCTCCCGTTGCAGGATTTTCATTTTATGTAAGTGTGCGTGCGGCAGAGCTTCTTTCTCTTAACCAGGCAGCACCGTTCATAAAGGGAAATGTCAAAAAAATGATATTTTTATGGATCGTTTCCTTTGCTGTGGTATGTACAGTGCTTCTGCTTTTTCTCACAGGGGTTACGGGAGAATACGGCAATGATCAGCTTTTTCCGTTATACACACTTACGGTTATTGCAAAATTCGGAATTTTTGAAAGACTTGATGATGTTCTCACGGGTATATGGGTGCTTTGCAGCTTCATACAGGCGGCATATCTTCTGTATCTGAGCATATTTACGCTGAAAGAAGGTTTTCCGAGAGCAAAAAAGCTCCCCGCCGCTCTTATCTGCACGGCAGGGGTATTTACGGTATATTATTTCACATCACGTACAGTGAGTGTATTTTCGGAAACGGTATCATCCCGGGTGTTTGACGCCTGCTTTATACTTCTTATGATAATAATTCCTCTCGCCCTTACCTTAATAAGGCAGATAAAACAGAAAGGCAGACAAAAAATATGAAAACAGTATTCATTCCGCTTCTTCTGATTCTCTGTGTCCTGCTCGGTGCATGTGATGAGATTGAAATAACAGAGCTGAACGAAAGGCTGATAATAGAGGCAATTGGCATAGATTACGAGGACGGAATATATAAGGTCACCATTGAAGGGCTCGACTCCTTTACCGCGGGAAGCGACACAAACAGCATTTCATCGGGCAGGCTCACAAAATGCTATATGTTCGAGGGCGAAACAATAGGCATGGCAATGAACGACATTTCACGGGTCACAGGGCAGATTCCTTTGTTTTCCCAGGCGAGAGTGCTGATAATCGGCTTTGACACGGCAGAAAACAGGCTCAGCGAAGTCCTCGATTTTTTCAGGCGGGAATACACCACAAGAACAGACATTTTAGTGGCTGTTGCCGAGAAGAAAGCAAGCGAAACCGTGTCTGCCGACTTCGGAGAAAATGTCTCGGCAGGTAATATAATTGAGGCAGGTCTGCTATCCTGGCGCCATACCGGAAAATGTGCATACACTCCCCTTTACCGCTTCCTTAATTCCCTTATGGGAGAAACAGACAGCGCATTCTGCCCTCTTATCTCTGTAAAGAAAAATGAATTTTCCGACAAAAACGAGGTAAGTCTCGGGGGAACGGCAGTTTTCAGGCAAGACGGCAGTATTTTTACTCTGTCCGAAAAAGAAACGCTGGCATTTATGATGATAAATAACAGCATTGAAAACGCAGATCTGACAGCAGAAAACGACAAGGGAATATGCACCTTTGAGATCATTGAATGCAAAACAAAAACCCGCATCGCCACAGATAACGGCAAAGCAAGGATAGGCATTTCCGTGAATCTCAGATGTGACATTCCCGAATTTCAGAGCAAAAATTTCACGGGGCTTTCAAAGGAGGATACAGAAAAAACCGCCTTATATGCCGCAGAAAAAACCGCCGCGCTTTTGTGCAGCGTGATAGAAAAGGTGTGTTTCACAGAAAACTGCGACGCATTTACCCTCGGCAGAAAAATAAATCTGAAGGATCATAAATTTTATAAAAACGTGCTTCTTGAAAGCAGCTCATACGAGGATATTTTTGAATTCGATATAAGTGTAAAAATAAACATCAGAAGAATCGGAAAGGTTACACTAAGCGAAGATAAATAACAAATTTCTGCAATTTATTCCAACAAAAAAAAGGCATAAAGCTTCGCATTCTTCATGTTGCTTTATGCCCTCCCGGCTTATCTTGTTTTTCTTGTTTTTACATCATAGAAAGACCAGTGACGTTTTCATTACTGAAATCCTCTTCACTCATATTTTCAATATAGTAAAAAATCAGACAACGTTTTCCGTCTATCAACTAACCATCTGTTATTATTACTTGCGAACATTAACCTCTCTTTCATTCAATCGGTTAATGCTATAAAAAGTAAACTGATGCTCACCTTCAATCATCTGCGAATCAACACACACAGAAAGATAACCGTTCATAGTTTCATCGAAATCACCGTCATATCTAAACACGATTTCATAACGGCCGTCATCAAGCTTTGTGCTGCGAACAAAACTTGTAGTATTTTTTTCTTCATTATATGAATATGTTTCTCTGTATATTTTTCCATTCTCCTCATACACTGCAAATTCAGCATATGCATAATCCGTTGCTGGTTCTTTTTCAAACTCATAATTATATTCAACATGGTAAATATTTTCACAGATCCACTTCAGATTTTCTTCCGAAACCACAAGATACTGTTCTCTTGACATTGCATGCTCACGGGGATCAGGCACCCACGGAGCAGAATTTTTTCCGACAGGCGGTGTAATATAGTGAACATAATCATCAAAATACTGGGCATAAACCGAAATATTACAATCACCTATAATATGCCTTATTAACGCTCCGGTTTTTGTCTTTCTGTAATCAAAATCTGTTAATAAATATTTATCAATTATGTTTTCTTTCAGTTCCAGAATATCCGCATCTGTAATTTCAAGCCTGTCTGCCGTGATTTCAGGCACAGAAGCTGCTTCAACAACAACGTCATAATAAGGTTCTCTGATTTCCCCGACATGGTAATATGTCACATAACGAATCCCGTCTATTTCCCTGACATCAACAACATAGCGCCAATATATATAGTCCTGTTTGGATGAACTCATGCCGCTGAGAACTAATTCATATCTACCGTCATCAAGACGTATCTTCCCGCCTAATTCCATCCCAATCGCACCGCCGAAGCTACCGAAATTTACTTTTCTGTAAATATATCCATCGTGCGAATAAATCTGTGTATCTCCATTGTAATTTGCATAAGTGTTTTCATAATCAGGACTGTAAGGCACATTAAAAATGTTTTCACAGACCCATTTTACATTCTCTTCAGGCAACTTAACATATCCGGACGGGAACAAATTATAAGGATCAGACTCTTCTGTCCAATTATCCCAAGCACCGAGATCAGATCCGCCGTAAGTATAGTCATCAAAATAATCAGCATATACCCGGGCACCACGCAAAGAAGTAATAGTTGTTGCAACAACTATATCTGCAGGGTTTGAACAAGAAAAACTAAGAAGACTTGAATCAACAACAAGAGGCTGCAGCAGATTAACAATCTCAGCATCAGTAATTTCAAGTCTGCCATTGATTACTCCGTCTTCAGAATTAGCTTCTGAAGACATATCAAACTCCGGCTTTACTTCCTTATATTCCTCATCAAAGGTAAAATAATCCTGCTTTTCACCTGTTTCAATGTCAACAATTGCATCGACATTCTCTTTTGCGTCAGCAGAGAATACGGGGAGGATTACATTGAGCTTTCCTTCGTCCGTAATAAAGGCGAGGCTGTTTTCAAGGCTTTCATCCTTTGATGCTTCTTCAAGCCAGCTGTCATAAATATAGTCGGTTTCGCCGAGCTTGGGAATCTCGGAATTATAAATATCCCTGAGCACATCCTTCATCATTCCGAAATACTCTGTTTTATCATAGCCGAATGCTTCAATAAGCTCTTCGTCGGTGATTTCTCTTTCCTTGTTCGTATCTATGTTAAAAACAAAGAATTCATATCTGCCGGTAAAGGCATTTTTAAGCTGAACGGTGATTGAAACAATACCGTCCTTCTCTGCCCATTCATATCCCATTTCGGACACGATCGGGGTGCTACCGTCATAAAGCACCTTACCCTTTTCGTATTCATCATAAAGGGTATCATATATTTTTTCGTTTACCTCTTCAGCCCAATCCTTCTTAATATTGAGCTTAGGAATACGGTAATAATTCTTTTCTCCGTCGTCCTTCACCATTTCGCAGAAGGCATCCGTGACAAGCTCATCCGTACCGCCGCCATTTATAACAGCAAGTCCTATCAGCACACCCACAAGTATGCAGACAACAACCCCCAGAACCGCCGCCGCGGCAATTATTCCTTTGTTCGGTTTTTTGTCCATATTATCACCCCCGCAATTATTGCACAACCGACGTCTGATGTATCAGGTAAAATGTCATACAGCGTTTCCCGTCAATCATTCTCACATCCATTGATACGCTCACATATTCAGTTGTGTCCGCTGAAGCATTGTAAAGCTCAAAGATAAGGTTATATATTCCGTCAGAATTCTTTTCACAGGAATAAAGCTTTACCTCAGGATTCTCAGCACCGTCAGGGCCAAGCATTATATAGCAGCTGCCGTCGTGAATATAGAAATATTCATCTCCCTCTGCCGACACATCATAGTTTCTGTTATAGATATTTTCACACATCCATATGATATTCTCTTCAGGAATTACGGCATAGCTTTCAAATCTTCCCAGCGGATCCTTTTTATAATCTGCAGCATAGAATTTCTTATATTCATCGGGAATATTTTCATACCCCGGGTCATAGCAATCAGGCTGAGAAAAATAAAGTCCGTATGAGCCCACAAGTCCGTATCTTGCACGCATAATATGATCTGAAATGATATACTCTGCCGCAGCATCGGGATGAATTTCTCCTATACCCATTTTTTCACTTATAAAGCTTTCAAGCTGCTCAATTTCGGCATCTGTGATATCAAGTCTTTCATCCTTCATATTTCTGTTGCCGTAACGGGAATCAAAAATACTTCCGCTGCCGCCTGTTGTGGCAGCCTCTTCCCTGCTCTCCTCAGAAGCAGCTTCCTGAACAATGCTTTCGGTCTCTTTTTCTTCCTTGGCGAAAAGCCTGTCACCTATAAAGGTAGTCAGAAATGCTCCTGAAAAAGCAAAGATGATCAGCACTATCAGACCTACGGCTATGCTCAATTTTTTATTATTCACAAAATTTCCCCCTTGTTTTAAAAGAAACCAAGCCGGAAACAGAGCATTTGTATCCGGCTTAATATAAATTATTCAACAACTATTTTCTTGAAGTTTTTCTTGCCTCTCTTAAGAAGCACACCTTCACCGATGTCTTCCTTTGTGAAGGCTTTTTTAATATCGGTTATCTTTTCACCGTCAACAGAAACACCGCCCTGCTCAACAGCACGTCTTGCATCCGAACGGGAGGGACAAAGACCTGATACAACAAGCATTGTAAGAATATCAACGCTGCCGTCTCTGAAATCAGCTTCTCCTACGGGTGCTTCGGGAGCATCGCTACCGCCGTCTGCAAAAAGAGCCTTTGCTGCAGCCTGAGCCTTATTTGCTTCCTCCTCACCGTGTACGAGCTTAGTAAGCTCAAAGGCAAGAATTTCCTTTGCGGTATTAAGCTGAGCACCTTCCCATGTATCCATCTTATCAATTTCCTCAAGAGGCAGGAATGTAAGCATACGGATGCACTTGAGAACATCGGCATCTCCTACATTTCTCCAATACTGATAGAAATCAAAGGGACTTGTCTTGTTGGGATCGAGCCATACTGCACCGCCTACGGTCTTGCCCATCTTCTTACCCTCGGAGTTAAGAAGAAGAGTGATAGTCATAGCGTGGGATTCCTTATCAAGCTTTCTTCTGATAAGCTCACGTCCGCCGAGCATATTTGACCACTGGTCATCACCTCCGAACTGAAGATTACAGCCGTATTTTCTGTAGAGCTCCAAAAAGTCGTAGCTCTGCATTATCATATAGTTGAATTCAAGGAATGAAAGTCCCTTTTCCATTCTCTGCTTGTAGCACTCTGCACGAAGCATATTGTTAACTGGGAAGCATGCACCGACCTCTCTTAAAAGCTCAACATAGTTGAGATCAAGAAGCCAGTCGGCGTTGTTAACCATAAGAGCCTTGTCTTCACCGAATTCGATGAATCTTTCCATCTGCTTTTTGAAGCATTCGCAGTTGTGCTCAATGGTTTCCTTTGTCATCATAGAACGCATATCTGTTCTGCCTGAGGGGTCACCTATATGGGCAGTTCCTCCGCCGATAAGAGCAATGGGCTTATTTCCTGCCATCTGAAGACGCTTCATAAGACAAAGAGCCATAAAGTGACCTACATGAAGAGAATCCGCAGTAGGGTCAAAGCCGATATAGAATACTGCCTTACCGTTATTAACAAGCTCTCTTACTTCTTCTTCATTTGTAACCTGCGCAATAAGTCCGCGGGCTTTGAGTTCTTCATAAATTCCCATAATTATTTTCCTTTCATATAAAAAAATAAATCTGCCCTTTATACTAAAAGGACAGACCTGAAGTCCGTGTTACCACCTTTTTTCAGAAACACCTCACGGCATTTCCCTTATAAACTCTCTGACAAGAGTTTTTTCTTATAACGGAGAAAACCGCCGCAGCCTACCGGGAAAAATTTCCTTTGGGTGCGAAGCTCGGGGATGTACTCACATTGACCGTAGCTGCAGTCTCACACCGACCGACTGCTCTCTTAAAGCCCGTATCAAGCTACCTGTTCCCGTCACAGCATTATATTGATGAAATTTTACAATAAAAAAATATAAAAGTCAACCGTTATTTTACCATGATCATATGAAGTCCGAACACATCAATTGCAATAACAAGTGTGCTTATTGCATCAATAATAAACGCACCTGCAATGAGCCTGTTATCACAAAGCTGTCTTCTCTTCTTTGTGTTGACAAAATACATGATCATCCATACTATAATAAGCACCGGAAGAGCCGTAGCAAACATCCTGAGCACACCGAACAAAGGAGAAGTGACCTCAACGGTAAATTCCTGATAACCCGACATAAGCATATTGCCGCAGGCCTGATCAATTGCTACACCGCGCATTATGAGACAAACGAAATAAATCACTGTCCACACAGTGTATACAACAGCATTTAAAAGTGAAAAAACATAAAAAGCAAGACTTTCACCGGTTTTTGTAAAAATTTCCTTCATATTATTCCTCTGCAAAATTCAGCAGAGAATCCGCCTTTCATTTTTTATCAGAAGCTGAAAACTGCGCTGACACCGTAGGTTACAACAGACATAATAAGATTAGCAATAAGAACACCCACTGCAATAATAGGGAGGGATTTTTTGATATCAAGATCAAAAAGTGCTGCAATAAGCGAACCCGTCCAGCCCCCTGTACCGGGCAAGGGCACGGCTACAAAGGATAAAAGCGCCCACGGACCGTATTTTTCAATTTTATCCTTGTGCTTTGTGGTTTTGCTTTCAAGTCTTCCCACGATAGAAACAAGTATGTTATGCTTTTTCATAAAAGCAAATATTTTTTTGATGAATAACAGAATAAAGGGAATGGGTATCATATTACCGATATAGCATATAGTGAATGCCTTCAGAAAATTAACCCCTGCAGCCATGGCAACTATCATACCGCCTCTGCACTCAAGCACGGGAAGAAGAGAGGTAAGAAAAGCAACAAGCTCACGGCTTGTATCACTGGGAAAAAGGGATTGGAACCACATTACAAGTTGTTCGGTCATACATTATGCTCCTTAAAAATTTTTCAGATAGCGTTTTCCTGCATAAATTCATTTACGGACATAAGAATATCCTTATCATTCTCAAATTTAAGCATATTGAGTGCCTCGGGATACCGAAGCCAGATATAGTCTTCGATCTCCTCCTTCTGGATAATCGTCTGGGTATCCTTTGTGGAGGCAAGGAAAACCTCAACTCTTTTTTCGATTCTTGAGCCTATACGGTATCTTGAATCACGGCAGAAGCCGTCTATAATATCTATGTGTATACCTGTCTCTTCAAGAACCTCTCTTATGGCTGTCTGCTGTCTTGTTTCACCTTTTTCCATATGCCCCTTAGGGAAGCCCCAGTGGTTGCTTCTCCGGTTTTTTATAAGAAGAAAACGATATTCCTCGTTTATGCGGCGGAACACCACAGCACCGCAGGAATGCTCATAAAGACATTCCAGCGAATAAGAATCCTGAGGCTCTGCAAAGCTCAGAACATCCTTTATTTCATAATCTATCCGCCTCATATTCTTAGGGGCAACAACAATAGCGGATCTTTTGCTGCCGTTGAATCTCAGAACGGCAATTACCTTCCCCTCAAACACACGCACCGGGTGATTCACACCAAGAATATATGCGCCGAGAACAAAGCTTTTCTTTTCACTCTGAATCTCAGCGATACCGTAGTTTATAATATATCTGATTCCGGTGCGGAGATCGTAATAATTACAAGGCTTTGTGACCTTGACCTTAACCATTTTTCCTAACATCGCTTAACTCCGCAAAAATAACAAGTTTCTATCATTATATATAACCCTGACGGATTTTTCAAGATGTTTTTACGCTTTGTAAAGGCAATTTGTATATTTTATTCATTTTTAAGCATTTTTTTAAAAAATTCTTGTATTATTTCGTTTGTTAAGCTAAAATATAATTGACAGTATCTGCCCGCAATTCTAATAATAAGCAAAGGGTGATAATAATGGCAGAAGATATTTATTTCAACACTACGAAAAACAAAAATAAGAATACAAGATACACAGAGCATATCGAAAAGGAAAAGATTTCTTCCCGTCCGGGTGAATTATCCTTTGATGATATCAAGATGGAGGACGGATATATAAAAGCACCGAATCTTTCAAAGGATGCATCAAAAAACCGCAGACCTGCAGACAATGCAAAAAAACCTCAGAATGCAAAAGCACCGGCTCCCGCCTCTGCGCCTAAAAGCTCAGGCAGCGGCAACAATGCAAAAAAGAAGAAAAAAAAGAAGAAGAAAAACACAGCTGTCAAAGCAGCAATAGGCATCATCTGTTGCTTTATTATCCTCGGAATCACCGTGGGAGCAGGAGCCTCAGTAATAATTTTCAGGGTTCTCAGCGACTACAATGTAAATCAGATGAGCGACAATAATTATATTGATGATTCCCAGCTTTTATCCTCATCAAGCGTATACAATGTGCTTCTTATGGGTATCGACACACTCAATACGGAAAGCTCCTCCCGTTCGGATGCAATGATACTTCTGTCGGTGGATATGAAGCATCATAAGCTGAAGCTTACCTCCTTCCTTAGGGACTCATATGTGCAGATTCCGGGACACGGCAGCGCAAAGCTCAATGCAGCCTGCGTTTACGGCGGCCCTCAGCTTGTTTGTGATACAATAGAATATAATTTCGGAATAAAAATAGACGATTATGCAAAAATCGGCTATGACATGTTCATTGAAATCATTGATGCAGTAGGAGGAGTCACAATCCCCGAAATCGATGAGATCGAAGCAAGAGCCCTTGCAAAAGAAGGCTTCAGTGTCACTCCCGGCACAAATATAAAGTTAGACGGCTATCATGCTCTCTTATACTGCAGGATCCGTTCCGGACAGGATGACTTTTACAGAACAGGAAGACAGCGCGAGGTCATCACTCAGGTTATAGAAGCCGTAAAGGGCACTAACCCCATGACACTTATTGATACCGCAACTGAAATTGTAAGCAATATGGAATGCAGTATAGAGCAGTCTCAGTTTATCCCCCTTGCCATGAAGGCGGCTACCTGTCTTACAAACGATATTGAACAGTTCAGGATTCCCGCTGACGGCACATGGTATAACGACACCATAAATTCTCAGGCTGTTCTTGTTATGGACTTCGCGCAGAACAAAGAAAAGCTCAATGAATTTATATATAATCAGTAAACCGTAAGGAGAAAATTATGAAGTACGCAAAACTTACTCTTGCAAGCGATTTTACAAAGGGTCTTATAGATAAAAGAATATACGGCTCTTTTGTTGAGCATCTGGGCAGATGCGTTTACGGCGGCATATATGAGCCGGGGCATCCCGAGGCAGATGAAAACGGCTTCAGACTTGACGTTATGAAGCTTATAAAGGAGCTTGATGTTCCTGTTGTCCGCTACCCCGGAGGAAACTTTGTTTCGGGCTATAATTGGGAAGACGGCATAGGCCCCAAAGAATCAAGACCCCGACGCCTTGAGCTTGCCTGGGGCACACTTGAGCCCAACACATTCGGCACGGATGAGTTTATGGCATGGTGCAAAAAAACAGGAACCGAGCCTATGATGGCAGTAAACCTCGGAACAAGAGGCCCCGACGAAGCAAGACAGCTTGTTGAATACTGCAACCATCCCGGAGGCACCTATCTCAGCGATTTAAGAAAAAAATACGGCAGCGAGCTTCCCTATAACGTAAAGCTCTGGTGCCTCGGAAACGAAATGGACGGTCCCTGGCAGATGGGCAGCAAAACAGCCGTTGAATACGGCAGAACCGCATATGAAGCTGCAAAGCTCATGAAATGGGTGGATCCCTCCATTGAAACAGTGCTGTGCGGCAGCTCAGGCTGGCATATGAAGACCTTCGGAGAATGGGAAACCACCTCCCTTGATCTGGCATATGATCAGGTAGACTATGTTTCAATGCATCAGTACCATTCAAATTCCGACAATTATCTCGAAAATTTCCTCGCAAAGGGTGTGGAAACAGATTCATTCATCGAAAGTGTAATTTCCGCTCTCGATTACGTACAGGGTAAGCGTCATTCAAAAAAGAGAATCGATATCTCCTTTGACGAATGGAACGTATGGTATCATTCAAACGGCACTCCCTTCGACAAGTGGTCAGAGGCTCCCCATATTCTTGAGGATGTTTATAACTTTGCAGATGCACTCGTAGTAGGCACAATGCTCAACTCTATCATAAGACACTCCGACAGAGTAAAGATCGCCTGCCTTGCCCAGCTCGTTAATGTAATTGCTCCCATTATGACGGAAAACGGCGGAAAAGTATGGAAGCAGACTATATTCTGGCCCTTCTATTATGCATCAAAATATGCAAGAGGCTATGCACTTCAGGGCATCAGCGACACCTCTAAATACGACACCCGCTGGTACAGCGATGTGCCCGATGTTGACACTGCCGCTGTTTTATCAGAAGACAAGGAATCTCTTGTTATTTTTGCAGTAAACCGTGATATAAACGACAGCATCACTCTTGAAACAAAGCTCTGCGATTTCGAAGGCTTCAGAGTTATTGAGCATACAGCTCTTGAGAATACAGACCCCGAGGCCATCAACACAAAGGACCTTGAGAAGGTCGCTCCCATAAAAAAGGAGCTTCCCGTGATCGACGGAAAAATAATGAAATGCTCACTCAGTCCTATGTCCTGGAATATGATCCGCCTTAAAAAAACAGAAGAATAAGGCTGTAAGGGAAATTTATCCTTGAAATCACAATATTGTTAATGTATAATAGCAATAATGGTATTCACCAAAATTCAACAGGAGGAGTATAAATGTCTAAACTTTTCAATGCATATTGCAGAGTTTATCAAAAGGTTATCTTTGCCGGAACATTTTTCCTTGACTGGTCAAGACCCGAGCTTCTTAAGGGTGCAGGCGCAGTAAAGCAGCTTCCCGCAGCCATTAAGGAAAAAGGGCTTTCAAAGGTTCTTGTTGTTACAGACAAGGGGCTTATGTCATTGGGTCTTCTCGGCAGCCTTTTTGAAGAACTCGATAATACAGGCATCAATTATGTTGTTTTCGACGGTGTTCAGCCTAACCCCACCATCGACAACATTGAGGATGCAGTTGAAATCTATCAGAAAAACGGCTGCGAAGGTATTGTTGCTTTCGGCGGCGGCTCACCTATGGACTGTGCAAAGGCCTGCGGTGCAAGACTTGCCCGTCCCGACAAAACAATTCCCCAGATGAGAGGTATTCTTAAAGTAAACAAGAAGCTGCCTCCCCTCTTTGCAGTTCCCACAACAGCCGGAACAGGCTCAGAAACCACAATTGCGGCAGTTGTTTCCAATCCCATCACCCACGAAAAGAACGCAATCAACGACAATCATCTTATCCCCAAGGTTGCTGTTCTTGATCCTGAGCTTACGGTAGGTCTTCCCAAGCATATCACCTCAACCACAGGTATGGATGCACTTACCCACGCAGTTGAGGCATATATAGGCAAGAGCAATACCTTCACAACAAAAAAATGTGCAGAAAAAGCAACAAAGCTTATATTTGACAATCTCTACAACGCCTATGAAGACGGCAAGGATCTTGATGCAAGAATGAATATGCTTGAGGCTTCATTCCTTGCAGGTGTCGCCTTCACAAGAGCATATGTAGGCTATGTTCACGCAATCGCTCACAATCTCGGCGGACATTACGGCATACCTCACGGTCTTGCAAATGCTGTTATTCTTCCCTATGTGCTTGAATATTACGGAAGCTATGCCCACAAGAGACTGGCAAAGCTTGCTGATATTGCAGGACTTGAAACGATGGGCATGAACCGTCAGCAGAAGGCTGAGCTTTTCATTGCCGAAATCAAGGCTATGAATGAAAAAATGGGAATTCCCTCAAAGTTTGATGTGATAAAGGAAGATGACATTCCCGTTATCGTTGAAAGAGCCCTCAAGGAAGCAAATCCCCTTTATCCCGTCCCCAAGATCATGGATGCAAAGGACTGCGAAGCTGTTATCAGACAGCTTATGGCATAAGCCGTCAAAAAACATATATCAACAATTGTGCTCTCCGGTTTTTTGCCGGAGAGTTTTTTTATTATATAGGAAATTGCTCGCGTTGTGAGCAATTAGCATATAATTCGCCTGCGGGCTCATTGAATGACGCAAGCTTATTGAACAAAAAACACCTTTTCGCCCCCAAGATTGGGGGACGGGGGGTTGAAGCAGAA
>JAZNSD010000092.1:0-2895 GCA_045591055.1 Acutalibacteraceae bacterium | reverse complement strand
ACCTCCTCTGTCGGTCTGGAGATATACCCAAACGATGTGATGTTCTTCTGTCATAGGATGCTCAACGGAACCGATTGTAACGGTTACAGTATTGTTGTCAACACTTACTACCGGAATATGTTTTTCGTGGCTTGCTTCAACCGTACCGGGTTCAAGCTTTGTCATTTTCTGACCGCAGCACATCATAGGCACTCCTGCATCGTGAATCATACCGATTAAATTTCCGCAATGCTCACAGATATAAAATTTGTTGTTATCACACATGATAAACACCCCCGTATAATTATTTATCTATATTTTACCATAAATATGCAAAAAATACAATTATTTTTCTGTGATAATATCACAGAAAACAAAAAAATTATAATATATAATATAACAAAATTCAAAGACAAAATAGTATTAATATTTAAAATCTCAAAACTGTAGAAGAAATCATTAAAGGGAGTGAAAAATAATGCAATATTTAATATCGTTTCTTGAAGGAATTATCACATTTATATCTCCTTGCCTACTTCCTTTGCTACCTATATATATTTCATATTTTGCAGGCGGAGGCGAGAGAACAACCGCAAAAACATTGAGAGGTGCTGCCGGCTTTGTAACAGGTTTCACCATTGTTTTTGTAATGCTTGGAGCATTAGCCGGAACAGTTGGTGGCTTCCTTCGTGAATACCAGACTGCAGTAAATATTATTTCGGGGCTGATTGTAATAATTTTCGGGCTGAATTTTCTTGGAGTATTTAAACTGAATATCTTCAAAGGAAATCAGCGCTCTGTTAAAACAGATAATATGGGATTTTTCTCTGCAATGCTTTTTGGAATTATCTTTTCTGTAGGCTGGACTCCTTGTGTGGGAGCGTTCTTAGGCTCCGCATTGATGCTGGCATCTCAGCAAGGTCATATAGCAGAAGGAATGCTGATGTTACTTAGTTATTCGTTGGGACTGGGCATACCATTTATATTAAGTGCGGTGCTGATTGACTACCTTAAATCAGCATTTAACTGGATAAAGAGAAATTACAAAATCATTAACATTATAAGCGGGAGCCTACTCGTTTTAATCGGTATTATGATGACAACAGGTACACTTGGGCGGCTTCTATATCTGCTTGGTTAGGAGGAACTATGAAAAATAACAAAACACTAATAATACTTATTCTTGCATTTGTTGTTCTGCTTGGTGGTGCGTATATCCTTTACTCTCAGCTGGGTGAGTCGCAGGCACCTGAACAGCTTTCGGTAGAGCAACAAGAGAATAATGAAACAGAAGAAAATCAAAAAACATTAGCACCGGATTTCACAGTTTATGATGCCGACGGTAATGAAGTTAAACTGCATGACTTTATAGGCAAGCCAATAGTCCTGAATTTCTGGGCAAGCTGGTGCGGTCCCTGCCAGATGGAAATGCCGGACTTTCACGAAAAATATCTCGAGCTTGGTGATGAAATAAACTTCCTGATGGTAAACATGACTACCGGACGTGAAACCTTAGAGAGTGCAAGGAATTTTATTGCTGTAAATGAATACACTTTCCCGGTGTTTTATGATACGAGCTCTGATGCTGCTGCAACCTACGGAGCATATTCTTTACCGACAACATATTTCATTGATGCCCAAGGCTATGCCGTTGCTCAGGCTACAGGTGCTATTGACGGCGAAACCTTGCTACGTGGAATTGATATGATAAAATAAATTATTTGTTCATTGTATAACTCCGTTTTTTGTGATACAATTAATAGGAAATACAGATATACGAGGATGGCCATTATGGAATTTCAAAGCTACTTTCCGATATGGAATAAATTAAATAAAGCAGAGCAAGAGCGCATAACAGTCAACTTGATTACCAAAAGAATAACAAAAGGAACTGTAATTCATAATGGCAGTATGGAATGTACAGGGCTAATTTTGATAAAGTCCGGACAGCTTCGCGCATACATTCTTTCCGATGAAGGCAGAGAAATCACAATCTACCGTCTTTTCGACAGTGATATGTGCCTGTTTTCAGCATCCTGCATTATGCGTTCTATTCAGTTTGATATAACAATTGAAGCCGAAAAGGATACCGATTTATGGATTATTCCGGCAGAGCTTTACCAGAGCATTATGAAAGAATCTGCACCCGTTGCCAATTACACAAATGAGCTTATGGCAACAAGATTTTCTGATGTAATGTGGCTGATAGAACAGATTATGTGGAAGAGTCTTGATAAGCGCTTGGCAGAATTTCTTCTTGAGGAAATTTCTATAGAGGGAACAGAAAAACTAAAAATTACCCACGAAACTATTGCAAATCATCTTGGCTCTCACCGTGAGGTAATGACGAGAATGCTCAAATATTTTCAAAATGAAGGAATGGTTAAGCTCTCCCGTGGTATGATAGAAATTACAGATTCTGAAAAGCTTGAAAGCTTAAGCGATGAATAAATGAATGTCCGCCGATAGTGCTATCCGGCGGACATTTTATGTTTACAGCAATGCAAGGATTGCTTCCTTTGGTTTTGCTCCCATTGATTGATTTATGATTTTGCCATCCTTGATAACCACCAGTGTCGGTATGCTCATAATACCGAACTGTCCTGCAAGTTCAGGCTGCTCGTCCACATTGACCTTGCCAACCTTGATGTCAGGGCGTTCCTCGGCGATTTCCTCTACGATGGGCACTACCATACGGCAAGGACCGCACCACGGTGCCCAGAAATCCAAGAGAACAGGTCTGTCTGAATTTAGAACTTCACTTTGAAAATTGTTTTTGTTAATATTTATAGCTGCCATATTGTTATCCTCCTTTTTCTTTTGTGTCTTTATATTACCACAACTTTTTATGCTTTTCTGTGATATTATCACATAAAATACATATAACCCCGTAACAAAATAAGACACGCCTTAAAC
>JAZNSD010000091.1:0-2480 GCA_045591055.1 Acutalibacteraceae bacterium | reverse complement strand
AAGTCGGAGGCCAAGCGGGTCTTAGGAAGACAAGTCCAAACAGCAACTCCTTGGCACACAGAACGACATGGCTACGATCCGACTTCCTCGTTTTCCAAAAAGAATTTCAAGAGCCTGTTTGATATGGCAGGATAATGATTCATTCAAATCACATAAAAACAAACTCCCCGGAACTGCTCATACGAACAGCTCCGGGGAGCATCATTTTGGGATCATAACTTAGCGAGGCATTATCCCTCAATTGCAATATACTTGTGATTCTCCAGCTTCTTAGGCTCTGCCTTCGGAACGCAGATGTTCAAAACACCGTCCTCAAATTTCGCCTTCACATCGGCTTCTGTAACAGTATCTCCGATATAGAAGCTCCTCTGCATTGCGCCTGCGTAACGCTCCTGACGGATCAGCTTGCCCTTCTCAGTTTTTTCGTCCTTGTCAAGTCCCTTTGCGGCACTTACAGTCAGATAACCGTTCTGAAGCTCAAGATTAATCTGATCTTTCTTGAAGCCCGGCAGGTCGATCACGATCTCATAGTGATGATCATGCTCATGAACATCAGTCTTCATGACCTGGGCGGCGTGTTTACCGTACAGCTTCTTCTCCACGTCTCTGCTAAAATCAGGGAATCTGAAGAAATCATCGAATAAGTTTTCACCGAAAATGCTTGGATACAACATAGGTCAGTCCTCCTTTTTTACTCGTCACATTGTTTCCATTGCTTCGAGCAAGGGGACGGAGGGTTCAGCACCCGGATCCTTTGGTGCTTCTCTGTTCCTTTGTTCTGACTATATTATAGCACTCTTAATTAGCACTGTTGAGGGGAGAGTGCTAATTTTCACACAGGTTTCATATTTTTTGACAAGAATGTCACATTGGGTTGTGAGCAATAATAATCTTAGTGTAAAATAAAAGTAGGCAGAGAGAAAATAAAAAAAGAGCAGCTGAAAAAAACAGTTGCTCTTTAGGTCACAATGTGCTAAAATGTAATTGACAGAAAACATAGAAAGCGAGTGACCATGTAATGAGTATAACATATAAATTTGAATTTGGCAATAGTGAAATTGAAAATTTTTCTGATTTTGTAGAAAAAACATTCAAAACAGTACTTGAATGCGGAAAATTAATTGTAAAAGAACAGCTTGAAAATCTTGATGAAAAGCTAATGCATGAACGTGACAGGAAACGATACAGAAACAAAGGCAGTCGGCAAACAGCTGTTAAAACTAAACTTGGAACGATTGAGTATAGTCGCCGTATATATTATGATACAATTGAAAACAAACATATTTTTCTTCTCGATGAAGCCATTTCTCCTCAATCTGTCGGGCTTTATGACGAGGTGATATGCAAGAGTATCGAAGATATGATTTGCAATCAATCATTCCGAGAAACAGCTAAATCAATATCTGAAAATACAGGACTTGATATCACACATCAGGCTGTATGGAACATAGTGCAAAGTATGGGAGAAAAGCAGATTGAAGAATATAATAATGCAGCTCCAATCGGAAGCATTGAAAGTAAAATTCTTTATGAAGAAGCAGACGGAGATTGGCTTAATCTTCAGGGGGAAGATAGAAAAAAATATGGAAAATCAAAGGAAATGAAGATAGGTATCGCATATGACGGAGTACTTCATCAGACACAAAAAGGCGGAAAAATCCGCAAAGAACTTGATAACAAAGTAGCCTATGCAAGCTTTGAAACAGCAGCTGCTTTCAGAAAGCACAAGGAAAATGTTATTGCTTCTGTTTACAATACAGATGAGATTGAGCTTCGTGTGAAAAATGGTGACGGAGCAAATTGGATTCAGAAAGACAATAGCTGTGAATGTATCTGTGTGCTTGATAAATTCCATAGAAACAAGAAAATTACCGAATGTGTCAGTGATAAGAAAATAGCTGAAAATCTTCGCAATTTTCTTTTTCAGAATAGATTTGACGAACTTCTGGTTTGTATAGAAGCATATATCAATTCATCCGAAGATGAGCGTGAAAAAGCAAAGCTTCAAGAGCTTTATCGCTATTATTCGGAAAACAAGGAAGCTCTTGCAGGCTATCGTGATAGAGGAATATCTATTCCACCAACACGCAAACCGGGTGAAATCTTTCACGCTAATCTTGGCAGTATGGAAGGTAATGTGTTTACTATTATCGGCAACAGAATGAAAGGCAGACGTGCCTGCTGGAGTGTTGCGGGCGGTAACAGACTTGCTGCATTGCTTTGCAAGCATTACTCTGTAAGTGCAGTATCTGAACCAAGAGCTATCAATGATTCTGAATACTTTCTTCCTCCTTTATCAGCGGCAAAAGCTCCTAAAAAAGACGGTAAAGGTTATGAATTCACAAGGAATATTTCCATCCCACCTAATATGAAATGGTTAAAAAATATTTCTTCTTGTAAGCCTTTTACTAATTTGAATTTCTGATTTTATGCATTGTGACGATTTTTCATATCCTTGCCTACTTTTGCTTGACACTAAC
>JAZNSD010000090.1:0-4678 GCA_045591055.1 Acutalibacteraceae bacterium | reverse complement strand
TGCTGTTGTCTTCTCTGGGGTTGGTAACAAGTGCAGCGGACACACAGGAAATTGTGATTCTGTTTGAAAGTGATGTTCATTGCAGTGTGGATGGTTATGCAAAGATTGCTGCACTAAAGGATGAAATATCTGATGATGCAGAGTATGTCGGTGTTGTAACCTCCGGCGATTTTGTTCAGGGTGGTAGCCTTGGCATAGTTTCAAAGGGCGAATATATAATAAACATTATGAATCTGATTGGGTATGATGCCGTAGGTCTTGGAAATCATGAATTTGATTATAAAACTGAGCGTCTGCATGAGCTTGTCAATAAACTTGATTCAACTGTTGTTTGTTCCAACTACAAGAAAATTGGCGAAGAAAAAAGTGTTTTTAATCCATACATAATAGTGCCCTATGGTGATACAGAGGTTGCATATATCGGAATTATAACACCCGATACTTTAACATCTTCTTCACCTGCACAGTTTAAAAATGAAGAAGGTCAGTATACATATAGCTTTTGTGCAGATACACTTTACGAAAACACACAAAAAAGCATAGATGCTGCAAAAAAAGAAGGCGCGGATTACATAATTGCACTTGCCCATCTTGGAACGGAATATGTTTTTGAGCAGTGGAGCGCACAGACACTTATTCAGAATACAACTGGACTTGATGTGGTTCTCGATGGACATTCACACAGCGTTGTGGAAGGTATGGTAGTAAACGACAAAGCCGGTAATGATGTAATCGTTGCATCCACAGGAACAGGGTTTGCTAATATAGGCAAGCTTACTCTGTCAGACGGAGCAATAAAAACCGAGCTTGTACCCACCCAAACATACGAAAAAACCGATGAAGAAATAACAAAATATATTGCTACTATAAATGAAGAATACGCAAAACTTGGTGAGAGAAAAATCGGTGTGAGCGAAGTTAGCCTTACTACGCTTGATGAACAGGGAAACAGAATTATCAGAAATGCCGAAACAAACCTTGGAGATTTTTGTGCAGATGCATATCGCGAGATTACAGGTGCAGATATTGGATTTATTAATGGTGGTGGTATCAGAAATGATATTGATACAGGTGATATTACATTCAATGAAATTTTAGGAGTTTTTCCGTTTGCCAATAAAACCTGCATTTCAGAGGTGACGGGGCAGCAAATTGTTGATATGCTTGAATATGGATTGGTTTTTTATCCGGAAGAAAACGGAAGCTTCCAGCATGTATCGGGCATTAAATTCGATTTTGACCCCCAAATTAAGCATTCTGTAATGCTTGATGAAAACCAGGAGTTTGTGAGCGTAGAAGGAGCAAGACGCGTATCAGATGTTGAGGTACTTAATCAGGAAACCGGTGCATATGAGCCAATTGTACTTGATAAAAAGTATACTCTTGCTTCCCATAGCTATCTCCTTATGGAGTATGGCGGAGGGGCAACGATGTTTAAAGGGGCAAAGCTTTTGTCGGATACAGGAATACTCGATGTAGAACTTCTTGAAAGCTACATTACGGAAAATTTAAACGGAGTGATTGGCGGTGAGTATGCACAAAGTCAGAACAGAATAAATATACTCGATGAATACATACCGCTTCGCAAAAGTTTTGAAGAGAAAGGATACGAAGTTATCTGGAACGCACTTGAGCCAAAAAAAATTATTGTTAAAACAGGTAATTCAACAGTAATCTTTATGGCAGATACAAATGTTGTTACCGTTGACGAAAATAATTTTGAGTCAGACAGAATTGCATACATAGAAAATGGCAGAACTTATATTTCTGCTGACTGTCTGAACTTTTGCAAATAATAAGTAAAAATATATAAAATATTATAAACGCAAATGTGTAGAAGGAGAATTTGATATGAAAGGTTATTTGAAATTATTAAGCGTTTTTATTGCAATGCTTCTTGCCTGCCCGTTGCTTACAGGATGCGATAAAACAATGCTTAATTCAAACACCAAATCTGCCACAGAGCATACAGCCAAAATAAATGCAGGTGTTTATGATTTACTTGACTTTGAAGATAAACAGGAAAGTGAATTTGCATTAAGAGGACTTATAGATGCACCAGATGTTCTTGAACTCAAGGATGAAAATGGTAATGTAATTTGGAGTCAGAAGGCATATACATTCTTAGACGAAACAGAAAAGTCCCCTGATTCTGTAAATCCAAGTCTATGGGAAAACAGTAAAAATAATCATGTATATGGTTTGTTTGAAGTGACTGATGGTATATATCAGGTTCGTGGCTATGATATGGCAAACCTTACTATTATTGAGGGAAACAGTGGACGAATTGTATTTGACCCTCTTATGACTATGGAATGTAGTAAGGCTGCTATGGAATTGATAGAGAAAAATCTTGGAGAAAAGCCTATTAAAGCCGTTGTGATATCACATCCTCATATTGACCATTTTGGAGGAATAAAAGGAGTGATATCTGAAGAAGAGGTTGCAGATTCTTCTCTTCCGATAGAGGCACAAATTGCAAGCGGAAAAATTCCGATTATTGTACCTGAACATTTCACCACCCATGCCGTGAGTGAGAATGTATATGCAGGAAAAGCTATGACAAGACGAGCAAATTATCAGTATGGAGTATTTTTGGAACCGGGTGTGACAGGAAAAATGGCTATGGGAATAGGTATGGGACAGTCAACCGGAGTAGTTAGCTTTATTACGCCTACTTACGAAATCAAGGCTACAGGTGAAAAAATTACAATAGATGGCGTAGAAATGGAATTTCAGATGACTCCGGGAACTGAGGCTCCGGCTGAAATGAATATATGGTTTCCGCAGAAAAATGCGTTATGGTTGGCTGAAAACTGTACAACAACTCTTCACAATTTATACACTTTAAGAGGTGCTCAGGTTCGTGACGGAAGTGCGTGGTCAAAGTATATTCTCGAAGCGATAAGCAGATATGGAAAAGATGCAGAAGTTACTTTCCAGTCCCATAACTGGCCTCATTGGGGAAATGATGTGATTTTAAAGTATATGGAAGATACTGCGGCGGTTTATAAATTTATAAACGATCAGACACTTACATATATAAATCAGGGTTATACCTCAGATGAAATATCAAATATGATAGAGCTTCCCGAAAACCTTGCAAAAAACTGGTATACCCGTCAGTATTATGGAACAGTTGCACATAATTCAAAAGCGGTATATCAGAAATATATGGGATGGTATGACGCAAATCCTGTAAATCTTAATCCTCTTCCTCCATCAGACAGTGCAAAAAAATGGATGGAATATCTTGGTGATACAGACAAAATTATAAAAAAGGCAAAAGAAGATTTTGATAAAGGTGAATATCAGTGGGTTGCGGAAATCACTAATGTTTTAGTCTATGCAGACCCGGAAAATCAAGATGCAAGATTGCTTTGTGCAGATGCATTGGAACAGCTTGGTTATCAGGCAGAATCAGGAACATGGCGAAATGCGTATCTTTCAGCGGCATCAGAATTAAGAAATGGAAACCTTGCAGTAAAAGGAAAAAATGCAGTTTCTGATGGTGGAATTCAAAAAAATATGACATCAGAAATGATATTTGATTATATGAGTATCGTTTTAAACAAAAAAGCTTTGGCTAAGCAAGATTTCAAGGTGAACTTTTCGCTTATAGATACAAAAGAAGATTATACCGTACACATTAAATCCGGTGTAATGCTTGTGTACAAGGGAGAGCTTGCAGACGATGCAAATGTTTCTGTAACCTGCCCGAAAAATGGCTTATTCCTCATTCTTCAGAGAAACAGCCAAGGCATAGACAAGTATGTTAAAATCAATGGCGACAAAAAATATTTTGAACTGATTACCGATAATCTTACAGAGTTTTCTATATCAGAAGATGAAAAGTTTAATATAGTTGAACCATAAAAAATACATAAAAAATAAAATTTAGGAGGAATTTATCATGAAGAAAATTAAAGGTTTAGTATGTGTGGCATTGGTGGCAATGTTAGTTTTAGGAATGAGTGTATCGGTTTTTGCGAAAGGAAACATTTTTGTTGACCTTAATGAAGTTAAATCAGACACCCCGTCACAGATTATTAATAACAGAACAATGGTTCCGGTTCGTGCAATTACCGAGATGCTTGGCTATGATGTTTACTGGCATAACGATACACGTCAGGTTGATGTTTGTGAAAAAGGAAGCACAGTCCCCGTTATTGCGATGCAGATTGACAGCACAAAAGCTTATTATACCAAATATGATGAAGAGCTTGGAAACAGCGTAGGTGTTGAGGCTATACTTGATTCTCCGGCAACAATTATCAACAACAGAACCTTCGTTCCCCTTCGTTTTATATCTGAAGCAGTAGGATATGTTGTAGAATGGATTCCAGAGACAGAGGATGTATATCTTTTCTCACCTGAGTATATTAAAAATCATCAGGGCGAAGGTAAAGGCGGAGAACCCGGCGGAACCGGTGATGACGGCAAAGGCGAAGGTCTTGGCTTAGCAGAAGATGGCAAAGGCGAAGCACCCGCAGGTGTTAATGCTGACGGAAAAGGCGATGTTGTTCCTCTTTCATATGAGGAAATGGAATATGTTTTAGCTCAGACAACGGAAGACTGGCTCAATATGACCAAAGAGGAAAAAGATGAATATGTTATTTTAGTCGGCAGATGGTGGGAAGATTATGAAAACCTTATTGTAGAAGACTATGACGATATG
>JAZNSD010000089.1:0-64853 GCA_045591055.1 Acutalibacteraceae bacterium | reverse complement strand
TTACTTTATAGGAAATTCCTTCCTATAAAGTAAAAAGATTATATGTCCCGCCGAACGGGAAGTAAACTTCCCTCGGCGATGGACTATACGAAAGCGTTTCGCCGCAGGCGTACGGCGAAGCCGTTTTCTTTTGCCGGTGATTATTCCTTGGGAAATATAATATACCGTCTGATTTTTTTGTTGATATATTCTGTAGTAAGTGATATAATAAAAATAAAAAAAGGAGTGATATTATGGCAGTGAAGCTGAACCCCGATAAGGCGGTTGTTGCAAAAATCAAGGAGGGACTGAGACTTAAAGACGGTTATTGTCCCTGCAGGCTTCCCAAAACCGAGGAATATAAGTGCATATGTAAGGAATTCCGCGAACAGATGGCTGATCCCGATTTTGAAGGCTTCTGCCATTGTATGCTTTATTATAAAACTAAAGACTAAAGGAGAAATAATTATGGCAGTTATAAAGGTAGATCATTCAAATTTCAAGGAAATTGTTTCCGACAGCAAGAATACGGTTATTCTTGATTTCTGGGCAGAGTGGTGCGGTCCCTGCAAAATGATAGCCCCCCTTGTTGAAGAAATTTCAGAGACTCACCCCGAAATTATCTTCGGTAAGGTAAATGTTGATGATGAGCCCGCTATTGCTGCTGCATACGGAATCGTATCAATTCCCACACTTATCAAGTTTAAGGACGGTAAAATTGCAGACACTCAGGTGGGCTATGCAGGTAAAGAGATGCTTGAAGCCTGGGCAGTGCTTTGATAAGGAGATAATTTATGCCATATTTAAGTGTGCATTTCCGTGAGAAGCTCACAGTTGACGGAGAACAGGTTTATTTTGCTGTATCCCGCGACGGTTTTAATTGGGAAAGTCTGAATGACGGAAAGCCGGTGCTTTTCAGCAGTAAGGGTACGGGCGGTGTGCGTGATATTGAAATCATCCGCCGTAAGGACGGGAAGTTTTCCATTCTTGCAACTGACCTTTGCATTGTGAAGAGAATGGATGAAAATCATAATGTTGACTGGAAAGATATAAACCACAACGGCAGCAAGTATCTTTCTTATTGGGAAAGCGATGACCTTATAAGCTTTTCCGGGCAGCAGCTTCTTTATTTCGGCAGGGATGATTTCGGCTGCCTGTGGGCTCCCGAAATTACATATGACGATGAAAAGGACGAATATCTTATCCATTGGGGCTCAACGGTAAAGGAAGACGGCTTTGAGCATATGTCAATTTACTGCTGCAGAACTAAGGATTTCAGAAGCTTTTCTTATCCCGAGCTGTTTTTTACAAAGGATAATGAAATTCTTGATTCCCATCTTATGAAGCACGCCGGTGTGTGGCATTTTTTCTATAAAAATGCAAATAACCCCTCAGGCAATATGCACGAAACCTCGGATAATATTACGGGGCCTTTCACTCACGATGATGAGTTTGATGCTCTTGTGAGGTATTATACCAACGGCGGCTCGTATGAGGGGGCAACCACGTATACGCTTCCTGACGGCAGATGGTGTCTGATGCTGGATTTCTTCGGCTGCCCAAAGGACAAAATGGGATATGTGCCCTTTGTTTCCTCGGCTCCCGGAAATACTGCCTTCAGGCGAGCAGACAGTGAGTTTTCATTTCCCTACGGCTTCAAGCACGGAAGATTCATTGAAATTACCGGGGAAGAGTATGAGCGCCTTAAAAAGCATTATAATCAATAAATAAAACACAAGAAGAACAACATATCAATCAATTTGATTAATTGATATGTTGTTCTTTTTTTATTATTCTATTTTTGTAAAACTATTGACTTGTTAGCGTCTTTTTAGTATACTTCATTTAATATTTCAAATGCAGTGATGATATTAAGACTGTTTAATTTATGCTTTCAGAGAGCCGCCGTATGCTGAAAGGCGGCAGCAGGTTTTTCAGTTCGTCTCGTATCTGAGCACGGTTCCTCAACACCTTCTGAAAAAGGCTTATAGGGAATTGCGGCGGGTTCCGTTACCATGACCAAGGGCTTGTCAGAGCCTCAGAGCGGCTGTTTATCAGCAATATGGGTGGTACCGCGGTATATTTATCGTCCCTGAAACTTTCGTTTCGGGGACTTTTTATGTTATAAAATACAGCCACGCAAACAAAAATATCAAGAATTCATTCGGTAGTTAAAGGAGTAATCAATATGAAAAAGATTAAAATTACAGATAAAACAATGCTGAATCTTGATTCTGCTCTCAGTTTCCGTGATAAAACAGAAATTGCAAAGCAGCTTGATAAATTAGGAGCAGATATTATTGAGCTTCCTGCTATTAAAAATGACATGGCTGATATGCTTCTTGTTAAGAATATTTCAAGTATAACCGAAAAATCTGCAATAAGCATATCCACAGGCTTCACAAAGGAAGCTGTTGCACGTGCATACGAATGTATAAAGGATGCAAAAAAGCCTGTTCTCAATGCGGCTTTCCCCATGTCTCCCGCTCAGATGGAATATATGTGTGCTCTTAAGCCCGACAAAATGCTTGTACGCATATCTGAAATTGTTGCCTGTGCAAAGGAGCTTTGTGATACCGTTGAATTCACAGCCCTTGATGCAACAAGAGCTGAAAAAGAATTTCTTTATAAGGCGATTTCCGCTGCAATTTCTGCAGGTGCCGCAAGCGTTACGGTTACTGACGATGCAGGTGTTGCGGATTCCGATGATTTTGCCGCGTTTATTTCCGATATATATAATAATGTTGAAAATATGGAAGGTGTCAGCCTTTCAGTTGATGTAAGCGATGCCATAAATATGTCAACTGCCTGTATTGCTTCTGCTCTCAGAAACGGTGCAGACGGTATAAAAACCACAGTTACACCGAGCGGATACGCGGATATTTCAGATATTTCTGCTTATCTTAATGTAAAAGGTGAGTCCATCGGCGTTACAACGGGTATAAAAACTGCGACCCTTAAAAATGTATGCGAAAAAATAAAGCTTATCACCGACTATGACAGAACAAAGGAATCTCCTTATGCTGCGGTCGTCAGAAACGATGACGAAACCGTGCTTCACAAGGATGATGATTTTGCAGCTGTTTCAAAGGCAATACAGAAGCTGGGTTATGAGCTGAGTCCCGATGATAATGCAAAGGTATATGATGAATTTGTAAAGCTTGCCGCTGTGAGAGAGCAGATAGGCACAAAGGAGCTTGATGCGATTATTGCATCATCCGCCCTGAGAGTTCCTTCAACATATAAGCTTTTAAGCTATGTTATAAATGCAGGAAATGTTATTACTGCTACCGCAAATCTCTGTATTGAAAAAGACGGAAAAGAGCTTCGGGGTGTTTATGTGGGCGACGGTCCCATTGATGCTGCATTTCTTGCAATTGAGCAGGTTGTGGGTCACCACTTTGAATTGGATGATTTCCAGATTCAATCCGTTACCGAAGGAAGAGAAGCTATGGGGCAGGCACTTGTAAAGCTTCGCTCCGATTCCGGTAAGCTTTATTCCGGAAGCGGCATTTCTACAGACGTTATCGGTGCAAGTATAAAGGCTTATCTTAATGCCCTTAATAAAATTGCATTTGAGGAGAACAGATAATGAAACTTTCGTTTTCAACAAGATATATGCCCGCAATGTCACTTTCTGATTATCTTGCTTTAGCAAAGCAGCAGAAGTTCAATGCGGTTGAAATATATGATATTTATGATGAATGCTTCGGCGGAGAAAAAGCTTCATTTTCGGAAGCAGGTGTTTTTTCAACGCGCCGTAAGATTCTCAATTCCGGAATAGCTGTTTCTCAGCTTGATTTTCCTTTTGATATTGACGATAAAGATAATTTTTCCGAAAACATAGGAAAAGCAGAAGAAATAATAAAAACTGCTTCGGATATCGGAGTTGATTTTGTAAAGGCATATGCTTCTTCCGACAGAAAAGCGGCAGAAGAGTTTCTCCGCGCTGTGCTGCCCTTTGCCAAGGAAAAGAATGTTGTGATCCTTATTGAAACCGACGGTGCATTTGCAGGTTCTGATGCAGCATGCGGGCTTCTTGAGGCTTTTGCAAGTGATTATCTCGGTGCACAGTGGAATATGTATGCCACATATTTTATCTCAAAGGAAGATGCAGAAACCACCATTAAGAATCTCGGAGCTTATGTAAAATCGGTTAAAATTAATGATGCCGACGCCGAGGGTAATCCCGTTCTTATCGGTGAAGGAATCCTTCCCGTTACCGAAATGATAAATGCACTTCGTTCCGTAAACTACAACGGCTTTGTTGCAATTGAGTGGAACCGTGAATGGCTTCCCGAAATCCGGGATTATGAGGTTATTCTCACATTCTTTGAATCCCATATGAATGTATACGGAAATCCAAAGAAAAACAAAAAGCATTTTTACCGCAACAAAAAGGGAGACGGTAAGTTTATCTGGAAAAAGGAACAGCTGATAGACAAAACCTTTTCTCAGGTGCTTGATGCACAATGTGAAGCCTTTCCGGATCAGCTTGCATTTAAGTATACGACACTTGATTATACAAGAACATATTCCCAGTTCAGGGACGATGTTGATAATTTTGCAAGAAGCCTTATTGCTCTGGGAGTCCGTCCCGGTACTCATATTGCAGTATGGGCAACTAATATTCCGCAGTGGTATATTTCATTCTGGGCAGCAGCAAAAATCGGTGCGGTTCTTGTTACTGTAAATACAGCCTATAAGATTCATGAGGCAGAGTATCTTTTCAGACAGTCTGATACACATACTCTTATTATGATCGATTCTTACCGTGATTCAAATTATGCCGGAATCGTACAGGAGCTTTGCCCTGAGCTTAAAAATACACGCTCGGGCGATGCTCTTCACGCAAAGCGTCTGCCGTTTTTAAGAAATGTTATCACCTGCGGCTTTACGATGGACGGTGCTATGACCTGGGAGGAGGCTTCCGAAAGAGGAAAGAGCGTTCCCGTGGAAGAGGTCTACAGATATGCTGCACAGGTTGATAAGGATGATGTGTGCAATATGCAGTATACCTCCGGTACAACAGGCTTCCCCAAGGGTGTTATGCTTACTCATCATAATGTTGTAAATAACGGTAAATGCATCGGTGACAGAATGGATCTGTCCACAGCAGACCGTATGATGATTCAGGTGCCGATGTTCCACTGCTTCGGAATGGTGCTTGCAATGACGGCATCTATGACCCACGGTGCAACTCTTATGCCGCTTCCTTATTTCTCACCCAAGCCGGCACTCGCTTGTATCAATAATGAAAAAATAACTGCATTTCACGGTGTGCCTACAATGTTTATTGCTCTTTTGGGACACGACGATTTCCCGAAGACAGACTTTTCATATATGCGCACGGGTATTATGGCAGGCTCACCCTGTCCCATAAGTGTTATGCAGGATGTTGTTGATAAAATGAATATGAAGGAAATTACCATTGTTTACGGTCAGACAGAGGCTTCTCCGGGATGTACAATGAGCAGCACCGACGATTCCCTTGAGGTAAGAGTTTCTACAGTCGGAAGAGCTTTGCCCGAAATTGAATGCAGGATAGTTGATCCGGAAACAGGAGAAGAATGCCCCGATAATGTAACAGGTGAATTTGTTGCAAGAGGATATAATATTATGAAGGGCTATTATAAGATGCCCAAGGCAACAGCCTCTGCTATTGACAAAGACGGCTGGCTCCATACGGGGGATCTTGCCTGCAGAACACCCGAAGGTAATTTCAGAATCACCGGCAGACTCAAGGATATGATCATCCGCGGCGGTGAGAATATTTATCCCAAGGAAATTGAAGAATTCATTTATACTCATCCTAAGGTAAGCGATGTGCAGGTCATTGGTGTGCCTGATGAAGCAATGGGCGAAGAAATTATGGCATGCGTTATCCTTAAAGAAGGGGAGAGTATGACAGAAGCCGAAATGAAGGATTATGTGCGTTCTCATATGGCAAAGCATAAGGTTCCCAAGTATGTTGACTTTGTGGACGCCTTCCCGATGAACGCAGCAGGAAAGATTCTCAAATATAAAATGAGAGAGGATGCCATAGAAAAATTCGGACTTCAGAAGGCAGACTCAATTGAAACAGCATAAATTAATTTTTTTAATTGATTTTATTAGTTTTATGATGTTGACAAATAAATAGTGTTGTGATATTATTCAGTCAATGGCTGTGACGAAGAGACCTGAAAGATATCCGATGCAGAGAAACGGCGGTTGGTGCAAGCCGTGAGACGATTCTTTCAACAGGCTATCGCTTCCGAGCCGGAAATGCGAAATAACAGTAGTGTTTCCCGGGAATGCCCCGTTAGTGCAAAGGAGTTGTCGGACTCTGAAGCGGTGAAAACAATAGTTTTCGCAATTTGAGTGGTACCGCGGAAAATGTATTATGTTTCCGTCTCAAAGTTTTTTACTTTGGGACGGATTATTTTTTTGTAAAAGGAGGTTTTTACTGTGGCAACGACAACAAACAACAAACTTTATGAGGTGGCTCGCCGAATTAAGGAAATGCGCTCTATAAGCGAATTTACCGTTGAGCAGATGGCAGAAAAAACCGAAGTATCCCCCGAGCAATATATGGCTTATGAAGGCGGAACGGAAGATCTTCCTTTCTCATTTATTCATAAGTGTGCTCTTGCTTTTGATATCGGAATAACTGACCTTCTTGAAGGTCACAGTGCAAAGCTTACATCCTATACCGTAACGAGAAAAGGCGAGGGACAGACTACAGCCAAAGAAAACGGTATTGAAATACAGAATCTTGCTCCGCTTTTCAAGGATAAGCTGGGTGATCCCTACTGGGTAAGATACGAATATTCCGCCGAGCTTGAAAATAAACCCATTCATACAACTACCCACGCAGGTCAGGAGTTTGATATGGTTATAAGCGGAACGCTTATGGTAAAGGTAGGCGACCATACTGAGATACTTCATGAGGGTGACAGTATTTATTATAAGAGCTCGACTCCTCACGGAATGATAGCTGTTGACGGCAGAGACTGCGTTTTTCTTGCATTTATCCTTGCTTCCGACGAAGCTCCTGAGGATATTGCCAAAAACAGAATAATGCCCGAAACAAGAGTGTCGGAAACTCTTCTCTGCCATAAGTTCATTAAGCCCGTTGAAAATGAACGCGGCGAGCTGCTTGATATCAGCTTTGAAAAAGAAGATGAATTCAATTTTGCTTTTGATATTGTTGATAAGATAGCAAAGAAATCTCCCGATAAAACTGCTATGATACATATTGCAAGAGATATGACGGAGAGAGTGTTCACATACCAGCAGATAAAGGAGTATTCCTGTCAGACAGCAAACTATTTCAGATCCCTTGGCATCAAAAAAGGCGACAGGGTTATGCTCGTATTAAAGCGCCACTATCAGTTCTGGTTCTCGATTCTTGCACTCCACAGACTGGGCGCAATAGTAATTCCCGCTACCCATCAGCTTCAGGCACACGATTTTGAATACCGCTTCAATGCAGCCGGTGTCAGTGCAATTGTCTGTACATCCGACGACAATACACCTGCTCATGTTGACGAGTGTGCAGATAAGTGTCCCACACTTGTCACAAAGGTTGTTGTGGGCGAAAAAAGAGAAGGCTGGCACAGCTTTGATGATGAATATAAGCTTTTCTCCCGCCGTTTCAGAAGAGAAGATGATACAGCCTGCGGAAAAGAACCTATGCTTATGTTCTTCACATCGGGTACAACAGGATATCCCAAAATTGCAACCCACAGCTTCTCATATCCTCTTGCTCATTTTGTTACGGCAAAATACTGGCACACTGTAAATAAAGACGGACTTCATTTTACAATTTCAGATACAGGCTGGGGCAAGGCGCTCTGGGGCAAGCTCTACGGACAGTGGCTTTGCGAGGGCTCGGTATTTGTTTATGACTTTGACCGTTTTGATGCATCGGTAATCTTACCTATGTTTGAAAAGTATAAGATAACCACCTTCTGCGCTCCTCCCACGATGTACAGAATGCTTATCAAGCAGGATCTTTCAAAATATGATCTTTCTTCAATAAAGCATGCCACAATAGCAGGCGAAGCACTCAATCCTGAGGTTTTCAAGCAGTTTGAGGCTGCAACGGGGCTTCAGCTTATGGAAGGCTTCGGACAGACCGAAACCACTCTTACAATTGCAAATCTTGTGGGTACCACTCCCAAGCCCGGATCTATGGGTAAGGCTAACCCCATGTATGATATAGATATAATAAAGCCCGACGGCTCTCCCGCTCAGCTTGGTGAAAACGGTGAAATTGTTGTGCGTACATCCGAAAAGGTTCCCTGCGGACTCTTCCTCGGCTATTATAATCAGCAGGAAAAGACCGATGAGGTATGGCACGACGGCTATTATCACACAGGCGACCTTGCATGGAAGGACGAGGACGGACATTTCTGGTATGTGGGCAGAGTTGATGACGTTATCAAGTCCTCCGGCTACCGTATCGGACCCTTCGAGATCGAAAATGTTATCATGGAGCTTCCTTATGTTCTTGAATGCGGTGTTTCCGCAGAGCCTGACGAGCTCAGAGGTCAGGTTGTAAAGGCAAGTATCGTGCTTACAAAGGGTACCGAGCCTACCGAAGAGCTTAAGAAGGAAATTCAGAAGTATGTAAAAGAGCATACTGCTCCTTATAAATATCCCAGAATCGTTGTATTCAGAGAATCTCTTCCCAAGACCATAAGCGGAAAGATTCAGAGAAACAAGCTGTAAGAAATATGAAAAGAATAACAATTATTGCAGGGCATTACGGCTCGGGAAAAACAAACATTGCCGTTAATATGGCGCTGAAAATGAAAGAGCAGGGCATGCCTGTAGTTATAGCTGACCTTGATATAGTAAATCCTTATTTCAGAACAAAGGATTCACTTGACAGGCTTACGAATGCAGGTATAAAGCTTATTTCCTCCGAGTATGCAAACTCAAATGTTGACATCCCCGCAATTCCTCAGGAAATGTACAGTATAGTTCACGACAAGGAAAGCTATTATATTGTGGACCTTGGAGGAGACGACAGGGGAGCATATGCCCTGGGCAGATATGCCGATAAAATAAAAGAAGAAAACGATTACGAATTTCTTTTTGTTTTCAATAAATACAGACCTCTTACCCCGGATGCCTCCGGGGCTTATGAGGTTATGAGGGAAATTGAAGAAGCCTGTCAGATGAAATTCACCGCAATTATAAACAACTCAAATCTCGGTGAGCTGACAGATATTTCTGTACTCTTGACCTCTATCGAAGAAAGTGATAAACTTTCTTTGTTGGCGGGTATTCCCGTTAAATTCACATCTGCGGAAAAATCTCTTTGTGAAAAGCTTGATAAGACGGATATAAAGCTTTTTTCTATGGAGCTTCAGAAAAAAATTATCTGATAGGAGAGAATATAATGGCAAAAGTTACATTCAATGAAGACCTTTGCAAGGGCTGCTCCCTTTGTGTGGGCGCCTGTCCCAAGGGAATTATTAAATTATCTGAAACACGCCTTAATATCAAAGGACACCATCCTGCAGAAATCACAGATCAGGCTTCCTGTATAGCCTGTGCTTTCTGTGCAACAATGTGTCCCGATTGCGTTATTACTGTTGAGAGGTGAAAAAAATGAGCGATATGGTACTTATGAAGGGTAACGAAGCAATAGCAGAAGCAGCTATCAAAGCAGGCTGCCGTCACTACTTCGGATATCCTATTACTCCTCAGACTGAGGTTGCGGCATATATGTCCAAAAAAATGCCCAAAATAGGCGGCACATTCCTTCAGGCTGAAAGCGAAATTGCAGCAATCAATATGGTTATCGGTGTTGCATCCACCGGAAAAAGAGTTATGACCTCTTCTTCTTCCCCCGGAATTTCGCTTAAGAGTGAGGGTATTTCATACCTTGCAGGCTGTGATCTTCCCGCACTTATCGTAAATGTTCAGAGAGGCGGTCCGGGGCTTGGCGGTATTCAGCCCTCCCAGTCCGACTACTGGCAGGCTGTAAAGGGCGGAAGCCACGGCGACTTCCACAATATTGTTCTTGCTCCCGCTTCCGTTCAGGAAATGGCAAGCCTTACAGTAAAGGGCTTTGAGCTTGCAGATAAATACAGAATGGTTTCAATGATCCTTGCCGACGGCACAATGGGTCAGATGATGGAGCCTGTTTCACTCGATATCGAAAGCACATTCAGTGCAGAAAAGCCCTGGGCTGTAACAGGCACAAAGGGCGAAAGAAAGCATAATATAGTAAACTCTCTTTTCCTTCAGCCTGAAGAGCTTGAAAAGAAAAACTTTGAAAGATATGAAAAATACAAGCTCATTGAAGAAACAGAGGCTATGTATGAGGAATATCTTATGGATGATGCCGAAATATGCGTTGTTGCCTTCGGTATCACATCCCGTGTTGCAAAAAATGCAATAAATGTTGCCCGCGAAAAGGGAATAAAGGCAGGACTTATCCGTCCCATCACTCTCTGGCCCTTCCCCAAGGCAGTGCTCAACAAGGCAGCCGATAAGTGCAAGGCATTTATTTCTGTTGAAATGAATATGGGTCAGATGATAGAGGATATTGAGCTCAGTATCAGATGCAAAAAGGAAGTTCACCTCTGCTGCCGCACAGGCGGTATGATTCCCACACCTGAGCAGGTGCTTGAAAAAATTGTTGAAGTAAACGAAAAGGAGGCTTGAGTATGGCTATAGTATTTCAGAAACCCAAATCCCTTACAGATGCAGTTCTTCACTATTGTCCCGGCTGTACTCACGGTATAATCCACCGTCTTGTTGCCGAAGTAATTGATGAATTGGGCATTGAAGGAAAAACTATCGGTGTTGCTCCCGTAGGCTGCTCCGTTATGGCATATAATTATTTTACCTGTGACTTCGTTCAGGCTGCTCACGGCAGAGCTCCCGCTGTTGCAACAGGTGTTAAAAGATCAGATCCCGATAATATAGTATTTACATATCAGGGCGACGGCGACCTTGCAGCTATAGGTACTGCAGAAACAGTTCATGCAGCAGCAAGAAGAGAAAATATCACCGTTATTTTTGTAAATAATGCAATTTACGGTATGACAGGCGGTCAGATGGCTCCCACAACTCTTCCCGGTCAGGTTACTCAGACCTCACCCTACGGCAGAGATGTATCCACTGTCGGCTATCCCGTAAAGGTATGCGAAATGCTTCAGAATGTTGACGGTGCAGCTTATCTTGAAAGAGTTGCCGTTAATAACGTAAAGAATGTAAGAAATGCAAAGAAGGCTATCAAAAAGGCTTTCCTGAATCAGATAGAAGGAAAAGGCTTCTCACTTATTGAGGTCGTTTCCACCTGCCCCACAAACTGGGGTATGACTCCCGAAAAGGCTCTTACATGGCTTGAGGAAAATATGATTCCCTACTATCCTTTAGGTGTTTATAAGGATATAACATCAGAAAAGGAGGCAGAATAATGGCTACTGTTAATATGCTTTTTGCAGGCTTCGGCGGACAGGGTATTCTTTTTGCAGGTAAATTCCTTGCATACAAGGGGCTTATTGAGGGCAAGCAGGTAAGCTGGCTTCCTTCCTACGGTCCCGAAATGAGAGGCGGTACTGCAAACTGCTCAGTTATTTTAAGCGATGACCCCATCGGCTCACCCATCGTTGATAAGCCCGACGTGCTTATCGCTATGAATCTTCCTTCACTTGATAAGTATGAAAATGCAGTTAATCCCGGCGGTAAGATTTTCGTTGACTCAACTCTTATCGGAAGAAAGGTTGAAAGAACAGACGTTGATGTGTATTATGTTCCCGCATCGGGTCTTGCAAACGAAAAGAATATCAGCACACTCGCAAATATGATAATTACCGGTAAGGTAATAAAGGAAGTTGAAGGAATCGGAAGCGATAATCTTGAGGCTGCCCTTAACAAAGTAATTTCAGCCCGTCATCAGGATATGCTGAAATACAATCTTGAAGCACTCAATACAGGTGCTGCTCTTTAAGAAGGCGATTAAATGAATATAAAAACAGTTCTTAATCCCAAGCCGTCGGAAAAGCCGGATGAGAATAACCTCGGATTCGGTCTTACTTATACCGACCATATGTTTATTATGGATTATAATAAGACTGAGGGTTGGCACGATGCAAGAATTGTCCCCTTCGGACCTTTGTCTCTGCATCCTGCTGCTGTGGTGCTTCACTACGGCGCAGAGGTTTTTGAAGGGCTTAAGGCATACAGAACCAAAGACGGCAGTGTGCAGATGTTCAGACCTCTTGATAATATCAGACGAATGAACGATTCTGCCGAAAGACTGTGTCTGCCTGTCCTCGATGAGAATGATGCTTTGCAGGCTCTTCACGAGTTTGTGAAGCTTGAAGAGGATTTCGTACCTCACAAAGAGGGAACCTCCCTTTATATCCGTCCGTTTATGATTGCTACCGAAGCAAATCTCGGACTTCACGGAATAAACGAGGCTTCGTTTATGATAATAGCTTCCCCCAGCGGCAGCTATTATAAAGAGGGAATAAATCCCGTAAGCATAATGATTGAAACTCAGGACGTGCGCGCCGTAAAGGGCGGTACGGGCTATGCCAAGTGCGGAGGCAACTATGCCGCAAGCACAAGGGCAGGCGAGAGAGCAGAAAAGCTCGGCTTCTCTCAGGTGCTCTGGCTTGACGGAGTGGAAAGAAAGTATGTTGAAGAGGTCGGTTCTATGAATGTTATGTTCAGAATCGACGGAAAAGTAGTCACTCCCGATCTTATCGGAACAGTTCTTCCCGGTATCACAAGACGCTCTGTTATTGAGCTTCTGAAGGACCGGGGAATCCCTGTTGAGGAAAGAAGAATCAGCGTTGATGAAATAATTTCAGCTCTGGAAAACGGCACCCTTGAGGAAGCCTTCGGCTGTGGCACCGCCGCCGTTATTTCTCCCATAGGAAAGCTTGTCCATAACGGCAAAGAGTATGTCATCAACAATAACTGCATAGGCACTCTTACCCAAAAGCTCTATGACACCCTCACAGGCATCCAGTGGGGCAGACTCGAAGACACAAAGGGCTGGACATATAAAGTATAATCAAAAATCTCATTTGAGCCCCAAGACACGATCTGTAGAATTTACAGGTTGTGTCTTGATTTTTATGTTGACAATAAATTAATAGTGTTGTAAAATGTTATTGATATAAAACTGCGGTCTGTTTTGCGAATGTGCTTTATTTGAATGATGAACAGATAAATATCAGCCCGAATATTAAAACAGAAAGCTGTGAAGACAGATTGTTGAAGATGCTTTTCCTGTTTGAAAATACTTTCACTTCCCCTGTAGCTGATATTTTAATGTCGTTATGATTGACAATCGACAAAAATTTTAAGGCAAATCCGTCGTCGGCCGGGTTTATGCAACAAAAAATCCTGAAAGGAGAAAACTTATGAAAAACACATTAAAGAAAACCTTATCAATTATTCTCTCTGTTGTTATGCTTGCTGCATTGACTGTCACTGCTTTTGCTGCAGAAAAAAAAGTTGTTATCAAAATGCAGGATAATTATGGAGACGGATGGAACGGAAACGAGATTTTAATCAGTAAGGTTGTTGACGGTAATTTTGAACCGGTAGAAAGATTTACAATTGCGTCCGGAAATAATGAAACTGTTGAGCTTGAATTATCCGACTCAGATAATTATGTTTTTCAATGGATACCGGGAGATTATCCGTGGGAATGCTCTTTTGAAATAGCTATCGACGGAAAAACTGTTGTCAGCGTTGAAGAGGGATATGCATTTTTTGAAAATAATGTAATATATATAGAATGTGAACATAATATTGTAGGTAATAAATGTACGATCTGCGGATTTGAATGCGGCACAGATTTTCCTCACGGTTATTCATCAGAAACCGGAATATGTGCCTGCGGAGCCGAGTGTACCCATTGGTTCGTAAGTACCGGACTTTGTAAGTTCTGCAGTATGGAATGTTCTCATGAGGAATATGTTGAATTGCCTGTTGATTTATGGTTTGTTTCGGGTACACCCGGTATCGGATATGACGAGGATGCTTCCTATCTTTTTGACGGAGATGTGTATACAAAATGGTGCACCGATTTTTCAACAGAAGAATGTCCTTATTTTATTTTCAGTTATGGCGTTCCTGTAAAACTGGTTTCTTATACTATGACTACAGCGCTTGATACAGCTAATTATCCTGAACGTAACTGGATAGACTGGACTGTTTACGGCAGCGACAGTGAGTACGGAGAATGGACAGTTGTTCATGACGTTAAGGATTCTTCTCTTCCTGCTGATTCTTTGACCGAGAGTGAAGCTTTTGAAGTAAATGCCGATACTGCTTACAGGTATTACAAGGTAGTTGTTAACAGTAACGGCGGTGCAGGAGCGTGGGGCAATTCTCAGCAGATGTCCGAATTCGTTCCTGTTGTAGATACAGTTTCGTATTACGGATGTTCAATCTGCGGTAAGGAATACAAGGAGCCTGTACAGGAAGAAGAAACAACACAGCCTGATGATTCCGAGAATGCTTCTGAAATATGCTCCTTCTGCGGAAAAGAACACGAAAATCTTCTTGAAGAAATTATCTGTCTTATTATGGAGTTTTTCCATCTTGTAAAGGAAGCTTTCAGAATCTCTCTTTAATGAATAGCTGAATTTTTGCCGGTGAGCTTGCTCATCGGCGGCTTTCTTTTTATGGAAGACCGATCTGAGACTGATGGTACGTAACTGTAATTTTGCTGTTGAATTACAGACTTATCTGTTGTATAATTGAATAAACTGAATTCTGAGGTGAAAAGTATATGGAATATGTGTTATATGCTCTTCTTGCCATAGCCGGAATTATTACAGCTGTGCTTATCGTATGTGTAATAAGAGCAGTTAAGGTAAAGGCTTCCGACAATAAGAAGCCTTCCGTAATTTCATGGACTAAGGAAGAAGAGGATAAGTATGCAAAAAGACTTTCCGAGATGGTAAAGGTATCTACCGTTTCAAAGAAAAAGGGTGAGGATTATTCCGATTTCCTTGTTCTTCAGTCCGTAATGGAGAAGCTTTATCCCAATATTTTCGGGAAGCTTGAAAAGCACGATTTTGAAGGAAACCTTTTAAGAGTATGGAGAGGTAAAAATCCCGGAAAGGGCGCAATTCTTCTTATGGGCCATCAGGATGTTGTGCCCGCTGCAGAAAAAGAATGGACCCGCGATCCCTTCTCCGGTGAAATTGCTGACGGCTGTGTTCACGGCAGAGGTGCTATGGACTGTAAGAGCACTCTTTCTGCAGAATGGAGTGCTGTTGAAGAGCTTATCGAAGAGGGCTTTCAGCCTGAAGAGGATGTGTGGCTTTTCTCTTCCGTAAACGAAGAGAATTCCGGCGGCGGTGCTATTGATGCAGCACGTTGGTTCAAAGAGCAGGGTATCCGTCTTAATGCGGTGCTCGATGAGGGCGGTGCTGTTATCGGCAATGTGTTCCCCGGACTTTCCAAGCCCTGTGCCGCTATAGGTATTGTAGAAAAGGGCTTCTGTAACCTCAAGTTTGTTGCAAAGGGCAAGGGCGGACATTCCTCCACACCACCTAAAAACACTCCTATGGCAAGACTTGCTATGTTTATGGCAGAGGTTGAAAAAACTGAGCCCTTCAGAAAAGAGCTTGTTTCACCCATCCCCGAAATGTTCGAAAGCCTTGCGGGCCATCTTATTTTCCCCTTGCGTCTCGTTATGTCAAATCTCTGGCTGTTCAAGGGGCTTCTTGCAAAGGTTCTTCCCATGTTTTCACCTATGGCAGGTGCATTTGTAAGAACTACCTGTGCATTTACTATGGCAGGGGGCTCTGAGGCTCCCAATGTTATCCCTGACGAAGCGTATGTTATCTGCAATATCCGTCCTTCCGTGCATCAGAAGGCAGAGGAATCCATTGAGGTGTTAAGTGCTATCGCTAAGAAGTATGATATCGAAACCGAAATTATGCTGTCTCGCGACCCTTCAAATGTTTCATCTCCCGAAAGTGATGAATTCAAGTATCTTACAAAATGCATCACAGAGGCTATACCCGATGTTGTGCCGATTCCTTATCTTATGACAGGCGGCACCGATTGCAGGCAGTTTGAAATAGTATCAGATAACTGTCTCAGATTCACTCCCACAAGACTTACTCCCGAGCAGCTTGCCGCAATGCACGCTGCAAATGAAAGCATCGGCATATCTGCACTTGCTGAGGGTGTAAAATTCTATAAATATTATATTCAGAACAGATAATTCAATTTTTTTTCTGTTCTGAAAGAAAGGATAGAAACAAATGAAAAAAATTTTATTTTTACTTTCAATACTGACGGCGGTTATTTTGTCATTCAGTGTTATTTCCTATGCCACTGAAATTGAAACTCTTCCCGGAGAAGAAACTACCGCAGCAGAAGAAGAGACTACTGCTCCCGAAGAAGAAACTACTGCTCCCGAAGAGGAAACCACTGCTCCCGAAGAGGAAACCACTGCTCCTGAAGAAGAAACCACTGCTCCCGAAGAAGAGACTACCGCTCCCGAAGAAGAAACTACCGAAGAGGAAGACAACAGGGTAAAGGTCAGTCGCTGTGTTTGTGATGTCAATGGTGACGGAAAGGTAACAGCAGCGGATGCAAGAATTGTTCTCAGATATTCTGTAGCCCTTGAAACAATGGGTGCGGTTGATATCCTGTTTTCTGATGCCGATGAGGACGGTAACATAAGAGCATCGGACGCAAGAATTGCATTAAGAACCTCCGTAGGTCTTGATGACCTTCTTTATTGGGAATTCAGAATTGATTCCGAGCTTAATTCAACCTGTACCGAAAAAGGTAAGATTGTTGCAGAAAGAGCCGATGGCAGAGCAATGGATTATACAATAAATGCAGCGGGGCATAAGCTTGACGAAATGGCTTACTGCAAGGGCGAAGGTGTTTGTGAGGTCTGTAAAGAGACAGTAGAATGTCCTGTTAATCATAATTTTATATCAAAATCCTCTTGTGAAACATCAGTGAAGTGTTCCGTTTGCGGAGAGACTAAAGCTGTTACCCCCGTACATAAATACAAAAACGGCAAATGCTCCGCTTGCGGAGATTTTGATGAGAAGGCTGCTTACAGCTTTATGTATGACTATGTGCATAAAAACGGTTATTACGAAAAACCCGATTACTGCATTTTCGAAGCATACGAGGAATGCGATTTCGGTCTTCTGTATGATGAAGATCTGGATGTGCTTTATATCTGTTGCGGCTTTATGGTAATTGATGAATACGGAAATGCTGTAGGCGAAGTTTATTATTATCTCGATTTCAGTAAAGATCTTGAGGATTATAAGCTTGAGCTTGTGGCTGTAGACGCTTCAGGTGTATTGTACAACGTGAAATACGACATCAATGAGGCTGCAATCAATATGCAGGCTCCGGGGGCTTTATATGAAACATATTATGAAAGTCCCTATGGATTATCACAGGAGGAGCATGAAACTCTTTGTGTATCCTCCGAAGCCATTGCAATAAGTATGCTTGTATGGTTTGATGACTTTGCCTCAAGAAACGACTTCGGCTTCTCCATTCATGATATGGGATTTGTGAAGCTGTAAATAATTCAAGCCCCGAAGGCCTTTATACAGGCTTCCGGGGCTTTTTGCTGCTTTTTTACTGAGTATTATGTATCAGAAATTCAGTCTGTTTATCAGTGTCGGAAGGGCTTCTTCAAAGTTTACTCCGTACCAGTTGTGGTTTTTATCGTTCATTGTGGCTTTAATGGATGCGAAGGTGAAATCCGTGGCTGTTTTAAGGGCATCCGAAAGGGAAAGTCCCTTCATCAGCGCACCTACGGAGGCACTTGAAAACACATCGCCTGTTCCGTGAAAGCGTGCACTTATTTTTTCGGTGAAATAGCTGCTGAATTCATCCTTTTCCTTGTTATATGCCATTACGCCCACCTTGCCCTCTTCGAAGGAAACACCGGTGAGAACGGCATTTTTGCAGCCTGTATCTGCCAGCCTTTTCAGTATATTTTTAATATATTCCTCGCTGTAGCCGCTTTCTTTATATTCCTCGTGAAGCATAAAGCAGGCCTCCGTGAGATTGGGAACAATAACATCGGCTTTTGAGCAGAGTTTTTTCATGCTGTCAGCAAATTCCCGGGTAAAGCCTGAATACAGCTTTCCGTGGTCACCCATAACGGGATCAATAAAAACAAGGGTGCCGTCATTTCTGAATTCATCAATGAAGCGGTGCATAATTTCAAGCTGTCTCATTGAACCGAGATAGCCTGTATAAACGGCATCAAAGGTGAAGCCTTCTTTTTTCCATTGCTTTGTTATAGGTTCAATTTCATCTGTGAGATCGCAGAATGAAAACCCGCTGAATGCAGTATGGTTTGATAATACAGCTGTGGGAATCACCGCAGTTTCGATTCCGCAGGCTGAAATTACGGGAAGTGCTACCGTAAGTGAGCATTTTCCCACACAGGAAATATCCTGTATTGTAACGATTCGTTTCATTTATCTGTTATCTTCCTTTGCAGGTATGTCGTCCTCTTCTATTTCATCTGCCGTGTTGTCTTCCACATCCAGCACGTCATTGAGGAAGTGAACACATTTGTTCATGCATCTTTTTGCTATTTTGAAGGTCATATTGAGATGATAGCAGTGATTGTTGAGAATACCGTCAACAACAAACTGCTTGCACCTTACACCGTGCTCTCTGAATTTGTCAGCCATAGGCTTACCCTGGTCGATACACAGAATATCATCCTCTGCCCAGGTTATAAATGCGGGACACCAGTTTTCGTCAACAAAATTAATAGGTGACAGAAAATCTATATGCTCATAATCTGAAGCATTTGAATAGTCCTTCTTGACCTCAAACCCCAGAACGATACTCATTGTTTTTGAAACAAGCCCCATTCTGTTGGGAGTTTCCGAAAGCTTATCGAAGTCGAAAAGACCGCACATCAGCGCAAGGGCTGCAGGCTTGTATTTAAGCTTCGGCAGAGAAAAGCGCTCTCTGAGGGAATCGTTATTTGAAAATGCACAGAGCATTGCGGATTGATAAGCGCCCGAGGAGTCACCCGAAACCACAATTTTATCGGTATCAATATTGCAGTATTTACTGAGCTTTTCTATATAATTGAAGGCTCTTGCGATATCAGCAAAGTTTTCTTCAAGCTCAACATCGGGAGGCATACGGTAGTCGATATTGAAAACAAAATAACCGTGATGGGCAAAAAACTCCGAGTTTGTTATTCGGTAGTCCTTATCGCCCTTGATAAAGCCGCCTCCGTGTATATAAAGCATAACGGGATGCTTTTTTCCGTCGTCAAAAATATCCTGCCTGAAATACAGATCGCCCACATTATACTCTTCGGATGCATCGTGGTAAGCGATATTCTGAATGCGTATAATTCCGGGATATCTTACGGCATTCTGAGGCTTTTCACCTAAAATATCAATTGCCTTGAAAACAAGCTCGGCTCTGTTCATACATTTTCAGCTCCTTGTGATGTTACCCGTAAAGATACTATATTATATAATACTATTACGGCATTATAAAATCAAGGATATTTTAAGTTTTATGCATAAATACTTGTATATACATATGAATATACAAAAAAATCTTGTATATTTATTTGTGTTGTGATATAGTATATTATGTATAATAATGTAATTCCACGGAGGTTCTTATGAAGAGAAGTGAAGCACGTGAACAGGCATTTATCCTTGTTTTTGAAAAAATATTCAATCCCGAGCTGTCAGTGAATGAAATGAAAGAATATGCAGCCGACAGTGAGCTTTTTGAGCTTGATGCTTTTGCAGAAAAGCTTCTTGCGGCAGTATGTGAAAACGAAGAAAGCATCGATGAAAAGATTTCATCCTTCCTCAAGGGATGGACGCTGCAGCGCATTCCCAGAGTTTCACTTGCTCTTTTAAGACTTTCTGTTGCCGAAATTCTGTTTTTTGATGATGTGCCCGACAGTGTATCTGCAAATGAAGCAGTTGAGCTTGCAAAAAAATATGCAGGCGAAGAGGATGCCTCTTTTATAAACGGTGTTTTAGGCTCTGTTATCAGAGGTAAGGCAAACTGATGCTGTGCCTCGGAATAGATACAAGTAATTACACATCATCTGCCGCCTTGTTTGACAGTGTCAGCGGAGAAATAATCCAGTCAAGACAGCTTTTGCCCGTAAAGGAAGGGGAGCTGGGACTCAGACAGTCGGATGCTGTTTTTCAGCACATACTTTTATTGCCGGAAATGATAAAAAATGTATTTTCGGAGAATAATAAAAGAATTGACCGTATCGCTGTTTCCGTGTCCCCCCGTGATGAAGAGGGCTCATATATGCCATGCTTCAATGCGGGAAAGGCTGTGGCGGAAAGCATAGCTTCTGTAACGGGAGTACCCGTATATCATTTTTCCCATCAGGCAGGGCATATTGCCGCTGCCGTGTATTCCTCCGGTGCCGGGGAGCTTTTCGGTAAGGAGTTCATTGCTTTTCATGTTTCCGGAGGCACAACGGAGGCGGTAAAGGTTACTCCCGACAGCAAAAAAGTGTTTTCTGCAGAAATACTGAGTTCTTCTCTTGACCTTAAGGCAGGTCAGGCGATTGATCGTGTCGGAAAGCTGCTGGGACTTCCTTTTCCTGCAGGAATGATGCTTGACAGCTTAAGTCTTGAAAGTGACAGAAAATATAAAATAAAACCGTTTATGAAGGACGGCTGCTGCTCTCTTTCGGGACTTCAGAACAAATGTGAAAAGATGCTTGCCGATAGTGAAAAGAAGGAAGATATTGCAAAATACTGTATTGATTTCATTTCTCAGGCGCTTTATGAAATGACTGTCTGTATCAAAGATAAATATCCCGGTCTGCCCTTGTTGTACTCGGGCGGTGTTATGTCAAACACACTTATAAGAAAGCGTTTTTCTGAGGAGCTCGGTGCGGTTTTTGCCGCTCCCGGTTTTTCCTCCGATAATGCTGCAGGCACAGCCGTACTGGCTTCGTTGGTTTAAGCTTATGATGAATATACCTACATTTTCGGTTTCGGATATAAACCGATATATAAAATCCTTATTTGACGGTGATATGGGAATACAGTCTGTTTTTGTGGCAGGAGAAATCTCCAATTTCTCCAATCACTACAAAACAGGCCATATGTATTTTACCCTTAAAGACGATTCAGCTGCGATAAAAGCAGTTATGTTTGCCCGTCAGGCATCAAGACTCCGCTTTAAGCCCGAAAACGGGATGAAGGTTATAATCAGAGGCAGAATCACAGTTTTTGAGCGTGACGGTATTTATCAGATATATGCCGAGGATATGCTGCCCGACGGCGCGGGTGCTCTCAGTATTGCCTTCAATCAGCTGAAAAATAAGCTTGAAAAGGAAGGACTTTTTGATAAGGCGCATAAAAAGCCTCTTCCTGTCTTTCCTGCGAGAGTCGGTGTTATAACATCTCCTACAGGAGCTGCCGTGCAGGATATATTCAATGTGCTGGGAAGAAGATTTCCCCTTGCACAGGTCATATTCCGCGGTGTTTCCGTGCAGGGGTCTTCTGCTCCGGCGGAGATGATCGAGGCCCTGGAGGAATTCAGGGATAAAGATTGCGCGGATGTGATAATTATCGGCAGAGGCGGCGGAAGTGCGGAGGATCTCTGGTGCTTCAATGACGAGCTTCTTGCCCGTGCCATATATGAGTGTCATATTCCTGTTATTTCTGCTGTGGGACACGAAACGGATTTTACAATATGTGATTTTGTCAGTGATATGCGTGCCCCCACGCCCTCGGCGGCGGCAGAGCTTGCCGTTCCCGATATAATGAATCTTACCATGGAGCTTGCCTCCCTCACCGACCGGCTGTACAGAGCGATGAGTTCTATGGCGTCATCGAAGAAAAGAGAGCTGGAGCTTATTCTTGAAGCCAGAGCCTTCACGGATCCCGGCAGGTTCTTTGAAGCTGATAAAAATCTTATAGAAAAGTATTCCCGTGCTCTTGAGTCTTCGGCTGAAAGAATTTTATACAAAGAGAAAAACACTCTCACATCTCTTGTCACATCTCTTGAAAAGCTGAATCCCCTCAGTGTGCTTCTGAGAGGATATTCCATAGTAAGCCTTAAGGGCGAAATAATAGAAAGCACGGAAAAGATCAATGCCGGAGATACTATAGGCGTTACCTTGTCCGACGGCACACTTGAGTGTCAGGTGCTTTCTTCCGAAAGGAGCAATAAAAATGAATGAACACACATACGAAAGTGCTGTGAAAAGATTACAGGAAATAGTAAAAGCTCTTGAAAACGGAGGCCTTCCGCTCAATGAGTCCGTAAGGCTTTTTGAGGAGGGGGCAGCGCTTTCAAGGTTCTGCAACGATGAGCTTAAGAATGCAGAGCAGAAAATAACAGCACTTCAGGATATCGGCGGTGAAGAATAATGAAAAATGCGGCAAAATATATCGAAATGATTGAAAATAAAATTCCTCTTTGTATTCCGGAGCTTTCTTATGAAACTGAGGGAATCAGGGAGATGCTTATGTATTCCCTTGAAAGCGGAGGAAAAAGAATCCGTCCCTTGCTGTGCCTTGAATTCTGTGCTGCAGCCGGCGGGAATGCGGAAAACGCTCTTGAATTTGCCTGTGCGGTTGAATTTATCCACACATATTCACTTATCCACGATGATCTTCCGTGCATGGATAATGACGATATAAGAAGAGGCAAGCCCTCAAGCCACATTAAATTCGGAGAGGCAAACGCTCTTCTTGCAGGCGATGCACTGCTTACTCACGCCTTCAGCCTTATTGCCGATGCTGCGGCTTCGGGAAAGGTAAGTGCCGGGGCTGCCGTAAAGGCAGTATCGGAGCTTTCACGTCTCAGCGGTATGAAGGGTATGATAGGAGGTCAGTATATAGACCTTAAATATGAAAACACCCCTGCTAATCTCAGTGTGCTTTTAGAGATGGATTCTCTTAAAACAGCTGCTCTTATTGAATGTGCCTGTGTGCTCGGTCTTATTGCTGCGGGTGCAGATGATGAGATGATATCATATGCAAGAGAATTTGCTCTTGAGCTTGGGGTGGCTTTCCAGATAGAAGACGATGTTCTTGAAACGGAAGATGAAGGCGAGTCAAGCGACGCCAAAAACGGAAAGGTCACATATGTGTCGCTTTACGGAGTGGAAAAGGCAAAGGAGCTTGCCGCTATCCATACCAAGAATGCACTGCGTGCACTTGACAGATTTTCAGGTTCTGCAGAAGAAATAAAAGCTATTGCCGAAGAGCTGCTTTACAGAAAAAAATAATATTATTTTAAGCTTTATCTTTTATTCTGTCGATAAAAAAGTATTGAAGAGGAAAAGAAAGTGGAAGGAAAATATTTACCTTATATAAATTCACCGGACGATGTGAAAAAAATTCCCGAGAATGAGCTTGATGTACTGGCTTGTGAAGTGCGCGAAGAGCTTATTTCAACAGTTTCAAAAACGGGCGGACATCTTGCCTCCAATCTCGGTGTCGTGGAGCTTACAATTGCTCTTCACAGAGTTTTTTCTTCTCCCGATGATAAAATAATTTGGGACGTTGCCCATCAGTGCTATACTCATAAGCTTTTTACAGGCAGAAGAGAGGAGTTTTCCACTCTGAGACAGCCGGGAGGGCTTGCCGGCTTTACAAGACGCACAGAGAGTGAGCACGATATTATGTCGGGCGGTCATTCCAGTGTCGCTTTATCGGCTGCCTACGGAATCGCAGCCGCAAATAAAATAAACGGGAGCAATAACTACACGGTTGCTGTTGTGGGTGACGGTGCGTTTACGGGCGGTATGGTCTATGAGGCTCTCAATAATGCAGGAAGAGCCGGCAACGGAACAAAGCTCATTGTTGTTCTCAATGACAATGAAATGTCAATTTCCCCGAATGTCGGTGCTCTTGCAAGGTATTTTGCAAAAATGCGTGCCACACCCCGTTATTTCAAGCTCAAATCCCGTACCGAGCAGGCACTCAATCAAATACCTCTTGCAGGCGGTGCTCTGGTTTCGGGTATATACAATGTAAAAAAATTCGCCAAGAATATGATATATAATTCCACTATGTTTGAGGATCTCGGCTTCAGATATATGGGACCTATTGACGGTCATGATACATCTTTACTTATAAGGGCGCTGAGTGCTGCCAAGGAAGCCGATTTCCCCATAGTGCTTCATATAAACACCGTAAAGGGCAGAGGCTATGAATTTGCGGAAAAGGCCCCCGATGCCTTTCACGGAATCTCGGCATTCAATCTTGATTCGGGAGAACCTGTTTTCTCAGAGCCCAGCTTTTCCGATGCCTTCGGGGATTTTATCACCGAGGAGGCAGAAAAGGACGACAGAATATGCTGTATTACTGCAGCTATGAGTCTCGGCTGCGGTCTTGAAGGCTTCAGAAAGCGTTTTCCGAAAAGATTTTTTGATGTGGGTATTGCAGAGCAGCATGCGGTAACCTTTGCAGCCGGTCTTGCAAGAGGCGGAATGCTTCCCGTTTTTGCTGTTTATTCCACATTTTTACAGCGTGCCTATGATCAGATAATACACGACTGTGCCCTTCAGGGACTTAAAATTGTTTTTGCCGTTGACAGGGCAGGCTTTGTCGGTGCCGACGGAGAATCCCACCACGGAGTATTTGATGCCGCATTTATAAATACCATTCCTGATATCACCGTATTGGCTCCCACCACCTTTTCCGAGCTTCGCACGGCTTTCAGAAAGGCACTTTATGACTGCAGCGGCCCCGTTGCCGTGAGATATCCCCGCGGGGTTGATATTCAGCTGCCCGAGGATTTTGAGCCTTCGGAAAACGATTATGATACATACGGAAATAAAAAGGCCCCGATCGCCATTGTGACCTACGGAAGGTGCTTCGGAGAGGCATGCAGGGCAAAAGAATCACTGAAAGAAATGGGAACCGATGCTTTTGTTGTAAAGCTCAATTCCATAAAGCCTGTAAGTAATGATGCCGTAAAGGAAACGCTCGGCTGTGAAAGAATATATTTTTTTGAAGAGGGTCAGCGCTTCGGCGGCATAGGCGAAACCTTCGGTGATAAGCTTTTTAAGTTCGGCTACAGAGGTCTTTACAGAAACTTTGCGGTTGAAGGTGAATTCCCCTGTCAGAACACCGTGAAGGGACTTCTCTCACACTATTTCCTTGACTCTCAGGGAATGGTCAATATGATTACTAAGGACAGTGAAAATTAATGGCTCAGAAATTAAGGCTTGATGCTTTTCTCACCGCTGAAGGATATTTTGAAAGCCGTGAAAAGGCAAAGGCCGCAATTATGGCAGGTATAGTTTATATAAACGGACAAAAGGCTCTCAAGGCAGGAGATAATGTAAAGGAAACAGATTCCGTCGAAGTTCGCGGCGGTATGGAATTCGTAAGCCGCGGAGGATATAAGCTGAAAAAGGCAATGTCTGTTTTTCCTATAACTCTTGAGGGTAAGACCTGTATGGATATAGGAGCATCCACAGGCGGCTTTACCGACTGTATGCTTCAGTGCGGTGCAAAAAAGGTATACTGTGTTGACGTAGGCTACGGACAGCTTGCCTGGAAGCTCAGAAGCGACGAGAGGGTTATTAATCTTGAAAGAACAAATGTAAGATACATAACAGAAGAGCAGATACCCGAAAAAACAGATTTTTCTTCAATTGACGTTTCTTTTATTTCCCTGTGTCTTGTTTTGCCCAAGGTCTATGAGCTGCTTTCCGACAGGGGCGAATGTGTGGCTCTTATCAAGCCTCAGTTTGAAGCAGGCAGAGAAAAGGTCGGCAAAAAAGGTGTGGTAAGAGAAAAAAGCACACATATTGAGGTCGTTGAAAAAATAATTGCCTTTGCAAAGGAAACAGGCTTTACGGTGAAGGGACTTGATTTCTCTCCCATCAAAGGTCCTGAGGGTAATATTGAATATTTGTTATACATATCTAAAGAACAGGGTGAAAGCGCTGATGTCTTCCCTGAGGATGTCGTGAATGCTTCACACGGTGAGCTTGATAAATAAGGCGGGTGTTTCACTTGAAAATAGCACTCATTCCCAATCTTACAAGAAAAACTGCAGCTGCGGTTACAAAGGAGCTTTGTCTGAGACTTGATGAACTTGACATCGGTTATGTCTTTTCAGACGAGCTGAGAGATTTTTTTCCCGGTCTGCCCGATGATGCATTTGAAAAAAACACTGAATTTATAAAGAATTCGGATATGGTGATTTCTGTGGGCGGTGACGGCTCGATGCTTCGTGCGGCAAAGCTTGCTGCAAAGGAGAACAAATATATTCTGGGAATCAATGCGGGAAGACTCGCTTATCTTTGCGGACTTGATGCTCACGAAATGGATCTTCTTTCATACCTGAAGGAAGGGAAGTTTGCTGTTCAGAGCCGTATGATGCTTGATGTGAAGGTTTTCCGGGGTGATGAGTGTGTGTATTCGGATTTTTGCCTTAACGATGCGGTTTTTAACCGCGGAGCAGCTCCGAGGCTCATTGATCTGAGTGTGAAAACCGGCGGCAGGGATATTGCGGATTATCTTGCCGACGGAGCTATTTTTGCCACGCCCACCGGCTCCACCGCTTATTCAATGTCAGCAGGCGGATCAATTGTTGAACCTACCCTTGAGGCAATTCTTCTTACGCCCATATGCCCTCATTCTCTTGCGGTAAGACCGTATATTTTTTCGGGGGGCACGGAGTTTGAGGTCAGCGTAAAGGAAAATGACTCGGATGAAGGCCGTGTGCAGTTTTCCTGCGACGGTCATCAGGCTGTTGAAATAGACAGCAGCTGTACGGTAAAAATCAGAAAATCAGAACTCAAGGCATCCTTTGTTGCCATAAAAACCGATAATTTTATAGATGTACTCAATAAGAAACTTGAAAATAAAAAGTGAGGCTTATTTATGAAAAAGAACAGACAGGCTATTATTGCAAGGCTTATAGAAGAGAATGTTATAAGCACTCAGGAGGATCTTCTTACAAAGCTTATTGAAGCAGGTGTGAATGTTACTCAGGCAACAGTTTCAAGAGATATAAAGGAAATGCATATTGTAAAGCATCCTGCGCCCACGGGAGAATACAAATACTGTATGCCCACTCTTGCCCCCGAAGAAAACAGCAGCAAGTATATGTCCATTCTCATAGGCGCTGCCGTATGTACGGATATTGCAATGAATACAGTGGTGCTTAAATGCCACGTAGGTACTGCTCAGGCTGCCTGTGCTGCCCTTGACTCCATGGGACTTCAGAGTGTTGCAGGTACGCTTGCAGGAGACGATACTATTTTTGTGCTGTGCTACAGCGAAGAGGCAGCAGTCAAGGTGAAGAAAAAGCTTGACAGTGTTCTTGGGTTTTAATTATGTTAAAAAGTCTTGATATAAAAAATATCGCAATAATTGAAAAGGCCTCGGTTGAATTTACCGGAGGTCTTAATATCCTTACCGGAGAAACAGGTGCAGGTAAATCTATTCTTATTGATTCTATAAATGCGGTAACAGGTGAAAAGACATCAAGAGAGCTTATAAGAACAGGTGAAGATTCTGCTGAGGTCAGCGCATTTTTTGAGGATGTGTCCGACTTTGTGCAAAGGCTTTTGGCAGACTCGGGACTTCCTGTATCCGAGGACAGAACTCTGCTTTTACAAAGAAGACTTTCAAAGGACGGAAAGAATGCCTGTAGGGTAAACGGTGCTCCCGTAACTGTATCAATGCTTAAAAGCATCGGAATCAATCTCATAAATATACACGGACAAAGAGATTCCCAGGCTTTGCTTGACAGCGAAAGACATATTGATTTTCTTGACGGATATGCTTTGCTGTCAGACAGACTTTCGGATTTTTCAGACAGCTTTTTGCGGCTTCTTGAGATAAAAAGCGAAATAAAAAAGCTGAGCCTTGATTCTGCCTACAAGGAAAGACAGGCGGATTTGCTGAGATATCAGATAAATGAGCTTTCCGAAGCGGAATTATATGTGGGAGAAAAACAGGAGCTTACGAAGAAAAAGAATGTGCTCACAAACAGTAAAAAGCTTTGTGAGGCTTTGCATAATGCGCTTTTTGCTCTTTCGGGTGACGGCGATTCCTTCGGCGCAGAGGGGCTTATAAACGGTGCGGTGTCGCAGATATCCTCAGTTTTATCTCTTGCAAAAGGACTTGATTCTCTTGTGGAGGGGCTCAATACCGCAAATTCCTATATAGACGAATGCACCTCTCTTATAGATGATGTTTTAAGGCAGCTTGAGGATATGGACGGCGATATCGACAAGGTAGAGGAGCGGCTTGACCTTATCTACCGCCTTTCAAAAAAATACGGAGAAACGGAAGAGGAGATGCTTGCGTTTCTTGAAAATGCAAAAAATGAGCTTGAAAGCATAAGCTGCTCAGACGAAAGGCTTTCTGAGCTTTATGTGCTTCAGGATAAGCTGAGTCTTGAATGCAAAGAAATGGCGGATAGGATATCAGCTGAAAGAAAGACTGCTGCAGAAAAGCTTTCCCTTGCAATTCAGGAGGAGCTGAGCTTTCTTGATATGCCGTCGTGCCGTTTTGTTATAAGTGTGATACCTTCTGAGCTGCACGAAAAGGGAAGCGATGCTGTTGAATTTCTCATTTCCGCTAATCCCGGTGAAGATCCGAAGCCTCTCGGAAAGGTGGCTTCCGGCGGTGAGCTTTCAAGAATTATGCTTGCCATGAAAAATGTGCTTCACAAAACGGGAGGCGCAGACACTCTTATTTTTGATGAGGTTGATGCCGGTGTCAGCGGTTCAGCCGCAGGGAAAATTGCAATCAAGCTTTCCGGTGCTGCAAAAAGCTCTCAGGTGCTTTGCATCACTCATCTGGCGCAGATAGCAGCATTTGCAGACAGCCATAAGTTTATTTATAAAGAGGTATCAGACGGAAAAACCTTCACAAGAATAAAAGAGCTGAGCGAGGCTCTGCGTGCCCCCGAGCTTGTCCGGATGACCTACGGTAATTCCTCTGATGAGGTGCATCTGATGTCTGCAGTGAAAATGATCGAAGCAGCTGAACGGGATAAAAAAGCCAAATGAATAATAAACTAATAATAAATACGGTGTCTTTGTGATGCCGTGTTTTTTTTGCTGAAATAGGTATTTTTCGACATTTGTACACATTGTGATTGTATAAATTTTGTAAAAAGTGTTGAAAAAAATGTTTGAATATTGTTAAAAATTTGCATTTCAAAAAGCAACAGTAAATGATATAATGTCTCTATAATAGTATAACTATTACTATATATCAGAGAAAGGATGATTGTAGTGAAGAAAAAATTCAGAAAACCATCAGCGATTTTATCAGTAATACTTTCTGTTCTTATGCTTCTCAGTGTATTTCCCGTAATGTCCTCGGCAGCATATGCAGTTGAGTATTATTATCCCGAGGGAACAACATTTGTTTCCGAAATTGCTTTTGCACGTACCGGGTATTGGGGTGTTGTTAATCTTAACAGCACAAAGGAAAAACTTTCAAGTAAGGGTTATTCAACTTTAGATTGGGATTTTAATGACGGTTGCGGAACAAACTCCGACTGGATTGCAGGCGGATGGAAAAATACAACCGATGTTTCGAGAGCTCTTCGTGATATTAAGTTTAGAGTTGCCGATGACGGTTCTGCACCACAGTCATATAACCTGACTGTAAACGGCAGAACAGTTACATATTATCTTGTCGGCGGCTCATATGAGCCCAATAATGTTGAGGATGGCGGTGTTGTTGATCTTAACAGCAACGCAGGCGGTAAATATATCCATGCATATATAACCCGTGACCCCAATGCAGGTCCTCCCATTACAGGCATATACTTTAATGACCAGTCTTCAAGAAGCGGCTGTATAACATGTACAAAGCTCAATGCAACAGGTACAAAGGCTGAGCTTAATGAAGGTGCAGGCGGCAGCGATCTTTATATGCACTATTCCCATAATTCCACACAGGTAAGCACATCTGATCTTCAGAGTGTGTATCCCTATGCCGTGAATATGGTTCCTAACAGAACCAATTATACATCTGATACATACCGTGCTCTTGAAACTGCATATAACGATGCAAAGCCCATAATTGAAAAATTCAATCAGTATGGTGCAGCTCCTATAACACAGGCTACTATAAATAATGCTTATAATGCTCTTTATTCTGCTGTATATAATGCAGAAACAAATCTTTATTTCAATGCATCAAATAACGGCGGTACAACCACAGCAAAGGCTACTACCGTTAATATAGGACCCAATTCCACATACAATTTCAATGTTTCATCTTATACTGCCACCAAGGGCAATTGGAACTTCCTCGGATGGAACACAAATAAGGATGCAACAACAGGTTCAAAAACAACCGTAAATGTTGGTTTCAATAACACTCTTTATGCTATCTTCGGCAAGGATGTTACCACAACCTTCAAGTATCTTCAGAATGACGGTACGGTAAAAACCGAAGCCGGTGCAGGCACAATTTATAATACTGCAATTGCTGCAGATGTTGCAGCTCCCGCAGCAGGCAACGTTACTTACGGTGACGATGCTCTTACCTTTATCGGCTGGCGTAATGATACAACAGCAGGCAATGCTGAATATACAGGCACGGTTCCCGTACAGGACGGTATCAATGAAATTTTCCGTGCAGTATATACCGCTCCCGTAACAGTATCCTTTGATAATAACGGCAGAGGCTCAGCCGCTCCTGCAGCTATCACAAATGTAAAATACTACAATGCAGGTGATACGGTAGTTGAGGGCTCTGCAGACTTTGTTATTCCCTCTGATATTCTTACCGAAACTGGTTGGGGCTTTATAGGTTGGTCAGAGGATAAGAATGCTACAGAGGCTAAATATGCTCCCGGTGCTGCTCTTAATGATATTAAAGAGGATACAACTCTTTATGCTGTATGGTCTCAGAATTCTTATCCCGTAGTATTCAAAAATTACAACGGTGATGAGCTTCAGAATACAGATGTTCTCTACGGCGAAATGCCCGAATACAAGGGTGAAACTCCCGTAAAGGAAGGCACAGTTGATACCAAGTGGGTATTTGACGGTTGGGACAAGGAGTTCACAGCTGTTACAGGTGCACAGGAATATGTAGCACAGTTCCATTCAGAAACAGCAGACTATCTCGTTCAGTTTGTAAATGATGACGGCACTGTTCTTTATGAAGAAATGGTTGACTACCTCGGAATGCCTGAATATAAGGGTGAAACACCCGAAAAGGCAGCAGATGCACAGTATACCTACACATTCAAAGGCTGGGATAACGAGTTTACACAGGTTGAAGGCGCTCAGATTTATACCGCAACCTACAGCACAACGCTTAATTCCTATCTTGTTCAGTTTGTAGATTATGACGGAGATGTTCTTCAGGAAGAAACTCTTGATTACGGTACTGTTCCCTCATATAAGGGCGAAACACCTGTCAGAGATGAAGATGCACAGTATGTTTATACATTTGATAATTGGGACAAAGCTATAGCTGAAGTAACAGGCGAAGCTGTTTATACTGCAACTTATAAGACCCAGACAAAGTCCTATGAAATCAAGTTTGTAAACTACGACGGAACAGAGCTTTATAAGATAACTGTTGAATACGGAAAAACACCCGAATACAAGGGAGAAGAGCCCAAGAAGCCCGAGGACGTTTCCTTCAGATACAAGTTTATCGGCTGGGATCCTGAAATTACTTCCGTAACAGGTGAAGCTACCTATACAGCAGAGTACCAGGCAGAAACAAAACAGATAATTGTTACATTCTTTAACTGGGACGGCAATGTTCTTGAGTCCAAGTTTGTTGATTACGGTTCAATTGCCGAGTATAAGGGCAAGGCTCCCGAAAGAAAGGCATCAGCACAGTACAGCTATACTTTCACAGGCTGGGATAAGGCATTAGAGCCTATCACAGAAAGAACAGAATACCGTGCACAGTTTGAAGCTACCGTAAACGAATACACTGTTAAGTTTGTAAACTATGACGGTACGGTTCTTCAGGAAGAGGTTCTTCCTTACGGCAGTGAGGTTCAGTACAAAGGAGCAGCTCCCGAAAAACCCACAGATGCTTATATCTATAATTTTAATGGTTGGAATAAAACGCTTTCTTCCGTAACGGGCGATGCTACTTATACAGCTGTTTATTCAAAGGTATCTGCTGCATACACAATCAAGTTCCTTGATGAAGACGGCACAGTACTTTATGAAGATTTCTATGGCTACGGTGAAATACCTGTATACGAAGGCAAAACTCCCGCAAAGGAATATGACAGTGCGTATCACTATGAATTCAAGGGCTGGAACAAGGAAATTGCAAAGGTAGATACAAATACTGTTTATGTTGCAGTTTATGAAGCTTGTGCTCACGAATATGTAAGTGCGGAAACTGCTCCTACCTGTACAGAAGCAGGATTAGCGGTTTATGCCTGCGGCTGCGGATATACATATGAATCAATTATTCCTGCATACGGACACGATTATGATTATGTAATTGAGGGCGACAAGGTTTATAAGGTATGTTCAATCTGCGGTGAAAAAACAGAAGCTACAGATGAAGAGGCTGAAGAAGCTATCGGCAAGGCAGAAGAAGCAAACAAGTATTGTAAGTATTGCGGCAAATATCACTACAAGTATATTATGCCCGACCTCGGCTTCATCTCCTGTCTCATTTCAAGAATCTTCACATTCTTTGCAGAGCTTTTTGCAGGTAATGCATTCTGATTAATACTAAAGGGGCAGACATTAAGTTGTCTGCCCCTTATTTTTATGTTGACAATATAAAATACGGCAATATATAATAATTATAAAAAGGGGGGGGGATAGAATGGAGCTTTATATAAAACAGAAGGTTTTTTCGTTCAAGGATAAATTCAATGTATTTGATTTCAACGAAAATATAAAATACAGAGCAGAAGGGGAGTTTATCTCTCTGGGAAAGAAGCTTCATGTATATGATAACAACAATAATGAGGTTATATTTATAAGGCAGAAGCTTCTGACCTTCCTTCCGAAATATGAAATTTCCGTTGCCGGCCTTGGAACTGCGGAAATTGTGAAGAACTTCACGTTTTTTAAGCAGGAATACACTATACCCGACTGGAATATTAAGATTTACGGTGATTTTTTTGCTCACGAGTATACCGTTGAATACGGCGGTAATGTGATTGCTGACCTTTCAAAACAGTGGCTGAGCTGGGGGGATACCTACAGGATCAGTATTGTCGATCCCCGTGATGAGCTGATGGCACTTGCTGTCATTCTTGTTGTAGATTGCTGTATGGAGAGAAATGATAATGCACGCAGATAAATTAAAATTCAATAAAAACGGAAAATTTGTGATAATACAGGTGGCAGATGCCCAGGACCTTCATTTTGTACGCCATACTATGATTAAAATGCTGAATGAAGCATACGATAAGGTGAAGCCTGATCTTGTAGTTTTTGCAGGTGACAATATTTTGGGCAATCATCTTAAGGATGCCCGTTTCGGCACAAGGGAGGTTGTAAAAACAAAAGAGGGCGAATATAAGAGAATGAAAAAAGCAATTTCTCATATCTGCGTTCCTCTTGAAAAAAGAAGCATTCCCTTTACAATGATTTACGGAAATCACGACGATGTCAACAGGATGACAAAGGAAGAACAGGCAGATATCTACCGTTCTTATAGTATGTGCGTGGGACTTGATAATCCCGACACAAGTGTTGATGTTGATACCTTCAATCTGCCCTTGTATTCTTCCGACGGTAAAAGAAAGCTTTTTAATCTCTGGATGATAGACTCCGCCTGGCAGGATAAGAATACAGGTCTCAGCCATGAGGGTGTAAAGGCTGAAACCGTAGAATGGTATAAGAGAGTAAGCAGAGAACTCAGAGAGGAAAACGGCGGCGAGCCGCTGCCCTCATTGATGTTTCAGCATATTCCCATGCCCGAAAGTGCTTCTTTGCAGATTGAATGTGATAAAAATGATCCTCTTGCCGTGCCATATTATGAAAGGGGAGAGCTCAGAGGCTATGTAAAGCTTGACCCCGCAAAGGCTCACGGTTTTCTCGGTGAAGCAATGTGCTGCTGTCATGAAAACTACGGTCAGCTTGAGGCGCTGCAGGAAGCGGGCGATGTAAAGGCTGTTGTTTATGCACACGATCATACCAATAATTTTATCGGTGAGCACGACGGTATCCGTATTATACAGTCATCCTGTGCGTCATTCAGATGCTACGGAAATCATTTAAGAGGTGTAAGAGTTTTTGAAATTGATGAAAGCGAACCCTCAAATTTCAAAACATATTTTCTTACATACTGGGAGCTTTGCGGTACTTCTCTTTTGAGCAAAGCCAGACATCTGTGGGATGCTGATGAATGCGAGAAGAAGAAAATGACAATTCTTGCTTCTGCGGGAGCCGTCAGCTTGCTTGGTGCAGGTGCGGCTGCAGCAAATTATATTTTCAGGAGATATAAAAATGGATAAGCTTTTTGAAAAACAACTTGATTCAACCAATGTTTTCAAGGGGAAACTTCTTGATGTATACAGCGACAGTATTCTTTTGCCTAACGGTAATACATCAAAAAGAGAATATATAAAGCACAACGGGGCTGCATGTGTTGTTCCCGTGGATAAGGATAATAATGTTATTGTAACAGAACAATTCAGATATCCCTTCGGTAAGGTGCTTACCGAGATTCCGGCAGGTAAGCTTGATTCAAAGGACGAACCCCATCTTGAAGCGGCTTTAAGGGAGCTTAAGGAAGAAACGGGGTATACCTCTGAAAACGTGATATATCTTGGTGAGTTTTACGGTGCGTGTGCTTACACAAATGAGATTATTCATATGTATCTTGCAACAGATCTTAAAGAAGGCGAACAGAAGCTTGATGCGGATGAATTTCTTAATGTAAAAAAAGTACCTATTGAAAAGCTTGTTGATGAAATAATGAAGGGGAATATTCCCGACGGAAAAACACAGACGGCGATTCTTAAGGCATATATGCTTTTGAATAAAAAATAAAAAAGAAAAGAGGAATGCTTTATGTCGATTCTTTACACAATGCTGAAGGTAATTTCAGTTACTCTCACTTCTATGGCACTGATGTTTTTTTATCCCAATTCCGCAGATCCTCACGATGTGAAAGATCCCGAAAATGTGAAAGCTAATTTTACCGTTCTTTCAGATGCTCACATTGAAGGAAATAACCCCGATACTTATGACGTTTTTACAAAGATTCTTTACGATGTAAAAAACACCGCAACGCGTAATGATGCTCTTATTATGCTTGGTGATAACACAATGAACGGCCAGCATATCGAAAGCATATTCTTCTACGGACTTGAAAAAGTTATTTGCCCTGCAGATAAAATTATAAATGTTATGGGTAACCACGATACAGGCAACGGTACGGATGTGTATGATGCGTGTTTGGCAAAATTTATCGGTTATAACAATGCATTTTTTGATATGGATATTGAAAAGCCTTATTATGTGACCGATGTCGAAGGCTACACTGTTATTGTTCTCGGAAGTGAAAAGGACGGTGTTGACTATTGTCATATGAGTGATGAACAGTATTTCTGGCTTAAGGATCAGCTTGATATTGCTACTGAGTCAGGCAAGCCTGTTTTTGTAGTCAATCATCATCCGTATTTCCTTCTTGACTGCGCATATTCCGTTCCTGAGCTTCTTAATTCCTATAAGAATATTTTCTATTTCTTCGGTCACACTCACTGGCCTCTCAATAATTATGAAACCTTTACCGATCACGGAAATTATGTTTCCGTAAATCTGCCCCGCTGTGCGGATATTATTTCTGACGACGGCGGAAAAATCGATGATAATTCAGGCATCGGTATGCAGGTAGAGGTATATGAAGATGAGGTTGTTCTCAGAATGAGAAACTTCTATGAAGGCGGTTGGATAGAAGATTACGAAGAAAGCTTTGTTCTTGAATAACGCCGGAATTAAACAAAAAACAGGAGGTAAGTCTTTCGGGGACTTACCTCCTTTGATTTTTTCTTATTCTGCTTCTTTTTTATATTTGCTTGCAAGGGTCGTGTAGCCCATTGCGTTCATTTTGTTGCCCATTATCTGCTGAGGGGATAGCTCCTTGATTACGGTTGCGGGGATGCCTGCTGCAAGAGAATTTGGCGGAATGACGGTTTTTGCCGTAACCACGGCACCTGCTGCAACTATGGAGTTTTCTCCGATAACAGCACCGTCAAGAACAACACTTCCCATTCCGATAAGTGCATTGTCGCCTATGGTTGCCCCGTGAACAAGTGCATTGTGACCTACCGTGACACCGTTTCCGATAACAGCCTCATCCTTCATACCAACGTGAACGGTTGCATTGTCCTGAATGTTGGAATTCTCTCCTATCTTAATTGCGCACATATCGCCTCTGAGCACAGCGGAATACCAGACTGAGCTGCCCTTACCTATTGTAACATCGCCGATTACGGATGCATTTTCAGCAATGAATGCGCTGTCGTCAATAACGGGTGCTTTGCCTGAAAAAGATTTTATCATAAAAATTCCCCTTTTTGTGTTTTTTATTATTTTAGCACATATTATACAAGGAATCAATAATACAAATAGGTCCGCGGTGTTGAAAAAAGTGTAAATATATTGACTTATCCGACTGTTTACTTTATTATATTAATAATAACAGAGGGAGGCAAAAAAATGAAGATTATTCTTGTAGGTGCAGGCTCCATCGGCGGTACTACTGCCACAATGCTCAGAGAAAAAGGACATAATATCGAAATTATCGAAGCCAATCACGAAAGAGCGGAAAAAATCAGAAACGAAGGTATTACTCTTACAGGTGCATTGGGAAATCATACTCAGAAATTCACTGTTTATGAAAGCCCCGATGAACTTACAGAGGTTTACGATGTATGTATTATTGCAACAAAGTATTTTGCTCTGGCTCCCGTAGCCGAGGCAATGCTTTCCCACGTGAAGCCCGACGGTCTTTTTATGTCAATGCAGAATGGTATCTGCACAAAGATTCTTTCAGATGTTGTGGGTGTTGATAAAACAGCAGGCTGTATGATCGGCTTCGGTGCAACAATGCTTCCCAACGGTGATGTTAATGTTACTTCAGGCGGAGAGCTTAAAATCGGCAGAGTCAACGGAAAAATTGATGATAAGATAACTGCTCTCGGTGAAGTATACAAGGCTCTTCTTCCCACCAAGGTTGTTGACAATATTGATGCTCAGCTTTATTCAAAGCTTATAATCAATTCCTGCATTAATTCCATTGCAGCGCTCACAGGCGAATGCGTAGGTGTTATGCTTTCAGCTGACGAAGCAAAGTCAATCTTCCTTGAAATTGCAAGAGAGGCTACATATGTTTCCAAGAAGATGGGACTTAAGGTACCACCTTATGCCACCGTTCTTAACTACAATCTGCTTCTTATTTCAAAGGCAGACTGGTTCAAGTCCATCTGTAAGGCAGTTGTAACAATCGTGGGTAAGAAATTCGGCGATGTACGTCCCTCCACACTTCAGTCCCTCGACAGAGGCGAAAAGACCGAAATCGATATCTTCAACGGCTACATTGTAAAGCAGGGCAAGGAATACGGTGTTCCCACTCCCGTTAACGAGCAGATATACAACTTCATAAAGAAGATAGAAAACGGTGAAGAAAAATCCTCAATGGATAATCTTAAGAAAATCAAATTATAATTGTTTTACCGCATTAAACAAATGTTTAGTGCGGTAATTTTGTGAGGAAACTATGAAAGCTGTTAAATTCGATGCTGACGGTAAGCTTAAAATCATGCATCTTACGGATACGCATCTTCAGGATGATAATATTGATGCTTCTCTGTGGCTGATTGAAGAGGCGGTGAAGCGTGAGATGCCCCATATTGCAGTTGTTACAGGGGACAATGTTCTTAATTATGACAACAGGGATAAAACAAAGGAATATATAAAAAGACTTATGTCTGTTTTTGAAAGATACGGAATTCCTGTTGCCGTCACCTTCGGCAATCACGATTCCGAGGTAGGTGCAATGTCAAGAGAAGAGCTGATGCTTTACTACAGCTCCTATGGCTGTCACGTGGAAAACGACAGGGGTGAAAAGCCATTTTCATCGGGCACATACTGTGTTCCCGTGTTGTCTTCAGACGAAAAAGAAATAAAATTCAATCTGTGGATATTTGATTCCGGAGATTATGACGGCAGGGGACACTACGGATGTATGAGTGCAGAGGATGTGACGTGGTACAGAAAAAAGAGCGATGAGATAAATAACATGAGCGAAACAGGCAAGGTTTATTCTCTCGCCTTTCAGCATATGATAGTCCCCGAGGTTTATGACGCTCTGAAAAAGACTGATAAGAAGAGGCTTTATTCCTTTGAGCATATTATAAACAAGGGTGAATATTATATGTTTTCACCTGATGCCGTAAACTTCGGTACTCTCAATGAAACGCCCTGCTCAGGAGGGGAAAACTTCGGACAGTTTGAAGCAATGGTCGAAAAGGGCGGTGTGCTTGCAGTATTCTCAGGACACGATCACACAAATGCTTTCGGTGTGAGACATAAGGGGATAGATATTGTAAACTCGCTCAGCACAAGAAGTCAGTCTGACCGCTTTTCAAGTCAGTACGGTTACAGAATAATTGAGGTTAATGAAAAGGATACCTCACGATACACTTCACGGGTGGAGCGCTGGTATAATATGTTCACTTTTTCAGATATAAAGAAAATATCTGAAAGAGGGGATATATGCGGAGTGAAAATTGCCCGCGGAGTAAAATACAGAGGGCTTATCCAGAGATTTATGACCTTTACCGGAAGAACCTTCTGCCGCCTTGTGACCGGCAGACAAAACACCTACAGCCATTGATACACAAAAAATATATAAAAAATGCATCGGAAAAAGAGCAGTTCTTCCGATGCATTATTTTATTTCTTGTTCTAAATCAAGAAAGAGACGTGAATTAAAAAAATCTATGATCGTTATATCAAGCCCGTCGCAGATTTTTTTTACTGTGGAGACCGTTGTGCTGTTATTCCGCCCCGAGGCGATATTATTTAACGTAGACTGAGTAATGCCGCACATAGTTGACAGCTTGTTGAGTGTGATATTCCGTTCATTGCATAATTCGATCAACCTTAAGCGTACTGCATTGCCTATTGTCATTCGCTCTCTCCTTATTTATAATTATTCCCTTTTTTATTATAAGTATTATCCGCAGAAAAAGTTAACTCAAATGAGTTGACTTTGGCTGCAGTCGGATATATAATATGGATAAATATGTAAGTGAAAGAAGGAAGATTATAATGTATTGTCAGAAATGCGGAAAAGAAATTCCGGAAAATACAGCATTTTGTCAGGCCTGCGGCACAAAAGTTTCAGACGGCGGGAACGGACAGACAGATGCTTCTGCGAAAAAAACAGAAGCTAAGAGCAAAAAGCTGAGCAAGAAAGCTAAAATTATTATAGGCGTTATTTGTGCATTTATTTTGCTGCTTATTTTACTGTTTTCTGTTGATGACGGCTCATGGGATCAGATCACAGACCCCAACGGATCCTTTAATTTTGACCCCGTGACTGAGCAGACAACAGAAGAATTAACAACAGCAGAGCCGGCCGTATAATACGGACAGCTCAGCGACACTGAGGAAAGAAGGAAGAAATAATGTATTGTCAGAAATGCGGAAAAGAAAATGCGGATGATGCAGTATTCTGTACCTCTTGCGGAGCAGGTATGGGAAGTATAAGCAATAATGCCCCTATGTTTTCTGTAAGCAATGCAGCTGCTTCAGCAGAAAACAATGATGAAGACAAAAAAGCTAAGAAAAAGAAGAAGAGAAAAATCATTCTCTGGATCTGCATAGGCTTCTTTGCATTTTTATTTATTTGCGGTATGGCCGGTGCAGATGATACAGGCACGGATACCTCATCGGAAAACAGCAGCTCCACCTCCGAAGAAAGCGTATCGGAAAACGCTTCCTTCTCCGTTAAGAATGCAAAGGATGAGGGAGCCTATACCGACAGCGAAATTTTAAGCTTTTATAAGGATTGTATAGGGCAGATAGAGGTTGATTCAAAGGATTTCCGTAAGGAAGTTTCAGAGGAGCGCTTCTTTCCCTTATGGTGCTCTTGTGTGTATGCCGAGCTGTCTTCGGACACAGATTTTAATAAGATTACCAGAAACAAGCTTTCAAGTCATTGCCATGCTTACAGACTTATATGGGAGGATACTGAAAAATTAGGTGTTTTTGATGAGGCTATTGATAAAATGGAAGATTACCTGCGTCAGAAAGATACTATTGTTGAATCTCTTGGCTATAACCCTCATACATCTGTTATTTCAGAAGCAGATTTTTACGTGATCAAAAGACTTGAAACAAGATATGACGATAATTTTTTAGGCGATCTTCAGGAAATCTATGATGATATTACAGCTGATAATTCGTCAAACTGGCTGGCTTCGGATGTGGAATACATCTACGGCACACCTGTGAGCGGTGAGAATGACTATGTTATTTATTCTATCAGGGAAAATCCTTTTACAAAAGAAGGGGCTTATAAAATAAGATATGTTGATACGGGTAAAACAATGGAGCTTATAGACAGCAGCGGATTCAAGTATGATGTGCCCGTTTACAGAATGGTGGAATCAGGCGGTGAATATACTGAAGCTGATTACAATGCTCTGGCTGATTCATTTGCAAGTGAAGTAAACAATGTCAGAAGCATTGTTTTTGATAACTGGAAGGCAAATGATGACTCTGCAAAGGATATAAGCCCGGACAGCTTTACCGTAAGCGATCTCGTAAATATGAGCTATTCACAGACAGAAGCATTTTTCGGAAATGAGCTTTCTTTTGTTGAAGGCAACGGCGGGTGCGGTATTTTCACTGTTGAAGGCTGCCCCGATACATATTTCTGGTTTCTTGTGGAAGACTGGACTGAGATGTATGTAAAGCCTGAACAGCCGGTTTCATACATATATGTTGACGGAAATGTAAAAATTGATGAGAATTTATCAGCTGATATGACATTATCTCAGCTGAAATCACTTTGTGAAGAAAAGGGATACACTTATGAGGTTTCAAGTGACTATGATGAAATGAATGCAATGGATTATACAAAAATCCGTATAGAACAGCATCCTTATAAAATCGTATATAAGTGGTTTGCCGCAGATTCGGAAACTCAGTCTGCTGATGAAACTATCATATGCGGATTGTCTTCACAGCTATGAGCCGGAAATTAAAGACCGAATTCAAAAAATAAATACGGCGTATTGAATCTGTTGTTCAATACGCCGCTTGTTTTTACAATGTTTTCAGAATCTCCGGATTCTGATTTATATTTGTTTTTCTGAAATTATCATTTGCATCGCAGAAGTAGCAGTCGCCGTCTTCGTTGCCGGCCACGGTGTAGTAGACACCGTCATTTATACAGAAGCCTGCCCCGTTGTCGCAGGCAATGCCTGAGATTTTTTTATTTGTTATCTTCAGCGCCTCTTCAAAGGTCTGCCAGTATTCGCTCTGATAGTGGGGACAATTTATATAGGGGATGATGTCAAGGCATTCCACAAAAATAAACTGACCGTCTATGCAGTCGTCATAGCCTTCTCTGAACCAGCACATAGCGCCTGAAGAAGCGCCCGAAAGCACAGTGCCTCTTTCATAGGCTTCAAGTAAATACTTATCAGCACCGGTTTCTTTCCATGTGTCCATAAGGAACTTCAGATTTCCGCCCTGAACAAAAATACCGTCGGCTGCTTCAATTTTTTCCTTGATGATGCATTCTGTTACATCCTCGTGTGTTAGGAAAAGAATATCTGTTTCACAGCCGAATTTTCTGAAGCAAAGAAGAACATCATCGTTTTCATCCATATTGTCAAAGCTTGCGGTGGGAATAATAAGAATAAGAGGCTTCTTTTTGCCTGTGAGAGAAATGATATGCTCTGTTACATTATCCATTTCTCCGTTATCAAATCTGCCGCCGCCGAGAGCTACTATTTTTCCCATTGTTGTCACCTCATATATAAAAACTTATTGCAGAATAAATTATTGCAATGATAAGCGAGGGGAGCATATTCCCCACATTGAATTTTTTGCCGAAGCAAATATTTATGCCGACACAGAATATAAGCACATTTCCCACAAGGGACATATCGCTTATAAGTGTGCCTGTTGAAAGAACAGGCTCCATGAATTTTGAAAGAAGGGTTATTGTTCCCTGGAAAATTCCGATGGGGATAAAAGCAAAGATGCATCCCTTCCCGAGAGTTGATGTCATAATGATAACTATAAGAAAATCCAGAAGAGCCTTTGCAAACAGGGTAGCGGGATTTCCTCCGATACCGTCCTCAATCGCGCCTACCACAGCCATAGCTCCGACGCAGATTACAAGGGAGGTGTTTACGAAAGCTCCCACAAAGCCTCCGTCTTCCGTAGCTTTTGCCTTGATTTTCAGCCATTCGCCGAAGCGGTCCAGTCTTTTTTCTATTTTTATAAGCTCTCCGATAAGTGTGCCGATAATAAGGGAAATTATCATCATTAACGTTGCGTTGGTGGTGAGTGAGCCGTCTGAATTTATTTTCAGCAGTCCCGTGAGAGCCCCCGAAACTCCTATGAATATAACGGCAGCACCTGCTGTTTTCATAAGAGAATCTCTTATATCTGATTTTATTCTTTTTCCGAAAATCATTCCGATGACACCGCCGAGAATAACAGCGATGACATTGACTATAGTACCTATACCCGGCATTGCTTTTACTACCTCCTTTTACAGGGTGCGTATTAATGAATATATCACAAAAAAATTAATGAATCAACACAAATAAATAAAAGATTGCACAATTGACTATATTTTTTTCTTGTGATATCATATATTAATATAATATCAGCAAATAAAGGAGAGAATTATTATGGCATTTTATTACTCAGAACCCTCACATACCTTCAGCGAATATCTTCTTGTTCCGGGCTACACAGATGAAAACTGCATTCCCGCAAATGTTTCGCTTAAAACTCCTCTTGTAAAGTATAAAAAAGGCGAAGAGCCTGCAATTTCCCTTAATGTGCCTATGATTTCTGCTATAATGCAGTCTGTATCAAACGACACACTTGCAATTGCACTTGCTAAAGAGGGCGGTATGTCATTTATATACGGTTCTCAGTCCATTGAAGATGAAGCTGCCATGGTAGCAAGAGTAAAGAATTATAAGGCCGGCTTTGTTGTAAGTGCATCAAATCTTACTCCGAATAATACTCTCCAGGATGTTATAGATCTTAAAGAAATCAACGGATTTTCAACTGTTGCAATTACTGATGACGGTACAGCAAACGGCAAGCTTTTAGGTATTGTTACCTCCCGTGATTACAGAGTTAGCCGTATGAGCCCCGATCTTAAGGTTTCGGAATTTATGACTCCCGTTGAAAAGCTCGTTACTGCTCCCGCTGAAACAACTCTTAAGGAAGCCAATGATATTATCTGGGAGCATAAGCTCAATTCTCTTCCTATTGTTGATAAATTCGGAAATCTTATGTATTTTGTTTTCCGTAAGGACTATGCACAGCATAAGAGCAATCCCAACGAGCTTCTTGACGCTGACAAGAGATATATGGTCGGTGCAGGTATAAACACACGTGACTTTGCCGAGCGTGTTCCCGCACTTGTTGAAGCAGGCGCAGACGTGCTTTGTATCGACTCCTCTGAGGGTTATTCCTGCTGGCAGTCAAACACTATCAAGTGGATACGTGAAAAGTATGGCGACACTGTGAAGGTCGGCGCAGGTAATGTTGTTGACAGAGACGGCTTCCTCTTCCTTGCTGAGGCAGGTGCAGACTTTATCAAGGTAGGTATAGGCGGCGGTTCTATCTGCATCACCCGTGAAACAAAGGGTATCGGCAGAGGTCAGGCAACCGCTATTATCGATGTTGTAAACGCAAGAAATGAATACTATGAAAAAACAGGTATTTATATTCCTGTTTGCTCCGACGGCGGTATTGTGCATGATTACCATATCACACTTGCACTTGCCATGGGTGCTGACTTTGTAATGCTCGGCAGATACTTTGCCCGCTTTGACGAAAGCCCCACAAACAAGCTTATGGTAAACGGTGCATATGTTAAGGAATACTGGGGTGAAGGCTCCAACAGAGCAAGAAACTGGCAGAGATATGACCTTGGCGGCAGCACAAAGCTTTCATTTGAAGAAGGTGTTGACTCCTATGTTACATATGCAGGTCCTCTTCACGACAATGTTGAAAAGAGCCTTTATAAGGTAAAATCAACAATGTGCAACTGCGGTGCACTTTCGATCCCCGAGCTTCAGGAAAAAGCAAAGCTTACTCTTGTTTCTTCCGTAAGTATCGTTGAAGGCGGCTACCACGACGTAACACTGCGCACCACAGCAAATTCAAGAACATAAATTTTTCAGCAAAAAAAGTGTAAGTCCGATGAATGTCAGACTTACACTTTTATTTTTATTCCGGCACAACAACCGAAACTACAGAGCTTTCGTCAACAAAAACATTAATATTGATTTCCTCAACATAGGTATCTGTTTCGGGGGATACATAGCGGAATGTTACCGTACATTCACCCTCTGATACTGCAGAAAGAAGAAACTCATACTTGTTGTCGGTTTCATTATAATTTTCCGAGCTTAATTCCACAATGCCCTCCCGGTCAATAATGCATTTCCAGTAGCTGGAGGAATAGGGATTTGCGTCAAGCGTGATATATGCGGAATTGCCGTTTTCCATAACACTTAAATTTGCATCAATGCTCTCTGCTCCGATAACTGTGTTATTTGTTGTTTCTTCTGTTACTTCCTTTGACGAGAGAAGCCGCAGTTCACCTGAAAGATAATAATATTTTTCTTCAACAGCCTTTTCAAAGGTCTGTCTGTTAGTTGAAATCACATTTTCCGCAAGGGGATCAAATCCGGGATTTGCAAGGTTTGAAAGGGGAAGAAAATATCTGAAGGTGCGCGCTTCATTGTCCCATAAAAAGCAGAAATAATAAGAGTTGAGTGTGTCCTTATAATAGCATAAGCCGAAATCCGTATATCCGTCAAAATTCATATCGCCGCTTATCCCTATGGGCGTGCCGTCAGTTTTTTCTTCTGTATAATTCTCTGCAAAAACGGTAAAGCGTTTATTACCGAATTCATCGAAAATCAGGAAATATCCGTCCTGAAGAAAAATTTTAAGATTGCCGTATATTTCCGAAGGGAAGGAATAAATTTCTTTTGCTTTCTCTTCGGAGAAAACTATATTCACGGTTTCGGTTATTTTTTCTGTAGTTTCTTCCTCTGTGGTCACTTCTTCTGTTGTGGTTTCTTCTGCAGGAGGGTGTGTAGTTGCTTCATCCCTTCTGCTGCTGCAGGATGCCGAACAGAAAATCAGAGTGAGTATAAAAAGTAAGCAGAAATATCGTTTTTGCATATTGTCTCTCCCGTTTGTCGAATTATATTTATATTAGCATTATTCTGATATTTTATCAAGGCGGAGGCAGAAAAAACTGTTGAGTTCCGTTTATGTTTATGTTATACTGATTTATGTTAAATTTTTCTTAAACGAAAAGGAGAAATATTATGAAAAAGTTTTTCAGCGATTTCAAGGCTTTTGCTCTTAAAGGAAATATTATCGATATGGCAGTCGGCGTTGTTGTCGGCGGTGCATTCGGTAAAATAGTAAGCTCTCTTGTTGCAGATATTATCACTCCTCTTATCGGACTTCTTACAGGTAATATCTCTCTTGCAGACCTGAAAATTGTGCTTGCAGAGGCTGTTCTTAATGAGGCAGGCGAGGTTGTGACTCCCGAGCTTGTGCTTACATACGGTGTTTTTCTTCAGACAATTATTGATTTCCTTATAATTGCTCTTTCAATTTTTGTTGTTCTCCGTATCGCTATGAACACACATAAGAAGATTGAGTCCCTCAAAAAGAAAGAGGAAGAAGAAAAGAAGGAAGAAGAGGAAGAGGAAAAAGAAACAGAGCTTTCGGTTCTTCTTGAAATCAGAGATCATCTTGTTAAGAAAGACTGATTTTCACTAAATCCGGAGGTGGAGATATGAGTGAATTAAAAAAGCGTTACGGACTGTTTACAGCCATATGTATGGTTGTCGGTATCGTTATCGGCTCTGGTGTTTTCTTTAAGGCACAGGATATTCTTGTTGTAACGGGCGGTAATATGCTTCAGGGAATTATAGCCTGGGCTGTCGGCGGAATCGTTATGCTTTTCTGTGTGCTTGCTTTCTCGGTCATGGCACAGAAATATGAAAAGGTCAACGGAGTTGTTGACTATGCCGAGGTTACAATGGGCGGAAAATATGCATATTTTGTAGGCTGGTTTCTTACCTTCTTGTATTATCCTACTATGACATCCGTTCTTTCCTGGCTTTGTGCGAGATACACGCTTACATTTATCTGTTCGGCAAATCCTGATTTTATGCTTCATATTGCGGCATCTGAGGGCGGTGCCGTTTTCGGTCCTGAATGTATGACACTTGCCTGTCTTTTTTTGGTGCTCAGCTTTGCAATAAATGCACTTTCTCCCAAGCTTGCAGGTAAGATTCAGGTTTCCACCACAGTCATAAAGCTTATCCCGCTTTTGCTTATGGCAGTGATAGGAACAATATACGGTATCACCCATCCTGCAGTAAATACGGATATGAGTATTCTTGTGGATAATTTTTCCCACGAGGTTCAGTCCTGGGATCTTCTGTTTCCTGCAGTTGTTGCAACTGCATTTGCTTATGAAGGCTGGATCGTTGCAACTTCAATAAATGCCGAACTCAAAAACGCAAAGAAGAATCTTCCTATTGCGCTTATTGTCGGTGCACTTATAATAATTGCGGTTTATATTTTCTATTTTGTCGGTGTTGCAGGCGGTGCCTCTACAGATACACTTATCAAAGACGGTGCAACCGTTGCATTTACAAATGTATTCGGTCCCGTATTCGGAAATATTCTTAATCTTTTTGTTGCAATTTCCTGTATGGGCACATTGAACGGATTGATGCTCGGCTGCTCAAGAGGTCTTTATTCCATTGCGGTGCGCGGCTACGGTCCCAATCCCCATATTTTCAATCAGGTTGATAAGGGTACTAATATGCCCGTAAACTCCTGTGTTGTTGCTGCTCTTCTTTCAGCAGGCTGGTTGTTCTATTTCTATTGCTCACAGCTTGCTCCTAAGAGTTGGTTCGGAATTATGACCTTTGACTCTTCAGAGCTTCCTATTGTTACCACATATGCAATTTATATCCCTATTTTTATTACTTTTATGATAAAGGAAAAGAAGCTTCATCCCGTGAAGAGATTCCTTCTTCCCGTGCTTGCTATTATCGGCTCTGCATTTATGGTGTTTGCCGCTGTTTATGCTCACGGAATAAAGCCCTATATGCAGGCTGCTGAAAAAGGAGAATTCAGCTGTCCCGTAATATTCTATCTTATAATTTTTGCAGCTATAATGTTCATAGGAATTTTCTTTATGAATAAGAAGAAAAACAGGAAATAGTGTTAAAGCCGTAATCTTCTGTGTGAGGATTACGGCTTTTTTTTGTTTACAAACTTTGTATTTTATGATATTATTTCTATGATTATTTTTTTTAAGGTGTAAGCGATGGAAAAAAGAATTTTTATAAGTCACTCAAGTAAGGATCATGAGGTTGCACAGAGTATATGTGATGCTTTGGAGGAAAACGGTCTTAAATGCTGGATCGCTCCGAGAGATATTCCCTACGGCACACAGTGGGCAGGGGAGATATCAAAGGCAATTGAAAACTCATCAGCCTTTTTGTTTTTGTCCAGCGGAAGCTCGAATGCATCCCCTCAGGTCAGCCGTGAAATTCAGCTCGCAATTGAAAATTCAGTTCCAATAATTCCCATACGGCTCGACGGCTCTCAGTACAGTGATGCTAATAAATATTATCTTGCAACGATTCACTGTATGATAGAATATGATGCTGCCAAAACCCATAAGCTTGTGTCGGATATTATGGCTGCATTGCCTGCTGAAAATGAGGATAAAAAGGAAAAAAAGAAAGCCGATAAGCCGAAGAATGCAAATCATATTCTGAGAATGTTTCTTTGTGTTCTGTTTGCTGCTGTTATAGCCTTTGCCGCTACATATCTTTTCTTCTTCTCCTCGATGAGCGATACTCTTAAGATCATAATTGCTGCCGCGGGTGCTGTTTTTGCATTCCTTCCTCTTATTATCTGCCGCAGGAAAGCTCTGAAGTCATATAATGTGAGAAAAAACGGCGTGAATGCTCTTTTTGTTATTGCAGTTCTGCTGTGTGCAGGTATTATCACAGGCGGATATTATATTGATGACTATCTGTGGTATTCGGATATGGATACAAAATACCGTATAACGATTTCAGCACCGTCAAATATGACTGCTACGGATTTTTCTGAAGCTGTCACTACAGTTGCAGGACGATTCAATGTTCTTATGAAGGGTGAGCGGTATTCTTTTGAGCAATCGGGAGATACAGTGGAGATTATTATACCAAGAAGTGCTTTTGGCGGAGAAGACCCTGCAGAAATGCTGAAATGCTACATTTCAAGAGCAATAAACCTTTCGGTTACGACAAAAACTCTGAAAAGCGAGCCTGATGAAGCTTATCCCGATATGGTTGAAGTGTCAAGAAGTGATATTATCAGTATTGAAATAAAGCACGGAACTGTTGAGGGCTGTGATGCAAAGGCTCTGGGAATAGAAACAGAAACCTATGATTATATTGAACTCACCCTTGATGAGAGCTTTGTAAAGAAAAATGCCGATACCTTTGAAAAGTACGGGGATGAGCTTGTGTTTGCTCAGGATAAGGCTGAAATGGGAACAAATTATTTCTATCACTACACTTATCCTACCGAAAAAGAGAATGTTTTCTGTATCGTGAATGAGGACAGGCTCATAAATGTCAATGATGTGCTTGTTCATAACTTTACAACCGAGCCTCTTGCTGTTTCTCTTCTTGTTTCAGTTGATATGGCGGTTAATTGGGAAAGTGTTCAGGATAACAATGATGCGGGTAAAAATCAGTGTGACAAGGATGAGCTTCCCGAAAATACGGTAACCTTTTCCTTTGTTCCTGTGTTTGATGATGTTTCCGACGGTGAATGGGCTGACACCGTGCAGGTTATGAAGGAGCGTCTTGACACTATGGATGAGCCTTATGCCTTCGGACATTATGAAATAAATGAGCGTTCAATTGCCGTCAGAATGAGTACGGAAAAAACAGGCTTTTATATTTTTGAGTTGCTTACATCCGAAAGATTCACCGCAGTGGGCAGTTTTACAAGTGTAGGTATCTCATATTCTGAGTTAAAGCCTGAGCTTAAGCTCAAAGAAACGGATAGCGACTGTGTTATTGAAATCAGTGCATCCTATGAAGAGCAGGAAAAGGAGTTTGCCGAAATAAACCGTATTGCTTCTGAAACAGCAGGCAAAAAGGTGTATCTTACCGCAACAGGAAATCATATTCCCATATTGTGTGCAGATGCATCAGATAAATCAGACGGAAAAACAATTGTTTTTGATAAGCTTGCATTCGGCGATAATGCCCCTCTTACTGCGGATAATATGTGGCTTGCAAGGCTTATTGAAAAAGTATATTCAACATCCCTTCCTGCAGATATTGTAACAGACGATTATAAATTTGAATATGAGGGTGCCGGTGAAAGTGATTTCGGATTCAGCATTGGTCTTGAGGAATTGGAAAGCAGGCTGAAGACTGTTGATGAGGAATGTGAAATCGAAGTATCCGGCAGAGAGCTCAGAGTTTTCTTCAATATGCCTGTCGATGAAAAGCTTCCTGAAAATATGATAAAGGGAGCAAAGGCTGTTTTTGAAGCTGTGGATTTTGAAAACTGCGGAATTCCTTATCTCGGTATTTATTTCATTGAAGAAATCGATGATGAGAGAGCAAGAATATTTTTCAATAAAACCGTAAAAACTCTTTATGTCGGAGCTGATTATTACAAAGACGGCGGTATTTATGTCTACGGAATCTTCTCCGGCGGAAGAATCCAAAGGGATCATGATGCGTTCATTGAAATGGTATATGCAGATGAATTTCTCAGTCAGTATATCGACCTGGAAAACAGTATGCCGGCATTTTCATAAATGATTTCTTTATAAAATATAACAAGGTGCAAGCTGTTGATACGGGCTGCACCTTGTTTGTTTTTTTATTTGTTCTGATGTTTTATCCTGCAACAAAAGCACTGAGGCTGTTTACAAGAGAATCTGTTCTTGTCATTGAAACGTTATTAAGGAAAATAATATCGTTGACATTATACTGCTCAAGGAAGCTTCCGAGACTGCCCCTGTAGTATCTGTAGTCAATAACATAAACGGTTTTATAGTGGTATACGAGGAAGGGAACAAAGGCATTTCCGAAGCTTTCCTTTATAACAACACAGCTTTCTCCTTCGGTTTTGTCGGTGTTTGTTATTTCCGAGAAGGGATTGTCACCGCTTATGAAGGTGCTGTATTTATTGGATGCCGAGGCATCTGTTTCGTCATAAAGAAGGGGTAATTCGTATGTGCTGCCTGATTTGTCGGTAACTGTCATTGTGTGATTACAAGGAGGCTTATAAGCATCCACTCTGTCGGGAGTTGCTTTCATATCAGGATTTGCTCCTGAATCTGCATAGAAGGTTCCGAGGAAGCCCTCAAAGCTCCAGACCTCATAGTCGGATAAGGGGACGGGGGTAATGCCCTTTGTTTCACAGAAGACCTCATATGCATAGTATGCAGCAAGTGCAGTCCAGTGATGGTCTGTTCTGAAATATACGTATTCGTCACGGTGCTGCTTTATGTTTTCAAAGCAATTGAACGCCTTGACGTCTGAAGATGTTGCAGAGAAAATATAATTGATGGCTTCCTTCTGATCTGAAACGCTGAGCTTTGCTCTTTCTTTTTCATTCATTGTGATATCGGCGCTTGTGGGAGCAATTGAAGCAAATACATTACGTCCCTCTCCGTAACGGGCTGCTGCCGTGTTCAGAGTTTTTGCGTAATTGTCTGCAGTTTCCTTGCTGAAGTTGTAATATTCAAATCCTGCATTGTCACATACAACTATACTGCCAAGCTTTTCAACGTTCTTGACATCCTCTTTGTCGGGTGGATATGTAACATTTTCCGGAAGCGTTTCGGGCTCGGGAGCGGGAAGTGTTTCGCCTTCTGAAAGCGCTTCATCGGGAGAAACGGGAATTTCATCGCCTGCGGCACCTTCATTGAAGCCTGTAAGTGTGCCGGATGTGCCCATAAGACGGCGCAGGTTTGAATTCATATTCATAAGAGTATCCCTGAAGGGCATTGTATCCGAAAACCACAAGGAAATATCGGAAAAATAATCACCGCTGAAAAAGGCTGAAAAGGAAAATTCGGGGAATTTTGCAAGCTCACGCTTTTCTGTTTCCGACACCGCGGGTCTTAAAGGAATTATGAGACATACGGTGCTTATGATTATCGTTATAAAAAAGCTTACCGCTATTTTTATTATTCTGTGTTTTACTGATGATGGTATCTTTTTCATTTGTTTGCTCCTCATTAAAACTGGAAATAAAGGAAGGGATTATAAGAATCGCCTACAAGTGAAAGGGAGGAGAGAAGAATAAGTATCGGGGGAAGGATAATGTCTGCAATTCTGTATGTATAGTTTGCAGGAAGACTTGTTTTTGCAAGCCTCATAAGAATTCTTTTTACGACCTTTACAATGGGAGTTGATGCAAGCACGCAGATGAAGAAGAAAAGAATGTAGCCTGCCGAGAAGGAAAATGCTTCATGGGTGAAAATTCTGTTACCGTTAAGTCCGAACATACCCTTGAGAACTGCGGAAAGAATTGAAAAATCGGTAAATTTGAAGAATACCCAGCCGAAGAATACCGTTGTAAGAAGATATACTCTTCCTATTGCCTTGTGTTTTTCCAGCTGCTTGAGAAGGAAAAACTTCTCTATAATAAGAAGCACGAAGAAATAAAGTCCCCATAAAACAAAGTTCCAGGCGGCACCGTGCCACAGTCCTGTAAGCGCCCATACTGCAAAAAGATTGAATATCTGTCTTACTTTGCCCTTTCTGTTGCCGCCCAGCGGTATATAAACATAATCTCTGAAGAATGTTCCCAACGACATATGCCATCTTCTCCAGAATTCCGTTACTGAGGCGGAAATATAGGGGTAGTCGAAATTCTCTTTATAGTGGAAGCCGCACATAAGTCCCATGCCGATTGCCATGTCGGAATATGCGGAGAAATCAAGATATATCTGAAGCATATAAAAAGCCATGCCCACCCAGAGTGCAAGGGCGCTTCTGCCTTCGATCGTTGCGAGATTTTCTGTAAGAAGTGATGCTGAACCGATTGCCGCATCAGAAAGAAGAAGAGTGTCGGCAACGGCACCGCAGTTGTTCGCCAATAATGATTTTTTTGCAAGACCGCAGGCAAATCTTGTGAGTCCCTTTGATATATCTGCAAGATTTTCCGTTCTGTTGTTGAGCTCATTTTCCACGTCACCGTAGCGGACAATAGGACCTGCGATACATTGATGGAAAAGGCTTGCATATAAGAGCACCTTCCAGTATTTTTTCTGTGCCGGCACATCCTTACGGTATACATCAATAACATAGGTGAGAAGCTGGAATGTATAAAAGGAAATACCGATAGGAAGCTGTACCTGCGGGACAGGTATCAGCTCGCTGCCGATTACTGTGTTGAAGGTGTCCACAGCAAAGCCTACGTATTTGAAATATCCTATAAGCCCTATGCATACCGCAACCGATGCCGCAAGCCACAGCTTTTGCTCGTTACTGTTTTTTGCAGTCTGTATAAGAAGAGAAAACAGCCAGCAGAAAAACGCCATCAGAAGAAGCAGCAGTATGTAAACGGGTTCACCCCATGCATAGAAAACAAGAGAAAACGACAGAAGAACTATATTTCTCGTTTTTGTTGTTTTGCACATATAGTAGCAAATAAGATTTGCAGGCAGAAAGGCAAAGCAGAAGAATAAGCTTGAAAAAACCATTTTTATATCCTTTGTCTGAAATAATTTCCGTATAAACGGTACTGCATATTATTATCAGCTATTTTATTATAAAAAACAAGGATAAATTCATATATTTAAAAAAACTGTAATTTTCGACAAAAACACCGGTATAAAACAGATGCAAATTTCTTCAAAATGCCCCCTTTCTGCTTTTATCTTAAAGTTTGAATGTTTATATTGTATTTTCCCGTGTTTTATGTTATGATGATAATAATTTTAAGAAAAAACATCCGGGGAGGAAAACTGATGAAAAAGGTGCTGTCGATGCTGAAGCCGCATCTTGTGCCGCTTATTATGTCAATTATATTTGCCACGGCAAATACGGTAATGCAGCTTCTTATTCCTCTGTATACAAAAAATATTCTGGCAGAGGGTATTCTTGTTAAAGATATGGACAGATTGGTTGAATTGTGTCTTATAATGATCGGATTTACGCTTCTCGGCGTTTTTACGTCCGTTCTGAATACTTATTTTTCAACAAAAACATCTGTCGGATATGCTATTACTCTCAGAAATTATATTTTTGACAAGGTTTCCCGTCTTTCCCACAGTGATATTGACAAAATAGGTGTTGCTTCTCTTGTAACAAGAACAACAAACGATGTGCGTCAGGTACATGATATTGTTCTTTCTACACTTAAATCTCTTGTGCCTATTCCCATTATGCTTGTGGGCGGACTCATTATGGCTTTTTCTCTCAATGCCGAGCTGGCAAGGCTTTCTCTTTGGTCGGTACCCGTGCTTGCGGTTCTTGCCATAGTGCTTATCGCTATTATAATGCCTATGTATTCAAAGATACAGAAGCTTGTTGATAAAATGAATCAGATAATGCGCGAAAAAATAAGCGGCATAAGAGTAATAAGGGCATTCAATAAAACTCAGTATGAGGATAAGCGTTTTCTTGATACTAACCTTGAGCTTACGGGTATGTCCCTTAAGGCAAACCGTATAATGGCAGGTTTTCTTCCCATCCTTACGGTGCTCATGTACTCGCTTATATGTGTTATCATCTACATGTGTGTTATGGCATCCAACGATCTTGATATCGTTACACAGAAGGAAGAAATTCTCAGCACGATTCCCAATATGTATGCCTTTATATCATATTTTACTATGATAATAGGAGCTCTCACCTCTGTGGTTTCTATTATTGTTTCTATCCCAAGGGCTTCTATTTCGGGTAAACGAATCAAGGTTATTATGGAGGCGGTTTCCGAAATTCAGCCTCCCGAAAATCCTGTTATCCCGAAAAAAGAGGATGCAGGCAGATTAGAATTTGTTGATGTTTCTTTTAAGTACAAGCCTGTGGTGAAGGAGGAGAAAAAGAGGCGTTTTGTGCCGAAAAGCAAGAAAAAAGCACCTGAAAAGCCTCAGATTCCCTTTGAACTTAAAAATGTGAGCTTTGAATCCCGTCCCGGTGAAACCACTGCCATAATAGGTGTTACGGGAAGCGGAAAAACAACTCTCTGTAATCTTATTCCACGTCTTTATGATGTGAATTCCGGTGAGGTCAGGCTTGCGGGAGTGAATGTAAAGGATCTTGAGCCACACGAAATAGGCGACAGAATTGCCTTTATTCCTCAGCAGGCATTCCTTTTCAGCGGAACTATCGCAGATAATATAAGATACGGTAAAAAGGACGCTACCGATAATGAGATATGGCGCGCTCTTGAAATAGCACAGGCAAAATCCTTTGTGGCCGCTATGCCCGACGGTATAGAAAGCTTTGTTTCTCAGGCAGGTAAAAACTACTCAGGCGGGCAGAAGCAGCGTCTTGCCATTGCAAGAGCAATTGTCAAGGGTGCCGAGATAATTGTTTTTGACGACTCCTTCTCTGCACTTGACCTTGCAACGGATGCAAGGCTGAGAGCTTCTCTCAGAGAAAATCTTACAGATGCAAATATCATAATCGTTGCACAAAGAGTGGGCACGGTTATAAATGCAGACCGCATAATTGTGCTTGATAACGGTGAGGTCGTAGGCATCGGCACTCATAAGGAGCTTATTAAATCCTGTGAAACCTACCGTGAAATCGTTCTCACACAGCTTTCGGAAGAAGCTCTCAGGGAGGTGGATGAAGATGAGTAAAAAGAAAAGCATTTTTGTCCCCGAAGAAGAATACAAAAGCCGTTATGCCGATTACAGGGGAGACAGGAAGAACGAACAGAAACCCGAAAATGCAAAAGGAACATTCCTCCGCTTTCTGTCGCTTATAAAACCCTATGCTTTTTCAATGTTTGTGGTCGTTGCGAGTGCAATGCTCAGTACTTTGTGTAATGTTATTGCTCCCGAATATATGGGTAATGTAATAAATATTCTTCAGCAGCAGATTGAAGGAAGGCTTACAGGCGGCAGTATTGATTTTACCGCAACCTTTGATCAGCTCTTTATACTCGCAGGGCTTTATTTACTTGCAAGTCTGTTTACCTTTATTCAGGAATTTGTTTCCGCAGGTGTTTCTCAGAAGCTTGTATGCGGACTCAGAAGCGAGCTTAACGGCAAGCTTTCAAAACTTCCTCTCAGCTATTTTGATACCCAGACAAAGGGGCAGGTTATTTCAAAGATAATAAATGATATCGAAAATGTAAGCGCAAGCCTTAAGAGCAGTATTCTTACTGTTATGACAAGCCTTATACAGGTCGTCGGCTCCTTTGTTATGATGATTCTTACGGGTAATCTTCCCATGACGGTGGCTGCAGTATGTCTTGTGCCTGTTTCCGCTTTTGTTTCCTATAAGGTTTCAAAGGTATCAAAGGTATGGTTCAGACGCTATTGGGACACAATGGGAGACCTGAACGGTCATATCGAAGAAATGTATGCAGGTCATACAATTGTCAGAATGTTCGGACATGAGGATGAATCCGTAAAGGAATTCCGTTCGATTACGGAGAGACTCGGCAAGAATTCCTTTATGGCAAATATGATTTCAGGTATCCTCAATCCCGTGCTTACACTTATCAAGAATATCAATTATGTTTCTCTTTGTCTTCTCGGCGGTCTTTTCTATATGGGAAAGATTTCCCTTGGAGCATTCGGAGGAATCGGAGATATCCAGAAATTCCTTTCCTATTCTTCCTCGTTCTCATCTCCCATTATAAATGTTTCAAAGATTCTCAACAGTATACAGTCATCCCTTGCTTCTGCTGAAAGAGTTTTCTCTGTGCTTGATGAAATTGATGAAGCACCGGATAATGCAGAAAATAATCCCACGGAAGAAATCAGAGGACTTGTTGAATTCAGGGATGTATCCTTCAGATATGTTGAGGATATTCCTCTTATTGACGGATTGTCTCTTACCGCAAAACCCGGCAGTGTTACGGCTATTGTCGGTCCTACGGGTGCAGGCAAGACCACTATAGTAAATCTTCTTATGCGTTTTTATGATATAAGCGCAGGTCAGATATTGCTTGACGGTACGGACATTTATACAATGACAAGAGATGCACTCAGAAGCAATTTCGGAATGGTACTTCAGGATACATGGCTGTTTAAGGGCACCGTAAAGGAAAATATAAAATACGGCAGAGACGATGCAACGGACGAGGAGGTTTTTGAGGCTGCAAGGGCTGCTCAGATTTATGATTATATAATGAGCCTTCCCGACGGCTTCGACACTCTTCTCACCGAGGATGCTTCAAATATCTCTCAGGGTCAGCGTCAGCTTCTTACTATAGCCCGTGCAATTCTTGTTGACCCGAAGGTGCTTATTCTTGACGAAGCCACTTCTTCCGTTGATACAAAAACCGAGCAGAAGATACAGCAGGCTATGAATGAGCTTATGAAGGGCAGAACCAGCTTTGTTATTGCTCACCGCCTTTCAACGATCAAAAATGCAGATAATATTCTGGTTATGAAAAAGGGTACGATCGTAGAACAGGGCACACACGATGAGCTGCTTAAGGCTGACGGCTTCTATGCACTTTTATATAATTCACAGTATACAGACGGTATTCCGCCTGAAGATTAATAAATTATCCGGAGGTTTTTATTATGCTTAAAGGTATTCCCGCTATTATTTCCCCTGAGCTTCTTAAAATTTTATGCGAAATGGGTCACGGTGATGAAATTGTTATCGGCGACGGCAATTTCCCCGCAGCTTCCTGCGCACAGAGGCTTATAAGAATGGACGGTCATAATGTTCCCGAAATTCTTGATGCAGTTCTTCAGCTTTTCCCGCTCGACACTTATGTTGATGCTCCCGTAGGTCTTATGGCTACCACAAAGGGTGATCCTACTCCCGAAATCTGGGCAACATATCACGAGCTCGTTGATAAGCACAACGGCGAAACTGCCTTCCAAGAGGTTGAAAGATTTGATTTCTATGACAGAACAAAGAAGGCTTATGCCGTTATTGCCACAAGTGAAAAGGCTTTATATGCTAACATAATACTCAAAAAGGGTGTTATCTGATGGAATACGGATATATTCTTTTTCTTGTATCTGAGCTTATCCTGGGATATTTTTATGTGAAAAATCCCGGAGTGCTTAAATACAAAATGGCAGCATCCGTGCCTTTTGTTGCGGCGGGAATTTATCTCACCGCCGTATCCGGCAGATTTGATAATGCATATTCTCTTCTTATAGTGGGAGGACTTGCTGCATCCTTTATCGGTGACTGGGTTCTTAAATATGACCTGTTCGGCATGAAGGGATTGCCCGGTATAGCTTCATTTGCTCTTGCACATATTCTTTATATCTGCGCTTTTGCAGTAAGAGTTCCTCTTACTCTCAGGGATTTGTGGCTTATTGCTCCATGGGCAGTTATGGTCGTGCTTGAGATACTTGCAAAGAATAAGCTTAAAATTGACCTTGGCGCCACAGCACCTGCAGTGCTTATTTATGCAATGATAATTGATGCTATGGTGGTGCTCGGAACAAGAGCAGCCATCCTTACCGTGGATGGCGGAATATCTGTGCTTCGTTCTGCTGTTCTTATTATCGGTGTGATACTTTTTATTGTTTCGGATGCAGGTGTATGTCTTATGATGTTTGACGGAAGAACCGATATAAGGATTGCCGGAAAAAACTTCAGACTTGATCCCATAAATATTTTTAATTACTGCGGCGGACAGATGCTCATTGCCGCAAGTGTACTTATCTGACTTATGATTCAGCAGTTTTTCAGCTGCTGAATTATGTCTTGAAAGGGTGTTTTTTATATGAAAAGAGTTTTAGCTTTTGACTTCGGTGCTTCTTCGGGAAGAGCCATTCTCGGTACCTTTGACGGCAAAAAAATAGAGCTTAAGGAGATCCACCGTTTTTCCAATGATCCTGTAAAGGTGGGCGGTACATTTTACTGGGATGTGCTTCGTCTTCTCCACGAAATAAAGCAGGGTATTCTTAAGGCTAAGGCCGACGGCGGATTTGACTCGGTAGGTATTGATACATGGGGGGTTGACTTCGGTCTTATAGATAAAGACGGAAAGCTTCTTGAGAATCCCGTTCATTACCGGGATGAAAGAAATACGGGGATGATTGAAAAATCAGGAGAATTCATAGATAAAAAGCGTCTTTATGAGCTTACGGGAATTCAGTTTATGGATTTCAACACCTGCTTCCAGCTTCTGAGCCTCAGACTTAACCGTCCTGAGCTTCTGGAAAGAGCCCATAAGCTTCTGTTTATGCCCGATCTGTTGTCATATTTCCTTACGGGAAAAATGTGTGCCGAATATTCAATTGCCACCACATCACAGATAGTTGATATAAACAAAAGAGAGTGGAGTGAGGAAATCTGTAAGGCTTTGGGGATCCCTGAACGGATCCTTCCCGAAATTGTAAAGACGGGTACGGTGTTGGGAAATCTCAGCGATGAAATCTGCGAAGAGCTCGGTGTACCTGCTGTTCCCGTAATATCGGTTGCCGGACACGACACTCAGTCTGCTGTTACAGCTGTACCCAGCCTTGAAAAGGATTTTGCCTTTATCAGCTGCGGAACATGGTCTCTTTTCGGAACAGAAACAGACACTCCCATTGTGAATGAGGAGTCACTCTCTTTCAATATTACAAATGAGGGCGGCTATGACTATACCACAGCATTCCTTAAGAATATCTGCGGACTCTGGCTTATTCAGGAAAGCCGCCGTCAGTGGATAAGAGAGGGCAAGGAATATTCTTATGCCGAGCTTGAAAAAATGGCGCTTGAAAGCGAGCCCTTCAGATGCTTTATTGATCCCGACGCTCCCGATTTTGTTGCAATGGGAGATCTTCCTTCAAGAATAAAGGATTTCTGCAGAAGAACAGGTCAGTATGTGCCTGAAACAGTAGGCGAGGTCGTAAGATGCATTTATGAAAGCCTTGCTCTTAAATACAGATATGTATTAGGCGGAATCGAAAAATGTACAGGTAAAAAATATCCGCATATCAATGTCGTGGGCGGCGGAACAAAGGACGGACTTCTGCTTCAGATGACAGCCTCCTCCTGCGGTATCCCCGTTTTCGGCGGCCCGATAGAGGCTACTGTTTTCGGAAATATTGCAATTCAGCTTATGTCAACAGGTGAAATTGAAAATATCACCGAGGCAAGAAGAATTATAGCCGAAGGTGAAAATCTTAAGAAATATATGCCCGAGAATACCGACAGATGGGCAGAGGCTTCATCGGAATATGAAAAGTATATAGTGAGCTGATATGAAACTTACGGATATAAATGTAATAAAAAGAATATTGGGAAAGCACGGCTTTTCCTTTTCCAAATCATTGGGACAGAACTTTCTTATCGATGAGACCGTGTGCCCGAGAATGGCAGAAATGGGCGGCGCAAAGCAGGGGACCTGTGCAATAGAAATCGGTCCCGGACTTGGAGTTCTTACCGTAGAGCTGGCAAAAAGAGCTGATAAGGTGATAACGGTTGAGCTTGATACCCGTCTTATTCCCGTGCTTGCAGAAACTCTTTCTGAATACAGAAATGTTCAGGTTATAAACGCAGACGTTCTGAAAACGGATCTTCATAAGCTTATTGAGGATAATTTTGACGGCAGCCCTGTCAATGTGTGTGCAAATCTGCCTTATTATATAACCTCTCCCATTCTTATGTACCTGCTCGAAAGCAGACTTCCTGTTGATAATATAACGGTTATGGTACAGAAGGAAGCTGCAGAGCGTCTTTGCGCAAGGGTAGGCTCCCGCGATTCGGGGGCTATCACCGTCGCTGTGAATTATTATGCAGAGTCGCAGGTTCTTTTCGATGTGGACAGAAGCTGCTTTACCCCATCTCCCAATGTTGATTCCTGCGTTATAAAGCTTAAGGTCAGAAAAGAGCCTCCCGTGAAGGTTGAGGATGAGGAATTTTTCTTTAAAATGGTAAAGGCCGCATTTTCCCAGAGAAGAAAAACAGCCTCAAACGGAATCTCATCAGGAATGGGAATAGCAAAGGATAAAGTGGGTCAGGCTCTCGCTTTATCAGGTCTTTCTCCCACAGTAAGAGCCGAAGCGCTTACAATGGAGGAGCTTGCACTTCTTTCTGATAATTTGTTGAAGGTAAGGTAATAAAATGGGTAAGTTTATTGTTGTGGAGGGCCTTGACGGTACAGGCAAGACCACTCAGATTAAAATACTTGCAGAATATATAAAATCAAAGGGTAAGGACGTGGAAATTACTGCGGAGCCCACCGCACATCCCACGGGAAAGCTGATAAGAAGAGTGCTGTCAGGGGAGGTGTCCTCTGATCCCTGGGCACTTGCCGCACTTTTTCTTTCTGACAGAATTGTTCATAATACCGCCTCTGACGGAATAGAGAAAATGCTGAGTGATAAAAAAACGGTTATTTCAGACAGATATTATTATTCCACATTTGCTTATCAGGGGCATGAAACAGATCTCAGCTGGGCGATGAATATGCATTTTTCCTGTCCTGAGATAAGAAAGCCCGATCTGGTTCTTTTTCTTACCATGTCTCCCGAAAAATGTATTGAAAGAATCAGAGCAAACAGACCGGACGAAGCAATAGAAATTTATGAGAACACGGAAAGCCTTACAAAAATCAGCCGTCAGTTTGACACAGTATTTGAAATGCTTAAGGAGCGTGAGAATATAGTGTATATTGATGCCTCGGGTACTATCGAAGAGGTTTCGGTAAGGCTTTGTGAAGCTTATGATAAATACCTCGGAGAATGAAAATGAAAAGAAAACTGATACTTTTTGATTTTGACGGAACGGTAGTGGATAACAGTGAGGGTATATATAATTGTATAAGATATGCCCTTGATAAAAAGGGACTGCCCCCTCTCGGTGAAGAAATCCTGAGAAAATTCATAGGTCCCTCGCTTTTTGACAGCTTTATGTGGCACTGTACTGACAGTAAGGATGTTGCAGATGAGCTTGTTGCACTTTACCGTGAAAGATATGCTCCCGTAGGCTCAACGGAGCTTATTGTGTTTGACGGCATAAGAGAGCTGCTTGAAAAGCTTCGTGAACACGGTTATAAAACAGCTGTATGCTCAAGTAAGCCTTATAATTTTGTGACAAAAATAGCAAAAGAGCAGAACCTTTATGAGCTGTTTGACGGATTTTTCTGCCCCGGTTTTTCTTCACATGTGTCGGATAAATCGGGACTTGCGCTTGAGGCTGTTGCCCATTTCGGTGTATTAAAGGAAGAAACACTTCTTATAGGTGACACACGCTTTGATGTTGAGGCGGCGGACGGCGCAGGAATTGATTGCATCGGTGTGCTTTACGGCTTTTCGGAAGAGGGCGAAATGAACAATGCCCGCTATATTGTAAAAGAAGTGGGGGATATTTATCCCGTGATTGCAGGTGATGACTGATGGCAAGAGCTCTTATTTTCGGAGGCGGCTGCTATGGCAGCGAATTTCCCCTGATTACTGCTGATGACTATATTATAGCTGCCGATGCAGGCTATGAAATTCTTGAGGAGAAGGGAATTGTCCCTGATATCACGGTAGGGGATTTTGATTCCGCAAAAAGAATTCCGGAGGAGAACACTGTTATTCTTCCCGTGGAGAAGGATGTTACAGATACCCATGCAGCCGTTAATATTGCTCTCGAAAAGGGCTTCGATGAAATAATTATATACGGAGGTATGGGCGGAAGACCCGATCATACCTTTGCCAATATTACTCTTGCTGCCTTTCTTGCCGTGAAAGGAGTAAAAGCAGTTTGTGTGGGTGAGGGCTACAGTATTTTTGCAATAAAGGACAGTGCTGTTGAAATTGAAGGAAGACCCGGAAGCACTGTTTCGGTTTTTTCATGGAGCGAAAAATGCGAAGGCGTAACTCTGAAGGGACTTAAATATTCTCTGGAAAAAGCAGAGCTTACCAACACATATGCGCTGGGTGTGAGCAACAGCTTTGTTGAGACCAATGCCTGTATATCCGTTGAAAACGGTATACTTCTTGTTATGATTGAGAATTAAGTTTTTATTAAGGTTGATGATTTATTATCGTCAGGATAAAAAACTATTGAAATATTTTACTTAAAATGCTAAACTTTATTGAAATTCAAATTCGGAGGACTTGAAATGAACGATGATCTTTTAAAACAGAATATCCCCGAGGAAAACGGTTCAGAAGAAAATACTGCAGCAGAAAACACTCAGAATGAAGCTGCAGCAGAAAACACTCAGAATGAAGCTGCAACAGCTTCAGACGGACTTAATGATGAGCTTGAGGCATTAAGAGAAACCTTCCAGGAAAAATATGATGAAACAGTGGAAGAAGCAAATGCTCAGCCCGTTATTCAGGAGCTTGAGGAAGGCGAAGAGAAGGATGAAGAAGAGGAAGAAAAAGAATCCTCTCCCGAAGCTTCAGAAAAAGCTGCTAAGAAAAAGAAGAAAAAGCCTGTCAGGACCGCTGTTATTGCAGTAATTTCTGTTATTGCGGTATCTTTTGTCGGTTTACTCACTGCGTATATGGTGATATCTATAAAAGAGCCTGATTTTGCAGCATTCCTGAATGCATATTCAAATGCGACCGCAGCAGAAGAATACGAAGATAAGATATCATATTATGAGACTGCTCTTTCCTTTGTTAAAGAGGACAATGCTATAATTTCAGCCTTTGCTGAAAATCTTGCTCTCCGCGAGGAAGCTGTTGTAATAACAAATGAAGCTCAGGGCTTCGCAGCTGCATATTCATATATGAAATCCAATATGTCTGAGGAAGAAATTGCAGCTCCCAGAACACCCGCTTTCAAAAAGTTTACCGAGGCTGTTGCAAAGGTAAGCGAAGCAGGTACTCAGGTGTTTGCCAAGGTGTTTGAAAACACCGGAGATCTTAAAGAGGTTCCCGAATACAGTGTTCTCAGCGAAGGACTTGATTTCCCCGCAGAGCTTGAAGACGATATGGGCGCAATTCTTTCATCCGTTTCTTCCGGATATATATTTAATAAAGCGGCAACAAACCTTACCGATTCCGTTACGGCAGTGAACTATTACGGTGAAGCATATTCCGGACTTGTGTCTCTCGGTGTTGATTCCCGTGCCCTTGCCGAAAGTATTGCCGTTACGCTTTATAATCACGGCTTTGTTATAGAAGCTGCAACTCTTGTCAGCGTTGCAATAAACCCTGAGGCAGAAGATGTTTCTGAGGAATTCAAAGCTGTGAAAACAGCCCTTGATGTTTATTCTTCCTATGATGTTTCCGTGTATGATATTGCACTTCAGGCAAAAGAGGAAGGTATCGCTGACAGAACAGAGATAACTGCACTTGTGAATGAGACTGTAAAAATGCCCGAAAATGATGCAAAGCTTATAACTGACCTTGTAATGTTTGCACTTGAAGCATTCGCTTCTGAGGAGAATAATAATCTTACAGATGCGGTTGCAAAATATGCAACTCTTACTTCAGTGCTTGAGGCACTCGGAATGAGCGATATTTCCGTAACCGTAAAAACTGCTGAAATAATGTTTGATGCAGGAAATCTTACTGAGGTGCAGTCTCTTGTACAGTCTTATCTTACTGCAGATGCTCTTGCTGATGCTACAGAAGAAGAAAAGGCAGTTGTTGACAATCTCAACGAAATATTTGATGCTCTTACCTCTGTAAATGAAATATTCACTCCCTACTATTCCTCATATTATCAGAGCGGTACACCCATTGATTATGATGCACTTAAGGCAGAGCTTGACGAAAAATTCGGTGCTGATGCAACAAATTATGAAAAAGGCTTTGTAAACTATGTTCTTTATATTGCCGCACTTGATCAGGAGGAAGTGGACTCCATGGCGCTTATTTCCGCAATGGAAAGCTATATTCCCGACCTTCAGTTCCTTTACGGCTACTATTACCTTGACGAATATACAAGAAACGGCGATTATGCGTCTGCAAGAAGCTATGCCGAAAAGCTTCTCAGTGTGAATGTCGCCGATGAATTCGCAAACAGCGTTATCGCATTCTGCAACAGAATTGACGGTGATCTTGACGGAGCAATTGAAGCAGCGCTTAAGGGTATTGAGCTTTCAGGCTCATCTGCAAACTGTGCAAAGCAGCTTGCTGTTGCTTATATGCTCAAGGGTGATTTTGAAAGTGCATACGGCTATGCATTATCAATGTATCAGAACAGCCTGTCTGTTGAATCCTGCGACCTTATTCTTTTGTTGAATCACCTCTATAAAGATGCGGATGAAGCAATCAAGGCTGAGCTTGAGAATCTTGTTACAGAAGTAAATCAGACATATGCCAATTACGCTGTAGAATCCTATGCAGATACAACTGCTATCATTAACGGTGAAAAGACTCTTGAAGATGTATTCATGAGCGGTAATTACGAATTGACCGAGGACTAAACAAAACGGGGCTGTAAAAAAATAGCCTGAAAAATCCGAGATTCACGATATTGTGAGTCTCGGATGATTTTTTATGTTGTTAATTTGTTGAAAACTGATTTTCTTAAAAATCAAGATATGCAAAGCAGACCGACAGTAAAAACTGTCA
>JAZNSD010000088.1:0-1680 GCA_045591055.1 Acutalibacteraceae bacterium | reverse complement strand
TGAACTGAACCCAAAAAGTTAGACATTTTTTGGAGGATGTTATGCAAAGGGTATTCAGTTTTGAAATACGGCTTGAATGTATAAGACTGTACGAAGAAGAAAATCTGTCACCAGGAGCCATTGCAAAGAAGATAGGTACAGTTCATTCTGTCGTCGAACGATGGTTGAAGCTTTATAAATACAATGGAATCGAAGGCTTAAAAATCAAAGATTATAATCAACAATATGATGATGATTTAAAATCAAAAGTGATATCACAAGTAACTGTTCAAAATATTCCGTATACAAAAGTTGCTGCAATGAACAATCTTTCACCTTCAACAGTAAAGCGATGGGTGATAAAATCAACTAAGGGGTTGAAATTGAACGGAAAGAAAAACCTGATAACATCAGAAGAGGCAGCTGCAATCCGAGAGAAATTCAAGCATGTAAAGGATCCAGAGATCAGAAAAATCATGGAAAAGAATTACTGGCTTGAAATGGAGAATGAAGCATTAAAAAAATTGGAAGCCTTAACTCAGAATCAACAAGAGAAAAAGCAATAGCTATATCTGAGTTAAGGCAGAAATACAAGTTAAAGGATCTTCTTTTGATTTTTAATATGAAACGCAGTACTTATTACGCTGCTATTCAAAATAAACCTGATAAATATGAATCAGAAAAAGAACTGATAAAGCAAATATTTCATCATCATAAAGGACGTTATGGCTACAGACGGATTACAGTGTTGGTTCGCCGGGCAGGTTTTGCACTAAATCATAAAACAGTAAAACGGCTTATGAATGAACTTGGATTAAAAAGCAGTGTCAGACCTAAAAAATATCATTCTTACAAAGGAATTGAAGGAAAAGGATTCCCCAATATTCTTCAGAGGAATTTTAAGACAACTGGATTTAATGAAAAATGGGTTACAGATGTTACAGAATTCAATATTAGCGGCCAGAGAATATATCTTTCGGCGTTGATTGATTTATATAACCAGGAAGTTATTTCATATACAATTTCACATCGGCCGACATTAAACTTTGTCTGCAAGATGTTAAGTAATGTTTTTGAAAAATATAACAATCTTAAAGGCTTAATCATTCATTCTGATCAGGGGTGGCATTACAGAACTGAAAGATATACGCAAATGCTAAAAATGAAAGATGTAACACAAAGTATGTCTCGAAAAGGAAACTGTCTTGATAATTGTATGGCAGAAAACTTTTTCGGTCTGCTAAAAACAGAATTCTATTACATGAATAAATTTAGTTCTGTAGAAGAATTCAAAAAAGCTCTGGTTGAATATATTGCATATTACAATACAGAGCGTATTAAAATTGGATTAAACGGCTTGAGCCCTATTGAATTTAGAGCTCAATATGCCGCATAATTTTGTCTATAAAAAGGGGTTCAGTTCAGCGAGCCTTTATGGTGAGCGAGGACGATGACCGTTAGGGAACCACGGAAAGCCCGACAGAAAACCACTCTTATTGTGAGTAAAGAATGTTGGATAAATCTATATCAGATAACGATTTAGATGACTTGTTGTTGTGCTTTGTTTTGTAAAAAATTAGTTTAAGTCAGAGGTGACGCGTGTCGCTTTTGGGGAATGGGATAGAGATAAATGGGCTTGTAAAAAAGTGGCAGGGACGTTATTTGACACTGTGGGCGTGGTAGAATGGAGTTATGGAAAAT
>JAZNSD010000087.1:0-10373 GCA_045591055.1 Acutalibacteraceae bacterium | reverse complement strand
TTTTACCGGAGATTGTTTTAAAAGAATTGGGTAAGAATGCCGATAAGTTTAAGTTTATTGGTGGCGGTAGTTTTGGTAGAGTTTATAAGGCTGTGCTTTCCGATGGAAGAACTATTGCTATAAAGGCTTATCGAGTACAGGGTTCACAATACGAAGAAGCGGGGCAGCTTAAACTTCTGTCTTCAAGCACAAGTGTAAAGATGCCCGAGGTTCTTTTTGTTTATGAGGATGAAAATACAGCAATTTTAGCTATGAGCTTTTGCCCCGGACAGAATGTGTTAAATCCGATGTTCTTATTAAAAAACAAGAGTCAGAAACAGAAATTTGCAGATGATGTTGTTTCAGGCATGCTTGAATGGCATAGCGTAACAAACGACAAATTTGGTTCTTTGGGAAATCCTGTTTATGATAGTTGGTACGAATACTACAAAAAAGAAAAGCAGGAACCTTGGCTCGCTGCTTTGAAAGAATTATCAAACAACGGAAAATTTAGCAAGAAAAAGTTACAACTCCTTGAAGAAGCAACCGAACTTTTCAACAACTTACCCGAAGAAAATACAAAGTCTGTTCTTATTCATGCAGACCTTAATATAATGAACATAATGGCTGACACCAAAACTTTGAAGCTTACAGCATTTATAGACCCCTGCGGTAGCATTTGGGCAGACAAAGAATATGATTTATTCCAACTCCGTAATATGTGGGGCGATGCCTACGGTCTGTATGAAACATATAAGAGTAACAGTGAAATGTCTGAATTCACCGATTTCAGAGTTGCCTATTATGCTTCTATGCACGAAGCTGCAATGAGACTTAAAGGTGGTCTTATAATGCCACTATGGGAAGATTTAAATAATGCACGATTGAAAAAAGAGATGAAAAAGTTAAAAGAAAAGATGTGATTTAATGAACATAGGTGAACTTGTAACCGTTAAGACCATCGAGAATAAAAATGCCTTCGATGAAAAGCATACTCCGTATAGTGCTGAAATACGATTGCTTTCTTGTGTTCAGCAAGGAGATATTGAATCGTTAATAACACAACTTAAAAATCTTGATTCTATTATCGTTATGGGTCGAATGTCTGATGATGAACTTATGCAGCACAAGTATATGGCTGTCAGCACAATTACTCTTGCAACCCGATATGCTATTCAGGGTGGACTTAACGAAACTAAGGCCTATGAATTTTCAGACAGAGTAATCAAAACAATTGATAAACTGACTGATAAAAATGAAATATTTATGTGCTTGGGGATTGAAATTGTTAAGTTAACAGAAGATGTAAAAAGAAATAAAAAACAGCCCGAATTTTCACCGCATATAAGAAATTGCATAAAACATATAAATGAAAACCTCTCACGAAAAATCAGTGTGGCTTCTGTTGCAAATTATTGCGGAATATCAGCAGATTATTTATCACAGATATTTAAAAAAGAAATGGATGAAAATCTTAGCACATATATTTTAAGACAGAAACTTGAAAAAGCAAAAAGTTTATTGCTCAAAGGTGTTAATGAAAAAGAGATATGCTTTGAAGTAGGGTTTTCATCTCAAGCTTATTTTATAACTGTATTTAAAAGATTTTATAAAATGACACCAACTGAATATATAAAAATAACAAGAAGTAATTAGTAAATTTTTTAACTGCTCTCTCCCACGAGATTACAGCAAACGAATTAAAAACAGTTGCTGAGCTTTGGATAAAAAACACAAAGGAGAAATCTTCAATTTAGGATATTTCAAACAAAATGGTAGATTTGATATTCGTTTGTTGAATCTTTAAAATTACAAATATATCCTTCGTTCAGTGGGACGGAGGATTTATTTTATTATCAAAATAAAATCTGCAGATTGCTCTTTATCCTCCACAGTTGACACACCCACCATATATGCTATAATTAACCCATAATCGTTAAAACCGCAAAACTTCCCACGGAGGTGGCGTTATGAAATACCGCAAGGATAAATACGGCAACAATCTGTCTGTTTTAGGCTTTGGTTGTATGCGTTTTAAAAAGAAAATGGGCAGAATCAATATGGATGATGCCGAGCGTCAGGTTATGAAGGCCTATAATAATGGTGTGAATTATTTTGACACCGCCTTTATATATCCCGGCAGTGAGGCTGCAATCGGTGAGATTTTCGAAAAGAATAATATCCGTGACAAGGTGTTTATTGCAACAAAGCTTCCGCCTCAGCTGATGCGCAATACTGAAATTCTTGACAAGCTTTTTAACGAGCAGTTAAAAAGGCTCCGCACAGACCATATTGACTTTTATCTTATGCATATGATGTCTGATATCAAGGTGTGGGAAAAACTGAAAAGCATCGGTATTGAAAAATGGATTGAAGATAAGAAGGCAAGCGGAGCAATACGTCAGGTGGGCTTTTCATATCACGGCAAATCCGATATGTTCTGCAAAATAATAGATGCCTATGATTGGGATATGTGTCTTATACAGTATAACTATATGGATGAGCATACTCAGGCGGGCCGCAAGGGATTGATTCACGCTCACGAAAAGGGCATTCCCGTTATGATTATGGAGCCGCTTCGCGGAGGCAGACTCGTCAACAATCTACCTGCAGAAGCCAACTATCTTTTTGCCGACCATCCCGTACAGCATACTCCTGCACAATGGGCATTCCGTTGGCTCTGGAATCAGCCCGAAATTAGTGTTGTGCTTTCCGGTATGAATTCCGATGAAATGGTAGAGGACAACATCAAAACCGCATCTGAGACGGAAATCGGTGAAATGACGGCGGATGATGAAGCAATGCTCAAAAGCGTAGTGGATGCCATCAATTCAAAAATGAAGGTTGGTTGTACGGGCTGCGAATACTGTATGCCTTGTCCTAAAAATATTAATATCAGCGGGACTTTTTCTGCATATAACAAGCATTTTTCCGACGGTAGCCTTGCGGGCTTCAAGGATTACGTAAAATGTACGTCTAAATATGCGCCTGCTTCACAGTGTGTGGGGTGTGGTAAGTGCGAGCAGCATTGTCCCCAGAGCATAGATATACGAAAACAACTGAAGGAAGCTGAAAAGGTGCTTGAAGTTCCTGCATATAAGCCTGTTCATAAGATTACTTCAGTATTCAGAAAGAAAAAATAAAAAGCGAGCTGATGCCACTATGATAGGAAGTGAGCTTATGAGAGAGGTTTATTATCTGAACGAGGAAAAATTACCTACAATCCCTGTTCCGCACGATTGCGCTATTGATAAAATAACCCTTGAAAATGATTACATAATTTTTACGTTTGAAAAGGATATAAGTTATCACGATTCCGTTAAGCATATTAAGCCAGATGTAAGGTCTCTCGCAATAAAATTCCATCTCGTTGATGAAGGCTTCTGGCTTTACAGATGGCACAAGCCGGTAAAAGGCATTGCAGAAAACGGTTTTTTTGAAAATTTGGACGAAACAGAATTGTTTAAGCTAACCAAATTATGTAAAAAAGTGGAGTATTGTTATCATTACGTAGCATATCAATCAATAATTATTGAATTATATGCCGAAACACAGGTAAGGCTTGAATTAACGGCAGATTATGTTGAATTCGATTGGAAATAAAACAAAACGGAAGCACTTGCAAAAAACAAGTGCTTCCGTTTATGTATATATTCGAAAATTAAGCCATTACAGCTTCTTTTTTCACAAACAACTCGTCATTATCCGAAAAAATATCATAAGCATCGGGAACAATGCTTATTTCAACATCGCCGTGGTCTCCGCCGAATTCTCCGTCGAGAGTCCAGGGGACTTTTTCGTCGCAGGTGATTTTCAGGTGCTTGGTCTTGGTGAACACAATGTGTTCACTGCTGTAATCCTTGTTAATGACTTTTTTCAGAATTCCTAAGGCATCAATATTGCGCTTAAGACCTTTAACGAGCAGGAGCTCAAAAACACCGTCGTTAAGCTTGATGTTATCATATTTTGCAAGGCCTGCAACTGAGGTTGTGTTGGAAATTGCACCGAAGTAGATGTTATCCTCAACAACACCTCCGTCATATTCAACCTTCATAAAGGTTGGCTTAAAGCTTTTTATCATAGGGATAAGCTTTATGCCGAAGCCGTGAATCATATAGGCACTGTGACCCAACAGGTTTTTCCACTTCTGGGGAGTGTTATATGAAAGCTCTGTTGCGGCACCGAAGGATGCTATGTAATTAAAAAATCTGTCCTTGAACAAACCAACGTCATAAGTGTTTGTTTTGTTATTTAAAATCATCTGTGCTGCATGTTCAACACCGCGTTGAATGCCGAGGGTGGTTGCAAGGTCGTTTGTGGAGCCGGAGGGGATATAGCCCACAGGCACACGCTTGGGGAGCTGTAAAACACCGTTTATTGTTTCGTTGAGTGTTCCGTCACCGCCACAGCAAAGGATAACGTCGTGTTCGTTACCCATTTTTTTGACAATTTCGGTAGCGTCGTTTGGTCCCTTGGTGCTTTGAACGGTAAATTCAAAACCGCCGGATGAAAGGTTTTTCATAATTTCTGCGGGAGTGATTCTTTTGCGGTCAATACCCGCACAGGGATTGTTGATTAACAGGGCTTTTTTCTTAAACATAGTGCCACATCCGTCCCGAAATGCAAAACTCATTCCGTTTATAATAGTCCCTAAATTATACCAAAGCCCACACCTTGGGTCAATAGCAAAAGGGAATTAAAAGAAAAATGAGCAAATAATGGGTAAAAACTATATTCTTGATTTAGCGTAATGGGTTTGATATACTACAATTAGGCTTAGGATATTATTGCGTTTTTCGGGAGTGTGTGAAATGAGCAATATTTTATATGAGTTAAGCTTTGAGTTTGACCCGATACTACTGATTCCGTTAATTATGGTAGTCTTTATCGGATTCTTTCCAACACTTATGAAGGTTTATGAAGAGAATAACAATGAAAAGAAAATAAACCATGGTTTTGTAAAAATTTTCTGTATTTGTACAGCAATTCATGCTTTGCTTTTTGGAGTTATAGTTATAGGGTTCCATTTGTATGGATTCAATAAGCTTATGAATTCATATGAAAGCGGTCAATATGAGGTTGTTGAGGGTTATGTAGAGAATTTTAAACCAATGCCCTATGAAGGACACAGCAACGAGTCTTTTGAAATAAATGGTGTAGAGTTTTCTTATTCTGATTATGAGATCACATCCGGATATCACAACGCAAAATCACACGGTGGCGTTATTGAAGGCAATGGTCAGTACTTAAAAATAGGCTATGTTCATAATGTGCAAGGAAATACAATTGTTTATATAGAACAGCTTGAATGAGTATATTGATTTAAAGGAATTTTTTATATGGACATACAAGAATTTTTCGATTTATTGCAGGGATACGCCTTGGATAATGAGAATTATAAGAAATGGCGGGAAATACACGGGAAAGCCTTTGGTGATATATTTTTATCTGCGTTTCAGGAGTCACATGAAGCACAGCTTCATCTGACCGCCGCCCTTATAAGGATATCAAAGCGTGATTTTCAGGGCGGTTTGACAATATTATTAATGCTTGAAAATGTTTGCGTTAGCGATTTTGATTGCTTTGCCACGTCATATTTTATCGGTCTTTGCTACGAATTTCTTGAAAATGAGGAGCAGATGAACAAATACTATGAAAAAATGGCGGAGTATGATGAGGATGTATCGTTTTTGGTGGCTTTTCATCCGTATTACCGTACGGCAAAATTTGCACAAAGGAAATCAGAAAACGAAAAAGCCCTGAAATATTACCGAAAAGCATTGGGATTTTACTCTGACAACGAAGCAGATGGGGTAAAAAGGGAAAATATGGGGCAGATATATTACGATATGGGTACTGTGTCCCTGTCCTGCCACGATAATGCTAAGGCTTGGGAATATATAGATAAATCAATTAATTACAGCCCTGCGGAAAATCCCCAAAGAAACTACGTTATGGCTATTTTGTGTGCCACCGAGGGCAGAATGGACGAGGCACGCGAGCTTGTTGACGGCTTACCTGATTATTTGAAAATAAATTGCCAACAGATAATTTCTTCAATTATGTGTGAGGCAGAAAACTAATATTGAAATTGTAACGATATTAAATGAGGAGAAAATAATGTCCCTATTTAAAAAGAATAAAACTGAACAGAATAATAAATCCTTTGCCGTTTGCGGTATTGTTGAGATAAACGGCGAAATTCTCCTTGTCCGTCACACATACGGCACCGCAAAGGACAGAATATTGTTGCCCGGTGGCTACGTGAAAGAAAAGGAGCTACCTACAACTGCCGTTGAGCGTGAGATTTATGAAGAAACCGGTGTTATTTGCAAATCAAAAGATCTCTATTCAATGCAATTTAAAAGCGAGCAATGGTGCGCCGTTTTTACTACAACTTATGTGTCAGGTGAGCCCAAATCAGACGGTTATGAAAACAGCGAGGTATTGCTGTTGAGCGTTGATGAAGCACTTGCAAGAGAAGATTTAACAAATATGAGCAGAAAGATTCTCGTAGCATATAAAGAAAATAAAATCGGACTTACGAAAAGTGATTATATATCTAAAGGATGTACAGAAGCTAACTACGCTATATTTGGTGTGTAAAAAATTAACTACCCGAAGAAAAATTCTTCGGGTAGTAATTTTTCAGTCAATATCAAACTCATCCAACTGATACTTTGTGCAGGGATAATTTGCAACACCGTTTTCATCGGGGAAGGGTGAAAGGTGGTCGTTTTCGTAAAGCTTTCTGTCCTCTTCCTTTGAGAAATCGGGGATTTTATATTCTGCACCGTTGTGAAGACTGCTTCGCCAGCCCAGAATAGCAACCGCAGACATTGCACAGGAGCGATATGCGTTGAAGTAAGGCTGTCTGCCCTCAATAATACAGCTTAAGAATTCGTGTGATACGAAGTAATCACCGCCTGAGTGACCGCACTGTCTTGCCTTGTCCTTATCAAATGGGAAGCCGACTGTGGTAACGCTTTCTTTTTCACAACCCTCGGGGATTTCCCAATCGTTATAGCAAACGCGTACCTTGCCCTCGTCACCTCGCACTGTTTCTGCGCTACCCTTTGCACAGGCAAAGCGGTACCAGTTACCGTGACCGCCGAACTTTGCCCAGCCTGTAATTCTTGCAACAGCACCGCGACTCATTGTGCAGAGCATAATTGATGCAACGTCCTTAACGGGCTCACCCTCACGCTCTTGACGCATACCGTCGGTGTAAATACTACGTGCATTAACGGAAACGGGAATATCATTTGTAACTCTCATAAGGGGAGCAAATGAGTGGCTGAGGTAGAAGCCTGAGGGCATAAGTGCACGCCAGTGTGTTGTGGTGGGTGTGTAGTGCACGTATTCCTCGTGGCTCATGGGGTGAACATATTCACCCTCGCAGTAGAGAGCTTCACCGAGAGTACCGCTCTGATAAATCTCTGTAAGCTTGCTTGTTACTGCAAAGTAAGCATAGTTCTCTGCAAGCATATAGATTGCACCGCTTTTTTCACTTGCACGGCAAATCTGCACACACTCTGCCATTGTAACAGCAGGCATTGTTTCGCTGAGAACGTGAATTCCCTTTTCAAGTGCAATTACAGCATATTTTGCGTGCTGATGGAAGAAGTTTGTAAGCACAACCGCATCAAGACCGCTGTTGATGAATTCATCAAAGTCTGTGTAGAACTTTGTTTCATCACAGCAATATTTTTTAATGTTTTCATAGGTGCTTTCGTCGTAGTCACAAACGGCACTGATATAAGCCTTCTCAGTAAGTGTGAGACCCTGCGCGATACCGCAACCGCGTCTTGCACCGAAAATACCTACCTTTAATTTTTTATCCATTATCAAATTCCTCCTTGGAGATAATTATATGAGAGTGTAAATTGTGTCCGGCTGAGTTTCAAAGGTAACTGTGTTGCCCTTGCGTTCAAAGGGGATTTCCTTGTTGTCGGAGTCCCTTACAACGGTACTTATGCCGTCACATTGTACCTTACAAGGTCTGCCCATAAGGCTTTCTATTTTAAGTGATGAAACCTTTTCACCCTTAAGCTCTGCGGAAACGAGGAATGCACCGTCTGCGCGGAGCTTCTCAAATGATGCAGAGGATTTTTTGTCCCAACAGGGGAACAGACGAATAATTCCCTCGTGGCTTTGCATCAGCATTTCGTTGATGGTTGCAGGCACGGTTGTCAGGTGCTCAATGCCACCGCCATGGTGACGGAAAAGCCTGTTGGGGAGCGCGAATTCCTTAATATTATCGCGAATACCGTCAATAAGGAATTGGGGATCCACACCGATTCGGGCTCCTGCAGGAAGATATGAGTTTGAGCCGTTGTCATCAAGTCGTCTGTCATTGATGAAGTATGTATTTCTTGCGATCTTAAGAAGCTTATCACCCGAAGAAAGACCAATCTGTGATGCGGGATATATATGCTGAAGACCGACTGTGTTATCATTTCGCCAGCGGATACCGAAGGCTGAATATCTGAAGCATTTTTTACCCTTTTTAATAAAGGTGGGGAAGTCGCTCAGGTTTTCGATAATATCCTCCCACAGAGCATATTTCTCAGAGTTAAGTCCAAGCTCCTTTGCCATATCATAAATGCCGTGGAATAACAGCTTTACAAGGCCGAGGGAGTTAATGGCGTTTACGGTATTTACTTGGCCGAAATGAGTAATGTATTTAAAATTTTGACCGCGGTAGTAGGGGATTTCGTGGGCGGCATCACCCTTGATAATGTATCTGCCCTTTTTCTTTACAAGGTAATCCTCCCAGAATGCGGCAGTATTAAAAACAAAATCATAATAATTTTTGCAGGCATAGTCCTTATCATAAGTGGAGAACCAATGCATAATGGGGATTACGCAGGCATAAGCCGCGTGGCTTTTCTGCCCGAGGAAAAGTATGCCGTGCTCCTTGCAGTCCGCCTGACTGTACACGTCAAGTGCTTTCGGTCCGAAGCTGACGGGGAAAGCGAAGCCACGGCAACCGAAAAGCTTTGCCATACGCTTTGCTTCGTCTTGCATATCGTTGACAGGCGCCATATAGCCGTTAAAAAGCTCCGGGTGATTGGCGGAGAAAATGCAATAATACGGAGCTTCATAGTTGTAGTTCATATGATAATCCCCCGCCCAGGGGAAGAAGTCATCTGTTATGAAGTTACCGAAAAGTCCCGGGGGAAACTGAGAATTTCCCATACACCCTGCCAGGTGATAAAGGCTTGAGTTATAATAGCTTTCAATAACCTTATCCTCAAGAGTTACCTTTGATGCAGAGAAGAATTTCTCCCATTTTTTCTGTGTTGCGAGTTTGTCCTTGGCATAATCACAGGCCGAAACTATGCGGAAGGCTTCATTTGTGTAGTCTGCGTTATCAAAGCTTGTCACAACGGAGAAGCAAAAACGTGTGATGGTATTGCCGTCTGTGTTTTCTGCGGATATTTCCTTAAGGCAGACTGCAACGGCAGTTTCCATAGTCACTTCTTCACCGCAGAACTTTCGGGAACGGTACTTTATACCGTCCTGCTCATAGCAGGTGTTTTGCGATTCGCAGGTATCGGGGACTTCAATATCCACAAGGGGAGTTTCATCACTTTCCTTTACCTTGATTTCAAAATAAACAAGGCTTTCGGGAGCAACAAAAAGCTCCATTTCCATATTGCCGAATTCGCATTCAAGAAGACCCTTGTCGAAATATTGCTTTATATTGTAGGTTGATAAATCAACATTTTTTACACGCAGATTACCAACGGTCTTGATACCGCCGTCCTTGTGAGTGCCGGGACTGAATTTCCAAAAATCGCACTTTGATATGTAAATGATGAGGTCGTTTTCATCATTATCAAAGACAATGCCAAGGTCACCGTTACCGCACATTGCACCTGCAGGAATTTTATATATAACCTTGCCGTCAACTGTGTTGACAGGAGGTGTTGTTATTTCATTATAATAAGTATTCATTGTATCACCAACTATTAAACATTATAATCCTTTTTTGGGCATAGTCAAGGAAAATCGCTAATTGACAAACCTTTTACTGACAGTTATACTTGAATTGTAAATACTCTTCAAAAAGGAGAAATAAAATGAGTTACGATGGTTACAAATGGTACGTTGGCGTGCCTCACAGCCACACAGTTGCATCTGACGGCGGTCTTACACTTGACGGGCTTGTTGAAAAGGCAAAGAAAAATAAGCTTGATTTCCTTATGATTACCGACCACAATGTGAACTGCAAAAATTTACCTGCTTATGACGGAATTACTCTCATTTACGGCGCAGAGCTTACAAAAGAGGGCGGTCATTGCAATATGTGGGGTGTCAAGGATGTTATTGACCAGGAGGATTACGACACCTGCGAAACCTACGAGGACTTTTTGCGCGTTAAAGAC
>JAZNSD010000086.1:0-47127 GCA_045591055.1 Acutalibacteraceae bacterium | reverse complement strand
GGCTGCTATCTTTGTTCCGTCTATGTAAACATGATTGACATCAACATTTTCTTCCTTGAAAATATATCCGTTGATTTCATTGAATATATCCGATATGCTGACAGAAAGAACATCATTCATAAAGTTATCTATTGTCATATGACTGGGAGCGGGATGTTCATCCAACAGATACATAAATCGTATATCTGTCTTGCACAGCTTTTCAATTTCTCTCGTGGAAACATACCCGTTTTCCATAAAGGCAAACAGGATAACTTTAAGTAAGATTTCCGGTGAATATCTTTTTCGACCTGTCTTGCTTTCCTTAACGGCAAGATATTTTCTTAGGTCAATATTCTCCATTACCTCACAAAATGTATATACCGGATCAGAAATTTCTATTATTTTTTCAATTTCCAGTGGTAATTTTAATTGATATGGTGTATTATATATTTTGTTGATATGGTTTTTCATTGCAAGTAAATTATATCACAAAAAAAAGACTACAAGCCTATCCTTTTTGATAGACTTGTAGTTCTTTTTTTATTCAGGCTGTTTTTTTACAGCCCCATGTTTTTCTTATGGAAAATTTCTTTTTGCGGACTAACAAGATTATATACTCCGCCTGACGGGAAGCAAGCTTCTCTCGGTGACGGATTTCCCGAAACACTTCTCCGTAAGGGGAATCAGTTTCTTGTAAAGAATGTTTATCAGAGATCATCCGCATCCTGTACGGGATAATAATCGGGATTGTCGGAAATGCCGTCAGTATCAAGAGGAGTGCCGGTATAGCTTCCGAGAACATCCGACGGGATTCTGTTGCCGGGGGTGAAATGCTTTATTGTACCCGGGGTTTTGAAGCTGGCAATTTTTCCTTGTTTTTTCTTCTTTTTGTCAGTATTTTCCATTTCAGTCTCCTTTTTTGTTGCTGTTAATATTAATATTTGTTGAAAATTAAAAAATATGCTTATTATTTAAAAATGTTATTGACATTTGAGTTCAGTTTGTAGTATAGTTATAGCGTATAGAAAATCTATATGCTTACTAAAGGAAAGGGTGGTTTTTTCTATGAAAAAGATCATTGCAATTTCCGTAGCTCTTATCCTTGCTTTATCCGTAACACTTACCGTTTCTGCAACTGTTGCTGATGACGCTATGCAGCTTTCCGATATCGGTTCAATGCTTGGCGATTTTGACATCGGTGCATTAGTTGGAGATCTTGATCTCGGCGGTATGATGGATTCACTCGGCGGTAGCCTTGATCTCGGCGGCATCGGCGATTCCCTCGGCGGACTTGGCGATTCTCTCGGTGGTTCAGGTGATTCACTCGGTGATTCTCTCGGTAGCGGTGAAGAAGAAACAACAGCTCCGGAAGAAACAACAACAGCTGCTCCTGCAAAGGATCCCTGCAAGTGCGGTCCTAATTGCAAATGCGGCACAGATTGCAAGTGCGGCGACAAGTGCGTATGCAATGTTGAATCAACAACATGCAAGCCGGTTGTTCCCAATGTAAACACAGGTGACATTTATTAATTTATGATGTTACTTACGGGCAGGTATTAAAGCCTGCCCGTGTGTCTTTTAAAGCGTCGTTCATCTGCGTTGATAATATTGTAATTTAAAAATATTGTAAAAATGTAAAATTATATTAATTAATAAAAATAACGGTTTCCGCTCATTTACAGCGAAAACCGTTTTGTTTTATCATATAATATATTGACTGTTATATTCTGATTCCCAGTTCCTTTATTTTATCCTGCAGTTTCATAAAGTCCTCAAGACAGTCACCTTTTTTTCTGGGATCTCTGAGTAACGCGGCAGGATGAAATGTGCCCATCATAAGAACTCCGTTTTTATTATAGAATATACCGTGCTCTTTGGTAACTCTGAAATCTGGTGAAATAAGCCTCTGGGCGGAAATTCTTCCCACACAAACAATAATTTTAGGTCTCATAAGATAAACAAGATTCCTCAGCCAGTCGATGCACACATCCATTTCCTCGGGCTTCGGATCACGGTTCTGAGGAGGTCTGCATTTAAGCATATTTGCTATGTAGATATTTTCTTTTCTGTCAAGACCTATTCCGCCGAGATAAAGATCAAGAAGCTTTCCTCCGCGGCCGACAAACGGTTCGCCCTGAAGGTCCTCATTTTCTCCGGGAGCTTCGCCCACAAATAGGATTTCCGCGTTTTCGTTGCCTACTCCGAAAACAACATTGTTTCTTGTTTCGCAAAGCTGACATTTTCTGCATCCGAGACACGCACTTTTTAATTCTTCTAATGTTTCAAACATTCCGGCTTCCTCCTGTATGTTTTGATAAAAAAAGTAAATATTTGTGCAAAATGAATAAGTTTTATGCTATTTTTATAATAAAAACATCAATATAAGTGTCAGATTTGTAATATTTACAGTTGACTTTAAACGCTTTATATAGTAAAATAAAGCAAACAAAGAATGTGATTTCTTACGTTGATAATTATACACAGTCCCGGGTTTTATGTCAATAAACACTATTTGTGTATAAATATTTTTTTGGTTTTCTATTGACATGAAAAACTGTCTGTAGTATAATACCCGTGTACCTTTTTCGAAGGGTGTATTATGTATATTTTGAGTTGCAATGCTCATTATATAAAAAATATTGAAAAGGAAGGTCCTTAAAAATGAAAATTGCAAACAAAGTGCTTGCAGTTGTAATGGCTGTTGCTATGATCGCATGTCTTTCAGCTATGGCTTTTGCTGCTATTGCTCCTGCAAATGCAAAAATGGAACTCGTTCTTGACGGTACTGATGTAAAGCTCTATGCTAAAGACAGCATTGGTCTTGCATCTGCAAACGTTACTCTTAAGTTTGATCCCGCAGTTGTTACTAAAGTTCGTGTAACAAGCGGTGCAGATGCTAAGAATGTTAACGCTGACAACTTCGAGAACAACTCTTTCAGCTCAGAAAACAATGCTGCTGATGTTGCTAACGTTTCTTACGGCTTCTATTTCAAAGAATTCCTTTGGGATGCTGCAAAGTTTGCTGCTGAAGATCTCAGCGGTGAAGCTAACATCAACGCTACAAACTTCCACGTTGCAACATTCAAGTTAACTCTTGCTGAAGGCAAGACAGCTGAAGACGTTGTAGTTGAAATTTCTGCAGCTGCTGACTTTGCTAATGCTGCCGGCGAAAAAGAAGCTATTGCTTCCTTCCCCTGCGTAGGCATTGAAAAGGTTGTTCCTCCCTCAACAGAGCCTACCACAACAGAAGCTCCCTCAACACAGGCTCCCACAACACAGTGCAAGCCTGAAACAACAACAAACAAAGAAGCTGGCGTTCCCGCTGGTGACACAGGCGTTCTTGCTATCGCTGCAGGCGTAGTTGCTATTGCTGGTGCTGCATTCGTAGTTTCCAAGAAGAGAAAATAATTTCTCTTAATAATTAAAGCATTATTTGCAGTTTTAATTAGGGTTTATAGGAGTTAGGTCCTCACGGACTTAGCTCCTTTTTCCTGTTTAAATCCCATAGACAGCTGCTTGCGGTCCGGAATACTTATTTTCGATAAAAACAAAAAATAAGAAGGTCAATTCTATTCTTGACCTTCTTTTGTTATTATATTCGCAATATTTTATTGATCTGAGAGTATTGCATAGCCTTCAGCAGGAACAATAACAGAGCCGCCGAAGCGTGCGCCCCCTGAAATGCAGATCATATCTGTCATATCAGGATTCAGGTAATAGGTTATATGCTGAGGATTCTTATTTACAACCACAAAAATCCTTTTTGTGCCTTCCTTATATCTCAGATAAGCCACACAGCCGAGAGTGGCGGAAATGGGGTAAAAACCGCCGTCTTTGAGCACTTCGTATTCTTTACGTAATTTCCCCAGGTCTTTTGTAAACTGCAGAATTTCGCCGTTTTCTCTGCCCCAGGGATAGAATTTCCTGTTGAACGGATCCTTGCAGCCTGTAAGTCCTGCCTCATCGCCATAGTATATTGCAGGAACTCCGGGAAGAGTAAAATTCATTACCATTGCGGATCTGAGAAGTTTTATGCCTTTTTTCAATGCATCCTCACTTATGGTTATTTCTGCCTGTATTTCTCTGCTTTTGCCTTCACAGGAAACACCTGATAAGATTGAAAGTATGCGCTGAGTATCGTGAGTGCCTAAGAGATTCATAGAGCAATCAAGAGCATGGGGGGGATAGTTTTCTGTTATCTCTGTGATATTATACATAAATCTTTCAGCATTGGATGTAAGCAAAAAATCGATTATTGCTTTTCTGAAGGGGTAGTTCATTACGGAGTCGAGCTGCCTGCCCTGAAGAAATCTTCGTCTGCCTCCGTGGCTTATTTTGTTTGTTGCGTCCTCCCATACCTCGCCGAGAAGGTATTTATCATCACCGTTTCTTTTAACGGCTGCTCTGATTTTATCAAGAAAGCTGTCGGGAAGCTCATCTGCAACATCCAGACGGATTCCTGATGCTCCAAGCTTCAGCCAGTGATCAATAACACCGTTTTCACCGGTGATGAAATCTGAGAAGCTTTCATTTTCTTCGTCGGTTTCGGGCAGGGTATCAATGCCCCACCAGCTGTCATATTTATCAGAGCTTTCCTTGAACTTATACCATTGTCTGTAAGGTGAAGAAGGGGAATTATAAGCTCCGTCGGTATCATATCGCTTGTATTTATTGAAATAGATGCTGTCAGCTCCGGTGTGGCTGTAAACGCCGTCTATAATGATTTTAATGCCGTATTCTGAGGCTTTTGTGCAAAGTGAAGAGAAATCCTCATTTGTTCCGAGCAGAGGGTCGGTAGTCATATAATCGGCTGTATCATAGCGATGGTTTGAATGAGCCTCACAAACAGGATTGAGGTAAATGCAGCTTACCCCGAGGGAAGCTATATAGGGAAGCTTTTCTTCAATGCCTTTAAGGTCACCGCCGAAATAATCGTTATTTCTTATAATTCCTTTGCTGTCGGGGAGATAATAAGGATTCTCATATATATCATTTCTGAGAATCCTGTCCGCAGGGACATTCATTTTTTCCGTGCCTGAATTAAAGAATCTGTCGGGAAAAATCTGATAAATTATTCCGCCCTTGATCCAATCGGGGGTGGAAAAATCGGGGGAGTACACGGTAAGCTGCCATTTGTTTTTACTGCAAAGCTCTGCAAGATGTGTTTCTTTGCCGGGGCCGATAGTTGTTTTGCCCCATGCGTTTTCGTAGGTAAAGTGATAAAAAAGCAGCTTGGGGCTATCAAGATAAATTTCCGTCTGCCACCATTCTTCCGTGCCGTCTGTGTTATCCCATGTCATAGGCAGAACCTTATCACATTTGCCGTCTTCAGACAATATGAGATTGCAGGCGGTAACACCGAAGTCACGGGGCAGAACAACTCTGAGCCACAGAGAATTACCTGCAGCAACAGCACCTTTTATTGATTTGTGCCACGGTTTTGACGGATCGAAAGGTGTTTTCACTGTAAACCTCCGGAAGTGTTGATATAATTAAATAATAATCCAAAAATAACCAAAATGCAATACGGTATAACCGTATTGCATATCTGCGGTTTATTTTTTTGTTTCTGCGCTCACTGTATGCCATATATCTCTTGCGTAGTCATTTATAGAGCGGTCAGCGGCAAAAACTCCGGCACCTGCAATATTATGAAGGGACATACGGTTGATCTTTTCCTTGTCGAGGAACAGCTCTTCAGCTTTTTTCTGTGCAAGGCTATAATCGGCAAAGTCGGCAAGAACCATATAAGGATCGTGATTCTTGATCGTTTCACCTATCTCGGGGAAGGATTTGCCGTCGATAAGATGAGAATTGATATAGTCAATGGTTTTGCGAAGTCGGGGATTATTCTGATAATAGTTCATGGGATAATATCCGTTCTTTTTCAGATTATTGACCTCGTTTGTCTTCATACCGAAGATAATGATATTGTCATTACCTACAGCATCATAAATCTCAACATTTGCACCGTCCATGGTTCCCAGAGTGATTGCGCCGTTGATCATAAGCTTCATATTGCCTGTGCCCGAAGCCTCTGTTCCTGCAAGAGAAATCTGTTCGCTGATATCTGCAGCAGGCATAAGAAGCTCAGCCTTTGTTACATTGTAATCCTCAACATAAATTACCTTGAGATACTTGTTTACATCGGGATCTGAATTTATCATATTGGAAAGAGCAATGATAAAGCTGATTATTTTCTTCGCCATAAAGTAGCCGGGGGCTGCCTTTGCACCGAAAATGTATGTGTGTGGGACATAATTTCCGTTGGGATTCTCTTTGATTTCAATATATTTGCTGAGTATATGAAGTGCATTCATTTCCTGACGCTTATACTCGTGAAGACGCTTTACCTGTACATCGAAAAGGGAAGCTGTATCAAGCTTTTCGCCTGTGGTCTTATAGATATAATCTGCAAATCTCTTTTTGTTTGCTGCCTTAATCTTTCCCAATGCTTCAAGCACATTCTTATCATTTTCGAAGGCTCTGAACTTTGTAAGCTCTTCACCGTTAATAATAAAGCCGTCCCCGATATTTTTTGAAAGAAGCTTTGTAAGTTCGGGGTTTGCCTGACAAAGCCAGCGTCTGTGGGCAATGCCGTTGGTTACATTTGTGAACTTTTCGGGAGTGAGTCTGTAATAATCGTTGAACACGGTATCCTTAAGGATCTGAGAATGAAGTGCAGAAACACCGTTTACGCTGTGGCAGGCTGCTACACAGAGGTTTGCCATTTTAACCGCACCGTTTGCAATAACTGCAGTTCTTTCCACATAATCTGCATCGTGAGTGCAGTTCCAGACATAGGCTCTGAAGCGGTTATCGATTTCCTTAATTATCTGATAGATACGGGGAAGCAGACGTCGCACAAGGTCTTCGCCCCAGCATTCAAGTGCTTCGGCCATAACAGTGTGGTTTGTGTATGCACAGGTTGAGGTTACGATCCTCCAAGCATCATCCCAGCCGTAGCCGCATTCATCAAGAAGAATTCTCATAAGCTCGGGAATAACAAGTGTGGGATGGGTATCATTTATATGAACAGCCATCTTTTCGGGGATGTTTTCCATGGTGCCATGTTCTCTGAGATGACGGCGCACCATATCCTGAATGGATGCGGAGACAAGGAAATACTGCTGTCTTAATCTGAGACTCTTGCCTTCGGGATGATTATCAGCAGGATAAAGGATTTTGCAGATGGTCTGAGCCATGGCATCTCTTTCAATTGCCTTGAGGTGCTGTCCCTCATTGAAAAGAGACATATCAATTCCGGTGCCTTCACTTGACCAGAGTCTGAGAACGCTGACACCTCTGCCGTCTTTTCCTGCAACAAACATATCATAGGGAACAGCCTTTACCGTGTCTGCATCGGTTATTTCAACCTGATGGTGTCCGTTATCCCAGAAATCCTTTATGTTGCCTTCAAAATTAACGTACACGGCGCTTTCTTCTCTTTTTACAAGCCATGCATCGCCGCCGGGAAGCCATTCATCGGGAAGCTCTGTCTGCCAGCCGTCAATTAGCTTCTGCTTGAAGATGCCGAACTCATAAAGAAGAGAGTAGCCTCTTGCAGGATATCCTGAGGTAGCAAGACCGTCAAGATAGCAGGCAGCAAGTCTTCCGAGACCGCCGTTGCCGAGACCTGCATCAGGCTCCTGATCATAGAGCTTTTCAAGCTTTATATCATAGCCTTTAAGGACTTTTTCAAAAACACCTGTAAGATTAAGGTTGTATAGATTATTTTTAAGGGATCTGCCCATAAGGAATTCCATTGAGAGATAATATACTCTTTTAGCTCCCGCCTTATCGGCTCGCTCATTGAATTCGGCACGCTGCTTTGCCATTATATCAACAAGAATAAGAGCAACAGCTCTGTAAAACTGTTCGTAGGTGGCATCCTTTGCGGATACGCCGAAGAAGTGAAGCAGTTTGTTTTCAAGTAATGCTTTTGCTTGTGCTTCAGAAAGTGTGTTTTTCATACAAAACCTCCAAAAATAAATCCAAAAAGAGGGATTATTTTAAGTCTTTTGGTTATTTTACACTATTTTTGCCATTATTTCAATAGGTAATGAAATAAAATATATCTATTGTTTATTTTTATATTCTTAATTGATAAAATATGACTCATAATCTTATATATTATGCCCTTATATAAAGGTTTTATATTTACATAAAATAAAAAGTCCGTATTTATTTTACATATTTAGGTTTGACTTATCGAAGGAAATATAGTATTATAAAAGCAATAATGGTTAAATTGACTTGAGGTGCCTGATGCAGGAGTTTTTCAGACGAACCTGGGCGCAGATTAATCTCGACGCTATAGAAAACAACATAGTTCAGATAAAAAGTCTTCTTTCCCCGGGGACTCTTCTTTGTGCTACGGTAAAAGCCGATTGCTACGGTCACGGCTATGCGTTCACCGCAGCGGCAATGAGTGAAGCGGGGGCTCAGTGGTTTGCTGTATCGAATCTTGCAGAAGCACTGCAGTTGAGAAGAATAGGTATTCAGAAGCCTGTTCTGATTTTAGGCTACACTCCTCCCGATAAGGCAAAGGAGCTGGTTTATAACGATATTTCTCAGGCTGTTTATTCGTTGGAGTATGCAAAAAGCCTGTCACGCTATGCTGATGCTGCCGGTGTTACTGTCAATGCTCATATAAAAATTGACACCGGAATGTCACGTATCGGTTTTTTGTATCACGACAGTGTTGAGGATGCCGGAGTAATAGATGAGATAGCAGAGGTCTGCTCTTTGCCGGGTATTTATCCCGAAGGTATATTTACTCATTTTGCATGTGCCGATAATGAAAACGGTGAGCTTTTTACAAAACTGCAGTATGAGCTTTTCTGCACGGCAGTTGATTGTCTTCATCAGCTCGGTGTGAATTTCAGTATCAGACATTGCAGTAATTCTGCGGCTATACTCAATTTTCCCGAAATGAATTTTGATATGGTAAGAGCGGGACTTATTCTTTACGGTCACTATCCCTCGGATTTTGTCCGCAGTAAGATAAGGCTTGTGCCTGTTATGGAGCTTAAAACCGTTATTTCTATGGTGAAAAAAGTGCCTGCGGGAACACCTGTCAGCTACAGCGGAACTTTTGTAAGTGATGATGAAAGAATTATTGCGACCGTGCCTATAGGCTATGCCGACGGATATCCCAGGCGTTCTTCAAATAAAATGCATATGCTTGTTAACGGCAAGAAAGCCCCCGTTGTAGGAAATGTGTGTATGGACCAGACCGTAATTGATGTTACGGGAATCGAAAATGTAGGCGAAGGAAAGCAGATTACCGTGTTCGGAAGCGATCACGGCAGTTATCTCGGTGTGGAAGAAATTGCAGAAAGTGCCGGACTTATAAATTATGAGGTTCTTTGCGGGCTCAGCCGCAGAGTTCCCCGTGTTTATATACGTGATAATGAAATTATTGAAACCACTGACTATATGCTGTAAAAGGAGAGAATATATATGATAAAAAGATATAAAGCAATTCTGTCTTTGCTTCTTGTTGTGCTTCTCAGCTTTGCTGTTGTAACGGTAACGGGAGTGCTTGATATTAACGAGGTTATTGACGGAGCTCTTGGTAATAACGCAGGTCTTTCCAATACACTTGATGAGGTTTTTGATACCTATACCTCTGCAGGGCTTCCTCTTATGAAAACAGATATTGAAAATGTTTTCTATACAATGGACACAAAGGGAAATGTCAGCTTTTATGAAATCAGCAACAATTCCGTTAAAAAGCTTGACAATACCGGCAGCTTTGATGTGAGTATCTCCTGCAGCGGTCAGACTCTTCCCGCTACCATCCATTATCTTGAAAAGGACGGAAAAACCTTAGGCTACGGACTTTTTACAAATGCCGAGCATCCCGAAGTATATCTCTATGACTATGCTTTCTTCAAGGTAACAGATCAGTTCGATGCTTATAAGTCAAAGAGCAAGCGTCTTCTTCTTGTGGATGTTGATAAAACACGCTTTTATGATGACCATAAGGTTTACAGCGAAAGCTTTTATCTTTACGATGATAACAAAACCGCCAACTTCCTCAATGAAGATCAGCGTATAGTAGACCTTAATGCAAGACTGAGAACAGACTATAAGATGTTTGTTGACAACATTCTTCATCAGGATGAAAAAACGGTTCTTTTCTTCTCGTCACGTTTTTATAATGATTATGACTATTCCGACAAGGTTGATATTTTTGCAACAGGCGGATCCGGAGAAAACGTGGATAATAACAGATATGTAACCGACATCGCGGTTCTTGACTTCTGGCGTCAGGATAACGGAGTATATTATCTTGCCAATAAAGAGGCTGATCCCGAATCAGGTCTTCCCACAGGCTTCACACTTATGTTCTACGACGGTAAGGAAAGCAAGGAAATACGTTCCTTTGACGGCGCATTCAATGTGGATTATCTGCGTTCAGGCAGCTTTATTCTCAATAAGAATACGGGAAAAATAACAGACATTCTTACGGGTAAAGAATACACCTTCGATTATGAAGCATTTGATACAAGCTTCAAGCCGGATTTATTCAAGGTGAGCGAAAACGGAAAATACTGTGTTGTAAGAGGCAGAAATAATCTTGATAAGCCTTTATTGGGACTTCTTAATTTTGAGACCTCCGAGCATTACACATACACAGAAAATATGTTCGGTTATGTGGCTTCTCTTCAGGCTCTTAATGACGGTACAATTGCAGTAAGCCTTGCCGCAGGAGAAAGCGCAGAAACATATTATCAGCTGCTGTGTAATATTTCAGACGGTCTTTCAGTCGGTTCAGCTGATGCTTCAGATGAAAATGCAGAAAACAACTCCGAAGAAAGCACAAGTGTGACAGCTGCAGAGTCTTCAACTGCTGAAGCAGCAGAGACTGTTAATGTTGGTTAATAGGAATTCAGAGAATAAGAATACAAAAAAAGAGGTAATGCCGTAAAATGCATTACCTCTTTTTGATGGATTTTATCAGTCTTTTATAAAGTGATCCATAAGCAATGTTCCGCTTGTGAAGAAGTTGCCTGTGGCTTTTGCTGTGTTTTCGTTAACATTGTCTGTTCCGCTTATTTCCTTGTTCTTGTGATAGATCATATAGGGAACGGGATCTCTTGCGTGTGTGTTCGTTTTTATAGGTGTAGGATGGTCGGGGAGGATCATTACCTTGTAATCATCATATTTTTCAAGTGCATCAATAAGCACGGGAAGAACCTGCTCGTCAATTATCTCTATTGAACGTACTTTGTTTTCAGGCTCGTTTCTGTGACCGCATTCATCGGGTGCTTCAAAGTGCAGATAAACGAAATCAGCACCGTTTTCCCATTCTTCTACAGCACACTGAGCCTTGCCTCTGAAGTTTGTGTCGATGTAGCCTGTTGCACCGGGAACCTCGGGAGTATTCATTCCTGCACAGATGCCTATACCCTTAAGAAGGTCAACTGCGGAAATGATTGAGCCCTTAAGACCGAATTTTTCATAGAAGTTATCAAGCTGAGGCTTTGTGCCCTCACCCCAGAGCCAGATAGAATTGGCGGGACGAAGCCCTTTCTCAATTCTCTCCTTGTTAAGGGGATGGGCGGAAAGAACATCATAGCTTTCCTTCATCATAGATATAAGTGCTTCTGCATTTTTATGGTCGGAGAGATAGCTTCCGATAACCTTACCTGAAATATCGTGAGGAGGTGTCATATTGCCAAGCTCGGTTGTGCCACCGTGCCAGGTGAGACAATGACGGTATGCAACACCTGCATAGAAGGTGAAAATATCGTTTCCGAAATGCTCCTCAACAGCCTTCATTAAAACTGCAGCATCTGCAGTGGAAATATCACCTGCAGAATAGTCTACCATAGTTTTATCTTCATAGTTTTCTTCATCGGAAAGAGTAACAAGATTACATCTGAGTGTTACATCTGTATCAAGAAGCTTTACTCCGATGCTCACAGCTTCAAGAGGGCTTCTGCCGGTATAGCTTTTGGTGGGATCGTAGCCGAGAACGCTGAGATTTGCAACGTCTGAGCCGGGTTTGAGGGAATCGTCAACAGTCTTTACAAGACCGACCTCGCCTTTTGCTCCCATTTTGTCAAATAAAGGCTTGTTTGCCACCTCCATAGGTGTTTTTCCGCCTAATGCATCAACGGGATAATCAGCCATCCCGTCATAAAGTACTACACAATATTTCATAATATATCCTTTCTGTAAATTATGATTTACCATCCGTTTAACGCTGCATTTTGCAGTCCGCCTATGATTTTTTCTTTCACGGCGGGATATTTTTTGTTGAGCTCAGAAAGAAGCTCCTTCATTTCATTGCGGTTGCTTGTTTTGTCCATTGGACAGGGACTCTCCACAGTAGGAAGTGACATCTTTCTTGCTGCAGATAAAACTTCCTTTTCCGCCGCGAATATCATGGGTCTTATCATGGTAAGATCCTTTCTCGACAGATATGTAACGGGTCGGAAGCTTTCTATTCTTCCCCCGGACAGCAGATTCATCATAAATGTTTCTGCTGCATCGTCCATATGGTGACCCAATGCAAGCTTGTTGCAGCCTGTTTCCTTTGTCATATCGTGAAGAATTCCTCTTCGCATTCTTGCGCAAAGGGAACAGGGATTTTTTTCTTTTCTTGTTTCAAATATGATATGATAAAGCTCGGTTTCTCTTATGATGTGTTCAATGCCGAGGTTTTCGCAGAGGGCTGTGATTTCAGAAAAATCTGTTTTTTTACCGAAAAAGCACATATCTGCGGTGATTGCCTTTACCTCGTATTTTTTAGGATAGAATCTTCTCATTTCCGAAAGTGCATACATAAGCGCCAGAGAATCCTTACCGCCCGAAACACCAACGGCAATCACATCGCCGTCTTCTATCATATTATACTTTTCCATAGCCGCTCTCATACGGCTCATAAGCATCTGCATATTAACCGAATCTCATTTTCTTAAGGTCACGGTAATTAATAAGCTCAATACCCTGTGACTTTATAAATTCAAGAGTTTTCGGGTCAGAGAAGAGCTTGTATTCCCAGTTTCTTCTCTGCCAGGAGCCGCATATGCCCTTTATCTCATCGGTTTCTATAACGGGATGAATATAGGTTTCGATAATGCCGTCGGGGAAGGCACGGTATTTTTCAAAGATATATTCTCTGAAATTCTCATAGCTTTCGCTCTGAGGACCGTTCCAGTCGCCGGGCATAAGATAATCAAGAATTGCAACGCCTGCTTCGTTTGCACCCTTTATCATAGGCTCAAGAAGACCCATTACCACCTCTTTTGGTACACTTATATCAAGCATTTCATTGCCGAACTGCTCGTCGGTAAACTTTGAGGGGAAACGGAAGGGCATACCGCCGTGCTTTGCGCATTCCTCTATTGTGAGGCTGAGAAGCTCGAATCTGCCTGTAGCAACACCGTAGAGAGAGCCCATATGATTGTCGAAATGTGAGGGAGTGAAGCCGTACTGAGCCAGTCTGTCATACTGTGCGCATATTTCTTTTCTTACTTCTTCAAGGTCTGCGTGCTGTTCAAACTGATCTGATTCGTGCCACATAAAGCCCTCTTCATCTCTCAGCGAGGGAACATTTTCAGCAACGGGTGTCCAACGGTAGTTACCCCATTCTGCAGTTGTTGTAAGATGAAGACCTACTGCATATTCAGGATGGTTTTTTGCCCAGATTGCGGCTTCCTTTGCCCAGGGGCAGGGTGCCATAATTGTTGCAGATGTGATGCCGCCCTTTTCAAAAAGGTCATACACCGCAAGATTTGCGCTGCGGCACATTCCGAAATCGTCTGCATTGATGATCAGGTATCTTGACATATTTCATCTTCCTTTACTATATAATCTAATAATCTATACATTATTTCCGTATCAACTATTGCATCAAGAAAAAGCCCTTCTGCCTTATATTCTTCTTTTAATATTCTTGAATTCAGTCTTACGGTGTTTGCAAGTGCACCTTCGGAAAACGGAAGCAGAAGCAGCAGCCGTTTCTTTGTTTTCGGCATATTTTCTGCAATGCATTCCAACAGGTTTTCTATTCCGATTCCCTTAAGCGCAGAAATCTTTACCGTATTTTTTGTAACGGGCAGAAGATAAGAATCTGCGATATCGCACTTGTTATAAACCGTTATCATCGGCTTATCCTCTCCGCCCAGCTCCTTCAGAATTTCTTTTGTTACTTCAAGCTGTTCCTCGCAGGCACTGTCGGAAGCATCGGAAAGGATAATGAGAATATCAGCGTTTGTTGCCTCTTCAAGTGTGGATTTGAATGCTTCAACAAGAAAATGGGGGAGACGGGAAATAAAGCCTACTGTGTCAATGAGCATAACCTCACTTCCGTCGGGAAGTCTTATTCCCCGGGATGTGGGATCGAGAGTTGCGAAAAGCTTGTTTTCAGCAAGCACATCAGCATCGGTGAGTGCGTTGAGAAGTGTGGATTTTCCTGCATTGGTATATCCTACAATTGCCGCTGTGACAATACCGTCTTTTTTTCTTCTGCTGCGGTATCTGGCACGCCTTTCCGAAAGCTCAGCCAGCTGCTGTTCAAGGGTGTGAATCCTTCTTCTTATATGACGCTTGTCGCTTTCAAGCTTGGTTTCACCGGGGCCTCTTGTGCCGATTCCGCCGCCGAGCCTTGAAAGTGCCGTTCCCTGTCCCTGAAGACGGGGGAGTGAGTATTTCAGCTGTGCTAATTCAACCTGAAGCTTGCCTTCTCCGCTTCGGGCATTTTTTGCAAATATATCAAGTATCAGCACGGTTCTGTCTATAACTCTTGTGCCGAGTGTCTTTTCAAGCACACGTCCTTGTGTGGGGGAAAGCTCTCCGTCACAGATCACAACATCGATTTCCATATTTTCGCAGATTTCTTTTGCTTCTGTCAGCTTTCCTGTGCCTATATAAGAAACACTGTCGGGGGAGGGACGTTTCTGAATAATTACCGCCTGAGTGACTCCGCCTGCCGTTTTTACAAGCTCAGACAGCTCGTTTATTGACATTTCTGCATCAAATTCTCCCGTATCCACGGAAATAAGAAGCACCTTTTCTGCACTAACGGTGTTTTCGTAGTATTCTATGTTACTTCACCTCTTAAAAAAATATTTTATCACAAGTTATTTTCAATGTAAAGCAAAACGAAGGACTCAGTTATACAAAATTTGTTATCTGCATATTAATTTAATGAATATTAAAAAAAAGAATAAAACGTCGAAGTTTCACTTGACAAAGTGTTTTTGTTGTGTTAATATTTATGCGGTTAGCAAAGGCTAATTGTTTTTTTAATATATAGTTAGCGTTCGCTAATCAATATCGGAGCAGGTGAATAATATGACACTTCTTACTGCTGAAGAAGGCAAGGAATATTTTATTAAGAATATAGATGTTGACGATGAGGAGCTTGAGGATTTTCTTTTTTCTCTGGGCTGCTACAGCGGTGAACCGATAACAGTTATTTCCCATCTCAAGGGCGGTTGTGTTGTGTCTATCAAGGACGGCAGATACACAATTGACAATGCACTTGCAGATGTGGTTGAGGTCGGTTAAATTAAAAGGATTCGCTTGATTCCTTTTTTTATACAATGTAGTTAGCGATGGCTAACTAAGAGAAAGTACAGTATTTCAGGAGGATGTAATTATGAGAATCGCATTGACAGGTAACCCTAACAGCGGTAAGACAACGATGTATAACGCTCTTACGGGTAAAAACGAAAAAGTCGGAAACTGGGCGGGCGTTACCGTTGACAAAAAAGAAGCTTCCGTAAAGAAGGCATACAGTGCAGATAATGATATTATTGCCGTTGACCTCCCCGGCGCATATTCAATGTCACCTTTTACCTCAGAGGAAAGCATCACAAGCGACTATGTGAAGAATGCTTCTCCCGACGCTATTATAAATATTGTTGATGCTACAAATTTAAGCAGAAGCCTTTTCTTCACAACCCAGCTTCTTGAGCTCGGCATTCCCGTGGTTGTTGCTCTTAATAAAACAGACATCAATAATAAAAAGGAAAACAAGATAGATGAAAAGCTTCTGAGTGAAAAGCTCGGCTGTCCCGTTATAAAAACGGTTTCTACAACAGGCGGCGGTCTTAAGGAGGTCGTAGCTGCAGCAGCAGCTTCTGCAGGCAAGGGACAGAAGGCTCCTTATACTCAGAGAGCAATTGATCTCACTGATAAAAATGCAGTAAGAGAAGAAGATAAAAACAGATATGCTTTTGTAAATAAGATCGTTAAAGAAGTAGAAAAAAGAAAGGTATTCACAAAGGATAAGAACTATCAGGATAAGATCGATGCTGTTCTTACCAATAAGTGGCTCGGTATTCCGATTTTTGCCGTAATTATGTTCCTCGTTTTCTGGATTTCTCAGGCGGGTCCCGGTGTGTGGATCGCTGAGGGCTATGAATTTGCCAACGGAACAACTGTTCCCGGACTTGTCACTCTTATCGAAGCTTTCGGTGAGTGGGTAGCAGGACTTCTTGAGGGAGCTCATCCTCTGCTTCTTGCTCTTCTTGTAGACGGTATTATCGGCGGTGTCGGTGCTGTTGTCGGCTTCCTGCCTCTTGTTATGGTAATGTATTTCCTTATTGCCCTTCTTGAGGATTGCGGATATATGGCACGTGTTTCCGTTGTGCTTGACCCAATCTTCAAAAAGGTAGGTCTTTCAGGTAAATCCGTTATTCCCTTTGTTATCGGCACAGGCTGTGCTATTCCCGGTGTTATGGCCTGCCGTACTATCCGTAATGAAAGAGAAAGAAGAGCAACTGCAATGCTTGCTCCCTTTATGCCCTGCGGTGCAAAGCTTCCCGTAATTGCTCTTTTTGCAGGTGCTTTCTTCGGAGATGCCTCCTGGGTAGGTCCTTTAATGTATTTTATAGGTATTGTAATAATTTTTTTCGGTGCGCTTATTATCAATAAAATCACAGGCAACAGCAAGAAAAAATCCTTCTTTATTATGGAGCTTCCCGAGTATAAGGTGCCCTCATTATGGAGAGCTGTAAAGTCAATGTGTCAGCGCGGTTGGGCTTACATAGTAAAGGCTGCAACAATTATTCTTGTTTGTAATACTGCTGTTCAGATCATGCAGTCATTCAACTGGAATTTCCGTCTTGCCGAAACTGCAGACACCTCAATTCTTGCTTCGATTGCAGGTCCCTTCGCATATCTTCTCGTACCCGTTGTCGGTGTGCTTTCCTGGCAGCTTGCTGCCGCCGCCGTAACAGGCTTTATTGCAAAGGAAAACGTTGTAGGTACACTTGCCGTGTGCTTTGTAGGTCTTGAAAATCTTATTGATACTGAGGAGCTTGCTCTTATGGAGGGTGCAGGCGCAGAGGCTGCAGGTGTTATGGCAATTTCAAAGGCAGCAGCACTTGCATACCTTATGTTCAATCTTTTCACTCCTCCTTGCTTTGCTGCAATCGGTGCTATGAACTCTGAAATGAAGAGTGCCAAGTGGCTCTGGGGCGGTATCGGGCTTCAGCTTATGACAGGCTTTTCAATCGGATTTATCGTTTATCAGGCAGGTACACTTATAACAACAGGTAAGATAGGTGCAGGCTTTATTCCCGGACTTATCGCTGTGGCGGCATTTGTTGCCGTTATCACTGCTCTTTGCATAAGAGGAGATAAGAAGGCAGCAGAAGAAAAGGCAAAGAAAAAACAGAAGGTAAATGTATAAATGGAAAATATAATTTTAATCTCAGTCATTGTTCTGATTGTAGGATTGGCGTTGCTATATATCTATAAGGCAAAGAAAGGCGGCAGAAAATGCATCGGCTGTCCCGACAGCAAAACCTGTTCGGGAAGCTGCGCATCCTGCAACAGCTGTTCTTATTGCGGCGAAAACAATCCATCAGATTGAACAGAAACAAACAAAGAAGAAAAGCGCAGGTTAGCTGAAATAACCTGCGCTTTTGATTTATAGTTGTATAAACAAAGAAATTATTCGTCGATTTCTATGCCTCTTTCTTTTCTTGAAACAGCAAGCTCCTCGAATACCTTTTCCTTTTTCTTGCCTGTGAAATCATAGAAGAACAGAGGAATTGCACAGAGAAGAAGGCTTATGCCGGGAACGATCGTTACAAGAGAGAACATAGCAAAGTTCTGTGTGGAGGACAGAGAATTGATAGCCTGTACAACAGCTTCACCCTTGCCGACATTAAGGTTTTTAACATCGATATTTACGATTACATACATAAGAATAATCATAACGGTTGCAAAAGCATTGCCGATCTTATTTACGAATGACTGACAAGCAGAGCCGAGACCGGTATCGCGGAAGCCGGTTTTCCACTCCATGAAGTCAAGGCAGTCGCAAACCATTGCAAAGGAAACATTATTGATAACACCGAGGGGAATTGCGGAAATAAGCATAAAGGGGATACAGAGAAGAAGATTCTTTGTTGTCCAGCCGATAATAAGTGTAAAGCAGCTTGCAACAAAACCGCCGATACAGGAAACTATCATAATATGCTTATACTCAAACTTCTTATAGAGCTTGGGAAGGAAAAGCATTGCCCCGAACATACCTATGGCTGCGCAAATCTGGATTACAAGGGCAACGTTTGAAATATTTGTGTTGATTTCAGCCTCTGTCATGGGCTTTGTTGATCCGAGATAGAAGCCTGAATAACGTGCAACGTGGGGAGCTGCTGCCTGAAGCATATATCTTCCGAAGGAAAGCATACCCGAAAGAACGACCAGCATAAGAGGCTTGCAGGAAAAGATTCTCTTGAGCGTTGAGGGTTCGCCTGCTGCTCTTCTTGCGGCATCGGGAAGCTGTATTCTTTCCTTTGTCTTAAAGGTTGAAAGAGTGAAAAGGGGCATTCCTATAACTGCCATTGAAATTGCCATTATCGCATATTTACGGATGTTTGCTTCTTCATAAGGAAGATCGGCAAGAACGTAGCCTACAATAATGGGAAGTGCAACTGTAACTGCAGAACCTATTCCGCCTACGGTTTTTGCAACAGAAATGAGATTTCCTCTTTCCTTTGCATCAGGGGTCATTACATTGGGAAGACTCCAGAAGGGAACGTCGCTGACGGTGTAAATCATACCCCAGAGAATGTATACCACGGAAACAAAAATATAAAGCCATATGCTCTGATTGTCCACATCAAATCCGGGATTTACAAACATAAGTATTGTGAGAACAGCAATAGGGATGGCTGTGATAAGGGGATATGGCTTCATTCTTCCCCACCTGGTTGTTTTTCTGTCCATTATCATACCCATCATCGGATCATTTATAGCGTCCCATACACGGGCAAGAAGCATAAGAAGAATAACAAATATAGCATTAAGCTGAAGCACGCTCATATAATAGTCGGTGATATAGCTTGACATACAGCTGTATACAAGACCCTGACCGAGAGCAGCTATGGCATATGCCTGTACTTCTTTTTTCGGAACATATCTTTTTACTGTTTCAGATTTACTCATTTTGTTTTCCTCCCGTATCTGAATTCATTTTTTGGTTCGGATGTATTTTTTCTCATAGCCCCCAGAAGCTTTCCTGCCTCGGGGAAGTCACCTATGGTTTTGCAGTAGTGAGTGTAGATAACATTCATGTTTTTATCTATTCCGATAAAAGCGGGAAGCTGCAGTTCCCTGTGATTGCTTTCTTCTGTATCGCCGGTAAAGGAGTTTATCAGTTCCGAGTCAAGGAGATTTCTTATATCGCCCTTTATCATTTCTTCAAACATTTTGTCGCCTGCAACCATATTTATCATGCTGTTTGCTTCGAATATCTCGTATCTGTCATAAAATACACATTCGGGATCGGCAATCAGCTCAAAGGGATATTGATTCTGTGCCGCAGAAAGAGTTTTTACGTCGGACTGAATGATGAATTTGATATCAATTCCCATCATTCTGAAAACACGCTGATACTTTTTGAAGGTATCAAGCATTTCCGTGCATATGCTGCAGCCGTAATATCTTGAGAAAATAAGAAGTGTTCTTTTGTTGACCTTGTTTTTCAGATTGATGTTTCTTCCGTAGGCAGAGGAATAAATGAAATCCTTGATAACATCGTCTTTTTCTAATTTTTTGTGGTAGGGAAGCTCATTTCTCTGCTGTTTTTCTTTTATTTCATTAACGGCATTTCTGAAGCGTTCCATTGTGCTTTCAAGAGTTTTTCTTGCGCAGGCAAGATTGATTCTCTGAAAGCCTCTTCCGAGGTCGCCGAACATCTCACCGTTGTCGAGATAAATTTTTGCATCCTCAAGCATTTTCCTCTGCTGCACGTGAGTAAGTCCCGAAGCACGCATATCTATCCATTGAAGATAAGTGCCCTCAAGGGGAAATACCTTGATTTCGGGGAAGTTTTCAGCCATAAAGGCTTCAACATACTTTGCATTTCCGTCAATAACCGTAAGAAGCTCATCCAGCCAATCTTCGCACTTGTTATATGCCGTTTTGCATGCTTCATAGGCAAATATATTAAGATGATTCTGAAGAATAAGCATCATACAGGCATTTACTTTAGCACGGCTTTTTTTGTCGGGGATAATGATATTGGAGCACTGAAGTCCCGCAAGATTGAAGGTTTTACTGGGTGCAGTACATACTGCAATATTATTCTTTATCCTTTCACCGAGAGTTGCCATAACAGTATGGGTGTGCCCCGGCATAATAAGGTCATTATGAATTTCATCATCGATGATAAATACACCGTTTGAGGTGCAGATATCTGCTACCTTTTTCAGTTCTTCCTTTGTCCACACTCTTCCTATGGGGTTGTGGGGATTGCAGAAAATAATAGCTTTTGTATCGGGACGGGCAGCTTTTTTTGCAAGATCATCGAAATCAATGGTGTATCTTCCGTCAGCAAGCTGAAGCTCGCTGTAAACAAAGCGTCTGCTTTTTGCAAGCACTGCCATATCAAAGGGATAGTAAACGGGAGTGAGAATTATTATCCCGTCGCCGGGCTTTGTGACAGCTTCTATAAGCACACCCAGGGCATTTACAACACCGGGAGTGGTGACTATCCAATCCTTTTCAATCTCAAAGCTGTGGCGTCTTTTCATCCATGATATCACGGCTTCAAAATACTCATCTGTGGGATCGGTATAGCCTAAGATCTGAGTTTGGGCAAGCTCAGAAAGAGCATTCTTTATTTCCGGTGCCGTGGGAAACTCCATATCGGCAACGGACAGGGGAACTGCATCCACCCCGGCATGAGGTGCTGAATTCCACTTGGCACTGCCGCAGCCTGTACGGTCGGGGATGCTTGTAAAATCGTAGTTCATAATATACCGCGCTTTCTGTTCCGATAAATCGGATTCTTAATAGGACAATATGAATCCCTGCAGGCAGATATCCTTGCAGGGAAGAATGGCACAAAAAGACTTGTGCTTACGGAGAAATAAATTTTTTTATTGCTTCAAAGGATTCTTCGCTTATAACGTGCTCTATCTTGCAGGCATCTTCTGTTGCTGTTTCAGCGCTCACTCCAAGCTTTATAAGACAGCGGGAGAGAATAGTGTGACGCTCAAACATCATACTTGCAATCTGATGGCCTTCTTCAGTAAGAATAAGTGCACCTGAATCCTCAACGGTGATGAATCCGCCGTTTTTCAGAAGGTTTACCGCTCTTGAAACACTGGGCTTTGAATAGCCGAGATGCTCACTTACATCTATTGAACGTACAAGAGGTTTTTCTTTTGACAGGACATATATTGTTTCAAGATACATTTCGCCTGATTCCTGTAATCTCATAAAAACACCTCCGTACATATAATGACATAATTTTATCATAAACAAGGAGAATTATCAATATGTCAATATTGCCTTGTTTACTGACTGTTTGTTGTAAATTTTTACTATAAATATTATTTTATGAAGAAAGACGCAGCTGTTTTATATACGGCGGTAAAAATAAGGCACCGTGCTCCTTTTCAGGAAACGGTGCCGTAAATCAGAAAAGCTGCAGTGAATTATGAATGCTGCTTCACAAAGCTGTCAACAGCCTCCCAGTACATTTCGGGAGCGTTTGAGCATGCCTCGTCGTGCCCGGCTTCGGGAACGGCGAGCTTTTCTTTGGGAGCATTGCAGCTTTCATAAAGAGCTTCCATCATCCAGAAGGGAACTAACTTATCATCTTCGCCGTGGATGAATAATGTGGGTGTTTCCGATACGGAAACTGCCTCAATGGGTGCGCAATCCTTGAAATTCCATCCGAGGAAAAGAGAGGCGAAGGAGTTTGCTGCCTGAAGGAAGGGGAATACGGGAAGTCCCGTTTCAACTGTGATCATTTCCTTGAAAAGCTGATAGCAATCAGAAAAACCGCAGTCTGCAATACAGCATTTGACATTCTTCGGGAGAACCTCTCCCGTTGTAAGCATAACCGTAGCACTGCCCATTGAAATACCGAGAAGGACAATTTCAGCGTCGGGATCAGCGGAAATTATATAATTTATCCAGGATATAATGTCATATTTTTCGTAATATCCCATAGATGTGAATTTTGCTTCCTGATTTCTGTGGGCACGCTGACAGGGCATAAGACAGTTGTAGCCCTGCTTATAAAAATGAATAGCCTGTCTTGCCATTGCTCTGGGACGTGATGAATAGCCGTGAACCGCAATAAGCCATTTGTGAGAGGGAGTGTCCTGCAGAATCTGTTTTGCAAGAAGTGTTTCGCCGTATTCATTTCTGAGAACAGTGTCGTCGGGATTTATTGCATTATACCAGTCGTCTGCTGTTCTGAAATTTTCGTCGTGGAGATATCTGTGCATATTGCCGGGTGCCTGTAACAGCTCTTCGGGATGCTTGTTGCAGGTTCTTTTTGATAAAATACCGTAGCATAAGGCACCGCCTGTGCCGAGATATAAAGCGGCTGCTGATAATGCCGTACCTGTTACAGCCAATGCTGCTTTTGTGGTTTTTTTCATAAAATTTACCTCCATATACGGAATAACTCTATAATAGCAGTAAATATCGTACAAATCAACTGTTTTTTGTGTGATTGACTTGAAAGACTTTTAATTGTATAATAAAAAGGTAATTATCCGCAAAAAGGAGAGATTTTGTATGAGAAAAGTAATTGATCTCAATTTCGGCTGGAAATATTCGGAAAGCTTTTCCGATGAAATGATAAAGCCGGGTTATGATGACAGTGCATTTACCAAGGTTGACATTCCTCACACAAACAAAGAGCTGCCTTACAACTATTTTGACGAAGCATCATTTCAGTTTGTAAGCTGTTACAGAAAGGTGTTCAGACTTCCTGCTGAGGCGCTTGAAGAGAAGAAGCATATTTTTATCAGCTTTGAAGGTGCTGCAAACTATGCAAAGGTTTATCTCAACGGTGAATTTATCGGAGAGCATAAAGGCGGATACACTCCTTTTTCATTTGAGATAACAGACAAGGTAAACAAGGGTAACAACTGTCTTGCGGTTATGCTCGATTCCACAGAGCGTCCCGAGATTCCTCCCTTCGGCAAGGTTGTTGACTATCTTGTTTACGGCGGTATCTACAGAGAAGTTCATATTGATGTTTACGATGAACAGTATATAGAGGATGTTTTTGTTAAAACTCCCGAGCCTCTTTATGCTCAGAAGACAATTGAAGCAGATGTTACCTTCTCAGAAAAGGTAAAGGGCGTTTGTGCCTTTGAGCTTTATGACGGTGAAAAGTGCCTCGGCAAAAAGACGGCAGATGTTGACGGCAGAGTTATCCGTGTGCGCTGGAAGGTAAAGGATGTTGAACTGTGGGATATTGATAATCCTAAGCTTTATATTCTGAAGGTTTCCTTCGGCAGCGATGAAATCACAAAGCGCTTCGGCTTCAGAGAAGCAAAATTTACAAGAACAGGCTTTGTTCTTAACGGCAGAAAGGTAAAGCTTTTAGGTCTCAACCGCCATCAGAGCTATCCCTATGTAGGTAATGCTATGCCTGCATCCGCTCAGAAGGCAGATGCAGACCTGATGAAATATACTCTCGGCTGTAATATAGTAAGAACGGCTCATTATCCCGATTCCGTGCATTTCCTTGACCGTTGCGATGAGATCGGTCTTCTCGTATTCACGGAAATGCCCAGCTGGCAGTTCTTAGGTGAAGGCGAATGGCGTAAAAACTGTCTTGATAATGTGCGCAGCATGGTTATCCGTGACAGAAGCCATCCCTCTGTGGTGCTCTGGGGTGTAAGAGTAAACGAAGGCGGCGACTGTGATGAATTCTATACTCAGACAAATGACCTGGCAAGAAGCCTTGACCCCACAAGACAGACAGGCGGTGTAAGAAACTTCCCCAGAAGCCATCTCCTTGAGGATGTTTATACATATAATGACTTTATTCATTCCGGCGGACCCATAAATCTTCTTCCCGCAATCATCACCTGCGGAATAAAAGCCCCCTATCTTGTAACAGAGCATAACGGTCATATGTTCCCCACAAAGACCTTTGACCGCGAGGCTCTTCGCACCGAGCATGCCTTAAGACATCTGAGAGTTCAGAATACCTCTTTCGGCAGTAAGCGTCACACAGGTGCTATCGGCTGGTGTATGGCTGACTATAATACCCATAAGGACTTCGGCAGCGGCGACAGAATCTGCTATCACGGTGTAACGGATATGTTCCGTATCCCTAAGCTTGCAGCAGCTGTTTATGCTTCTCAGCAGGATGATATTCCCGTGCTCGAAACCTCTTCCGCTATGGATGTGGGCGAGCATCCCGGTGCAATTATAGGTCAGACTTATATTTTCACAAACTGCGATTATGTGGAAATTTATAAAAACGGCAAGTATAAGAGCACGGCATATCCCGACAAGAAGGCATATCCCAATCTTCCTCATCCTCCCATTCTTCCTAAGGACTTCATAGGAAACAGCCTTGAAGAGGAAGACGGACTTGCTCCCGATGTTGCCGCACCTCTTAAGAATGCCCTTGTTGCTGCTTCCTCCTACGGCTATATTATGCCTCCTCAGCACTATCTTGAAATTGCATATTCCTTCCTTAAGGGTAAAATGAAGATTTCCGAGATGGTTGATCTTGTTACAAAGTATTTTGCAAACTGGGGTGACGAGCAGGTTGAATACCGCTTTGACGGCTACAAAAACGGTGTGCTTGTAAAATCAGTCACAAGAACTGCAGCAAACAGCCAGCAGCTTGTAGTTAAGGCAGACAGCGACACTCTTACAGAGGATAAGACCTATGATGTAACAAGAATTGAGCTTATGTGCGTTGATCAGAACGGCAACCGTCTTCCCTTTGCAAATAACAGCATAAAGGTAGAGGTTGACGGTCCCGCAACTGTAATCGGCCCCGATGAATTCGCCCTCATAGGCGGTGCTCGTGCATTCTGGATAAAAACCGCAGGCAAGTCCGGCAATGTCACAGTAAAAATAACCGGCGAAAACCTCGGCGAACATGAACTTACATTCAAAGTGATTAAGAAATAAGGTAGAAAAATCGGCATAGGTCTGTTTATCACAGGCTTATGCCGAAGAATTTTGCATATTATTAATTGTGTTGTGTTGCTTTGTTTTTTCTGATTATGAAAAGAACATGAATTACGGTAAGAATGACTTATTAAGAATAATTTTTTGCGTTTCTGCATGTTTTTGCTATGTTTTTGTCTTAGAGATGGACTTTAATATTTGATTTCTATAAAATAAAATTAAATAGGCAAAACTATAGGAGCTGAGTCCGATGTGGTATGTTTTTTTTGTTAAATCTGCAAGATGATTATAGAAGGTTATACTATAAAAAGTATGGTGAAAAAGTATTGACCATCTTTATAGTTAAAGGAGTGTAAGGAAAATGAATAGAAAGGGTTATAAGTATTTTTCAAAAATCAGTTTTGTTTTTGTTGCTGTTTATGCTTTTTTAGGGATAGTTCTTACTGCTTTTTTTGAAATTGATTTTATCAACACAATACTTGCTCCGCTGAAAATATTTCATTTGATTTTACCTGTTTTTGCCATTATCGTTTGTTTTTCGTGGCCGTTTTTCGGACCGATTGCCATAGGCTCATTGATAATTAAGATAATTATGTTTGTCCGTAATAAGCCTTCTGAAAGAAAAATGTATATAAAGGATATGATACTGCACTTTGTATGTTCTGTAGTAGGGATGGCAGGAATATTCGCTATGTATTATGATAAATTCGGAAATCCGTTTACCTGATAAATAATAACAAATCCGGCATAGGTCTGTTTATCACAGGCTTATGCCGGAAAATTTTATCTTGTTAATTCAATTGCATACATATACTGACACTTCACCTCGTCGGGGTTGATGGCGGGGAAGGTGATTTTCAGCTTGCCGCCGTCGTTTTCCGTTGTGAGTGCGGCGTCGTGGGCGAGAAGGCGTGCTTTGATGCTTTCGTCGTAGTCTACTTCGGAAAGGGTAACGCTGCCGAAGGGGAAGCGGTTTATTATTGCGTATACCGTGTCTCCCTTTTTGGTGTAGTAGGTATCCTTCTGCGGATTTTTTGTATAAAGGCGTGTGCCGTAGATAGCTTCGCCGTTTACATTAAGCCATTCACCTATCTGCAGAAGTCTTTCCTGCATAATAACGGGAATGGTGCCGTCGGCTGCGGGGCCTATATTAAGCAGGAAGTTTCCGCCCTTAGAAACAAGCTCAACCAGCATTTCAATAAGCTCCCTGGCGGAGAGATAGTCATCGGTGTTTTCGATTCTGTTGAAGCCGAAGGATCTGCCGATGCCTCTGCATTCCTCGAAGGGACGGTCAAGCTCTACGTCCTCAATTTTTCTTCCTTCTTCAATGTAGCCGTATTCGGTGGTGAAATTACCTCCGAGGCGGCCTCTTGTTTCCTTGCCCCATCGGTCATTGGGAACAATATAATCCTTGACGGGGGATTCGTTATAAAGCCAGGTTAAAAATTCTGTAGAATGCCAGGTGGAGCTGGGATGATCCCATTCACCGTCGGTGAAAAGGGTGGAGGGCTCATATTTTGTGATGAGCTCCTTAAGCATAGGATGCAGATGCTTTAATGCATATTCCTCGGGGTCCTTGAGATAAAGGGGATGGAACCATTCGTAAACGGAGTGATAAACACCGAAGCGTACTCCTGTGTCCTTCATAGCCTCCTTAAGCTCCATACAGAAGTCTCTGTGAGGGCCTACATCCATTGAATTCCAGTTCCAGGCGTGGTCTGTTTTGAAAAGACAGAAGCCGTCGTGATGCTTTGATGTGATGTTTATATATTTTGCACCGGATTTTCTGAAAAGCTCAGCCCATTCCTTTGCGTCGAAAAGCTCAGCCTTGAAGCCTTCTACAAAATCGGTATACTTATAATTTTCTCCGTAAACGCTTTCGTGCCAGGCTTTGGTGGTAAGCTCAGGCTGCTTTTCCAACTGCCACTGATACCATTCTGCATACTGTCCCTTTGCGGTATATGCGGGCACCGAATAAAGTCCCCAATGAATAAAAATACCGAATTTTGCATCGGCAAACCATTCGGGTACGGGGCGTGAATTCAGGGAATTCCAGTTGTTTTCGTATTTCATATATTATCCTCCTTCGGGAGCTTTTTTATTATATAGGAAATTGCTCGCGTTGTGAGCAATTTAGCTTATAACAAGAAACACCTACAGCCCCCAAGATTGGGGGTAGGGGGTTGACAAATCGTAAGACTTTTTCTTATTATTATATATCCTGATAGGTGCTGATGTAAATATTTTTTTCTTTCCTCTTGCGAAATTATAAAGGTGTGTATATAATATATCTATAATTCGGATGTGTGAGGTCAAAGATATGACAGACGGAAAAATCAAAGCAGTTGTTGAATATGCTGTAAAAACAGGTCTTATTGATGAGGCTGATAAAACTTACTGTATCAACGGAATTATTGCTCTTTTCGGCAAAAATGATTTTGATGCTGATGCCCCCTTGGCTGAGGGCGGAATTGAAGAGCTTCTCGACTCTCTTTGTGATGATGCCGTAGAAATGGGGCTTATTGACAGCGGCAGTGTTTCGAGAGATCTTTTTGATACAAAAATTATGGGTGTGCTCACACCCCGTCCCTCTGAGGTAATAAAGAAATTCAGAGAGCTTTATGAAGAGAATCCCGAAAGTGCAACAGACTGGTATTATAAATTCAGCGGTGATACAAACTATATCCGCCGGGGAAGAATTGCAAAAATACTCAAATGGCAGCAGACAGGGGAGTATGGCACCATTGATATCACCGTAAATCTTTCAAAGCCCGAAAAGGATCCCAAGGCAATTGCTGCTGCAAAAAATATGCCTCAGGTTGGCTACCCCAAGTGTATGCTCTGCCGTGAGTGTGAAGGCTACAACGGAAGAATCGATTTCCCTGCCCGTCAGAATCACCGTATAATCCCCATCACTATTAATAATTCCAAGTGGTTTATGCAGTATTCTCCCTATGTTTATTATAATGAGCACTGTATCGTCTTTAACGGTGAACACACCCCTATGACGATCAACAAGAGTGCTTTCTCAAAGCTTCTTGAGTTTGTGACCGTGTTCCCCCATTATTTCCTCGGCTCAAACGCAGATCTTCCCATTGTCGGAGGCTCAATTCTTTCCCACGAGCATTTCCAGGGCGGTAAATATGAATTTGCCATGGAGAGAGCTCCCATTGAAAAAGAGCTTGCTTTTGAAGGCTTCTCCGATGTTAAGGCAGGCATAGTAAAATGGCCTATGTCTACAATAAGACTTCAGAGTGAGAATAAAGAAAGCCTTGTTGAGCTTGCAGATAAGATCCTTCTTAAATGGCGCTCTTATACAGACGAGGATGCATTTATTTTTGCAAAAACAGGTGACACTGCTCATAATACGATCACTCCTATTGCAAGAAGAAGAGGAGAGATGTTTGAGCTTGATCTGGTTCTTCGTAATAACATCACAACCGAAGATCATCCTCTCGGTGTTTATCATCCTCACAGTGAGCTTCATCACATCAAAAAGGAAAATATCGGTCTTATTGAGGTTATGGGACTTGCCGTGCTTCCTCCCAGGCTCAAGGACGAGCTTGAGGCAGTAGAAAAGGCGATACTTTCAAAAGCCGATTTAAGAGCAGACGCTCTCACAAAGGAGCATGCCGACTGGGTTGAGTCCTTCATAAATAACTATGAATTTACAGAAAAAAACACAATGGATATTCTTAAGGACGAGGTAGGTAAGGTGTTTGCAACCGTTCTTGAGCATGCCGGTGTTTATAAGCGTACAGAAGAAGGCATGAAGGCATTTATCCGTTTTGTTGAAAGTGTTTGACATAAAAGTCCGTTTGTGTTAGAATAAATATATAAAGGAGTTGTGTTAAATGAAAAATATGCGTAAATTTATCAGCGTTGTTTTAGCTTCCCTCGTTATTCTTTCATCCTTTGCTCTTTGTGCTTCGGCAGCAGACTGTAATCATCTTTATAACGGCACAAGTGTTGCTCCCTCCTGCGTGGAAGACGGTTATACTCTTTATGTCTGCACATACTGCGGCGACAACTACAAGGACTATAAAAACGGAGTTCCCGCTCTCGGTCATAACTATGGTGACTGGTACACGGTAAATGAAGCAACCTGTACAGATGAAGGCCACGAAAAACGTGAATGCTCCCGTTGTGCAGCAGCTGAAATCAAAACCTTTGCAGTAAAGGATCATACCGATGATAATTATAACGGTGAATGTGATTTCTGCGGAAAAGAGATGGAAGTTGAAAATATTGTAAGTCCCTTTGACTGGCTTGTTGCTTTGTTCAATGCAATTATTCAGTTTTTCCGCGATATCTTTGCATAAGCAGTATTCTGACAACATAAAAAAAACTCCGGCTGATACAGCCGGAGTTTTTTTAGTTGAGAGGCTTTCCCGAGTTATCGAAAAGGGGCAGCTTTTCAAGATAGATTATATCTTCACGGTCGGCAGCCTTTCCTTCTGCAAGCACGGCAGCCTTTCCGCAGATTATACCGCCTGCTTTTTCAACGAGCTGCTCCACGGCATAAAGGGATTCTCCTGTGGAAATAACATCATCTATAATAAGAATTTTTTTGCCCTTCATAAGCTTTGCATCGGCAGTATCAAGATAGAGCTTCTGATCCTTTGCTGTTGTGATAGAACGTACATCCACCTCAAAAACACCTGTCATATAAAGCTTGGGATTCTTTCTTGCGATAAAGTGAGTGGGGTCAGAGTGCTGCTTTGCCATTTCGTATGCAAGGGGAATGCCCTTTGCTTCGGCTGTGATGATATAATCATACTCCGGTACTTTTTCAAGAAGAGCCTTTGCACAGGCAATTGTAAGCTCAACATCTCCGAACATAACAAAGGCTCCTATCTGAAGCTCATCGTTGAGCCTGCAAAGAGGAAGGTTTCTTTCGCAGCCGGCAATATTCATAGTGTAGTGCATATTCAACATCCTTTCAGCTTGTATGAATATATTATACTGCCGCTTTTGTTCTTATGTCAATAAATTATCCGGAAAAGTCTTCAATAAGCTCCGATAATTCTTCTTTCGTGTAGGCGGGAATACCCTCCTTCAGTTTTTTTATATCCTCCTCAGGAAAGATGCTTATATCCGTATCAAATATTTCCCGGGGAACATCGCTGCCTGCTTCATAAACGGCAAGCTTACCTGCAGATTCCTTCAGGTAATAAGCAGGCTTGTCATTATTGATCGCAGTCGGTACACTGTGATAAACGCACACTAATATAATAAAAAATAAACAAATAAAAAGAAAGAAATAGTTTTTTATAAATTTTTGGTTCAAATTATCAACTTCTTTAAGTATTTTTAAATAATCTTTGGTAACTTTTTTTCAAAATATACTAAACATTTTTGAAAAAGTATGTTATACTATCTTTCGTATATGTAAAAACATATCCTTATCAATATATGGTGAGAGAGGATGAAAAGTTTGAATAAAGAAAATACAAGTCCCGTAAAAGAAAAGAAGGGAAGAAAAAAGAAGAAGAAAAAGAAGATGCCCAAGTGGCTCAGTGTGACGCTGATTCTTTTCCTTATGGTTTTTATGACAGGCGTACTTTCAGTCGGCTTTGTTATGCTTGAGGTATTTACCGATGTCGGTCTTATAAATATCGGTGCAGGCGATCCCTCAAAGGATGTTGCAGGTGTTGACTACATAGATCTTGACCAGTATCTTAAGGATCAGAGTCAGACTACAATCATATATGCCGGCGAAAAGGATGACGACCCTGTTGAAATTGCCCGTCTGCACGGCGCTGAAAACAGAGAATGGGTTGATCTTGAATATGTCTGCGAGGATCTTAAAAATGCTGTTGTTGACCTTGAAGACAAGCGTTTTTATGAGCATCAGGGTGTTGACTGGATCAGAACCATCGGTGTTGTTGTTGAATACAGCTTCTCTCAGGGCGGTTCAACCATCACACAGCAGCTTATTAAAAACCTTACAGGTGAGAACAACCGTACATTTGTAAGAAAATATAAGGAAATCAGAAATGCACTTGCGCTTGAGCAGCATTTTGATAAGGATGAAATCCTGGAAGCATATCTTAACACAATCTACCTTGATATGGGTTGCTACGGTATCAAAACAGGTGCTGAGTATTATTTCAACAAAACTGTTGATGAGCTCACTCTGATGGAATCTGCAATTCTTGCATCTATAACAAATGCTCCGAGAAAGTATAATCCGATAATTAACTATGAGATAAACCGCGACCGTGCAACACAGTGTCTTGATGCTATGCTTGAGCAGGGAGATATTACTCAGGCGGAATACGATGCAGCTCTTGAGGAAAAGGTTGTTTTCTACGGAGAAAACAGAAGCGGTATCACAGACTCTGAGGACGGCGAGGATACAGAGAATACCGAAAATGAAGAAGAGAATGTTGAGATCGAAACAGAGTATAACAGCTATTATGTTGACTTTGTTATTGATTCTCTTATAAAGGATCTTCAGAAAAAATACGGTTATTCCGAATCAGAAGCCTTCCGTAAGGTTTACTACGGCGGACTCAAGGTATATGCAGCTCTTGATCTTGATATTCAGGATGAGCTCGAATATGTTTATGAAAACAGAGTAACCTTCCCCAAGGAAGAGGATACGGAGGATAATCCCGCAATTCAGTCCTCAATGGTAATTATGGACTATGACGGCAGAGTTGTTGCTACAGCAGGCCGACTGGGTAAAAAGACAGGTGACCGAACACTTAATATCGGTACCTCCTCTCCCAGACAGCCCGGTTCATGTATCAAGCCCTTGTCTGCTTATGCTCCCGCAATTGAGCTCGGAGTTTTCTTCTGGTCTTCATATCTTCCAAACTTTGGTATCAATCTTCCGGGTGAAGCAAGAGCATGGCCCACAAACTACGGCGGTGTTACCGGTGATCCCAACGATCTGCGTAACCTTCCTCAGGCAATTGCTCCCTCACTCAATACGGTTCCCGCAAGAATTATTGATACTATCTCCACAGATACATCCTATAGCTTCTTGAGAGACCGTTTCCATATCACAACTCTTATGCCCAAGGATAATAACTATGCTCCTCTTGCTATCGGTGCTATGCAGTACGGTATGACCTGCCTTGAAATGGCAGCTGCATTTGTAACCTTCGGCAGCGGCGGTATTTATTATGAGCCCTGGTGCTATTATGAAGTTACTAACTCAGCAGGCACAGAGGTTATTCTCGAGCCCGACAGAGAAGGCGAAAGAGTTCTTACCAAGGGTACTGCAGACGTTATGCTTCAGCTTCTTAAGTGCGTTGTTACTTATTCAAGCGGTACAGGTGCTCCTTATGCAGTTAAGGGCCAGGATAACTGGGCAAAAACCGGTACCAGCTCTGATAACGTTGACAGATGGATAATCGGCGGTACTGCTTATTATGTAGGCTGCGTATGGACAGGATTTGAAAAGGAAAGAAGAACCATCAATCTTGGTTATTACGGTGCTAACCCTGCCGGTCAGGTTTACAGAGAGGTTATGAAGCGTATTCATACAGGACTTGAATATAAGGAATTCGAAATGAGTGACGAATCTGTACAGAGAAGCTATTGTACAGCAACAGGCAGACTTGCAAATTCCGGCTGTCCCTCTTCTGTGGGTTGGTTCAGAGTGGATGCTCTGCCGAGTGTATGCTCGGGTCACGGTGGCGGCGGCTCCGGCAGCGGCAACTATGACATCCCGCAGTTCTAAAAAAATATATATATGGTTTTTCCGGGCAGGATCTGACAGTCGTGCCCGGAATTTTTTCGGAAAGGTTTAATTTTATGGTTATACTTGCAGTAGATTACGGTGACGTCAGGACAGGTCTTGCTGTTTGTGATAAAAGCGAATTCCTGGCTTCTCCCGTCGGTGTTATAACACAAAGAGATCCGGATAAGGTAATTGAAGCTGTTGCTATGAAGGCAAAGGAGCTGAAGGCTCAGGAAATTGCTGTGGGGCTGCCAAAAAATATGGACGGCTCTCAGGGCTTCAGAGCAGAGGCATGCAGGGAGTTTGCCATGAAGCTTCAGGAAATTTCGGGCATAAACACGGTTTTGCGTGATGAAAGACTTACTACTGTCAGTGCCCACAGAATAATGAATATGACAGATACACGGGGCAAAAAACGCAAAAATACTGTGGATGCTGTTGCTGCGGTTATAATTCTTGAGGATTATCTGGCATACAGAAAAAACATGATGTAAAATTGTAACAAAAAAAGAGTTTATCAGACCTTTTGGGGAATGATAAACTCTTTTTTATGTTAACTTGGAAGATTAACCTCTGTCAGTTTAACGATGCTTTAAGGATTATTCTTGCATCTGCAGCGGTAATGCTGCCGTTGTTATCAACATCCGCAGCTGTTTTTTGCTTTTCGGTAAACTTTTCAAGTCCTACGGAATATCTCAATGCAAGTCTTGAATCAGCTGCCGTGATCAGCTTGTTGTCATCGATGTCACCCTTTAATTCTGTGGGTGCGGGAACAACAGGAGTGCTCGGTGAAGGAGTTGTTGTGCTCTGATTCTTGAATCTCTGAGGATAATTTGTATACATACGGTTGAGGTCAACCTTGCCGGGTGCACCGCTTATAACGCCGGTTTCAGTATACTGCCATACGTCTACATGGCCGTTGTATGTGCAGTAGGATGTGTCCCATTCGGCAATCCATACTGAACGGTTATTGAACACGGAAGGATTGACGTGAGTTTCTGCAAATGAACGGCTTACGTAAATACCTGCATAGTAGCCTGCATTTTCAACTACTTTACAGAATTCATCAAGTACCATGGAACAGGTTGTTTTGCCTGCATATAAATGGGATTTGTCTGAACCGTAATCTTCCATATCAATATAAACGGGAAGATCAAGCTGACAATTGTGTTTCTTGAGTGTATTTACGGTGAAGTTTGCTTCTTCGATTGCGCCTGCCTTAGTGAGAGCATACGAGAAGAAATAAACACCTACATACATTCCTGCTGCTTTTGCATTTTTATAATGCTGAAGGAAGGAATCATCGGCATATACGGATTTTGCCCCGTCAGAGCCTCTTCCGCCGATTCTTATGATAACGCCCTTGACTCCGGCATTCTTGAGCTTTGTCCAGTTAATATCTGAGGGACGCTGCCACTGGGATATATCCATTATGAGCCAGTCAACCTCACGGTTATAGGGGGAAGACCAGTCAAGGCACATCCAGCCTGTTACACCGTTATATGTAAGCTTACCCCAGTTTGATGATTTTTCTGTAACCTCAACAAGTGTGCCTGCCGGAACCGAACCGATAATTGCAGAGCTCGTGTTGGGGGCAGATCTGAGTCGGGTTGTTTCATATACCTTATATTTGTTTGTGTTCTGAGGAGTTATTGCAGACGGGTCCTGTATAGGAGTCTGTGTGCCGGGCTTATCAATGGTACCTGACTGATATGTGCTGTAGGTAAGTGACATCCAGCCTGTATTTCCGTTGTAGGTTGTTTTACCCCACGCGCCCTGTACCTCAGATATTGTGAGTGTAGTGTTCACGGGAATTGTGCATATAATATTTCCTCCGGGGGTTGAACGGAAGTTCATAACCTCGTCAGTGATATATACACCTGTTTCATACTTTATTTCAGGTTCAGCATTACCTGTGCTTACGCCTGTATACTTCGGAGTTGCATAACCTGCTATGTAAGATGTATACTGTCTGTCAATTTTTCGTACCCTGTCAGGACAGTTGCCTTCAACACATGTGACATATGAGGATGTTGCATCCACAACAATGCCTATGTGAGTGATATTGCTCTGGCTTCTGTTTGACGGGGAAGTGCTTGTGAAAAAGATAAGGTCGCCCTGCTTGGGCTTGTAATATCCTCCGTATGCGTCGGAGCGGTAATAAAGATTGAGACTCTGGAAATAATCACGCATTGCGGTGCATGAAAGGTTTGTCGGGATAACGCTTTCGGAAATTCCCGTTGTTCTTGCACACCATGATACAAATGCACAGCACCACGCAATATAAGGACTGCCGAAGTAGTCACCATATTTTGTATAACCGCCTGAGCCTTCATAAGTTCCGACCTGTGAAAGAGCGGTATCGACGATAGCCTGAGCTCCGTTTACTTCAGCTGCGCCTGCAGTTGCAGATACGGTGCCGAAGCACGTAAGAAGTGCAAGAATCAGGCTTACAGTTTTCAGTATTATTCTTTTATGCATCAAAAAACCTCCGGATATTTGTAAAAAACAAATTTACTGATTTTATGCAACGATAATATTATGCCTTATTTTGTAACAAAATGCAAGATAAAAATTACAATTTGTAACCAAAGTGTCAGAAGTTTGTCAGGAATAAATAAAAAAAGACGGTATAAAACCGTCTTTATGTCAATATGCACAAAATAAATTTACATATTTTGTATTTCTTTCAGTAGTTCGGAAAACAATTCTGCTTCGGGCACTTTTCTGAGAATTTCACCTTTTCTGAAAATGAGCCCCTCTCCGTTGCCGCCTGCAATACCGATATCTGCTTCTCTGGCTTCACCCGGACCGTTTACGATACAGCCCATAACAGCAACGGTAATATCCTTATCTACACCACGAAGGGCATCCTCAACCTTGTTTGCAAGACCTATAAGATCGATCTTTGTACGGCCGCAGGTGGGGCAGGCTACAAGATTAACGCCTTTTTTTCTCAGTCCGCAGGCTTTGAGAATATCAAATCCCGCATAAACCTCTTTTACGGGAGGTGCCGTGAGAGATACTCTTATAGTGTCGCCGATTCCATCAAGAAGAAGTGAGCCTATTCCGACAGATGACTTTATAAGTCCCAATCTTTCTGTTCCGGCTTCGGTAACGCCGAGATGAAGAGGGTAGTCGGTTTTTTCTGCCATCAGACGGTATGCCTTGCAGGTTGTTGACACATCTGAAGATTTAATTGAAATCACAATGTCATCAAAATCGAATTTTTCCAGAAGGCCTACATGATAAAGTGCGCTTTCCACAAGAGCCTCAGGAACGGGAGAACCGTATTTTGCAAGGATTTCTTTTTCTACAGAGCCTGAATTAACACCTATTCTTATGGGGACTCCTCTTCTTGCACACTCATCGGCAACAGCTTTTACACGTTCATCAGAGCCGATATTGCCGGGATTTATCCTGATTTTATCAACACCTGCAGCGAGGGCTTCGAGTGCCATTCTGTAGTCAAAATGAATGTCGGCAACAATGGGCACATTTGTATTTTCTTTAAGTGCAGCAATTGTTTTTACGGCTTCAAGGGTGGGCACGGTAGCTCTTATGATTTCACAGCCTGCACTTTCAAGCTCTTTTGCCTGAGCTACGGAAGCGGCTATGTCATCAGCAGGTGTGTTGAGCATCGACTGAACTCTCACCTGAGCGCCGCCGCCGAGAAGAATATTTCCGATTTTTACCTGTTTTTTACTTGCCATTTTTTTATCCTCTGAACAGATTTGCTATATCGTTGAACGAAATTACCGCCATGAGTATCAGAAGCAGAACAAGACCTGCTGTATGCACAATGGCTTCAAATTTCTTGGGAATGGGCTTTCTTATTATTATTTCAATAAGAATGAAGAATAGTCTGCCGCCGTCGAGAGCGGGAAGGGGAAGAAGGTTTACCATACCGATGTTTACGGTGATAAATGCAAGAATGAAAACGATCATTGAATAATCGGCAGTATTAACGGCATCGGTGGCTGTATCGGCAACAATATTGATAGTTCCTATGGGACCTGAAAGCTCATCCATGCCGAAATTGCCTCTGAACATGTCAATGAGGCTGAGCCATATCATTTTGGTCATTGAAAGAGTTTCCTTGATCGTGCCGGGAATAATATTTTTGACAGAAACAGGATTGCTTCCTACAATAAATGAGCACATTCCGTTTTCAATATCATAAACCACTTCAACCTGTGAAAGCTCGAGTTTTTCACCGTTTCTTCTGAGTGTTATGTCAAAGTTGCCGTCGTTGTTCCTGTAAAGACAGTAATAAAGATCTCTTGCGGAATGAACACGAGTGTTGTCGATCTCAAGAATTTCGTCACCTATAATTACGCCCGTTTCCTCTGTATACATATTATCGGATACATCCGAAACGGTTGTTGAGGGCACAAAGCCGCTGAGACCCAGTGTAACGCTGATAAGAATGAGACCTAAAAGGATATTAAGTGTGGCACCTGCAGCAATAACAATGAATCTCTTCCACGCTTTCTGATTTCCGAATGCTCTGGGGTCATCGGATGCTTCGTCCTCTCCTTCAAGAGAAACAAAGCCGCCTATCGGCAGAAGTCTTAAAGCATAAAGTGTTTCGCCTTTTTTCTTTTTGAAAAGTGCGGGACCCATGCCTATTGAGAATTCGTTGACCTTCATTCTGAAAAGCTTTGCGGTGCTGAAATGACCGAACTCATGAAGAGCGATTATAATTCCGAAAAACAGAATGGCAAAAAGAACCGGCCATACCTTGCCCCATATTGAGGCAGCTGAAATTGAGAGTAAAATGTTATTCAAGGATATCCCCCTTTGTTATATTGTATATGTTAACAGAAGCTTATGAAATACAGTCGTTTACAGCCTTTCGGGCGAGGCGGTCGATTTCATAAATATCATCTGCAGTATAATCTTTTTTATCAGGTGTAACGGAGAATGCGGTTCTTATAAGAGAGCCCAGCTCAAGGAATCTGACCTTGCCTTCTCTGAAAAGACGGTTTGCCTCTTCGTTGGCGCTGTTTACGGCAGCAGGATAAAGTCCGCCCTTATTGATTGCCTCACGGCATATATTAAGACAGTCGAAAACCTCATAATCGGGTTTGAAGAATGTAAGCTTTCCTATTTCTGCAAGATTCAATTCTCCTACCGGTGAGGGGAATCTTTCGGGATATGTGAGTGCATACTGGATGGGAATTCTCATATCCGGAAGCCCCAGCTGTGCAATAACCGAATTGTCGTCATACTGCACCATGGAATGAATGATGCTTTCTCTGTGTACCAGAATATCTATATCGCAGGGAGCGACACCGAAAAGGAAATGTGCCTCAATAAGCTCAAGTCCTTTATTGAACATAGAGGCAGAGTCAATTGTAATTTTTGCTCCCATATCCCAATTCGGGTGCTTGAGAGCATCAGCAGCCGTTACATTTTCAAGCTCTTTTCTTGTTTTTCCGAAGAAAGGACCTCCGGATGCTGTAAGAATAATCTTTTTAAGTGCTTTGTTGGAGGGGCGTCCCTCAAGACACTGAAAAATTGCGGAGTGCTCGCTGTCAACGGGGAGAATCTGTCTGCTGTTTCTTTTCGCCGCATCAAGCACAAGATTTCCTCCTGCAACAAGAGCCTCCTTGTTTGCAAGAGCCAGATGCTTTCCGCTTTCCAGCACCGTAAGTGCGGGGCGAAGCCCTGCAAGACCAACAATAGAATCTATAACAATATCTGCTTTTGATTTTTCGGCACACAGTTCGATACCCTCGGTGCCTGAGAATACCTTCGTGGACGTGTCTCTGACTCTGAGCTTCAGCTCGGCAGCTGCGGCAGTATCTGACAATGCGGCATATTCCGGTCTGAATTTTCTTATCTGTTCTTCAAGCTTTCTGAAATCCCTGTGGGCAGTGAGAGCATCCACCTTATAGCCTGATTTTTCTGCTACGTCAAGGGATTGCACGCCTATTGAGCCTGTAGAACCTAAAACAGCTATTGTTTTCATTTTTATATTACCTTTCAGTTAAATAGCGTTAACTATAGAAATAATTGCATAAAGAGCAGGGAATACGAAGCATGAACTGTCGAAGCGGTCCATAACTCCTCCGTGTCCGGGAAGAAGATTTCCGAAGTCCTTGATTCCGTGATGTCTTTTGATTGTAGAGGCTGCAAGGTCGCCGAATATGCTTATAACAGAAAGACATACGGAGGAAATAATAACAAGGGGAAGGGAAATTTTATCCGTAAGGTCGAAATTGAGTCTGAAGATAAAGAAGAGAACAGTATTGAGTATTGCGGTGCAGATCAAGCCGCCTACAGCTCCTTCAACTGTTTTCTTCGGGGAAATTACGGGAGCGAGCTTGTGCTTCCCGAAAAATCTTCCGCAGAAATATGCGAATGTATCGGAAAGCCAGCAGCAGAAGAAAGCGAACAATATAAGGAATATGCCGTCGGTCTTTTTATATGCATCGGGGAAGTTTATATATACATCCCTGAAAAGAATGATGCCTGAAAGTGCCGACGGAACAAAAGCCGCAGCAAAAAGAGAACAGGCAACCTGTTCGAATTTGGTTTTTTCAAAATCAAGCACCATAATAATAAGTGCGGCAAGAACAACTATTGTTATTACGGGAAACATAGGGATACTGAGAAGACTGCCGTAGCTGAAGTAGAAGGGAACCACGGCAGAAACTGCAAGTGAAAGTATCTTCAGCGGTAAGCTTCTGACCTCAAATGCCTTGAGAAGCTCATACACACCTATTGCGGCAACTATTGCCAGCACAGCCGTAAAAACGGGTGTGTACATTGAAAAAAGCCAACCGATAACAACAACGAGACCTACAAGTCCTGTAATAACACGAGTTTTCATAAATCAAAATTCCTTAATATTTATTTCTATAATAAAGCGGATGCGTATCACATCCGCTGAATGCTTATACACCGCCGAAGCGACGGTTTCTCTGCTGATACGCTTCGAGAGCCTTGTCAAAATCCTGTTCGGTAAAATCGGGCCATAGAACATCTGAATACCAGAATTCCGCATATGCCGACTGCCATAAAAGGAAGTTTGAAAGACGCTGTTCACCGCTTGGTCTTATAACCAGATCAACAGGAGGCTGTTCTTCGGTGTAAAGTCCTTTTTCTATTGTCTGCAATGTTATGTCCTCAGGCTTAATTTTCCCTGAAAGAACATCCGATGCAATATTTTTTACGCTGTGGAGAATTTCCTGCTGACCACCGTAGTTTACGGCAAGGTTAAGATTGACCTTTGTCATATCCTTTGTGGCATTTTCAAGATAATCCATAGCGTATCTCAGCTCATCGGTAAGCTTTGATTTGTCTCCTAAAAATCTGAGTCTTATGCCCTTTTCAAGGTTTTCCTGAAGCCTTTCCTCTGCTTCCTGAAGATAATCGCCGAAAAGCTTCATTATGGCATTTACTTCATCCTCGGGACGAGACCAATTTTCTGTTGAAAAAGCATAAAAGGAAATATGGCGGATACCGAGATTTCCTGCGTATTCGCCTATTCTCCTGAAGGTTTTTGCCCCTTCAATATGTCCCATTTTTCTCGGAAGACCTCTGTTTTTTGCCCATCTGCCGTTGCCGTCCATAATAACGCCTACGTGGGCGGGAAGAACTGAAAATTTATTTTCTGCCATAATCAGATTTCCATGATTTCTGCTTCTTTTGCACTTGCAACTGAGTCAACCTGCTTGATGAAATCGTCTGTGATCTTCTGAACCTCTGTTTCGCCGTACTTGAGATCGTCTTCGGTGATTTCGGAGTTCTTTTTCATTGTTTTGAGCTTTTCAAGAGCGTCACGTCTGATGTTTCTGATTGCAACCTTTGAATTTTCGGCAGTTGCCTTTACTTCTTTAACAAGAACCTTTCTTCTTTCCTCTGTAAGGGGGGGGAAGGTAAGGCGGATAACAGTACCGTCATTCTGAGGGTTGATACCGATATCTGATGTCTGGATAGCTTTTTCAATAAGCTTGAGAGCTGATTTATCCCAGGGCTGGATAACAAGAATTCTTGCTTCAGCAACTGAAACGGCTGCCATCTGGTTAACGGGAGTGGGCACACCCCAATAATCAACTCTTATGGAGTCGAGAACAGCAGGATTTGCTCTGCCTGCACGGATTGAATTGTATTCTGAATTGAGTGCGGAAATGGACTTTGTCATTTTTTCCTTTGCGAAATCAAAAACGGTTTTCATAAATATTTACCTCCGGTTATTTATATGTATGTTTTTTTATTTATCTGACAATTGTGCCGATTTTTTCACCGAGAACTGCTCTTTTTATATTTTCGGGATCATTCAGATTGAAAACAAGAACGGGCAGACGGCTGTTTCCTGCCAAAGCTGCTGCAGTGTTATCCATAACACCTAAGTGCTTTTCAAGGATTTCATCATAAGTAAGTGTTTCGTATTTTACTGCATCGGCAAATTTGTTGGGGTCTTTATCATATACACCGTCAACATTTGTTGCCTTGAAAAATATGTCGCAGCCGGTTTCAATTGCTCTGAGAGCTGCACCTGAGTCTGTGCTGAAAAGGGGACTTCCCGTGCCGCAGCCGAAAATTACAACCTTTCCGCTTTCCATTGCTTTTACAGCCTCATCCTTGTTGAAGGGAACTGCCATTCTCTGTATGTCAAGCGCTGTCATAACAACTGCATCGTTGCCTGCCTGAATAAGTCCCTCCTGAAGTGCAAGGGAATTTATCACGGTTGCAAGCATACCCATATGGTCAGCTCTTGTTCTGTCCATATCGCCGCTGCTTCTTCCTCTCCAGAAGTTGCCGCCGCCTACAACTATTCCTACCTGAACACCCATATCGGAAACATCCTTGATGATATTGCAGATTCCTGTCACAGTATCAAAATTGATGCCGTGACCGGCTTCACCTGCAAGAACTTCGCCGCTTAACTTAAGAAGTATTCTTTTGTAAACAGGTTTCATATGATCCTCCTAAACTTTCTCTATCCTATATTCTAACCGAAAAAAGCCCGTATGTAAAGAACAAAAATAGAAACTTGACTATTTTTTTCTGTGTGATATAATTTTTATCAGTAACATAAGGAGGGTAATTTTATGTTTACTAATGAAGAAATCAAGCAGATACTCGATAATTTTTCTGTTGCGGGAAAATTTGTTGATTTTTATCCAATTGATGACGGCCATATAAATGATACCCTGACAGTTGTGTATAATGTTGACGGTATGGAAATGCGTCATCTTCTTCAGCGTATAAATACAGTAGTTTTTAAAAATCCCGATGAGCTTATGGCAAACGTTGACTGTGTTACATCTTTTTTGAGAGACAAGATAATTGCAGCAGGCGGCGACCCCGAAAGAGAAGCTCTTTATTGCAAGCCCACAAGAACCGGTAAAAAGCATTATACCGACCCCAAGGGCAGAGTATGGCGTCTTTATAATTTTGTGGAAAACAGCTATTCCAATAATGCAATCGAATCTCCCGAGGTTTTCTTTAATGCAGGTAAGGCTTTCGGTGAATTTCAGAGACAGCTTGCCGATTTCCCCATTGATACACTCTATGAAACAATTCCCGATTTCCATAATACAGGCAAGCGTTACAGAAACCTTGTGAATGCTATTGAAGCGGATGCAAAGGGCAGAGTGAAATATCTCGGCGAAGAAATAGAATTCTGCCGTGCCCGCCGCAATGAAACATATGTTCTTACGGGAAAAACCGTTATCGGTGACCTTCCTGTCAGAGTTACACATAACGATACAAAGCTTAATAATATTCTTTTTGATAAAACAACAAATGAGCCTCTTTGTATTGTTGACCTTGATACTGTTATGCCCGGGCTCAGTCTCTATGACTTCGGTGATGCTATCCGTTTCGGTGCCAATACAACCACCGAGGATGATAAGAATGTAAATAATGTTTCACTCGACCTCGGTCTTTATGAGCAGTATGTAAGAGGCTTCCTCACATCGGCAGGGCAGAGCCTTGTGGATGAGGAAGTAAAGCTTCTGCCTTTCTCAGCAAAGATGATGACTCTTGAATGCGGTATGCGTTTTCTTACCGACTATATTGAGGGTGATGTGTATTTCAAAATTCATTACCCGGACCACAATCTTGTCCGCTGTCATACTCAGTTTGCACTTGTTGCCGATATCGAAAGAAAGTATGATGAGATGATGGAGATCACTGCAAAGGCATATAAGGAAATCTGCGGCAAAGAATTCTGATACTTTTGCGGATTTGACGGACTTAATTGTTTAGTTAATAAAAAATTAACAAAAATGCTGAAACCCTTGGTTATGTTGTTATAACCAAGGGTTTCTTTTTTGGAAATATATCCAATTCAAAAAATTGATATAATATGATAAAATATTATCATCTGTTATTATAAGATAAATATCTTGTTGATTTTTTAACAAGATAAAAGGAAAACGACAGCGGCTGAGTATACTTGTCCGATAAGTTTTTCCGAAAAATCTGAAAGGAGATGTCAGAAAATGACAAAAGCAAAGCTATACGGCAAAAAAGCACTGAGTATATTTCTTACTCTTTTAATGTGCTTGTCGCTTATCCCCGTTATGGGTGACCTTGCCCCCGAAGCCGAAGCCGCAACGGCCGGACTTTATGACATTAAAGTAGAAGTTACCGTTACTAACGGTGCCGACGGTTGGGATCAGAATGATCACTATGTGAATCATAAATCCAATAATGGTACGGGCACACAGACCGCACAGTCTGTCGGACTCAGTACCGGTAATATGGATGAAGAGAAAACCCATACATTTACATACACAAACAAGGGTTTCCCCACTTCATACACCTATAACTACAGCTTCGGCGGCGGTCTTACATGGCGTGAGCTTGAGTTTACTCTTAAGGTTTATGCATCGAAGGCCGGTGCAAACAGCTGGAAAGAGGTTATGAGCGGATCATTCCACGATAAATCCAGTGCTTTTTCAGCAGCAGAGGGTACGTGGACTGTAAATGCTTCAACTAATATTGCAGCCCCCGCATCCATTTCCTGGTCAAACGGCAATAAGACAATAACAGTTCCCAAATCAGGAACAGCTACGGCTGCTACAACCTCTGCTACGGTTTACGACCAGTACGGAGTTGAATGGTATCAGGAGCCTTATTATGCTCTTAATTCAAGCTCTACAGCAACTTCTACCACTGAAACTATTTCAGGTATTACCAGAACAACATCACAGGCTGACACATGTACTGTAAGTGTTACCAATGCAGCAAAAACATGGGTCAATAACGGCGGCAGTACATCAAGAGATGTTTATGTAACCGCATATATTAACAGCGTAAAATCGTCTACAACAAAGTTTACAATAAATCAGGTTCAGTATAATGTAAAATTCTATAACGAAGGAACCTTACTTAATACAGCATCTGCAAATCAGAATTTCTATTACAATGTTCAGCCCTATTATAACGGAACGCCCACAAAGGCGGCTGATGCTCAGTATACCTATGTGTTTGACGGATGGAATACCTCGAATTCAAACACCACAACAGGAAGTCCCGCATATACTGTTTCAACACTTCCTGTTGCAAACGGTGATGTAAGCTATTATGCACACTATGATGCAAATACCAATCAGTACAAAATTACATTTAAGAATTATGACGGAACTGTGCTTCAGTCCGGTAATCTTTATTACGGTGATACACCCTCTTACAGCGGCACACCCGTAAAGGAAGCCACACCTCAGTATTCATATGTTTTTGACGGTTGGACTCCTTCAGTTTCAAAAGTTACCGAAGAAGCTACATATACGGCAACCTTTAAGGAAGTTCTGAATAAATATACCGTAACCTTCAAAAACTATGACGGTACGGTGCTTCAGAGCTCTCAGTGGGATTACGGCAGCATTCCTTCATATGACGGAACTCCCGTAAAACCCTCAGACGAAAAATATGATTATGTTTTCGACGGCTGGAATCCCACCGTCAGCGCAGTTTCAGGCAATGCTGAATACACGGCAAAGTTTACAGCTGTTAAGAAAAAATTCCCCGTAGTATTCAAAAATTACGATGGTACCGTTCTTCAGAACACGGAATGGGAATACGGCACAACACCTTCATATTCAGGAACACCTGTGAAAGATGGCAATGCTGAATATACATATACCTTCTCAGGCTGGTCTCCCGCAATAGTTGCTGTAACAGGCAGTGCAGAATATACAGCACTGTTCACAGAAACAAAGAATAAATACAATGTATATTATAAGAATTATGACGGAAGTGCTATAAGCGAAGAAAAAGTAGCTTACGGCGAAGCAGCACAGATGGCAGCTGCTCTCACACCTGTGAAGCCTGCTTCTGACGGCAAAACATATGTATTTGCAGGCTGGAGCCAGGAGCTTGACAGGATTACAAAGAATACCTATGCAGTTGCACAGTATGCAGTTGAAGGTGTAGAAAACTATTGGGTAACCTTCGTTGATGCAGACGGAACCGTTCTTTATAAGACAATAGTTGAAGAAGGCGGCACTGCTGTTTATGACGGCGAGACACCCGCAAAGGAAGGATATACCTTTGTAGGTTGGGACAAGGCTCTCAATAACATTACAGAGGACATCACAGTAACAGCTCTTTATTCAAAGCAGGGCCAACAGTATGTTGTAACATATGTTGATTGGGACGGCTCATTTATTTCATCAATGATAGTAAATCACGGTGAATCTGCTGTTGCGCCCGAAGCTCCCTCAAGAGAAGGCGATGAAAACACTGTATATACTTTCTCCGGATGGGATAACGACGGAACTGCTGTTACCTCCAACCTTGTTATCAGAGCGACATATTCAGTTCATACACATGAATATAATACTTACGTTTCAAATGTAATTCCCGCAAACTGCGTAACAAACAGAACAGATAAGTTCTCCTGCTCCTGCGGTCTTACAAAGGATATTGAAGTACTTGATTCAAAGGAAGCAGATGTTCATAAAGGACCTCTCACTCTTACAGGTGCAAAGGACGCTACCTGCACCGAAAACGGTTACACAGGCGATATGGTATGTGATGCCTGCTCCAAGGTAAAAACATACGGAAGTGATATTATTGCTCCCGGACATACAAAGGGCGAATTAACAATTGAAAATTCCGTGGACGGTTCATGTACAGTTCCCGGAACATATGAAGAGGTTTACTATTGTACAGTATGTAAAGAACAGATAAGCCGTGACAAGAAGGTAGGCACTCTTCTTCCTCATACTCCCGGTGAAATCAAAATTGAAAAAGCAGTAGCTCCCACATGTACAGAAGACGGTAGCTTTGATGAAGCAACCTACTGTACAGTATGCGGCACTGAAACATCAAGAGTATATAAGGTTGACCCCAAGAAGGGCCACACAGAAGAAGAAATTCCCGCAGTAGCTCCCACATGTACAGAAGACGGTCTCAAAGCAGGCGTTAAATGCTCAGTATGCGGTGAAGTTCTCAAGGCTCAGGAAACCGATCCCAAGCTCGGTCACGATATGGGCGAATACGTGGTTACCACTCCCGCAACCTGCACAGCAGAAGGCGAAGAAAGATCAGACTGTTCAAGATGTGATTATTTCGAAACACAGAAAATTGCAAAGGCAGCTCATACAGAGGAAGAAATTCCCGCAGTAGAAGCAACCTGTACAGAAACAGGACTTACAGCAGGTGTTAAGTGTTCAGTATGCGGAGAAATTCTCACAGCACAGGAAGAAACTCCCGCACTCGATCATGATATGGGCGCATATGTTGAAACAACTCCTGCAACCTGTACTGCAGTCGGCGAAGAAAGAGCAGACTGCTCAAGATGTGATTACTTCGTAACAAGAGAAATCGAAAAGAAGGCACATACAGAAGAAGAAATCCCCGCAGTAGCTCCCACATGTACAGAAGACGGCCTTACAGCAGGCATCAAGTGTTCTGTATGCGGTGAAGTTCTCAAGGCACAGGAAACTGATCCCAAGCTCGGTCACGATATGGGCGCATATGTTGAAACAACTCCTGCAACCTGTACTGCAGTCGGCGAAGAAAGAGCTGACTGCTCAAGATGTGATTACTTCGTAACAAGAGAAATCGAAAAGAAGGCACATACAGAA
>JAZNSD010000085.1:0-89957 GCA_045591055.1 Acutalibacteraceae bacterium | reverse complement strand
CAAACTGAGCGAAAAACAAAGCAATGCTTTGTTTTTCGGTTACCCGAAGGCGTACAAAGGTACGCCGAGAGGCGAAGTTTGTTTATAGCATAAAACACAAAAAACGCAGTTTTTTGTCATTTTTTAAGTATCTATATGTATAAAAGGGTTTCTTGAAGACTTCAAATCTTCAGAAAACCCTTTGTTTATCTTGTTTTATGCGGTCTGCACTTTTTTTACAGCCCCTGTGTTGATTTTATCAATGATTTTTATCCTTATTTTTATTTGCAGACAATTTCCGTTATCTGCTTGAAGCTTTTGTCAAGACCTACGTAAACCAGACCTGAGTCGGCATTTTCGGGAACGCTGAATTCGTTGTTTTTTACTGCAACGATAATTCTTCCTCCGCCCTCTATATCTGCTCCTGCAAGATCGCCGTAGAGAAGTGTATCGGGTGTGATGTTGGTGAAATTATTTATCTTGGTATCCTTTCTGAGATATTTGAGATAGAAATCAAGGGTGAGCTTACTCATCCACTCCTCAGTATCGCTTGTGAAATAAACATATGAGGGGTATTCAACCAATTCACCGATACGCTCCTTTGTTGAAGCAGGCACGGAATTATATATTGCCTCCGATTCGCAGAGTGTATCGCTGTAGCTGTTTCTCCAATATGAGTGAATGTTCTTGAAGACCCCGGAGCCTGAGCCTATGTATGCCAGATATTCGGAGAAGAGATAAACGCTGCCGTATACACCTATGTCACCGGGCTTTGTTGTGAAATTATAAAGAGACTGACCTGCTTTTATAAGCGGGCTTCCGTTGAAGGCGTTATAATGTCCGTCATCAACCTTTACTCCGGGAAGCACAACCTCCTCAATATAACCTGACATTGCCTCATTCAGCCATGAGCTGCAATGTGTGATATCGGGAGACATAAGTGCTGATGTCGAGCAGATGTAATGCTGTAATTCATGAACAAGTGTTGATTCAAGTGTTCTTATGAAAAGCTCGCTTTCGCACAGAAGAGAATTGATATGAATCAATGCATGGTCGGTGTTGAAGCCGTATTCCTCGATCATATCCTGACTTACCTCTGAGGCTGAGAATATGTCTAAGGTTGAGGAAAGACCGCAGGTAGTGGGGGAATTGAAATCGTATATCAGGAAGTTTACCTTGCCCACATCATCCGTAAAACGGGGATTTCCGAAAATGCTGACGGTTTTGGTATATAAGGTTTTATCAAAATCATTTCCTATCTGTTCAATAAGGGCCGTATCCACCGCGTCGGTGTTTGACCATATGTAGCAATGCTTGCCTGCATAAAGACATTCGAAAACGTCACTGTCTCTTATTGAATTGTCAAGGTCCGAATAATAATAGAAGCTTTCGGTGTCATATTTTTCATAAGCCTTTTCAAGACCGTCGGATTTGATTCCCGAAAGAGCTATTTCATCAAAGGGGACATTCATATCAATAGAGCCTGTGGTTATTGTATTAAGAGTAGCATTGATCTCGGAGGAAACCTCTCCTCTGAAGCCTGATGTGTCTATCTGAAGGGCATTGAAATCACCTGTGCTGAGCCTTGATTCGTCCAGAGGATTCTCTTCATCGTATATTCCGGGATTGTATATCATTACATAGCTCAGCTCATCATCGGCAAATAGAATACCTGTGCTGTCGGAAGCGTCAGATTCTGTATTATGGCCTCCGTGCTGTGACTTTGTCTCTTCTCCGGAAGAGGAATCTGAGAATTCCCTTGAAAGCAAGGCTATACCTGTTGCCAGAAGTGCTGCCAGAACAGAAATTATTATAAGATTGCGTATGAGCTTTCCGTTTTTATTATTTTTGTCCTTTGTCTTTTTATTTCCGGGAGGCTGTACATCCGGATGAATGCCTGCATTTGTATACTGAGGCACGGCAGGTATGCCTCCTTCAGCTCCCGTGGGCGTATATGACAGCGGATTAAAGCCGGGTGTCACGGGGGCAGGGGGAGCGCTTTCTTCAGCTGAAAATGTACCGCCGTAGGGTGTATAAGGCTGTGCGCCGATTGCGGCAGCAAACGGGTCGGTGTTTACAGGTTGCACGGGAGAAGAAAAAACAGGAGCAGAAGCAGGATTTCCCGCCTGTGTATTCACGGAATAGCCGCTCTGAGGCTCTGCGGGAGGGGTGAAGACGGGTGGGTAAGCAGGAATCCCCGTCTGCGTGTTTACGGGATAACCCTCCCGGAACTGTACGGTAGAGGAGAAGTCGGATTCGGAAGCGGCCTTTTCCGTCTGTACGCCTCCTGTATAGCTGTTTGTCTGCTGTGTATTCACACAATAGCTGTTTATTGCAGCTGCCGTGCTTTCAGAAGTGACGCCTTGTGCAGCGTCAGCAGGTGCTGCGGAATTGTTCTGCTGCCGATCATTTGCCGGCACGGTAGCATCAAAATCAACCTCGGCGTTGAGAGGCGTTCCGCAGTTGTGGCAGAATTTCATTTCATCTGCGCATTGAGTTTTACAATTCTGACAAATTTTCATGTTCTGATCCTCCACTTATTCAGGTACATTCAGTTTTATTGCATCCTTTTCAAGATACAGTATGTTTTCTTTCAGCAAGTCATATATATACAGGTCGGCGGTAATATCCTTTCCTGATACATAATCCTCACGTATATTCAGAATAAGGCTTGCTTTTGTATGCGCGGCACACAATCCGTCAGAGGAAAAATGTGCATTTGAAGCCTCATTGCCTGTTTTTATGTTTTCGGCGCTGACTGCGATATCAAGATCAGAGTTGTTTACCAAAGTAAACAAGAACTCATGATTATCTCCGCTATCTTCAGCAGGTTTTATTTCATTCAGATAAAGCTCAATTGAATGATTGCTGAAATAAAGCTCGCCCGTATCAGGCAGATCGGCACCCGTTCCGCGCTGTGATAAGTTGACATCAGCGACGTCATATTGTAAGAATCCGGCACCGCCGTAGGAAATCAGAGGAAGCCAGTAGTGTTCTGAATAAACAATATATAAGGACAGGGAAGAAGGTGAAATAATTTTTTTGTTATCATTGTCCGTATCGAGATACAGTCCGTCATATGCAGTAAGCTTTGCGGGCAATAAGAAAGGTGACGAACGTGAAAGCAGGGAAATGTTATCCATAACTCCGCCCATACAGCCCACATACATGGGCTTATCCGTAAGGTTCTCATATTTCAGCAGGCATTTTACAGTCTGAGGAGAGTCGGATAAATAATTTTCATCTCCGCCTCCGAGGCCTGCAACAGATATCCTTAGTCCGTTCTTTTCATATATAACATGCTCCTCTGCAAAAATATCATTTGCGGGATATTTCACCGAAGAATACCAGATCCCGGGAAAAGTATCATTCTCATCAGGGACAAAGGATTTATCCGGCGGTATTGAAACATCAAAATACCGTTCATAAACCATTATTCTTTTTCCGTCACATTTTTCGACATTCACATAAAAATACAGCGATTCTATTTCATCGAATACGGAAAGCTTCCCGTATTCTTCAGCCGCGCCGAGGTCCATTGAATACTTTGCTGTTCCTTTTTCTGAGGGCTGCAGAATTATTTGGCCTACATAGGAGCCGAGAAGGTAAATTGAGTCATTTATAACAAAATTATCTGCCTCTATACATATGGGGAAATCATTTCTGTTTTCTGCTTCTATCGTATATCTCGGAGTGCTGTCTGTTTTTTCAGTTGTGAGATATACCGACACATTCTGTTCATCAATAAGCAGAACTCTGTCTTCATTTTCTTTCCACTTGAGCTCAACGGCCGTATCATCCTCCTGAGAGGAAGTCTGTCCGATGCTGACAGGATACATCTCGGAGCAGTATCTGCTGCCGTAGACATCCTCGATTTCAAAGAGGAAATAATATTCGCCTATGCCGAGAGGCATAAAGGTGAAGCCTGTAAAGTTTTCTACAGGAACAAAGTGACCGGAATGGAAGTCTGAGCAGTCCCATTCATCAACAGGCTTCAGAAGACCGTTTTCATAACGGGATATATATCTGTGGCTGTCATTGAGAAAGCCCAGAATTGACCACTGAGAAAGATCCGCATCCTCAAGCTTTCCTCCGAACAGAGAATTTTTGTTTTTATCTGATTCATCAGGTATAAGGGCAGACTGTGATATCTCCTTGGTTTTGTTATCAACCGTAAGCTTGAACACATAGCTTTCAGCCTTATACTCATATCCCTCGGGATAGTCAAAGGAGCTGACGGCAAGGCTGTTATTCATGCTCACAAATACATCGTAACGGGTACCGTCGCCTGCCGTGTCATATTGCTTTGTCTGAGGTATTACATATTCATTTATATCGGTGTTGACATAAAGAACATTACCGTCAAAATCGGCGCTGAGCGTATTTCCCTTTTTTTCGGTCTGAGAGGAGGAATATATTTTTGTATATATCCCTTCGCCTTCTCTTTGCAGAATATAGTAGTTTGCCGAGGCGAAATCCGCACTTTGCTCAGCTGAGAGAGTGATGCTGTATGTGTCATCATCCTCACGCTCGGGAACATTGCTTTGGGTCAGAAGAGTTTTACCTTCCAGCCAGAATTTACAGTATTCCGAAAGATAAGCGGCATATTCCTCAAGCACTCCCAGGTTTTTATATTCCTCGTGCCAGGAGCTCTTATAATAGTCCTTGTTATAGAAGGGATAATAAAGGGAAATTCCGCAGAGTCCGTCTGCATTTGTCTGATTTGAAACGGTTGCCTCCTCAATAATGCTTTGCAGCTGACTGCATTCCTCAGGATAATAGCTATTCATCTGCTTTGTCATATCCATAAGGTCAACAAGGTCATATTCAGAGCCTGTGCTTGCTCTGCCCAGAGCTCTCGAATTAACTCTTGAAACGGCAAGAATGTTATAATCCTCAGACAGATTGCTTTTTGCCTTTCTGAAAAGAGAGTTGATTGCGTCTTCAAGCTTTCCTGTGTAGCTTAAATCGATACAAGAAAGGGTCGTATCACGGCTGTCAAAGCCTCTTTCATCATAGTATTCCTCGCAGGAGGAGAGGTAGTTTTCCGTGATATCTGTTGTAAGCTCCTCTGATGAGGCGGTTGTGAGGTTTTTTATGAAGGAATAGTCCCAGCCGAAGGCAGGCTCGATTTCCTGAGAAGCAACAAGATAAGAAGCATAGTCCTTCCATACGGATAAAAGCTCCGCCGATGCCATAAGACAGGCATCAAAGCCAACCCATGAAAGTCTGTTTTCAGTTCCGAAGGGGGAGCTTTTAAGGGCTGCGCCCATTTCGGAGAGAGTAAGTGAGTCATCATCAAAAAGCATATCCTTGCCGTAGCCTATAAGAGGGCCGTTGCCGTGATTCCACATTATGAGAGAATATGTATCTGCAGGATAATTTTCATATGCATACGTAAGAAAATCCGACAGACAGGTACTTTCTCCCATTGAAACGGGGGAAAAGGACTCTGCACTGATAAAGCCGTCCCCGGTGAGCTCAAGCAATGTATGGCTGTCTGCAGATGTGTTATCATTGTGCCATTTCGGACTGCCTCCCGAATAAACGATAACATTTGCCGAGTCTGTATCTACACCGCTTTCTGCTATTTCGGTCAGATCCTGAGTGCCTGCACCGCCCTTGGCTTCAAGATCAGAGCCGATCATATATATCATCAGCGTGTGTGATTTTTTGCCCAAAGACAAAAAGCCTGTATTGCCGTTGCAGCCGGCAAGCAGTATAAGAGTAGCAGCAGTCAGTATCAGGGCTGTTATTTTTTTTGATATTTTTCTCATAAAATCACTTCCTGATATTAATTATTCTTTGTTATTTTTCTGATGTCAAGTGCAAAGGGCGAATGGTACGGATACAGGGCGTGAACGGTATATAAATGCCGTATTGCAGAGCCTCCTTAATTTTACATTGAATTGTAAAATCAAGTATGTTAGTATAAATATATAAATATAATCACAGGTGATATATTATGAAAATCAGAAAAACCGCGGCACTTATTCTTTCGGTGCTTCTTTTTATAAACAGCCTGCCCGTTTTTGCAGGTGCAATTGAAACGGAGTATAAGGCTGTGCCGCAACGCTTATCTCCTCTGCTTTACGATTCTCCCGGGGATATGCAGACTTCTCTTGAGGAGCTTGAAAGCAAAACAGATACTGCCGCTTTCAGGAATATTATTCTTTCAGCCATAAAGAAATGCACACCGTCAGTAGATTTAAGCAGTCTGAGAATCCCGGAAGAGCTTATAGTGAATGTTGCTGAATTTATCTGGTATCATATGCCTGAGGCATTCAATGTTGACGGACTTGATTATACCCTCATTTATATTTCGGGCAAGGAGTATTTAGGTACTGTTTCATTCATCTACAGGGACTTTGCCGATACCGAGGCGGAATATACTGCCTGCTTCAGCGGATTCAGGGCAGCTGCAGATAAGCTTCTTGAGGGAATAGAGAATAACAGTGCGCTCACGGATGTGGAAAAGGCTCTTCTTCTTCACGACAGGCTGGCTTTGTGGAATGAATACGATTTTACTTCCTCCTCCGTTATAAAGCATACTGCCTACGGGGCATTTGTAAAAAGAGCCTCGGTCTGTCAGGGCTATGCTATGGCATATATGTATCTTCTGCAAAGAGTGGGAATTGAAAACTGCTATTGTGCATCCTCGGCACTCAATCACGGCTGGAATATCGTTATAATAGACGATATCCCCTATCACGTTGATGTTACCTGGGACGACTGCCGCTGGAGCAAATACGGCAGGGGCGCTTCAGGCAGAGTTGCCCACAATAATTTCCTGCTTTCAACCGACGGCATCAGAGCAAGCGGACATAGTGCCTCCGATTTTGATTCTTCCCCTCAGGATACACGTTATGATAATTATTTCTGGCAGAAATCCGAAACGGCATTTCAGCTTGTAAATAATGAGCTGTATTACATCGATTATTCCGCTGAGAAGCTTATGAGAATGAGCGACAAAAAGGAAATTGCCGATGTAAAAAGCCGCTGGTATGCCGAGAATGGCGGAGTGTGGAACAAGAATTATGCCTGCCTTGCTTCTGTGGAGGATAAGCTTTTATATTCCCTTGCCGACGGCGTTTATGCCGTTAGTCCCGAAACGGGAAAAACGGAAAAAATATATACCCCTCAGCTTGAAAAATACTATTCGGTATTCGGCTTTATGTATGAGGACGGCTTTCTTATCTGTGATATAAATAACACTCCCAATGATGACATAAATCTTTCAGTCAATAAGAGTGCCTATTCATATCAGGCACCCGTTATAAGCGCAGTTGAAATTGTCTCCCCCGCGGAAAAAACCGTGTATTATATCGGCGACAGCCTTGACACCGCGGGATTGAAGCTTAAGCTCAGCTATTCCGACGGAACTTACCGTACTGTCACATCGGGCTTTTCCGTCTCAGGCTTTTCATCGGAAAAAGCGGGCAGCGTAAAGGTGAATGTCAGCTGCGGCGGCTTTTCGGTAAGCTTCGATGTAAGTGTGAAGACTCCCTCGGTTGAGCTGTCACACTCAGATATAACAATGAATCAGGGAGACACAAAAAGCCTTTCTGCCGTCACCTCTCCCGTGGGCTTAAGCGTCAGCTGGTCCTCCTCCGACACAAGGAGAGTTACGGTGAATTCAGGAAAGCTTACGGCAGCAGGAAAGGGAAGTGCGGTCATTACCGCAAAAATCACATATAACGGAATAACCTACACCGACACCTGCAGCGTCAATGTTTTCTGTGACCATAAAAACACGGAAAACACACCTGCGACCTCCTCCGATTGCACCCTGGAAGGCTTTACGGCAGGTGTAAGATGTAAGGACTGCGAAAAATATATAAGCGGACACGAAATACTCCCCCTTGATAATAATGCCCATAAGTGGGACGGGGGAAAAATCACGGCGGAGGCTACCTGCAGCAAAAACGGAGTGATTACCTATACCTGTCAGAATAATAAGGCTCACACATATACCGAAAGCACAGAGCTTGATAAAAACAATCACAAGGAAATAAAAACCGTTCCTGCAAAAGAGCCTACCATCACTGAGGCGGGCTACACCGAGGGCGTATACTGCAGCGGCTGTAAGACCTATATAAGCGGCCATGAGGAGATACCGAAGAAGGAAAGCGTGTTCACCGACAGCGAAAATGCCTGCCTTCAGGGTGAATATATTATGTTCATATCCTCTTCGTCTGTCAGCCTCACGGCAGGGGATATTCTTGAAAAAGCCACTTCGGGCAGCGTTATAAAAACGGCAGAGGGCAAAGCCGCAGATAATGTTGTGACAGCCTGCACGGGAATGACCCTCACACTCCCCGACGGCAGAAGCCTCACACTTGTGTGTCCCGGTGATGTGAATTGCGACGGAAAAATCACCGCTGCAGATGCAAGAGCCGTATTGCGCGCCAGCGTAGGACTTGAAAAAATTGAAGAGGGCAGCGCCCGCTACAAGGCAGCCAACGTAAACGCAGACACCCTCGCCGCCTCCGACGCAAGACTTATCCTCCGCGCCAGCGTAGGACTTGAAGACCCGAAGCAATGGCTGAAGGCGTAAGCTGCGGGGCTTAGTGGAGATTATTAATGATAATCTACACTTATTATGAAGCTATGTGGCGGCACACTTAAGCTTCATTATTTCATCAAAATGAACCGTACCGCGTTTATCGGGAGCTGTTCTTAAAAGCTCCGAGAATTCATCGATCCGCTTTCTCGCATCACTGAAAGTCATTACAAGACGGTTGTGCTCATCTCTTGTAAGAAGCACGTTGTTATATTCTCCGTATCTGAGCTTCGGTTCGCCCGAGGGTTTTTCTGAGACCTTCTCAGAGCTGCTTTGGGATGCGGTATGAGAATTATAATGCTTTCTGAACATATCCGATAGTGTATTTTTCCCTACGGACGGTAAAACAGGGTCTCTGCTTTCTGCAGAGGCTCTTTTTTCAGGCAGCACCAAAGCCTTCTTTTGCGGTATCTTATCCGAAGGATATGTATATTTTTGTGTCTGCCTTTGGAATCTGCTTCTGAACTCCTCATAAGCAGAGCCGCTTTTTCCGTTTTCCTTTTTTTCAGACTGCACTTCTGAAGAGGCTTCGGACTCTGCAGCTGCTGCGGCTGTGTGATTACGTAAAGAATTATTTATATCCTCAGATTTTTTTTCTTCATTTCCTTCTTGCATCCTTCTGCTATCAGCCATATGACGGTGGTCGATGATATCAACAGCCTCTTCATCCCTTGAAAAATCCTCTTTTATCACCTTTATGAGAGTGTATTTGTTGCGGATGTTGAACCATCTTATAATACCGTCTCTTTCCATTCTTTTAAGGCTTTCATATGCCTGTCTTTTTGAAGAACCGAAAACAAGAGGTATTTCCTCCTTTTTCAGAAGTACCTCGTTCACATCCACCGTTATTCCGTCAATGAGTGTCATCTGAAAGCGTATATGGGTCATAAGTCCGATAAAGGCACGAAGCAGCACGGCATTGTCGATGTAATCGCTGTTCATGATGTTTCTTGAGAGCTTTATGTAGTTTTCCCTGAGCATTCTTTTTTCCTCCCGTGTGAAGCTTACGGGACCAAGTTTATCAGAAAACAAAATTTTTCTCTCCCCTGAAAAAGGGGTTTTTGAAAAAATTCAAAAAAATTTTTTTCACATATTTTTTTTAATTCTTCTTTTTTTTAATTGATAAAAAAAACATTCTCTCATTCTTTAAAACATTCTTTTCATTCTCTTATATATAATGGTATGTACACCTTACAAACTGCTTTACATGAATTTCACTTCTGCTTTACATACTCCTTTACATATTCACGGGTACATATCTTACAGCTTTGAAAATGCCGTACCCCGGGAAGCCTTGAAAAATAAGGGTCGGTGAGCCTTCGGAAATTCAATCTCTGCAGCTTCTGCTTTACATACTGCTTCACATAAAATCCGTCTCTGCTTTACATACTGCTTTACATAACGGGAAAAATGAGAAGAGCTTTCCTGCAAAAAAATAAGTCTGCAGTCCGGCACAGTATGATGTGCAGAGCTGCAGAGCTTTTAGTATTATTGAGCTTTATTCGTGGTTTTCAATGGGAGGCAGAAGCTCAAGCACGGTATTTATGAAAACCTGAAGCTGAGGAGTCATTGCCTTGCCCTTGAGATATGCCAGCTGTGACCACTGGTTGAATTCGCATTCGGGAACATTTATCTTTTTGAGATTTCCCTCCTGAAGATTCTTTCTTACCTCGAAAACGGGGAGCATTGTGACATAATTTGAGGCCTTTGTAAGACGCATGATCGAGTCGGTGTTTGCAATTTCGATTGATGGAGTAACAAAGAGATTGCGCTTTGCCAATTCATCGTCAAACAGATATCTGTAGCCCTCGCCCTGGGGCATAAGAATGAGCTTTTCCTTTGTTATTTCTTCAAAGCTTACCTCATCCTTGTCCGCAAGAGGATTTTCGGGATTAGTTACAAAAATGATGGGCTCCACCTCTTCGCGTACACGCACCCATTCCTTTCTCGGCACCTTATAGTCCAGCATATAGCACAAATCCAGCTCGTTTGCTCTCACCTTTGCCTCGATTTCTCTTGCCGAGCCTACGAAAATGCTGAGATTTATATGAGGATAGCGGCGGTTGAATTCGGGGAAAATGGGAATAAAGCAGGATTTTAATATGGAGTCAACAAGGCCGAAGCGTATCGTTCCCCTCATATCCTCATTTTCCGTTGCGAAATTCTGCGCTCTTTCTATAGCCTCAATTACGCTTGTGGCATATTCAACAAAGGTGACACCGTACTGTGTGAGCTTGATATTTTTTCCGATACGGTCAAAAAGAGGCACACCAAGCTCTGTTTCGAGCTGCTGCATCTGCACGGTTACCGCAGACTGGGAATAACCGAGTATTGAAGCCGCCTTTGTGAAATTGTTAAGCTCTGATACCTTGAGAAAGGTTTTTAAGTTTCTTACATCCATTGCCATCACCGATTAGTGTAAATTATTAATATCTGAATATTTATTAATTATTCTTATGATACAGCATTCTGCACAGTATGTCAATATTTTTTTGAAAGAATCTCACAGGGAAAACCTACGAATTTTACAAAATGTTAATTTATTTTTGTGCAGTAATATAAACCCTGATATGCTAAAATATAATATATATATCATCAAGGAGGCACTTATATGAAAAAAATATTATCTGTTATTGCTGTTTTAACTCTTGTTCTTCTGGTTTTCTGCTCCTGCGGCAGAAGTGAAGAGGTAAAGGCATGTGAGGACAAAATAAAGGAAATAGGCGAAGTATCCGTTGAAAGCGAGGAGCTTATTCTTGCTGCCGAGGAGGCATTTATGGTTCTCAGCGGCGAAGACAAGAGCAAGGTAAGAAATAAAGGGGAGCTTGAAGATGCAAGAGCTGAATATGACAGGCTGAAGGAGATTGCTGACAAGGCGGATGAGCTTTCCGAAAAGCTTGATAAAACCTTCACCGAATACGGCATCAGCAAGGAAGAGCTCGCTTCTGACTATGAGGCTCTCAAGGGGCTTATTCCCGAGGCTGAGCAGGAAACAAATCCCGTTCTCGCTCAGGTTGAGGAAAAGCTTTCGGAGCTGGATGAAAAGACAGCCGAATCAAATGCTTCTGCCGTGTCTTATGTAAAGGGCTTTTATGAAATAAATAAGGATAAGAATGTAACAGTCAAGGAAATCGGCTGTATCACTCAGGTTGCCGACGGTCTTACCTACTGTCTGTTTGCTCTTAAATATGAAGAGGACGGAGAGGAAAAGGCAGTTTATTCCAAGGCAAGATTCTCAGGTACTCCCTCCGTTGAATCAATGACATCATACCGTGAGAACTTCTACGGCGAAAGCCCCGCATCCGAAGAAACAGATGCGCTGGCTTCAGGTAACGTGATTATTGATACCGCAAAGGTTCTTGAGGACGCCAAGGCTTAAATGAATCAGACTTTTCCGGGAGGAAAGAATATGGCTTGTAAAGTAATAGCACACAGAGGAGCAAATAAAAAAGCTCCGCAGAATACACTGCCCGCATTTATCACAGCGATAAACGAGGGCACCGACGGCTTTGAAACGGATGTGCATCTCACCCGTGACGGCATTCCCGTAATATGCCACAACTACACAATTGATGCTACCTCAGACGGCAGAGGAGATATTACCTCTTATTCTCTTGAGGAGCTTAAGGCCTTTGATTTCGGCTCATACTTTTCAGAGGATTTTTCGGGCACACCTTTGCCCACCCTTGATGAATTTCTTGAAATCACATCGGAGAGCGGATGCGAAATAATTAATATTGAGCTTAAATGTCCCCGGGATAAAAATATCCCCCACCTTGTTGAAAAGACTCTTGAATCGGTAAAGAAATACGGCTGTCTTGACAGAGTTATCGTTTCAAGCTTTTCCCCTGAGGTGCTTATGACCGTAAAAAAGATAGACTCCAGATGTAAAACAGCCTTTTTATATCCCATAAATAATCCTGCTGTATGCAGATTTGTTGTATACCCTTTCTTTATGGTGAAAAGAATCGGCTGTGATATCATTCACCCCGCCCATGTGGCTGTCACAAGAAATCTTGTGAAGGCGGCTCATAAGCTGGGAATAAAGGTGAATGTGTGGACAGTAAATGAAAAGAGCACAATTCTCAAGCTTCTTGACTACGGAGTTGACGGTATCATTACCGACAAGCCTCTTGAAACAAGAGAGATAATCGAAGAATATGAATTAAAGAAGGCTAAAGAAAATGTTTGACGGAAAGCTTAAGGCTGTAACCTTCAGCTATGATGACGGTGTTACCCAGGACAGAAGACTGGTTGAATTGTTCAATAAATATTCTCTGAAGGCAACCTTTAACCTTAATTCTCAGCTTCTCGGCACTGAAAACACCCTTCACTACGGTGAAAAAAGCGTTGCTCACAATAAAATAGATCCCTCAGAGGTAAAAGAGCTTTATAAGGGACACGAGGTGGCTGTGCATACGCTCACCCATCCCCACCTGCCCGGTCTTTCCGATGAGGAAATAATACGTCAGGTTGAAAAGGACCGTGAAAACCTGTCGCTTCTTGCAGGCTATGAGGTCGTGGGTATGGCATACCCCGGCGGCGGAGTAAACTTCGATCTTCGTGTTGCCGATATCATTGAAAAGCACACAGGGGTGAAATATGCAAGAACAACGGTTCATACCTTTAATTTTGATTTACAGAAGGATCTGTATGTTTTTAATCCCACGGTGCATCATAACGACACGGCAAGGTGTCTTGAAATGATAGATAATTTCCTTGCCCTTGAAACGGATACACCGAAGCTTTTATATATCTGGGGTCACAGCTATGAGTTTGATTTCTCGGATAACTGGGATTTTGCAGAGGAAATGTGCAGAAGACTTGCGGGGAAAGAGGATGTTTTCTACGGAACAAACCGTGAATGTCTCGGTTTATAAAATAAAAAAGGAGAAACAGCTATGAAAAAGATTTTTGCAATTGCGCTCGCTCTTACAATGCTTTTATGCTCCACCCTTATAACTGCAGGTGCAGCAGTTATCCCCGAGTACGAAATAGAAGTCGGCTCAAATATTATTATTGAAGTACCTGATGGCTTTCTGTTTGATTTTGCAAAAGTAACCTTCACTCCCGAAGTAAGCGGCTACTACAGGCTTACTTCCAATGCTTCCGAAGAAAGAGATCCCTATTGTGAGCTTTATGATGCTGAAACCGGAGATTTTCTTGAAGGTGAGGATGACGATGACTACAGCTCTAACTTCCGCCTCGAAAATTATTTTGAAGAGGGACGAACATACTGGTTCCTTATATATGATTATACCGGAAAATCACAGTTTGAAATAGGTCTCGGCTGTGCCCATTATTATATTGACGGAGTGTGTGAAAACTGCAAAGAAGAATGCATCCACAGCGTTGGGCCCGATAATTTCGGACTGTGTGAATGCAAACAGGTATTTTACGGTACCGATATTTCCGAGGGTACATTAAAAGGACTTGAACTTGGTGAAGGTGTTTTGGAATATTTGAGATTTGTTCCCGAGGTAAGCGGAGCTTATATTATTTCCTCCTCATGCAAAACTGAGGATGCAGACCCCGGTGCAGATGTTTTCGACGGCGATTTTATGTATTTTGACTACGGCGATGATGAAAACGGACTGCAGTTTTCCGTTATGAATGAATTTGAAGCAGGAAAAACCTACTATATAGTTGTTTACAGCTATTCGGATTTTGATTATGAAATCGATATCACCGTTGAAAGAGCTTCTCACGAAGCTCCTGACGGCACATCTCATGAGCTTACATACAGCCCTGATGTTTATTCCGATTGTGTAACAGTCGGCTATACCGAAGGACTCTATTGCCCGGAATGTGACGAGTATGTTTACGGTCACGAAGAGCTTCCCATGGATGAGCATTTTGACTGGGACAGAAACGGTATATGTGAAATATGCGGCGGGGAGGTTGAGGTTCCCGATTGCTCCCATATCTGCCACAGCGACAGCAGAATCATTTCCTTTATCTGGGATATAATCAATTTCTTCAACAGATTATTCGGAAAAAGTCCCTTCTGCGAATGCGGAGTGCTTCATTGGTAATAAGGCTTATGTATTAACAGCATAAACAATAAAAGACGGCATAAGGAGAGATCCTTATGCCGTTAATATATATCCTGAAGTGTGTCACAGGAGTATGATGAAGCTTAATTATGCCAGGCTTTCTTCTATTTCTCTTTTGATCACATCAAATTCGTGCTTCAGCCTGTCAAATATGTTCTTGATTATTCTTATGAATTTTGCAAATATGTTTTCTGTTTCTGCTTCGGGCTCTTCTCCTTCTCCCATATAGCAGCCGATGTTTGTGCTTGTGATTTCATTTCCGTAGAAATCGAGTGTAAGACCGTCATCGATTTTCATGCCCTTGCCGAGAAGGGGAGAGTTGACCGCAAGACGATAAGCATCAATTCCCTCACCGCCCGTAAATCCGGGGCGAGTGTTGAGAGAGAAGAGGTCGCAGCCGGGATTGAGAGTGTCGTAGTAGCAGTTGTTGCGGTAGGTGTTTTTACCTTTAATTTCGTCCTCAAGGTCAAAGTTGATAACCTCGCCCTCCATGGGGATGATGATGTTATTTGCAACAAGGCTGTTAGAAAGATGATAGAACTGGAATTCGCCGCAATTGATTATGGTGTTGTTATAGAATTTCAGTCCGTCCTCACCGTTGCCCGATGCTATAGAGCTTCTGCCCTTGTTGTCGTTTACCGAAAGACAGTATCTTACGGTGTTGTTTCTCTGAGGATCATCCTTTGCGTTATTTACAACAAAGCGCTGGTTGTCGTGAGAATAAATATACTGATAGGTGCAGTTGTTTGTGCCTGAGTCAAAGTCAACGGTCATACCGTCGCCGATATTCTTCTGACCTGCAATTTCGCAATACTGGATAGTGCTGTTTTCGGAGCCCCAGAACCACATAGCCGCCGTAAAATAAAGGATATCGCCGTTTTCGTCTACGCCTTCACCCTGACAGGTGTTTATTGCTCTGCAATGAGTGACCAATGCACCGTCGCAGATACCCACAACAACGGCTTCGGCATCCATTTCGTGGAAATAGCAGCCCTCTATAAGAAGTCCCGTATTGTAAACAGGGTCTTTTTCATCGTCATCGCACCAGGGATTCTGCTGGTCATTCCATGAACCCCATATGATAAAGCCGTTTGCCGAATCATAAACCTCACAGCCGGTGATAGTAAGGTCATTTACCGCATATCTTGAATGTGCGGGAAGTCCCTTTACCATAACTGCGGCACGGGCAGGTGCAGCGCCTCTTGAAAAATCGTCTCTGCCTGTTACCTTACCGTTGGGAAGACCGAAGAAATAAACATTTTCGATGGTTATTCCCACGCTTTCCTCGTTTATAGTGTCTATCCATATTCCGCCGCCGTTGGGAGCTGTTATCTGAAGATCGGAAACGGTGATATATGAGCAGTCGATAAAAGTGAATACCTCGTCGTGCGCATCTGTTCTGAGAACGGGTCTTTCTCCCTCACCGTAGGAGGAAATAACAAAGGGCGCATCCTTTGTGCCCTTGAGCCCTTCAAGAGTAACAGCACATTCATATGTGCCGCCTGCCCTGAAAAGCACAGTATCTCCGCCCTTTAAGGGTTCGGTGCTGCCTGCAAAACCGTCAAGATCAAGCCAGGCCTCTTCGGGAGAGGTTCCCCGGTTTTCATTGCTGCCGTTTACCGAGTCAATATAATAGGTGTTGAAGGATAATGCTCTTATGCCCGGAAGTGCAGATGATACTGCAGTGAGCATCAAAGCTGCGCATAATAAAATGCTGAAAACCTTTTTCATAATTATTGTTCCCCTTTAGCAAGTGTTGATTTAACAATATCATAACAACGGGCTTATGTCAATAAAGAGAAAACAAAACCCCGCATCAGCCTTGTGATACGGGGGTTTGCCTTGGAGATATATATTATTGAACAAAAAATGCCACATAAGGAGAACCGGAAAAAGAAAAGGATTAAAGGAAGGGGAACGAAAAATTTGAAAGAGGAGTTTTTGTTGGGGGGAAAAACGGTTCTCCTTTGTTTTTATCGGGTAGTTAGCAAAGGCTAACTACATCTTTAGTATAACGGCTTTTTCTTTATTTGTCAAGTATATTGTAAAAAAAATTTTTTTAGTGTATATTTGTAATAAATAAAGGAGGAAGAATTATGCTCTACAGAAGATTCAAGGACAAGGATATTTCGCTGCTTTCTATGGGAACTATGCGTCTTCCTGTTGCAGACGGAAAAATAAATGAAGAGGAAACCGCACTTATGATCGATGCCGCTATCAAGGGCGGTGTGAATTATTTTGATACAGCCTGGGGCTACCACGGAGGAGAGAGCGAAAGAGTTGTGGGAAAAATTCTTAATAAATATCCCAGGGATTCTTATTATATCGCAACCAAATTCCCGGGATATGACCTTAATAATATGGGCAAGGTTGAAGAAATTTTTTCCTGTCAGCTTGAGAAAACGGGAATGGAATATTTTGATTTTTATCTTATTCACAATGTATGCGAAATGAATATAGATGAATATCTGAATCCAGCTCACGGTACGGTTGATTATCTGCTCAGGCAGAAAAAGCAGGGAAAAATCAGGCATCTCGGCTTTTCCGTGCACGGCAGCTGGGAAACCATGAACCGTTTTCTTGAAGCCTTCGGTGAGCATATGGAATTCTGTCAGATTCAGCTCAACTGGGTGGACTATAAATTCCAGAAGGCAGACGAAAAGCTTGAAATTCTGAAAAAGCTCGGCATCCCCGTGTGGGTAATGGAGCCCTTGAGAGGCGGAAAGCTTGCAAAGGACAGCGATGCATTTTCCGGAATCAGGGAAAAATATCCCGCATTTTCTCCCGTGGAATGGAGCTACCGATTTCTTAAGAGCACGGAGAATATCGTAACAGTGCTTTCGGGCGCTTCTTCCATAGAGCAGATGAATGAGAATATAAGGCTTTTCTCGGAGGATGATCCTCTTTCCCGGGAGGAGATGAATGACCTTTTTGCCGTTGCAGAGAAAATGACAGCGGGTATCCCCTGCACAGCCTGCAGATACTGCGTGAAGGACTGCCCCATGGGTATTGATATCCCCGGTGTTATTGAAATGTATAATGAATACACCTTCACGGGCGGCGGCTTTTTAGCTCCTATGAGAATAAAGAGCATTCCCGAAGAAAACAGACCCTCTGCCTGTATTTCCTGCGGCAAATGCAGAGAGCTTTGTCCGCAGTGTATAAATATACCCGGAATAATGAAAAAATTTACTGCTGAAATTGAAAAATAATTGACGGCAGATTTAAGGTATGCTATTTTAATAATATAAATATATATAAACGGAGATGATACCGATGGCACAGTTGAAAATGTATTGGATAAATGATAAAAAGGTTGACCTTCTTCCCCTTCCCGAGGGCTATTCCTTTTCTAAATATACCTGCGAGGCAGATAAGCTTGCGTGGGTTGAATGCTGCAAAAACGGTCTTGTGGGGGACGAGGCAACAGAGGCACAGTTTGACGACAGCATTTTAGGTATTGAAGCCTGTGACCCTTATGACGATGTGTTCTTCCTTGACTATAACGGCGAGCATATCGGCACAATAACAGCTATCAATCACACAGACCTTAATATGGGTAATATGCATATGGTTGGTATGAAAACCGAATTCAGAGGCAAGGGTCTGGGAAAGTATCTCAATAACCGCTGTATCCATAAGCTTTCCGAGGAGGGTGTAAAATTTATCCGTCTTACCACAGACGAATGGCGCAAGGGCGCAGTAAAGAGCTATCTTACCTCAGGTTTTAAGCCCGTTCAGTATGAAATGGGAATGGAAGAACGCTGGCAGAAGGTTCTTGAAGAGTATAATATAGACAGTGTGGATATGCTCTATGAGGATTGCACCCTTTATAAAAAGATATACAGAGAGTCTCTCGCCCAAAAAGTAAAAATCGGTGTTGTAGGTGCAAGAAGAGGACAGACAATGCTCAACTACTGTAAAACAGGCTTCAATGCCGAGGTGGTTGCGATCTGTGACAATGCTCCCGATTTCCTCAGAAGCGCAAAGGAAAAATACGGTGAGGACGGCATTACATACTATGATAATTTTGATGAGTTTATAAAGCACGATATGGACGGTGTGGTTCTCGCAAACTTTGCAAATGAGCACACCCCCTTAGCAATAAAAGCTATGAAGGCGGGAAAGCACGTTTTAAGTGAGGTTTTGCCCTGCCAGCATCTTAAGGAAGCAGTGGAGCTTATTGAAACCGTTGAGGAAACGGGAAAAATCTATGCTTATGCTGAAAACTACTGCTATATGCCCGCTCCCCGTGAAATGAGAATTCAGTATAAAGAGGGCAAGCTCGGTAAGTTTGAATACGGTGAGGGCGAATATGTCCACAACTGTGAGCCCGGCTGGCACGGATATTCAAACTGCGACCCCGGACACTGGAGAAATACAATGAGTGCCTTCTATTATTGTACACACTCCATAGGACCTCTTCTTCATATCACAGGTCTTCGCCCCGTTAAGGTATCAGGCTTCGAATTGCCCTTCAACGACAGAATGTACCGTATGGGCGCATTTGCAGGCTCAATGGCAGTTGAAATGATAACTCTCGAAAACGGTGCTGTTATCAAGAGCATTCACGGTGTAGGACCTTCAAGAAATTCAGTATGGTACAGTATATACGGCTCAAAGGGCAGACTTGAAAGTGCAAGAGAGGATGCCGAAAACGGCGGTGTAGGCAAGCTTTACGGCAATCTTGACGAAAACGAGGGCGACAACACCTTTGAAGCAAAGGAAATGCGCACAGACGATTCTCTCAGCGTTCTTGCAGAGGAATCAGGCCACGGCGGCTCAGATTTCTACACAATGTATCACTTTGTTCAGGCTATAAAGGGTAACCGAAATGCCGAAATAGTTGACGTTTATGAGGCTATGGATATGTTCCTTCCCGGACACTTCGGATACTTAAGTGCCATGAATAACAATCAGAGCTTTGAAATCCCCGACCTCAGAGAAAAGAGCGAAAGGGACAAGTGGAGAAACGACACCACCTGCACGGTAAAGGAAAAAGCAGGCGATATGTATATCCCCTCATATTCAAAGGGCAACCCCGAAATACCTGATGAAGTGTATGAAGCTCTTAAAAAGAAAAGAGAACAGTAAGAAATGATTTATTAATGTGATTTAAGGGGTGAATTTATGAAATATGATGTCTTAATTGTCGGCGGTGCCACATCGGGCTCGTTTTTTGCCCGCCGTATGGCGGAAAAGGGCTTTTCCGTATGTGTTATCGATGCATCGCCCGAAGAAAAAATCGGCTCCAAGTATGATATCTTTCATGTCTGCAAAAGAGATTTTGAAAATTTCGGACTGCCTCTTCCCTCAAAGGACGACGGCACGTGGGCTTTTGAATTCTCCGAAGGACTCACCGCATCCCCTTATAATAACTATCCCAAAACAACATATGACACGGTTGTCGGAATGCATATGCACGAATATGTGCTGAAAATGAATAATTGGGCAAAGCAAAAGGGTGCCGAATTTATTTACGGTGCAGAATTCACTTCTCCCGTTTTTGAAAACGGAAGAATTTCAGGTGTCATATATAAAAAAGACGGCAAAGAGAAAGAGCTTTGTGCCCGGGTAACTGTTGACTGCTCGGGAATGAACGCATATGTGAGAACATCTCTTCCCGAGGGCTACGGAGTTGAAAATTTCAGGCTCGGCGGCAACGATATGTTTTATGTGATTCTGAGATACGTAAAGCTTCTCAACGAAAAAGACTATCTGAACAGCTCCTGCGGCTGGCCCTATTATAAAACATGGATTGCTCCTCAGCACGATCCCCACGGTGCAATTCTCGGAATAGGCGCCTGCAACAGCTTTTCTTATGCCGAGGAAATTTATAAAAAATTTGAGGAGAATATTCCTCTGCCGGAGCACGAAATTCAGTATTTTGAAAAAGGCACCACTCCCTATTGCCGCTGTCCCTATTCCTTTGTTGCCGATAATTTTATTGCAACGGGAGATGCCGCCTGTCTTACAAAGCCTCTCAACGGTGAGGGTGTCACAAGCAGTATGGTGCATATGGAGATTGCTGCGAAGGTATTGGCAAATGCACTGAAAAAAGGAAAAACCCGTAAAAAAGACCTGTGGGAAATCAATACTCTGTATAATAAAGCACAGGGTGCTGATTTCTGCTTCCTCAGAGCAGTGCTCACGAAGGCTGTGAATGCAAAGGCATCGGAATGGGAGTATTTTTTCGAAAATGACATTATATTCTCAGAAGACCTTATGAATGCGGTTTCAACAGGTAAGGAAATTCCTCTCACCCCTGATGTGATAGGCGGTATGGTAAAAAATATCGCAGCCGGTATAAAAAAGGGAAGCATCACAAAAGAAACCGTAAAAACCGTTGGTGCAGGTGTAGTGCTTGCACTCAGCATCAAAAATCATTATCTTAATTTTCCTGAAAATCCCGATAATTTCAGGGATTGGTGTAAAAAAGCAGATAAATTATGGCGAAAGATCGGAAAAATGAAATAAATTAAAGGCAGGTATTAATATGAAAAGATTAAGCTTTATTCTTGCATTTGTTATATTGTTCACTTTTTCCTTGCCTCTTTTTTCTTATGCAGAAGAAAACGGCGGATACATAATAATTTCTGACACAAATGATCTGCGTCTTATTGCTGCAGGCGATACTCTTTCAAAATATATGAAGGAGGTTACGGGTAAGAATTTCCCCGTTTCGGAAAGCGGAGAAGGAATGAAGTTTTCTCTTTCCTTTGACAGCAGCATTCCCGACAACGGATACATAATTGAAACAGCTGAAAATGAGGTTTCGATCAAGGGCAGCGGCACAAGAGGTGTTATTCACGGTGTTTATGCATTTCTGGAAAAATACTGCGGCTGTGATTGGTATACCTCCACGCTTTACAGCATTCCCGAAAATGAAAATCTCACAATCCCCGCAGGGGAAAAAACCGAGTATAAGCCCTTTTTTGAATATACCGATACCGACTGGGTAAGCCCCAGAGATGTTGAATACTCTCTTGCAAACGGACTCAACGGCAGTCCCTACAGAAGCATTCCCGATGAATTGGGCGGCACGGTGGAATATATATCAAATTTCTGTCATACATTAGCCTCTCAGTTCTGCTCGAAAGAGACATATTTTGAAACAAATCCCGAATATTTTGCACTTCACGACGGAAAAAGACAGGACGAACAGCTCTGCCTTACAAATGAGGATGTGTATAATCTTATTCTCGGGGAAGTGATGGCACTTCTTGAAGAAAAGCACGACCCCGAAAAGTCACTTCAGATCATTTCTCTTACACAGGGCGACAGCGGTGATAATGCAAAAATGTGTCAGTGTGACAGCTGTAAAAAGATTGATGATGAAAACGGCTCATATGCAGGTACAATGATAACCTTTGTGAACCGTATTGCAAGGGAAGTAAAGGCGGCAGGCTATGACAATGTTGCTATTGATACCTTTGCTTACAGATACACAAGAAAGGCTCCCCTGAAGGTAGTACCCGAGGATAATGTTATTGTCCGTCTTTGCACGATTGAATGCTGCTTTGCCCATGCACTTGATGATGCAGAGTGCGAGGAAAATGTTCAGCTTATGAATGATCTTTCCGACTGGAGCAAGATATGCGACCGCATTTATGTATGGGACTATGCAACAAACTACTCAAATACTGTGGGTATTTTCCCCGACTTCGGTGTGCTTCAGAGAAATGTACAGGTGTTTTATGAAAATAATGTTGTAGGCCTTTATGAAGAGGGCAACTATTATATGAAAGCCTGCGACAGTGAATTCGGAGAGCTGAGAGCCTATCTTCTTTCCAAGCTTATGCAGAACCCCTACATCGACTACAGTGCATATATGAACGAATTCCTTTCTGCTTACTACGGCAAGGGCTGGGAAAGCATACGTGAATTTATTGATATGACAATTGAAAAGCCCGCCCCCGAAAATGAGCATCTTATGATTTATGTTACTATGAAGGAAACTCTCGGCTTTTCGGATGCCGATATTGAAAAAGCCGACAGCTTATGGGAAAATGCAAAGTCACTGTCTGAAACCGATGCGGAGCTTGAACGCGTCAGAAGAAGTGAGCTGTGCTGGAGATACTGGAAGGGCTTCAATAAGTATGACGCAAAAGAAGGAAAGCAGCTTATACAGGACCTGAAGGCTTTCGGTATCACGATGGTGAACGAGGGTGATACGATAGGTCCCGACAAGATAAATTTTGCCGCTGAGCATTTTAAGGCTCTCGGTGATACTGTTTTATTCCCCGCATCAATTGTTCTTTACGCCGTTGCGGCGTTATTATCCCTTGCTGTTATGATAATTGCAATCAAGGCAAAAAAATATATCTATATTGCACTGCCCGTGCTTATAGGAATTTTCTTTGAGATTTTCGGCTGGCACAGAAGAGCCTTCCTTGCATGGACAGATATGTTCGGCTATGCATTTACACTCATATTGATATTCTTCCTCTTTGCCTTCGCCGGTGCGCTTACTGTAAGAGGCAAAAAGCAGAGAATCATTTCAGCACTTATTTGCTCCTTCGGTTGGTTTATTCTCTATGAAGCATCAACTCTGATACTTAATAATCTGCTTTTCGGCGGCTCGGCAAATACTCTCGGTATCAGCGGTGCATATCTTGTTACAGGTATTGAGGCTGTAATAATACTTATAATAATGCTCAGAAACTTAATCAGAGAGAATAAGAATAATAAACAGTAAAACACAGACGGTCTGTTATCATTAAATTTCAGGAGGTTGGTTATTATGAAAAAAATCAGCTTTGTTTTAGCGATCCTTTTACTTTTTTCTTTTACGCTTCCCGTTTTTTCCTCTGCCGCAGAGCTTTCTGAGGGAGGGTATATTGTTCTTCCTGAAAATCCCGATGAGAGACTTACGGCAGCAGCCGATACCCTTGCAGGATATCTTAAGAGGATTACCGGCAAGGAATTTCCCGTTTCCTCAGAGGGCACGGGAATGAAGTTTGTTATTTCCTACAGTGAAGAGGCTGCCGATAACGGATATATAATAGAAACAGCTGAAAATGAGGTTTCGATCAAGGGCAGCGGCACAAGAGGTGTTATTCACGGTGTTTATGCGTTTTTAGAAAAATACTGCGGCTGTGATTGGTATACATCAACGCTTTACAGTATTCCCGAAAATGAAAATCTCACAATTCCCGCAGGTGAAAAGACCGAGTATAAGCCCTTCTTCGAATATACGGAGACCGACTGGGTAAGCCCCGGGGATGTTGAATATTCTCTTGCAAACGGACTTAACGGCAATATCTACAGAACAATACCCTCAGAGCTTGGCGGTACGGTTGCTTATATTTCCAATTTCTGCCATACGTTTACCACTCAGTTTTGTAAATCTGCAGAATATTTCGATGCTCACCCTGAGTATTTTGCACTTCATAAGGGTAAGAGAGTTCCCGACCAGCTGTGTCTTACAAACGAGAGGGTATATGAAATTGTCCGTGACGAGGTTATGGCTCTTCTGAAGGAAAAGCACGATTCCGAGGAATCACTTCAGATAATTTCTCTCACTCAGCATGACAATCAGAATATGTGTCAGTGTAAGAACTGTAAGAAGGTTGATGATGCAAACGGCTCACATTCAGGCACAATGATAACCTTTGCAAACCGTATTGCCCGGGATGTGAAGGCTGCAGGCTATGATAATGTTGTTATCGATACCTTCGCTTATCAGTATACAAGAAAGGCACCCCTGAAGGTAGTGCCCGAGGATAATGTTATTGTCCGTCTTTGCACAATTGAATGCTGCTTTGCCCATACACTTGATGATACAGAGTGTGAAGAAAATGTTCAGCTTATGAATGATCTTTCCGAATGGAGCAAGATATGTGAGCGTATTTATGTCTGGGATTATACAACAAACTACAGACATACTCTCGGTATTTTCCCCGACTTCGGTGTGCTTCAGAGAAATGTACAGGTGTTTTATGAAAACAATGTTGTAGGTCTTTATGAAGAGGGCAACTATTATATGAACGCCTGCGACGGTGAATTCGGAGAGCTGAGAGCCTATCTTCTTTCAAAGCTTATGCAGAATCCCTACATCGACTACAATGCATGTATGAACGAATTCCTTTCTGCCTACTACGGCAAGGGCTGGGAAAGCATACGTGAATTTATTGATATGACAATTGAAAAGCCCGCCCCCGAAAATGAGCATCTTATGATTTTTGTTGATATGAAGGAAACTCTCGGCTTTTCGGATGCCGATATTAAAAAAGCGGACGCTCTCTGGGAGAATGCAAAGGCACTGGCTGAAACCGACGAGGAGCTTGAGCGCATCAGAAGAAGCGAAATCTGCTGGAGATACTGGAAGGGCTTCAATAAATATAACGAAGAAGAATGTAATCAGCTTATAAAGGATATGAAGGAATTCGGCATTACAATGGTGCGTGAGGGCGACACGGCAGGCCCCGATGCTATCGAATTCGTTTCCGGCTTTGAAAAATTTATCTACAGCGAGCATTTCAGACCCCTTATGGCTGTGCTTCTTACATTTACATCAATTATCGCTGTTCTTGTGGCATTGCTTGCCATCAGATAAGGCACATACATAAAATCAGCAAAGGAAAACACAAAAATGAAAGAGAATTATTACCTTTCCCCCGAATATCTGCATATAGGCTGTGAAAAGCCTGCAGCATATTTTATTCCCTTCGGAAAAAATGAGGATCCCGCTCAGGAAAGAGAGCTTTCCTCCCGCTTTACTCTTCTGAACGGCATCTGGGATTTTAAGTTTTATCCTAATGTAAGAGAGGTTGACTTTACGGCAGAGACTTATCCCGCAAGTGAAGTCTGTCCCGATAAAATGAAGGTGCCCTTCAACTGGCAGCTTGTAAGAGATAAGGGCTATGATGTGCCTAATTATATCAATCAGGACTATCCCTATCCCGTTGACCCTCCCCATCTCCCCGATATTATACCCTGTGCATTATACAGAAAAGGCTTCAGCTTTCCGAAAAAAGAGGATAAGGTGTATTATCTTTCCTTTGAAGGTGTTTCAGCAGGCTTCTATCTCTGGATAAACGGTGAATTCACAGGCTACTCACAGGTAAGCCACGCTGAAAGCAAATTCAATATCACCGATAAATTAGCTGACGGGGAAAATGTAATTGAGGCTCTTGTTATAAAGCACACCGACGGCTCTTATATGGAGGATCAGGATTTCTTCCGTCTTTCAGGTATCTTCCGTGATGTATACATTCTTGAAAGAGACAGCGTGCATCTTAAGGATATTCATATTTTAAGAGACATTTCCCATGATTTTTCTTCGGCACGTGTTACTCTCAAGCCTGAATTCACGGCTCCCTGTTCCTACGGCTGGACTCTTTTTGACCCTGAGGAAAAAATTGTTGATGAAGGAACAGGTGAAGGGGATACCTCCTTTGAGATTTCCTCTCCCGTGCTCTGGAACAGTGAAATTCCTCTGCGCTACCGCCTTGTGATTACAAGCGGGGAAGAAATAATAAATTTCCCCTTAGCCCTTGTAAAAGCAGAGATAAAGGATAAGTGCTTCCTTGTAAACGGCAAAAAGGTGAAATTCTACGGCATCAACCGTCACGATTCCAACCCCGAAACAGGCTACAGCGTTACGATGGAGGATATGATAAATGATCTTCATATCTTAAAGCGTGCCAATGTGAATATGATAAGAACCTCCCACTATCCCAACGACCCGAGATTCGTTGATCTTTGTGAAAAAATGGGCTTTATGCTTGTGGATGAAGCCGATTTTGAAACTCACGGTATGGGCTATAACTACGGCGATTGGTATTGGGACTACTGGGCACACCTTGCCGACACACCCGAATGGAAGGATGCCTGTCTTGACAGAGCCGAGCGTCTTTTTGAAAGAGATAAAAACTACGGCTGTGTTGTTATGTGGAGCCTCGGAAACGAATCCGGCTGCGGTGAAAACCACCGCCTGATGGCAAATTGGATAAGAAGCCGTGACGAAAAGGCAATTATCCACTACGAAAACGCCCGTCTTGAGTATGAGGGCAGAGTAGGCGGAAGAGATTTCAAGGATATTTCCGATGTTGAAAGCCGTATGTATGCCGAGCTTACATACTTAGAGGAATACCTCAACGATGAAAAGCATACAAAGCCCTTCTATTACTGCGAGTATGTTGCTTCCACTTCAACAGGCGACATTCCTCTTCATTGGAGGGACTTTGAAAAATATGATAACTACACAGGCGGCTGTGTATGGGAATTCTGCGACCACGCAGTAAACATCGGCACAAAGGAAAAGCCTCAGTACCGTTACGGCGGCGACTTCGGCGACTGGCCCAATGATATATATTACTGCGTTGACGGGCTTGTATATCCCGACAGAAGCCCCCATCCCGGATTTTTCGATATGAAGCAGACTTACATACCCGTTTCTGCCTCATATGAAAACGGAAGGCTCACCGTTTTTAATAAAAGATATTTCAAGGATATTTCGGAATTTGATATCCTCGTATATCTTATGAAGGACGGTAGAGTTGCAGAGAAAATAAACCTCGGTGCAGGGGAAATTTTACCCCGTGAAGAAAAGGAATATTCCCTTTCCTTTGATGAAACAGGGGATAATGTTACCCTGACACTGGTGCTCAGCCTCAACCGTGATATGTATTATGCGAAAAAAGGCTTTATAGCAGGCTTTATTCAGTTTATAATCAAGGATTCTCCCGTAAAATATGATATGAAGGTAAAAAATACTCTCTCTTACAGGGAGGACAAGTGTAATTACTATATCACGGCAGGGGATATTTCCTATGTCTTCAGTAAAATTACAGGAAAAATAGTTTCAATTAAAAAGGGAGAAAAGGAATACCTCACCTCTCCCGCAGAATTCACTCTTTGGAGACAGTCGCTCAGTCATAAGGGTGACATTGAAAGAGCAAGATATTCCCACGCTCATCAGAAAACCTATTCGGTGAAGCTTTCTGCAGGTGAGGAAATCAGCATTGAAGCTGATATTTCCTTTGCGGCAGCCGCTATGCCTCCCGCATTAAGAGGCAAGGCCGTATATACATTTATGCCTGACGGCAGCGCAAGTGTTGCATTCACGGGGGATGTTACAGAAAATGCACAGCCTCTGCCCAGATTCGGACTTAAGCTTTCTCTTATAAAGGACTTTGAAGAGGTTGAATACTACGGCTACGGCCCCAAAGAGAGCTATTCCGACAGATATATTTCTCAGCATCTTTCAAGATTCACTTCTACTGTAACGGATGAATATGAGAATTATGTATATCCCAGAGAAAGCTCCGCTCACTATAAAACAAAGTATGCCGCTGTAAAAACAGAAGACGGACACGCTCTTGAATTCTATGACAAATCCGCAAGCGGCTTCTCCTTCAAGGCAATTCACTACAGCGACACTCAGATGGATACGGTGAAGCACCACGATGAGCTCGTGGCTCTCGATGAAACAATAGTCAATATCGACTATAAGCTTCACGCAGAAAATCAGGGACTTACTTATCTTGAGCCCGAAAGAGCCTTCACTGAGAAGCATTTCGGTTTTGAGTATATTATTAAGCCAATATAAAAAAGAGAGGATATTTTATGAAAAAAATTATTGTACTTGCACTTGCTTTTGCTCTTTGCTTTATTTTTACCTGCTGCGGTAATAATGATGCTGATGACACCACAGCTGCAGATACAACCGTTGCTGCTGTGCCTGAGAACAGTGAAAATGCCGGCAACAGTGCTGACAATGCTCCCGAGGTTACTATAGGCTCCCTTTTTGATTCCGAGCAGCTCACACTGGCACCTGTCGAAGAATATAAGCCTGCTGATGTTGAGATAGATTTTGATTCTGTTATCAGCGGCCTTGTTGATATTGACAGTGTTGAAGCTCTTGAGCCTGCTGATATTGAATTTTTCATTCAGGCAAAGGATGATCTTGTTGCAAATCTTACCACAGCCTTTGCAAATGCAGGAATCAACGTGGATATCAACAGAGAAACAGGCGAAATGAGTGTTGACTCAACTGTTCTCTTCGGCGGCGATTCCGCTGTTCTTTCAGAAGAGGGCAAGGAATTCCTCAATAAGTTTATAAATGCATACACAAGTGTTGTTTGCACTGAGGAATTTGACGGACTTATCAGCAAGCTTATGGTTGAAGGACATACTGCTCCCGTAGAGGGCACATCCTATGAAGACGATATTCCTCTTTCTCAGGAAAGAGCAGACAATGTAAAGAGCTACTGCCTCTCATCCGGCACAGGTCTTTCTGCAGATGCTCTTTCTGAGCTTAACGGCACAATGGAGGCAAAGGGCCTTTCCAACGGCACTCCCGTAAAGGACAGTGCGGGTAATGTGGATATGGACGCTTCAAGAAGAGTAGCCTTCCGCTTCCTTTTTGATCCGTCTAAGTAAGATTAAACAAAAAGCGCCCTCTGTCGGAAGGGCATTGCCCCTGAGCATATTTCCGGCTTTCCGAATTTTGTTTTCCGGTGGTTTTTATGGAATTTTCAAATATCAATAAAAAGAAGCTTGCATTCTGGATAATAGGTGTGTTCACCGCCTGCAGTCTTATCTTTCTCGGTGTGCAGAATATAGGCAGTGTTATGGGTGCTGTCGGTTGGTTTATAAAGCTTATTATGCCTATTGTTATGGGCTTCGGCTTTGCACTGGTGCTTGATGTGCCCCTCAGGTTTTTTGAGTCCCATATTTTTTCAAAAACAAAAAAGCCCTTCTTACAGAAGATAAGAAGACCTCTTTCATTTGTGGTGGCGCTGCTGGTTATCGTGGGTGTTATAGCAGGCGTAATAATGCTTGTTATCCCCGAGCTTGTGGAAGCGGTGAAGGTCATCATTCAGATAGTTACCGAACTTGTAAATAAAATAACGGCTATGGATAAGGCAGAAATTGCCCAGCTTCCCTTCGGTGAAAAGCTTCTTGAGCTTGACTGGGACAAGCTGCTTTCCTCAGCGCAGGACTGGCTTAAGAATCAGGGCGGCACACTTGTGAACACAGCCTTTACTACTATAGGCTCTGTTGTGACGGGTGTTGTGAATATAGGTGTGGCACTTGTGTTTGCCTGCTATGTCATCTTAAGCAAGGATAAGCTTTCCTTCCAGGCAAAAAGGCTTATAAAGGCCTGGCTTCCCGAGAGGGCAGGTACGGGACTTCTTCATGCGGCAGCAGTTGCGGCAAAGAATTTCCGCAACTTTATTGCAGGTCAGTCACTTGAAGCTATGATACTGGGTGTGCTTTGTATGGTGGGTATGTTTATACTGAGAATACCCTATGCACCTATGGTGGGCGCTCTCGTGGGAGTTACCGCACTTATCCCCGTGGTAGGCGGATTTATCGGTGTGGGCATCGGTACGGTTATGATTCTTACACAAAGCCCCGTAAAGGCAGTTATATTTATAATATTTTTTGTAGTGCTTCAGAATCTTGAGGGTAATTTTATTTATCCTAAGGTAATGGGCAGCCGTGTGAATCTTCCCTCAATGTGGATTCTCGCAGCGGTTAGCATCGGAGGCAGCATAATGGGACCTCTGGGTATGCTTCTCAGTGTACCCACAGCCTCAACCTTATATTGCCTTGTCAAAGAAGCCACCGCGGAGCGTGAGAAAAAGCTCATTGACACTCAAGAAGAAGCTCTCTCTGAAGAAGCAGATACCGAAACAACAGAATAACACAATAAAAAATCCTCACAAGTCTTCCGTAACAGGAGTGCCTGTGAGGATTTTTTCTTAAACGTAAAAGAATCAGTTTTATCAGTATCCTTTTTTTCCTTCAAGAGATTCGTCGTTTTCTATCCAGTCGTTAACATTGATTATTCTGTAATTATCTTTGTCATCACGGATGATTACCTCTTTTATGCCTGCGTTTATTACCATACGCTTGCACATACTGCAGCAGCAGGAGTTTGAAACATAGCTGCCGTCCATAACCTCAACACCTGTAAGATACAGTGTTGCGTCGATCATCTTATCTCTTGAAGCACTTATTATTGCATTTGCTTCTGCGTGCACGGAGCGGCAAAGCTCATATCTTTCACCGCGGGGGATGCCCATTTCCTGACGGATGCAATATCCGAGATCGGTGCAGTTTTTTCTGCCTCTGGGTGCACCCACATAGCCTGTGGAAATAACCTCGTCATTCTTGACGATTACGGCACCGTATCTTCTGCGAAGACAGGTTGTTCTCTGTGAAACGATTTCTGCAAGGTCAAGATAGTAATTTATCTTATCTCTGCGTTCCAAAATACTCATCCTTTTCTGTAATTTATCATTTGCTGAAATCTATAACCTTCACACCGTCTTTTATGTAGATAATTCCGGAGATAATTGCAAGCACTGCAGTTATCCATAATAAAACGGCGGAAATTATACCGAGAGGGAAGCTCTGAGGCAAAACGCCCGAGTCAAGAAGGCCGATAAGGAGCATAATCAGTATAGTGGAAACCATCTGAGAAACGGTTTTTAATTTGCCCCAGATATTAGCCGGGATAACAACACCCTGAGCCGATGCCGCAAGTCTTACGGAGGTTACTGCAAATTCACGGGTGAGTACAATAAACACTATGTAAAGACTGCAGTAGCCTTCATTCATAAGGGCAAGCAGTGCTGCCGTGGTAAGCATTTTGTCGGCAACAGGGTCTGCAAGCTTGCCGAAGGTGGTGATAAGATTATACTTTCGGGCGATTTTGCCGTCAAGAAAATCCGTTATGCAGCCTGCAGCATACACTGCAAGACCGATAAAGTAGTGGTAGGGGATAGCCGGCGCCATATACACAATAAGAAAAATCGGTGTAAGCACCATTCTGATAACAGTAAGCTTATTTGGTAAATTCATAAATTTCCTTTCTTACAAATCTGTAGTACCGATAAGGTCGTATTCGTTTACAGCGGTGATGCGCACATCAGTTATCTCGCCGATAATAAGCTCTCTTTCCGAAACAATGCCTATGGCGGAGTCAATCTCGGGAGCATCCATCCAGGTTCTGCCCTGATAGCTGTCGGAATAGCCGTCGTATTCCTCAATTATGCATTTCTGAACAGTTCCTACAAGGCTGTGAAGCTTATTATTGAAAATGCCGAACTGCTGTGTCATTATTATTTCCCCTCTGCTTACTGCTGTTTCAGGGTCAACTCTGTCGGGAAGACGCTCAGCAGGTGTGCCCTCCTCGGGGGAATAAGCGAAGCATCCGAGCCTGTCAAACTGTGCATCATTCACAAATTCCGAAAGCACGGTAAAGTCCTCCTCGGTTTCTCCGGGGAAGCCTGTTATAAATGTTGTTCTTATGATACAGTCGGGCATATAGCTTCTGATTTTTGTGAGAAGCTCAAGAAGTGATTTATCATCCCCATGCCTGTTCATCGCCTTGAGAATTTTTCCCGAAGCATGCTGAAGAGGAAGGTCGATGTAGTGAAGCACCTTTTCACATTCCGTCATGGCTTTCAGGAGCGAATCTGTAATTCTGTCGGGGTAGCAGTAAAGAAGTCTTATCCACTCGATACCCTCAATTTTATTGAGCTCATATAAAAGCTCATCCAATACACTCTTTCCGTAGATATCCTCGCCGTATCTTGTGGTGTCCTGAGCTATTAATATGATTTCTTTTACTCCGTTTTCGGCAAGAGCCTTTGCCTCAAGCACAATATCCTCTTTTGTTCTGCTTCTGAAGGGACCTCTTATTGAGGGGATGGCACAGTAGGTACAGCAGTTGGAACATCCGTCAGAGATTTTGAGATATGCCCAATGTGAGGGAGTTGTAAGTATTCTCTGACCGCACAAAGGAAGCTTTTCCTTTTCGGGATAACGGCTCTTTTCCTCATCCTTCAGCACGTTATTTACAAATTCAACAATGTCACCGTTTACGCCCAAGCCTCCCACGGCATCAACCTCGGGGATTTCCTTAAGTATCTCATCGCGGTATCTTTCTGCAAGACAGCCGATAACTATAATTTTTCCTATTTCACCGTCTTCCTTGAGCTCAACCATTTCAAGAATGTTATCGATTGCCTCCTGCTTTGCCGCTTCAATAAAGCCGCAGGTGTTGATGATAACCACATCAGCGCCTGCTGCAGTATCAATAATGGTAAAGCCTGCACTGTCAAGCTTACTGAGCATAAGCTCCGAGTCGACCTGATTCTTAGGACAGCCAAGAGAAATAAAACCTATCTTTTCGTGCATATTTTTTTCCTCAGTCGTTAAAATTAATGTATTTTGAAATATCACCGTAGGAATATCCCATATTGATAAGCCTTCTTATCACACGGTTTTTTTCTTTGTCGGTGCTGTTTTCGGTAAGACCGCATTTTTCAATTACTCTTATTATACTGATTTCAGGGTCAATATCAAGGGTATTTACTGCATTTTGGGCATAATCTCCGTCAATTCCTCTGTTTTTAAGCTCCATAAGTATTCTTTTTGACGAAAAACCCTTGCGTCTTGATAATTCCTCTGCGTACATCACGGCAAATTTTTCATCATCAATAAGCCCCAGCTGTGTAAGCCGTTCTATGGCAGCTTCTGCCGCCTCTTTTGAAAACTTAAGGGTAAGCTTGTGCTTCAGCTCATATTCCGAGTGCATTCTTGCGGATAAAAGCCTTGCTGCACTGTCAAAAGCAAAAGAAGCCTCGCCCGTCCTTTTAAGGCAGAGCAAGTCTTCTTCATTAACATCGTCTCCCTCTCTGAAAGAGGAGGAATACCATATGACAGCAGGGACGGTGAAGCATTCTTCACCGTCTGCATAGATTTTTATTTTACCGTTTTTTGCCGTTTTAACAGAAATTATCATCAGTCAGCGGCAATGTCTATTTTGATTTTGGGCATTTTTCCGTTGTTGGGAATGAGCTCGTCATCATCGTTTTTCTTGGGCTTTGCTGCACCCTCGCCTGCCTTTTTGGGCTTGAAGGCATCGCTTTTTCTTACCTTTTCCTCGACCTCTTTGGCAAAGTCGGGATTGTTTGTAATATACTGTCTTACATTGTCTCTGCCCTGACCGATTCTCTGTTCGCCGTAGGAGAACCATGCACCGCTCTTATGGATAATATCAAGCTCAACGGCAATATCAAGAAGCTCGCTTTCCTTTGAAATGCCCTTGCCGTACATTATATCGAACTCAGCCTCTCTGAAGGGAGGAGCCATTTTGTTCTTGACGATTTTCGCTCTTGTTCTTGAGCCTACAAATTCATTGCCGGGAGCTTTTATCTGCTCAATTTTTCTTACGTCAATTCTCATTGATGCATAGAACTTAAGCGCACGTCCGCCGGTGGTAACCTCAGGATTGCCGTACATAACGCCAACCTTTTCACGGAGCTGATTTATAAATATAACGATTGTATTTGAACGGGAAATTGCACCTGCCAGCTTTCTCAGTGCCTGTGACATAAGGCGGGCGTGAAGACCAACGTGGCTGTCACCCATATCGCCCTCAATTTCTGCACGGGGCACAAGCGCTGCAACCGAGTCGATAACAATAACATCAAGTGCGCCTGAACGGGTGAGGTATTCAGCAATTTCAAGAGCCTGCTCACCGTTGTCGGGCTGGGAAACAAGAAGGGAATCGACATCAACACCCAGAGCCTCGGCATATGTGGGGTCAAGGGCATGCTCAGCATCAATAAATGCTGCCTCACCGCCGTTTTTCTGTGCCTCTGCCACAACGTGAAGAGCAAGAGTTGTTTTACCTGAGGATTCGGGACCGTATATCTCAACAATTCTTCCTCTGGGAAGTCCGCCTATGCCCGTAGCCTGGTCAAGCATTATAGATCCTGTGGATATGGCCTCAACATTAAGTGCATTTGTCTGACCAAGACGCATAATTGCACCCTTGCCGTATTGTTTTTCTATCTGCTGAAGAGCAGTTTCAAGTGCTTTTGACTTATCTGCCATTTCGGTTTTCCTTTCGTATGCAAACATTTGTTCGATTTATGTCCATTATATACCACAATATGTGAAAATGCAAGAGGATTTCATAAATTTCTTATTCATGTGCCGTATTTTTTTTGTATTGCTTGGGGGAACAGTCCTTATATTTTCTGAATACATTTATAAAATGGCTGGAAGAAGAAAATCCTAAGTCCATAGATATTTCCGTTATGCTTTTGGGAGTGGTGAGCAGAAGCTTCTGTGCTTCATTTATTTTCAGATAGTTGATATATTCCTTGAAGCTCATATTCATTATCTGCTTGAAGGAGCGTGAAAAATAGCTGTAGCTTATATTGAATCTGTCAGCAACCTCTTTTTCGTCAACGGTTCTGAAATTTTCGTTGATATATTCAAGTATCATGCTTATGGTGTGCTGAATATTGCTGCCGGCGGCGGCAACCTTTACGGTTATGCCCTGCTCGCTTAAAAAGCCTACAACACAGCGTATTGTTTTAAGCACATCTGCCTTGAGGGATAATTCGTAGCCTGTTGATTTTTCGTTCCATTCCTTTATGGCATCTGAAAGAAGAGCCGGAATGCCGGAGGCGTCAACAAATTCCTTGCAGTAAACTCTCGGCTGATTGCTTTGCTGTGAAAGGAAGGGCAGAATATATCTGGTTTCCTTTGGTGTCTGCTGGAAGGTGCACAAAAGCTTGGGGGTAAATTTTATAACTATATATTCACTTTCTGCCGTGTTTGATGAGAGTCTGTGGGTTTCATTTGAGTTTATTATAATCAGTTCGCCCCGGCTGAAGTGAAAGGGATTGTCGTTGAGCCATACCGTCATATCGCCCTTTATGAGATAGAGCATTTCAAGAAATTCATGGAAGTGAGCAAAGTGGTCCGGTTCGGTATCCTTTTTTTTCATTTCGATGCATTCGACAGGCACCGTAACACCGTCAACATCCTTTGCTTTTTCAAGTATTGCCTTCTTCATTATTATTCACCGCAATTTTTTACAATTTTTGTGTAATAATATAATAGCAAAACAATTCGCTTAATGCTATACTTTTTTTAGTAAAAACAAAATTTTACTGAAAAAATTTAAAAAGGAGACCGTAAAATGATAAGAGTACTTGTATGGAACGAATTTATGCACGAAAAAGATCCCTCTTGTAAGGCAAGTGAGATCTACCCCGAGGGTATTCACGGCTGCATTGCAGATTTTCTCGGAAAAGAGGAAGACATTGAAGTTACAACTGCTACTCTTGATGACGAAAACTGCGGAATCACAAAAGAGCGTCTGAAAGAAACCGATGTCATCATATGGTGGGGACATTGCGGACATCATAAGGTACCCGATGAGGTTGCCGCTATGGTACAGGAGGCAGTGCTTGAGGGGATGGGCGCAATTTTCCTTCACTCCGCACATAAGTCAAAGCCTTTTATGCGTCTTATGGGAACAAGCTGCTCTCTCACATGGAGAGAAAGCGACGATATGGAAAGAATCTGGGTATCAGCTCCCGGTCATCCCATAGCTCAGGGACTGGGCAGATATTTTGAGCTTCCCGGAGAGGAAACCTACGGTGAGCCCTTCGGTGTTCCCGCTCCCGACGAAACCGTATTTATCGGTTGGTATGATGCAGGCGAGGTTTTCAGAGCAGGTCTTACATATGTCAGAGAAAGAGGCAAGGTTTTCTATTTCCAGCCCGGTCACGAAACCTACCCCACATATAAGCACCCTGATGTGCAGAAGGTTATTCTCAATGCCGTAAGATGGGCAAAGCCCGTTTCCCGTGCAGAAAACTGTATGGATTGCCCCAATCTCCCGGCGGTGGAGGCGCAAAAATAACCATATTCTGATTTAATGTGCTCCTCTTTGCAGTGGTTATAGTCCCCTGCAAGGAGGAGATTTATTACTTTATAGGAAATTCCTTCCTATAAAGTAATAAGATTATATGTCCCTCCGAACGCCCGCTACGCGTGCTCGGAGATGGACTAATCGAAAACGGTCGCCTCGATACGGCGATAGCCGTTTTCTTGTGCGTTCCCTTCAATGCGACAGATTATTATTTCGTGCCCGGTTTTTCCGGGCTTTGTTTTTTGTCCGTTTTTGCAGGGATAAACTATTGAAAACGCTGTTTTATAAGTGTATAATAAATAATTAGTGTAATTTTGCAAAAGACAAGCAGGTGCTTTATGAAGCTTATTGATTTTCATACACATATTTATCCCGATGCCGTGGCTAAAAAGGCAACTCACAGCGTTGAGGAGTTTTATGATGCTAAGGCTTCCCATGTAGGGACAAAGGAAGAATTGAAAAACTGTATGTCAGCGGCAGGTGTTTTTGCAAGCGTTATTCTGCCCGTTGCCGTGAAGCCCTCGGGTGTAAGCCACATAAACGATTTTTCATATAATGTCTGCAAGGAAGAAGAAGCCTTTATTCCCTGCGGAACGGTGCATGCGGCAATGGAGGGTATTGAGGAGGAAACCGAGCGGATATTAAAGCTCGGTCTCCACGGAATAAAGCTTCACCCCGATACACAGCTTTTCAGTATTGATGATAAGAGAATGTATCCTGTCTATGATATAATTCAGGGAAAAATTCCTCTTATTGTTCACACAGGCGACCCCCGCTATCCCTATTCGCATCCCGGAAAGCTCAGAAGGGTGATGGAGGATTTTCCCGCACTTATATGTGTAGGAGCTCATTTCGGAGGCTGGTCCATGGCTGAAGAGGGGATAAAGTATCTTTCGGATAAAGAAAACTGCTTTGTTGATATGTCAAGCTCCTTCGACTGGACAGACAGGAGCACAATTGAAAAGGCGGTAAGCCGTTTCGGGGAAGACAGAGTGCTTTTCGGCAGCGATTTTCCCTTAGGCTCTCCCGTGAGCGAAAAAGAGAATCTTCTGAGCCTTGATATCAGCGATAGGGCAAAAGAAAAAATAGCATATAAAAACACCGAAAGATTACTCGGTATCACATTATAATTATTATAAAAAGGAGAAAGCAGAATGTCTAAGTGGGATAAGGATTATCTTGACCTTTGTAAAAGAATATTGTCCGAGGGCGTAAGAGTTGAAAACAGAACGGGAATCGACACAATAAAGGTCCCTTCCCATCATTTTCATTTTGATTTAAGCAAAGAATTTCCCGTGCTTACCACAAAGCAGCTGTTTATCCGTCAGGCTGTTCTTGAAATGCTCTGGTTTTATCAGGCACAGTCAAACGACGTACGCTGGCTTCAGGAAAGAGATGTGCGTATCTGGGACGAATGGGAAATAGACGAGGACGGCTTCTGGACAGCTACTCAGATGGTTCCCGATGAAAACGGAAAGCTTGTAAAAAAAGAGATAAAAAAAGAATTCGGAAGAGAGTGGGCTCACACCATAGGCACTGCCTACGGCTGGATAATAAATAAATTTCACCTTACCGAAAAGCTTATTGATACCATAAAGAATAACCCCCGCGACCGCAGAATGATAATGAGCCTTTATCAGAATGATTATCTTGACACAGCGGTGCTGCCCTCCTGTGTGTGGAGCAGCGAATGGGATGTTACCGACGGAAAGCTCAATGCCTGGGTGCATCAGAGAAGCTGTGACGTGCCTTTAGGGCTTCCCTTTAATGTAACCCAGTATGCGGTGCTTCTTAAGATGCTCTGCCATGTAACGGGTCTTGAACCCGGCACTCTCGACTGGAGCATAAAGGATGCCCACATATATGTAAATCAGATAGATGGTATAAAAGAGCAGATACGCCGTTTTGACGAGCAGGGAAGCTATCCCGCCCCCGAATTATGGCTCAATCCCGAGGTAAAGGACTTCTTCAGCTTTGATAATTCCAGAGATATCAAGGACATAAAACTTATAAATTATAAGCATATGGGAAAAATTTCATTCCCCATAGCACAGTGAGGAATATTATGACAGTTTCTATGATAGCCGCACGCGGCAGAAATAATGAAATAGGAAAAAATAACGAGCTTCTGTGGCATATTTCCGCTGACCTTAAGTTTTTTAAGGCAACCACAATGGGAAAGAGCATTATAATGGGCAGAAAAACCTTTCAGTCACTCCCCAAAGCCCTTCCCGGCAGAAAAAATATTGTTATATCCCGAAATCCCGGTTTTGAAGCACCGGGAGCAGTGGTAGTATCGGATATAGCCTCTGCCATTAAAGAGAGCGAAACCGATGAGGTATTCATCATCGGCGGAGAAAGCATCTATAAGGCATTTCTTCCCGAGGCTCAGAAAATATATCTTACAGAGGTTAATTTTGAGGATAAGGATGCGGATGCTTATTTCCCCGAAATGAACCCCGATGAATGGAATAAGGAAATTCTCAGCTCCGGTGAGGAAAACGGACTTGAATTCACCTTCACCCTTTATACACGAAAATAATAGCTTTACGGAGAAAAAATGAAAATCAGAAATCTTATCGGCGACAAAGCCTTTTATAAAATGACCTTCACGGTTGCCGTGCCCATAATGCTTCAGAACTTTATTACAAACCTTGTCAATATGCTTGACAATATTATGGTCGGTTCTGTCGGCACGGAGCAGATGACGGGTGTTTCTGTTGTCAATCAGCTGATATTTATATTCAATCTTGCCATTTTCGGAGCAATCAGCGGTGTGGGAATCTTCACCGCCCAGTTTTACGGCAAGAAGGACAACGACGGAATAAGATATACCTTAAGATATAAGCTTTATATATGCATAGTGCTTCTTGTTATTGCATTGGGAATATTTATTTTCTTCGGTGAAAATCTCATATCCCTCTTTCTGCATGAAAGCGGAGACGGTGTTGATATATCCCTGGTTATGAAATATGCAAAGGATTATCTCGCCATTATTCTTATCGGACTTCTTCCCTTTGCCGCGGCAAATGCCTTTGCAGGCACTCTCAGAGAAACAGGCGATACCTTCACTCCTATGGTAACGGGACTTATCGCTGTAGTTGTAAACTGCGTTTTCAACTATCTTCTTATTTTTGATAAAATAGGCATCCACGCTCTCGCAGGTGTAAAGGGAGCTGCTGCTGCAACGGTGCTTTCAAGATATGTTGAGTGTATTATTCTTATCGCCTATGCTGTTTCAAAGAGAAAAACCCGCTTCCCATATGTAAGAAACCTCCTTAAGGGCTTTTCCGTGCCTATGGATCTTGCCGTTGCCGTTACAAAAAAGGCAATTCCCTTGTTCCTCAATGAGGTGCTGTGGTCAACAGGTATGTCAACTCTTTCGGTTGCATATTCTCTTCACGGTCCGATGGTTGTTGCCGCAACAAGTATTGCAAATACGGTAAACAATCTCTTTATGATAGCCTTCCTGTCAATGGGCTCAAGCATCGGTATCATAGCAGGCAGAATGCTTGGCGCAGGTCAGCATAAGGAAGCCTTTGATACGGTAAAGAAGCTTATAGCCTTCTCGGTGTTCTTAAGCATCATTATGGGTGTGCTGCTCTTTACCATAGGCTCATTCATTCCCGCCCTCTATAAAGAAACGGATGAAGCCGCAAAGGAGCTTTCCGTTTACTTCATACGTGTGTTCGCACTTGTGATGTGGATAGATTCCATTGCCAACGCATCCTATTTCACCCTTCGTTCAGGCGGAAAAACCTTTGTTACCTTCCTCTTTGACTCGGGCACACTCTGGCTTTTATCCGTCCCCGCAGCCTTCATCCTCTTCTATACAGGCTTCAGTATCTACTGGGTCTTCCCCATAATTCAGCTTATAGGTATTGTAAAGGTAGTTTTAGGCCTCACTCTCGTGGGCAAAAAGGTATGGGTAAGAACCCTTATCTGACCCGGTTTGTTATTACCCTGTATCTTCCGTCCCTACACACCCTGCCTGTTATCCCTGCACATTATATAATGTATAATTATTATATCAGTATTATTAAGTGTTAAACCAAATACTATTGTTGCATTAACCTATCAACAAATTAATTTATTGCAGTAAAACAACACATCTATCCCCGCAGAATCTGAATAAGAAAGGTGATATTATGCTCATCCCCGATTTTTCCGAAAATAAAGACAACTCCATGCTCCTCTACTTCGATGCCCAGGGAAAGGACATAAACAGCATGTACAATGAACTGGAAAAAACCTACGTCTGCTTCGAAAAAATGAATCAGGCTATCAAGGACGGAAAAAAATACGTAGTCCTTGAAGTAAAAAATGACGAATAAACTATATTACTGTTTGAAACTCTTAAATCTACTATAGTGCAATTCCAACAAACACCGGTTACACCCATATTGTTATTTGTATTTGCGCCAAGAATACCGGACACGATGACGGAAAAACAGGAATTACCGCTGCAGATGCAAGGCTTATCCTCAGAGCATCTGTCGGTCTTGAAAAGCCTGAAAATTGGTTGTGATTTGCTTTATATTTTTTTAAACACAAAAAATAGTGTAATTTTCCCGAAGATGTTGGTGTCTTCGGGAAAAAAATTGTTAAAAAATACTTGTATGTGTACAATATTTATGGTATTATATTGCATACCCGGTGAAAAATTGTTAAAAAGAGAGGAAAAGATTATGGCAGTATTTCAGTCTATTATGGCAAATTTTACCACATTCATAATGGCAATTCTTCTGACAGTAGTTCCTTATGCAGGATTTGAGCTTCCCGTAATTGACAATAAGGAAGAGGATTGTCTTCTTACAATGGAGCTTATTTCCGATGTCCATATTGAAAAAAATGAATTGATCCGCCAGGCATTTATGATGGCAGGCTTCAACAATATCAAATACGCAAAGGCTGATGTTGACGGTATGGTTATCGCAGGCGACCTCACCAATTTTGCCGATGAACCCTCACTTGCAAAGTATTATGAGCTGCTTGATAAATACAGTCCTGTACCTGTTATCTCTGCTGCAGGCAACCACGATATCGGTCATGTGGGTGACAGAGGTGTTACTGACATCACCCGTGAGGAAGCAAAAGCCAACTTTATAAGATATAACAATGAATATATGGGTATGAATAATGAAACCACCTATTATTCAACAGAAATTAACGGCTATAAGTTCATTGTTGTAGGCGACGATGTTATCAACGGCGGACATTGGGACGGTATGGATATTTCTGCCGAGCAGATGGCTTTTATTGACAGTGAGCTTGCTTCTGCAAACGGCGAACCTGTATTTGTAGTATGCCATTGGCCTGTTGACGGACACAACGGTCAGGAAATTGTTTATCCTGACGGCGAAATAGAGCTTGATAAAAACGATATCAAGACCGTTATGGAAAAATATGAAAATGTTTTCTATATCAGCGGTCACATTCACGGCGGTATCAAGAGCACTATTGCTGCTGAATATAGCGGATTTGCAAATGTTGAACAGATAAACGGTGTAACATACGTTTCTCTTCCCACCTACGGTATTGTAAATTCTTTCGGTTATCCTTGGTCAGGAACAGGCATTCAGATGGAAGTGTATGATGATCAGATAATTTTCAGACCCCGCAATTTCATCACCAACGCCTGGTTTACCAACGCCGTATACACAATAGACCTCGTATAAAACCAATCCCCGCCTCCCCCAAAAAAGGGCAGGCGGGGAGTTTTAGTTTGTGCCCAAAACCGTGAATCTGAATTTATGAATACTGCGTCACATTTTTTGGTAACTGAACATTTTGATCAGTTACCACTTTTGATTTTTCCAAGTGATACTTTGTATAACTTGAGGTTGTGAAATAATTTTTTCCAAGTGGTTATTTTAGCCACTTGGGAGTTTTGCATCAGGTAGTTTTAGTAGCGGGCGATTTTAACCCGCTACTAACCTTATATACTCGACAAATTACAAAAAAATCAGGGAACAAACTGACTATAAATAAGTGCAATTTGTTCCCTGAATTCAAATATTTTTAATCTTTCAGTGCAGTAATCGGAACAACAAAAACACCGTCATCGCGGATATAAGCTGCATTTGATAAACCGCAGATTACACACAAAACAGAAGGTGCTATACCGCCTTCTTCTTCAATTGATTTTTTTAAATTGAGAAGACATTCAGCTGCTTTGTCAATCTGATTTGCACCAAGCTTGATTTCAAAAGCACACCATTTGCCGTCGGAGAGCTCAATTACCGCATCAATTTCCCTGTTGTTATAATCCTGATAATGATAAAGTTTTGCATCAAAGGAATCTGAATAAATGCGCAAATCTCTTTCGCAAAGAGACTCAAATAAAAATCCGAGAGTTTCCAAATCATTTATAAGTCTGTCAGGGGTTGCTTTAAGCAAAGCACATGCAAGAGACGGGTCCGCAAAATGTCTTTTTTCGGCTTGCTTAAGACGGACCGATGAGCGAATGTTTGATGCAAAAGGAGGCTGATTATCAAGAAGGAACAGCCTTGTGAAAATATCAAGATAAACTGAAATAGTGTCGGAGTCTATATCTTCATCATCAATTGCTTTAACATCTGCCTTTAATGTCTTATTGGTTACAGTTGTGCTTTCATTTCTGGCAAGAGATTTCAATAATAAGTTCATTTTTGAAACATCTCGTTTGATTCCGTCAATACGATATACATCATCTTCTATTATCGCTTTGAGATATTCATTCGGTAAAAGACCTGCTTTATCAAGGGGTATATCTGTATTTCCGGGCCATCCGCCTCTGTAAATGAATTCAGTGATTTTACGAAGGTCAACTTCTCCTGTCATTGCAGGTGTAAGGCTTCCTTTACATAAATCTTCAAGTGAGATTCTTCCTGAAGAATTGCCTGACTCATATAAGGACATTGGTCTCATTCTGACTCTTGCGATACGTCCGGCACCGCTATGCATAATACCTTTGTGATTAGGTGTTGCTGAACCGGTAAGAATAAACTGACCTTTTTCACTTTTCTGATCGACCTTGTGACGTACTGCATCCCAAAGCGGAGGAACCTCCTGCCATTCATCAATAAGTCTGGGTGTTTCTCCTTCAAGCACAAGAGAAGGCGACATTTCCGCAAGGCGTCTGTTCTGAAAGTTTCCGTTGGGGTCACCAATCATAATTTCACTTTTACTGTGATATGAAGAAGACCATGTTTTTCCGCACCATTTCGGACCTTCAACACATACAGCTCCAAAAACTGATAAATATTCTTTAATTTTCTTATCGATAATGCGTGGTTTATATTCGTTTCTGTTCACAGATAATCACCTCTTGTTGTATAGTATAACCCATTCGGTCAAATTATACAAGTCCAATCGGTCAGATTTTTAAAATTCAATCGGTCTGATTTTAGAGTTTCAGTCGGTAAGATTTTTAAATTACAATCAGCTACATAACACTCGTCATATTTTTGGCGGGTGCTTTTTTTGCAGGAAATTTTTGTTTTGTGTATCAGTTGTTTATATCCGGGTATAATGATATTGACAGTGAAAGATAAAAAATATTAGCACTCTATGTTGCAGAGTGCTAATATTTACAAAATAGTCACAGAAAAAGCAAACGGATGTAATATTGATAGTATATATTATAGACACAGGGAGAGGGACAGACGGAGAACTTCAGGTGACAGATGAGACTTTCCGGTCAGGTTCCTTGACGGAATACCGGTGAGGCGGCAAAACCTCGGAGGATGCTTCCTTCGTGTTCTCTCCCCCGGAACATTGCTTACAATAATATCATAAACAGGAGGAAAAAACAATGTTTGAAATTATCCCTTTAACACACAGCCGTTCTTTCTGGAGTCCTTTTAGAGAAATGGACAATCTTGCAAGAGCATTCTTCAATGAGCCTTTTTTCTCCGAAAAAGCAGAGATAAGACCCTTCAGAACGGACATCAGAAAAACTGAAGAAGGATATGTTCTTGATGCTGACCTTCCCGGATTTGAAAAGAAGGATATCGCAATTGATCTTAAAGACGATGTTCTTACCATAAAGGCACAGCGTCACAGTGAGGTTGAGGACAGTGACAAGAAGGAAAACTATATCCGCATTGAAAGAAGCTACGGCTCATACGAAAGAAGCTTTGACGTATCGGGAATCGACACCGATAAAATCAAGGCAAAATACGAAAACGGTGTTCTTTCACTCACTATGCCCGAAAAAGAACCTGTTATTCCCGAAACAAAAACTCTTGAAATTGAATAAGCTTTCCGGAATCCTTACCCCCCCACGGATTGATATGAAAGCCGCGGATACAAAATCCGCAACCCGAAGAGTGCAGAGTGTAAAAGCTCTGCACTTTTTTTGTCGTGTCTGCAGTGTGAAAAGGCAGCAAGAATAAAAACTGATTATTTGCTGCCCTTGATCCGCTGAATTATAATTTATTTTTTTATCCCTGTGTTTTTGTTCTTTTTGCCTAAAAACAGGACTTCAAAATGTTGAATTAGCAAATTGACAAATTTATGAAAATATACTATACTATCCGTGTATAAATGTAAATTTTGAAAGGAGTATTTCTTATGGATTCTCTTCCCGGCCCCCTCAGAGTGCTTATTGACTGGCTCATAATGCTTCTCGGCACAATTTTCACATTCTTTGAAAAGAAAGAAGAAGAAACAACAACAGAAGAAGCATAAGAAAAGCTTCTTATTTGTTGCAAGCCGTCACCCGATTATTTTGTCGGGTGATTTTTTGATAACAAGCTGTTTCAATTCCCAAAAAAAAGAAAAGCGGTGTTTTATATGACAAAATACAGATTTTTGAAACAAACATTATGTATTATCCTTTCTTTTGTTATCCTTTCAAGCCTTTCAGTAAATGCTTTTGCTGCTGATTTTTCGGGCTATCTCAATATTTGCGATTTTATTGAAAAGGATACGGGCACGGATGTTTCCGAAGCCGTTCAGCAGGTTATAGACAATAATCCCAACAGGGTCATCTTTTTCCCTGACGGTGAATATATCTTCAGCTCTCCCGTTTACACTCCCGCTTCTCCCGTGAAAAGCGTTTCTCTGAAGCTCTCCGACTTTGCCGTTATAAAAGCGGGAGAGGGTTTCCCTTCAGGTGAGGCAGTGATTCAGCTGGGCGGAAAGGATCCCTATAACGATACCCATACTCCCGGCAGCAACTATTCTCTTGAGGGTGGTGTTATAGACTGCAGCGGTGTTGCAAACGGTGTTTCGATAAACAGCGGCAGAGAAACTGCAGTGCGCAATGTTTCCGTAAAAAACAGCGTCATCGGTCTTCATATTATGTACGGTGCAAACAGCGGTTCATCAGATGCTGATATTACGGGAATGAACATCATCGGAAACGGCACCGTTGACTCTGTAGGCATTCTTCTTGAGGGCTTCGATAATACCCTCACAAACATCAGAATCGGAAATATCCACACAGGTGTGCATGTGAAAAGCTCAGGCAATATCCTGAGAAATATCCATCCTCTGTATTATTCGGATTTTAACTACTATGAAAGCAGCTGCGGCTTCCTCATTGAATCCGGCAATAACTGGTTTGACTATTGCTATGCCGATAACTTTGCAACAGGCTACCGCACAACGGATAACAGCAACAATGTATTCCAGAATGTGTTCTGCTACTGGTATACAGACCGCGGCGGTGTTCAGACGGTGTTTACTGCAGACAGACAGTTTAACGGTGACATAGTAAATCTTAAGGCAGGCTTCAACGGTGAGGGTGTGAAAAATATCCTCCTTGTAGGAGAAATCGGCGGTACGGGCAGCATTCAGAACATTGATGCCGACACCGACGCCTGCGAAAGCAAAGCATACCTTGCCTATACCAAGGATTCCTTCCCCTTTGCCCGTATAATAGGCTTCATTGCTCTTATAATAGATTTCTTCAGAAGCCTCTTTGTATTTTAAGCTATAAAAAAGCATTCTGCTTCAACCCCCCGTCCCCCAATCTTGGGGGCGAAAAGGTGTTTTTTGTTATATGCTAATTGCTCACAACGCGAGCAATTTCCTATATAATAAATAAAAACTCAGGCCTGCTGTGTGCATGCCTGAGTCTTTTTTTCTTGTCAGAACCGAGGAATTTCTATTGCCGTTCCGCCGTTCACTGCGGATTCGTGGGCGAGCACGCCCGGAAGTGACATGTTGATTGCAAAGTCAACATCAAGCACGGGCTTTTCTCCTGTTTTGAGACAGCGGACAAATTCTTCAACCATCTTGTGGTCGGCACCGCCGTGGCCCTCCTTGCTTTCACCCTCATATGCGGAGTTTACGGGAATTTCAATTTTTTTGCTGAAGGTGCCGGGGATAGACTGAAGGTTAGCATATGAATATGCATCATCAACCACCTGAAGTCTGCCTGTTTCAATCGCACCCTTTGTTCCGCAGATGCGGAAATTGTGGTCATAGCTTGTATATGCACCGAAGGAAACGAGGATTCTGATGACAGCGCCTTTCTCTGTTTTGATGAGAGCTACACCTGTTGACTTGATGTCGGGGAAATAGGGGTTATATATAGTGTCTGCCTCCATTCCCGAAACGCTTACACACTTGTCATTCATTATATAAAGAAGAGGACCAAGCTCGTGAGTGAGATATTTTACTGCGGGATTTATTGTTCTCCAATGTCCCGGGGGGTAGTTGTCGGGAGCAAATTCTTCGGGATCCATAGCGTGAAGATATTCAGCCTCGGCATAGGAAATTTCACCGAAAAGACCCTGCTCGTGCATTTTCTTCCAGGTTTCTATAAATGCCCAGAAGCAGCAGTTTTCTGCAGCCATATAAATAAGGTCGGGATGTGCATTGCAGCAATCCTTGAGCATACGTGCTTCCTCAACGGAATTTACGGAGGGAATTTCGCTGAGCACGTGCTTGCCCGCATCCATAGCTCTCTTTACTACGGGTACGTGATAAACAGCCTCAGTTGCAACTATAACAGCGTCAATGTCGCACTTGAGAAGCTCGTCATATTCGGAGAGCTTAATTATATCGTAGCCTGCAAGCTCTGACAGCTCCTTATAGCCTTTTTCAAGTATTTCGGGATTGTGATCGCAGGCTGCAACAAGCTTTGTGCCGGGAATTGTGAAAAGTTCTCTTGCAATTGCAGTGCCGCGTCCGAGACCTACAACACCTATTCTGATAATTTTTTCTTCCATTGGTGTTTCTCCTTATAATTGATATAAACAGTATAACAAACAGTACAAATCAAATCAATATCAAATTAACTGTGACAGCTATGGCTGCCGCAGTTTTCATTGCCTTCACAGCTGTGGCTGCCGCAGGAATGACCGTTTTCGTGAGATGCGTGATGATCAGTGCATTTTGCATCGGGATCAAAGCTTAAAGTGCCGCCGAGATATTCCTCAACCGCCTTATCACAGCTTCCGCTGACTCCGCCGAGAATTTCAATTTTTGCTTCAGTCAGGGCATTTCTTGCACCCATGCCGATGCCGCCGCAGATAAGTACATTTACTCTCAGTGCTCTTAAAAGTCCTGCAAGGGCACCGTGGCCCGTGCCCATTGTGTTTATAAGGGTGGATTTTTCGATTTTTCCGTCTTTCACTTCATAAATCATGAATTCCTTTGTGTGTCCGAAATGCTGAAAAACAGCTGAGTTTTCGTGGGTTACCGCAATTATCATATTGTACCTCCGAGGTGTATTTTTTCTCCCGTGCTTATATATTTTAAGCCGGGCATATATTTTTTCATAAATTCAGCCTGCTCCTTGCCCGTGCAATGGCAGGTGAAAAAGCTTATGCCTGCAGAATTCAGTATTTCTGCCTTTTTCTTAAGTGTGTCATCAAGGGGATATTTTGAAAAATGAAAGCCTCCGATAAATATATCGGGCCTGAGAATTTCTGCGATATTGATTGCTCCCTTGTGAGAGCAGCCCGAAAATGCTATGCGCTTTCCGTCTTCTTTTATTTCAAGATACTGCTCGTGTAAAAACGGGTCGGGGGAAAAAGTATTCTCGTTTTTTACGGTAAGCCCCCCGCTGTCAATCATATCGGGAGAAATATCTTTATTCAGAGTGCAAAGCGACATACTGTCATTAATTCTGAAATTATCGTCAGTGTAAATAATACGGCTGCTGTGTTTTATGCCGGGGTCAAGACCTATATATTTTTCCGTGCCGTTATAATATTCACCGAAGGCGTTGCGGTTTATATATACCGGCGCGTTTTTGTTTATTTGTAAAAAAGCTTCAAGGCCTCCCCCGTGGTCATAATGTCCGTGAGAGAGCACGGCAATATCAGTTTTTTTCAGGTCAATGCCCAGCTTCTCTGCGTTTTCGATAAAAAGTGTGCTCTGCCCCATATCAAAAAGAATATTTTTATTCTCCGTTTCAATAAAAAGGGACAGACCGTGTTCGCACGTAAAGCCTTCATTTACCGATGTGTTTTCCGCTAATACGGTAATTATCATTTTATCATTCCTTTTGGTTAAATTAAGCTTATTGCCCATTCGGAAATCAGAGACAGGGCAAGATATATTATTCCCGACAGCAGTATTACGGGAATCGGGGAGATTTTTGTTTTTCTGAGAACTATGAAGCTTATAGCAAAAATAATTATGTTTATGATATCCAAGGTCTCTTTTTTCGGAATTCCGTCGGTAAAAACGGCGTACTGTGCGAGTGTGATCCCCGCACTGAGAATGAGACCTATCACGGCAGGGCGTGTGCTTTTAAGAACGCTCTGAAGAGAGGACGCACCCTTGTATTTATAATAAATAAAAGCAAAAAGGGATGAAATTGCCACCGACGGCAGAATGCATCCTGCCATTGCGGCGAGAGCTCCCGGAAAGCCTGCGATTCTGATTCCCACAAAGGTTGCGGCGTTTAAGGCTATGGGGCCGGGGGTCATTTCCGCAATTGATGTAAGGTCGGAAAATTCCGCCATGGTAAGCCAGGCGTTATTCTCAACTATAGTGTCGCGTATAAGGGCAACCGCAGTGTAGCCTCCGCCCACAGAAAAGAGTCCTATCTGAAGAAATGCGAGAAAAAGCTTTAAGTATATCATTTCCTTCCCGCCTTTCTCTTTTTGATAAGAAGCGTGATTCCGCCGAGCAGTGCAGATGCGAGAATTATTATAATGACATTTACCTTGAAAAAGAAAACGAGGATGAATGAAAGAAAGATCAGACTTATCTCGTATATTTTTTTATTTTTGAAAAAATCTGCGCTGAGAGAGAATACCACATCGAGGATAACAGCGGCAATACCTGCCTGCATGCCTCTCAGTATAAGAGAAACATATTTGTTATCCGCAAATGCATTATAGAAAACCGAAATTACAGATATGATTACAAGGGGCGGTATAATAGTGCCCGTAACAGCAGCAATGATGCCGGGTATCCCGCCAAGCTTCTTTCCTACAATAACGGCGGCGTTTACGGCAATAGCCCCGGGCGAGGACTGAGCGATGGATGCGATATCAAGCATTTCCTTTTCATCTATCCATTTGTATTCATCTACGAATCTTTTTTTCATCAGTGTTACGATAACAAAGCCGCCTCCGAAGGTGAAGCTGCTGATATAAAGCATAGAAAAGAAAAGCGTCAGTATTCTGTTTTTTTCTTTTTTATCTGTATTTATCATAATTTTCTCCGTTAAAAGCTGATGATATAATTATTGCACCCTGTAAAAGGGATGTCAACATAATCATTATATTAATTAATACCTCTTTGCATTTTTATTTGTAATTAATATGTTGAAAAAGGTCATAATTATATGCTAATATTTTTAATGCGGAGATTTTTAAGGAGAGGATATTTTATGAGAGAACGTATCAAAGAGTGGGTAAGTATTCAGATCGTCAAGAATCCCGGACGGATGGTGCTGTTTGCAATACTTTTATTTAATATAGTTTTCTTTCTTGTATCAGCTATGATAATCAGCGCTTTGAGTCTTGACGGTACGGAAAAAATGAGCTTTATTGAGGCAGCCTTCTGTACTATCACGATGATACTTGATGCAGGTTGTATTCAGTTTGTTGTGGCTGATATAGGAAAAGCAGGTGTTGCAATCACACTTGCCTGTCTTGTGATTATATTTATAGGTATGATTTCTTTCACAGGCTCCGTTATCGGTTATGTAACAAACTATATTTCCCATTTTATAGAAAACGCCAATTCAGGTAAAAGAAAGCTCCATCTGTCAGAGCATTTTGTAATTCTCAACTGGAATACAAGGGCATCCGAAATTGTGAACGATATGCTTTTCTGCGATGAAAAGCAGACAGTTGTTATATTGGTTTCGGGCAGAAAAGAAGAAATTGAAAAAGAGATATTTGAACGAATTGAAGATACAATTGCCCGTGAAAAAAAGGCAGTTGAGGAAAGATATAAGCATCTGCCTTTCCTGCGCCGCCATCTTGCAGTTTATAAAAACAGATTCAGAGGCCGTCTTACCGTTATTGTAAGAGAGGGCGATGTTTTCTCATCAAAGCAGCTGAATGATATATCACTTGAAAGAGCACGCTCAATTGTTATTCTCGGTAATGATATAAATAACACTATATGCAAGTTTGAGCACAGAGAAAGAATTGAAGAGCTGGGCAAGGGCAATTCCCTTACCATAAAAACTCTTATGCAGGTTGCTGATATCACCGCAGCGGAAAGCTCCTTTGATGATCAGAGAATTATTGTTGAAATCACTGATGAATGGACAGGTGAGCTTGTTGAAAAAATTATCAAGGCAAAGCAGGTAGATAAAAAGTGCAATATCATTCCCGTAAAGGTAAATGATGTTCTCGGACAGATCCTTTCACAGTTTTGTCTGATGCCTGAGCTTAACTATGTTTACAGCGAGCTTTTCTCAAATAAAGGCTCGGAATTCTATTCCGAAGAGCACGAGAGCGTGAATGAGATTGATTTTATAAGGGATTATTTCAGCAGACATAATCACGCTCTTCCCATAACAGTCAGCTGCGGCAACAGAAAAATGAAGCTTTCAGACGGAAGCGAAAAGCTTAAAAGCTATGCTTATTATGTTGCGGAAAATGACGGAGACATAAAGAAGGAATCTCATATTGACGCTCTCAATTATTCCGTTCAACTCCATAAGGACTACTGGATAGAAAAGAAGAATGTTATTATTCTCGGTCACAACAGTAAGTGTAAGAATATTATGGAAGGCTTTGAAGCTTTCAGCAAGGAATGGAGAAAAAACGGCGAGATCGTTAATCTTGTTGTGGTTGATGATAAGGCGCATCTTGAAAAAATGGATTATTATAAGGGCTATCCCTTTGTCAATGAAACCGTTGTTGCTAATATCTATGACAAGGACCTTATCACCGAAACTATAGACAGAGTTGTGTCTGAAAATGTGGGTGATACCAGTGTGCTTATTCTTTCCGACGATGAGGCGCTCAATGAAAACATTGATGCGGGCGCTCTTGCAAATCTTGTGTATGTCCGTGAAATAATTGACCGCAAGGTTAAGGAAAATCCCGGCTTCGATGTGGAAAGCATTGACGTTATTGTTGAAATCATTGATCCCAAGCACCACGACATCGTAAACAGCTACAGCGTAAACAATGTTGTTATCAGTAACAGATATATAAGTAAGATGATCACCCAGATAAGCGAGGTTGAAGCTCTCTTTGACTTCTATAATGATATTCTTACATATGATTCCGATGAGGACAGACAAAGCGGAAAATACGAAAGCAAGGAAATCTATATCAAAAAGGTTACCCGATATTTCGATTCCGTTCCTGAAAAAACCACGGCAGATAAGCTTGTGCGTGCTGTCTTTGAGGCATCTGTTGACCCGTCAAGCTCCTTTGATATCAATCCCACTATAGTGCTTGGCTTTGTAAAGCCCGGCGGAAGGGTGGATATCTTCGGCGGTGACCTTTCGGAAATTCCCGTTGAGCTTGAGGCAGGCGATAAGCTTGTACTGTTCTCTGCGCATTAAACCGCGAGAGAGTTTTTTGAAAATGAAAAAACCGTCTTGTGAAAGACGGTTTTCCGGAATCAGCTTATTGAAATCTTGTTTTCTTCCTTTTTCTCAGCCTTCTTTTCCTTTTTTGAAAGAAGGCAGTAGAGAATAATACTGCATATCACTGCGCCGATAACTGCAAAAAACATATCGGCATTTGTATCGTATACGGGATTCTGTGCGGGATAGTTTTTGCCCTGACCGAAGATTTTTATAAAAATATCATTTTCGCCGGGGCCGCCCAGATAATTCTGATTGGTGGAGTTTGTGATAAACCAATCAGCAAAAAACTCCATGATTTCCCATAAAACGATAAATATGAATGAAAAGCCTGTACCGCAGAAGGTTTTTATTCCGGGAGCTGTGTTTTCGTGGCCCTTGAAGGCCTTTAATACCTCAGCACCTATGAATACAACCACACCGCCTGCGATTACGTGCATGAATTTATCGTATTCGGGAACCTCTCCTAAAAATTTGAGACCGTGTCCGAGAAATGAACCCAGCAGCACAAAAATATCAACGTAGCTTTGTGTGCGGAAGGTTATTTTTGATGTAAAAAGCTTTTCCGGCGACACAAATCTCAGCAGAGGAATTGCAAAGGTTGCAAGAAGATTTATAAGAATCAGATTTCTCTGATAGGGTGCTTCGCCCTGTATCACAAAAACAATTGCAGTTGTTATCATCAGGGATCTGAGAATCCACCACATTATGTATTCTGCAATATGAAGCTCTTTTTTCATTTTTGATATTTCAGATAAAATACGTTTTTTTAGTTTTGACATAAGACCCTCTTCTGTAAAAAAGTATTTTTCCCTTAATCAATAGGCGATTATACACCTCCATATATAAAAAGTGAATAATTGTTTCTTATTTGTAATATTTTATTAAACATTGTAATCAGTTTTTAACTTCAATAGATTTATTATTCTGCAAAAGGAGATGTTGAAAAGTGATAAAAACGGCAAAGGATGCAGGCGCGGATAATTTTACTCCCTCCGTACCTCAGTATTTTTCCTGGGTAAACAACACAAACGAGGGCTCCACCGAGGAACACACTCTTATAAATCTTGATTTCTTTAAGTATCTTAAGGATACCTACGGTATGGAAATCAGAATCTATGCCTGGGATGCAGGTAATTTCGACGGTGCAAGCGAGGGCTACGGAAACTTAAACGGTGAAAAGTTCAAAGCCCAGTATCCCGGGGAATATAATAATGTTGTAAAAAAGGCTGCCGAGGCAGGCATAAGAATGGGTCTCTGGGGCAGTCCCGACGGCTTCGGTGATGATGAAAAAACTGAAAAGGAGCGCTTTGAGTTTTTTGTTCATCTTTGCCGGGATCATAATTTCCAATTGTTTAAGCTCGACGGAGTCTGCGGTCATTTAAGACCTGAAAAGGCAGAGCTTTTTGCCGAAATGCTCCGTGAATGCAGAAAATATTCTCCCGATCTCATTGTGCTTAACCACCGTCTGAATCTTTATGAAGCCGAAAAGCATGTCACCACATATTTATGGAACGGAAATGAAACTTATGTGGATGTTTCTCAGGGAAACACCGAAACATGTATGCACCACCGCGGCTTTATGTTTACAAGAGGTCATACCGATAATCTTGAACGCCTTGCTGAGGATCACGGAGTATGTATTTCCTCCTGTGTGGATTATTTTGAGGATGAGCTTATTTATCAGGCATTCAACCGCTCTCTTATACTTGCTCCCGAAACCTACGGAAATCCATGGTTTATGAGAGATGACGAGCTTCCGAAATTTGCCCGTGTATATAATCTTCATAAAAGAAATGCTGCCTTGCTTGTAAACGGAATGCTTTTAGATGAAAGCTACGGTGCAAATGCCTGCTCAAGAGGCTCGGATGAAAAGAGGTTTATTTCAACAGGTAATAATTCCTGGGAAGAAAAGACAATTAAAATCAATATAGGTGAGGAAATAGGACTCGGTACTGATAAAAGGGTTGAGGTCAATATCCATCATCCCTATGAAAAGCATCTGGGAAGCTTTTCTTCTGGTGACAGCGTTGAAATAACACTTATGCCCTTCAGAGCAACACTTATAGAGGTTTCGGCTGCTTGTGAAGCAGAACCCATGCTTACCGGCTGCGAATATGAAATAATAAGAGAAGCTGCAGACGGCACTCCCGAAGAGATAAAAATTCTTTATTGTGAAGGCGGGGATATTTTTCTTCATAAAAACGGAGATGATACCTTCTTTATGAAGGGGGAGAAAACCGATATAAAAGAAAAAGCGCCCCTGAAGCTGGGCACCCTTGAAAAAAGAGCTTTTGCTCCGGAAGACGGAGAATTTCTTTATGAAAGCGCAATGTATGCAATAACGAACGACTGTCTTGAAAAGAGAAGCATCCTGCGCTCGGGCGGCACCGGTATACCCGAGGTGAAAAAGGCAAGAGACGCATTCTTCAATCAGAAGCTCTATAAGCTCAGAGGGCTTGAAGCGGAAAATATGTTTGACGGCAGAGATGATACCTTCTTTGATTCCCAGTCTAAAAACTATTGTGATAATAATCTCAGAATAAATGACGGCTGTCTCAGAGTTGATTTCGGTGAAGATATCTGTTGTGACAGTGTTGAAATTGAATTTTTCTCAGCCTCGGCTCCCACAAGAGAGCTGGAAATTCAGAAGGTCCCCGTGAATGCCGAGTATTCCTCCGATCTCAGAAGCTGGAAAATGTCGGAAGAAGTAAGTCTTACGGGAAAGGAAGATTATACTGCCGAAATCGTACGCTTTACGGTTCATACCACCTATGAGCATCAGGGTAAAAAGCTGATTTCTTCATATAAAATAAACGATAAGATAAGATATCTGAGAATTGCCTCTCCCGTTGACCGTATTTATGCCGTAAGGCTGATAAAAGACGGGAGGGAAGTAAAGGTAAATCCTGTTGCTGCAAATAATATGCAGGCGCACTACCGTTATAAGAAAACAAAATCGGTGAAATCAGGTGAATTTATCCTGCCCGATTATTCCTGTCTTCCACGCATATGTGTTGCCGTAAACGGTGTTCACGGCACAGAGGGAGTTTATGTTGTTGCTGAAATTGACGGCAGACTCTCCGGCTTCCCCGAAAGAGCACCGGAATACAAAGCAAATCCGTGGGAGCACCGTGTTGTGGATTCGGATAAGAACAACACCTTCTATATGACCCTGCCGGAAAACCTCAGCGGTAAAAAGATAAAGCTTCACGCCGTGTTCTCCGATGAGAGAAAGGCACGGGAGTGCCGCTGCGATGTGTATCTTATTGCAGAGCATTAAAAAAATATAAATATCAAATTGACAAATAATGTATATATATGTATAATTATAGCATAATTTCAGGATAATATTTTTTTGAAATTTATGTTTTTTGACGAAAAACAGAAAAAAGGGGGGGTAAATAATGTCGGAAAGAGTTATGGAGCTGTACTGTCACGGCTGCGGTGCACCTGTAGGTGTCAGTACGGGTATATGCAAGTACTGCGGAGGAGAGATTTCAATTGCAACCTTCAACAGTGTCCGTGATATGTCGATTCAGTCTGTAAATAATTACAAGCACAACTATGAGAAGGATCTGAGCGGCAATCCCGGTGATATGGGTGCAAACAAGGCAATTGCCTATTGCTACCTGAAGCTCGGAATGAGGGATGAGGCTCTTCATTATTTTGAAAAAGCAGTTACCGACAATTTTGATGATTCTGAAGTATATTTCTATGCGGCAATATGCCTGCTTAAGGGAAAGAAGGCTTATCAGGCACTTCGTCCTCAGATAAATAAGATAGAGGAATATCTTAAAGCCGCAACAATGATTGAACCCAAAGGAATATATTATTATTTCTGGGCGTACATAAAGTACGATTATTACAAGCGTAAATTCTTAAACACTACACCTGACTATGCAGCAATGCTTAAAACTGCAGCTTCAGCCGGAGTATCTGTTTATGATAAAGCACAGCTTTTCGAGATCTTAGGTGTTGAAAAGCCGTCAGTAATGTAAAAAAAAAGAGGAGAGACAAAAAATGGCAAATGAATTAATGAATGCTGCAGCAAAAAAGGCTGCATTCAAGGCAATGAAACTGGGTAAATCAAAGGAACAGAAAAAGGTTATAGACTTTTTTGCTGAATTCTACGGTGCTTCACAGGGCGGCTGCCTCAAGAAGGTTGGCAAAATGAAGCTTGAAGAATATGAAAAGATGGTTATCGACAGATGTAATTCTCTTAATATCAAGCAGCGTGCACTTGACAGAATCGGTCTTGATGAATCCGAGATTTCTGAAATCAATCCCATCGCACTTCATTCTTATGTTTATCCTGCAAGTAATGATTCCGATATTCTTTTAAGAATCGTAAAGGATGTTGCGGTTACTTCCCATTATGAGGTCACATGGCTTTTCTTCAGCACATCCCAGATTTATGCATACAGCATCACTTTCAGCATGATAAGCGATGATATCACAGAAAGATGCTATGAATTCTTCTATACAGATATTACCTGCTTCCAGACCTGCAACCGTCTGGTTGAAAATATCAGATATGACCTTAGCGGCTGTCTCAAGGGCAATAAGGGTTGCCTTAATTCCACAATCAAGGACAACTATCTTATTGACTCCTTCAAAATTGTTGTTCCCGGTATGGAGTATACAGTTTCAATGAGAAATTCAGGCAACCAGTTCCAGAGTGTACAGGCTGCAAAGGCAATGCTCAGAGAAAAGAAATACACAGAATAAATCTGATTAACGGGGCGGCGTCTTGTGCGTTGCCCCTTTGTGATAAAAATGAACGATTACGAATATGAAATACAAGGTGCACCCGTTGTCAGCACCAACCGTGCGCCCGAGGTTTATAATCCCCTTATCCGTCCTGGAATAAGCTTCGTGAAGCCTGTTGTTGCATTAGTTGCTTTTATCTGTATGAATGTACTGCAGGGCTTCGTTGCAGCTTACTGCAGAGGCTTTTTCGGCAGCGATGCTTTGTATATTATCTGCACTGTTCTGCTTTTTTTGCTGTTCAACGGAATTTTCTTTTCGCTTACTGCAAAGAGAGCCTGTATATGGCTGGTGCATGTTTATCAGCATTATGCTCCCGATGAAGTGAGGCTTAAATGCGTGTTTGAGCCGAGCTGCTCCGAATATATGATAAAATCGATTGAAAAATACGGTCTTTTCAGGGGAGTTTACAGGGGAATAAAAAGACTTCTCAGATGCCATCCTCCCAACGGAGGAAAGGACGAGCCCTGATATAAGAACAGGAAGGAATAATTTTATGGCTATTTTTAAAAAAAATCCCAATGAGGTAGCATATGCAGGCGGTAAAAAGCATTTTACCGACGTTATAAAAAATACAGGTGCGGGAAATCTTCTTATATGGCGTCAGCCCGAGGAGGATTTCAACACAAATTCCACATTGATCGTTATGCCCGGTGAAGAAGCAATTTTTGTGAACGGCGGTCAGATCGAGCAGGTCTTCACCAACGGTACATATAAGCTTTCCACTAACAACTATCCCTTTATAAGCAGACTGAGAAATTCCATTTCAGGCGGTATTTCCACCTTCAACTGCGTAGTTTATTTTATAAGAACAGCTTCTTCCATGGAAATTTACTGGGGAACGGATTCTCCCATACAGGTAAGAGACCCTGTTTTCAGTATTGTCTGCGATGTAAGAGCAAGAGGCTCTTATAAGGTAAATATCAGCGATTCCGCAAAGTTTTTAACAAAGCTTATCGGCAACAAGGTGGATTTCAAAACTCAGAAGGGTCTTACTGATTTCTTCAGATCTGAATTTATGATGCATATCAAATCAAAGCTTGCCGAGGCAATCAAGACGGGCGGAGAAGAGCTTATCGGTATCAATTCCCGTCAGGCTGAAATTGCAGCATCAGTGTCCGCCATAGTCAATACTATTTTTGATGAATACGGAATAAACCTTCAGGCTTTTTCTATAGAATCCATCGATGTGGTTGACAATGCAAACCGCCGTAAGCTTGAGGATGCAATTTCTTCAAAGGGTGTTTTCGGTATTCTCGGTGATAACTGGGATAAGCAGAAGCAGTATGAGCTTATGAAGGATGTTGCAAAGAATTCCTCTGTCAGCGGTCTTGCCGGTATGGGCGTAGGCCTCGGAATGGGCTTCGGTGCCGGCGGTGCATTCGGTAATATGTTCAACAATGCCTTTAATAACAACGGCAATGCAGGTGCTTTTTCTTCAGGACAGAAGGAAACAAATCCTCTTGATAATGCAAATGTTGTTTCAGCTCAGACACAGCAGACTGCTCCCGCACAGCAGGCTGCTCCCGCACAGCAGGCTGCTCCCGCACAGCAGACTGCTCCCGCACAGCAGGCTGCTCCTGCACAGCAGACTGCTCCCGCACAGAGTGACCCTATGCAGGCAATGGGTACACTTAAAACAATGCTTGACAACGGATTTATCACACGTGAGCAGTATGATGCAAAGGTTCAGGAAATCTTAAGCAGAATGTAGGGGAGGTAAGATTATGAAAATCAATATCAACCGGCTTCTTCTCACCATTCTTTTTCCTGTAGTTTTTGTTTTTCTGTTTCTTCTTTTTGCGGGAACTGTACACGGTGCAACCTGCTGGATAGGCTTTGCCTTTGTTATTTTTTCATTTCTTGTTTTTATGGCAACGCCTATGTTTGTTTCAAAATCAAAAAGCTCTCATATTTTCGGCTTTACCTCAACTGCAATGACAAGCCTGTATTTCGGTATCACTTGTATTGTCAGCGTTGTGTTTATGATATGGGATTTTGAGAAATGGCAGTTCGCCGTAGGTGCAGAGATAATTCTTCTCGTTGCCTTCCTTCTCATGTTTCTCCCCATTCTTTCAGCTGATGAAAAAACCGCAGAGGATGAAAACAGAAAGCAGGAGCAGATTTATTCTGTAAAGGCATTTGCAACAAAGGCAAAGCTCATTGCTCAGAAAACAACGGATCTTCAGGTAAGAAAAGCAGTTTTAGGTGTATATGATGAATTGAATTCATTGCCCTCAAACACAAATTCTTCCACATATTCCGTAGACAGCTCAATTTCTCAGTCACTTGACGAGCTGGAAAGGGCTGTTGACAAAGGAAATGCAGAAGCAATAAATAACACGGCAGAAAAGCTTACCTTCCTCATAAGAGAAAGAAAAGAGCTTTCAAAATACTGATCATAATTTAAGGCGGAAGAGGTTTTTCTCTTCCGCCCGGTTTTTATTATATAGGAAATTGCTCGCGTTGTGAGCAATTTAGCTTATAATTCGCCTGCGGGCTCATTGAATGACGCAAGCTTATTGAACAAGAAACACCTACAGCCCCCAAGATTGGGGGCTGTAGGGGGTTGATAAATCGTAAGATTTTTTCTTATTTTATTCTCATTGAAATATCAAAGGCCTTTACGGAATGGGTGAGTGCTCCCATGGAGATTATATCTATTCCCGAAAGGGCTTTTTCTTTTATGTTTTCTGCCGTGATATTGCCTGAAGCTTCGGTGAGAGCTCTGCCGTCTATGTATTCTACGGCCTCCTTCATCTGCGAGGCTGTCATATTGTCCAGCATAATGATATCTGCGCCTGCCGCAACAGCCTCTTTTACCTCGTCCATATTTCTTGTTTCTACTTCAATTTTAACCGTATGGCCGATTTTTTCTCTCAGCTTCATCACTGTTGCAGTAATTCCTCCGCCTGCATCTATATGGTTATCCTTGAGCATAGCGCAGTCTGAAAGATTGAAGCGGTGGTTTTTTCCTCCTCCGCAGGTTACTGCATATTTCTGCAGGGCTCTGAGACCGGGAAGGGTCTTTCTTGTGTCGGCAATGCTTACCTTTGTATCTTTTACCAGCTCAACACATTCATTTGTTGCCGTGGCAATTCCCGACATATGCTGCAGCAGATTAAGAGCAGTTCTTTCACCCTGCAAAAGCATGGATGCCTTGCCCTCCATTTCGGCAATGACATCTCCGCCGGCAATTTTGTCTCCGTCCTTTTTATAAAGAGTAAACCTTACGTCGGGATCAAGGAGTGCAAACACACGCATTGCAACCTCAATTCCGCAAAGAACACCCTGCGCCTTTGAAACAAATTTTGCCGTGGTAAGTTTATCCTCAGGAATAACATAAGCCGTTGCCGTGTCAAGATAATTGATATCCTCACTGAGGGCAGCTTTTATAATATCATCAATATAAAACTGCGGAAGTAACATATTCTCTCTCCTTAGTAAAACTGATTTATGTGTTCTCTTCTGCTTCTGTCAGAATTATATATGCGCAGGTGGCAAGGGACAGGGCTTCGAGATATTTTGTGGTGTGTGCGTATTTTGCGCCCTTGAGCCTTTTTAAGATATTGTCAATCTGTCTCAGACCGAATCTTATTGCACCTGCATCGGGCATAACAAAATATGCTCTTTGCATAATGCTTCTGATTTCCGTGCGTATGCCCTCGGGAAGGGGAGCACCCGAATAGTCGAGGGTAACCGGTAATTCGCTTACTGACGCAAAACCGTTGAGCATGCATCTTTTTATATCCTCTGCCGCTCTTCTTGAAAAAACAAGTGCCTCAAGAAGAGAATTGCTTGCAAGTCTGTTTTTGCCGTGAACACCTGTATTTGCACATTCTCCGCAGGCATAAAGACGGGGCACCGTGGTTTTAGAGTCAATATCAACCTCAATTCCCCCCATAAGATAATGCTGACAGGGGAAAACAGGAATAAGATCCTTCGTGATATCCACACCGTACTGACTGCAGCCCTCTGAAATTGCAGGGAAGCGCTCTCTCAGGAAATCTGCGTCCTCGTGGGTTATGTCGAGATAAAATTCATTGCTTCCCGTTCTTCTGCTTTCAAGTATTATTGACTTTGAAACAACATCACGGGGAGCAAGCTCAAGCCTTTCATCATAGCGGTCCATAAATCTTTCCTTGTTGCAGTTAAGAAGATATGCACCCTCACCTCTTACGGATTCGCTTATAAGAAACTGCTCGCCGTTTTCGGAGTTGAAGGCTGTGGGATGAAACTGTATGTAGCTGAGATTCTTTATTTTCGCACCCAGCTCATATGCAATTCTTATGCCGTCGCCTGTTGCTGATTTCGGATTGGTGGTGTATTTATAAACTCTTCCCACACCGCCCGTGCACAGCATACAGTAGCTGCAGAAAACGCTGTGGTAGCTGCCGTCGGAAAGAAGATCTGCCCTGAAGCCGCTTCTCACCCTTGTGAGCTTCACAAGAACGGTGTTTTCCTTATAAATAATATTCTCTCTTTGTTCAACCTGTGAAAGAAGTCCTCTCACAAGCTCTGCGCCCGTGCAGTCCTTATAATGGACAATTCTTCTTCTGCAATGTCCGCCCTCAAGAGTCATATCAAGAAGTCCCTCGCTGTCGCGGTCAAAGCGCACGCCCATTTCCATAACTTTTCTTACATCGTCGGGGCCCTCGTGAACAAGCACATCCACGCTTTCGGGATCGTTTTCATGCCTGCCTGCAATAAATGTATCCTTAATATGCAGGTCATAGCTGTCCTCCTCGGTATTGAGAACTGCAGCCACACCTCCCTGGGCGAGATTTGAGTTGGATGTGGTTTTAGAATACTTTGAAAGGATCATTACCTTTGTGTCAGAGTCAAACTGAAGTGCGCCGTACATTCCCGCAACACCTGAGCCTACCACCAGTACATCAACTACGCTGTTTTTATCACTCATAGATTTTTGCTCCTCCCTGAGGCTCAGCCAAGTCTCAGCATTTCATCAATACTGTGCTTTGCCTTCAGACAAAGCTCACTGTCAAGCATAATTGCTTCTCCGCCTTCTCCCTTAAGAGCGCTCAGCACTGCCTCGGGGGTGATAAGCTTCATATCTTTACATACCAGCTTTTCCGGGCACAGGTGATAGAAGGTTTTTCCGGGGTTGTGGGGAATAAGATAATCAGCCACACCTTTTTCCGTGCCGATAATAACGGGTCTGTCGCTTTTCAGTGCAAAATCAATTATTTCTGCCGTTGAGCCTGCCATATCTGCATGCTTTACTACACTTTTATCACATTCGGGATGTACTGCAAGAAGTGCTTCCGGATGCTCTTTTTTTGCCTTCAGAATATCGTCCTCTGTGATAAGTGAGTGCACGGGACAGTAGCCGTCCCAGAGCACAATATTTTTATCCGGGAATTTTTCCTTTACAAACGAGCCGAGATTTTTATCGGGAATAAAAAGTATTTCGGGTGCGTCAAGCTTTGATACGATTTTTAAGGCACTCGAAGAGGTTACACACACATCGCATTCGGCTTTTAGTGCCGCAGTTGTATTTATATATGCCACGACAGCTGAATCCGGATTATTCTTTTTATATTCTCTCACCTTTTCGGGGCTTATCATTTCTGCCATGGGACAGGTAGCTTCGGGTACGGGAAGAATGACCTCAGTATCAGGAGAAAGAATCTTAATGCTTTCAGCCATAAATCTTACTCCGCACATGAGTACTCTTTTTGCACCCGAATTTACAGCCTTTTTTGCAAGGGCAAAGGAATCCCCCGTAATATCTGCAATATCGATTATGTCGGGATTCTGATATGTATGGGCAAGTATAAGAGTATCTGTTTCTTTTTTCAGTCTTATTATTTCTTCATAAACGGAATTGTTCATTACAGCATCTCCTTTATTGTGCATCGGCTGAAAGCCTTATGACAAGGGTAAAAACACCGTCCTCGCATTTTATAAGCATATCGCCGCCGTATTTTTTTGCCGTGCTTTCAATGCTCTTAAGTCCGAAGCCGTGGCTTGAGGTATCTTTTTTTGAAGTGAGATATGAATTGTCCGAAAGCTTCACGGGAGCCTGCCCGGTAGGATTTGAAACAGATAATACCGTGTGATTCATATCTGCGTGAATCTTAAGCTTTATATATCTGTTTTCAGGGTCTTCAATTTTTCTGTTGGCTTCAATGGCATTGTCAAGGGCATTGCTGAGAATAATGCACAGATCAAGTGCCTTTATGCCGTTGTCTGTCATATTTGTGACATCATAATTTGTGGTGATGCTGTCGCCCTGTGCTTCATAAAGCTTTTCATTGAGTATTGCATCAACCGCAGAAATACCGCTGATTCTCACATAAGATGACTCGTCTATTATTCCGCCCATCTCCTTGAGGTATTTTTTTATTTCCTCAAGGTCACCGTTTTCTGCAAGAATATTCATAGTAACAAGATGGTTTTTTATATCGTGGCGGAAATTTCTTGTACGGTTATATGCATTTTCAAGATTTTTTATAGAAGCCTCCTGAAGGCTCAGCTGTGAAGTAAGAATATCATTTTCTCTTTTTATCATCATCTGTCGCTGATAAAACCAGAACAGAACAAAAATAACTGCATTTATAAGTATTATTCCTATACAGGAAAGATAAATATACGTGGTTATCTGCGAATTGGGGTCATAGGTTTCAATAATATACTGAAAAACCGAAAAGGTAAGAAGCGTTACTGCAGGGACTATAAGAAGACACAGCCAGAGTCTGAATATATTCAGCCCCTTATCGGTATGCTTGGGAAGAATGCTTATCAGCACTGCAAGAGGAATCATTATGATATTTGTAAGACTTATACCGAGAAGGTCGGAAAAAGGTGTTTTTTCGGGCAGGATGTTGAAATGAGCTGTTATGAATGAAAAAACAATTCCCGAAAGCAGCACCGAAATTCCGACAAGTGCCGAAAAGGCGGCAATTCCGGTAAGCTTATCCTTTAGCTTTCCGGTGTACATTGTTATAAGCATCAATGAGAGTATGATGCACTCTGCTATATATTTGAAATTTCCTATCCCCGCATATTCCTGCAGAAGAATTACCGTTGCCGCAAGCAGGAAAAATGCAAGATAATCATACCGTCTGAAACGGGTTTTTGGTTTGAAATAATTATTTATAAGAAGGTAGGCAAGCATAATCTCAAACACCGAAGAAAATATTCTCGCGGTGTTGAGTATTATTTCCTGATAATTGTTGGTGATTATATCTATCATATGTTATCTCATCGCCCACAGAAATGCTTCATTGGTTTCCTTTGCCCGTCTTTTGCTTATGGGCAGGGTCTCACCGTTGTGAAGAGTAAGATCGCTGATTCTTACGGATGTGATTTTTTTTGCGTTTACAAGAAATGATTGGTGACAGCGGACAAAATCCTTTTTCTTCAGCTGATTTTCAATGCTGTCCAGCTTTTCATAAAAGGAATACTCCTCTCCGTGGCACTTTACGGTGATGATACGCTTGTCACTTTCAAAATAAAGAATATCCCGTAAGGGGACACTCACTGTTTCGGCTGCCTTCTGAAAGGTAAAACGCTCCTCGTCGGACTTCGTAAGCTCGGTGAGGCATTCTCTGAAAACACCGGTGAAGCCGTGAAGAAGCTCAGGCTTCAGTATATATCTGAAGGCTCTCACCTCATATCCCGAGAATACATATTCAGCTGAGGCTGTGACAAAAACTATCATAACCTTACTGTCAACGGCTCTTATCATTTTTGCGGCAGTCATTCCGTCGCATTTTTTCATTGTTATATCAAGAAGAATAAGATCAAAATTTGCCTTTTCTTCTTTATATAAATCAACAAGAGGCTGACCGTCGTCAAAAACCGTGACACTTCCTTCAATGTCGGCTTTTGCAAGACAGTCTATAACCGATTTTTTAAGAAAATCGCATATATACTTTTCGTCATCGCAAATAGCTATATTAAGCATCTGTTTCTTCCTGTTCTGCTATACCGTTTTCTTTTTTGCGGAAAATAACAAGCTTTGAGGCAACATAATTGAATATAACGACAAATACTGCAACTGCACCTTTTGCTATAAGGTCGTGTATATTCAGTATATTTACAAGCAGGGCAAAAATAAGCTCTTCAAATATCACAAAGGATATGATTCTTGCACCTATAAAGGATACGAATTCCTTTATAAAAACAGAACCCTTCCAGGAGGAGCTTTCAAAAACAAAAAGCTTGTTTGTGATAAATGAAAACAAGACCGAGGCTATCCATGCAACAGCATTCATAAGAAGGATAAGCTGGAAATCAAAGGTACCTACGGTGAAAAGAATTTTTTCCTTGTAGTTTTCACCTGCAAAAAGTCCCATTATCATATAAACCGCAAAATTCACAACTGTAGTAAGAACCCCGAAGACGAGATATGAAACTATTTCGTACCGGAGCAGCTTTTCCACACCGGGGATTTTAAGGAATATTCTGAAAAAGGGAATTGAAAATATTTTATTGTATATGCTTTCGTAGATTTTTTTAAGCTTCATTTCGTTATCTTTCCTGTCGGGGAGAAAAACCTTAGCTTTTCTCCCCGCATTTAATTATTTATTTGTTCTTTTTACCTGCTTTAAGAGCTTTTTGTGCCTCGGCTGCTGCTTTTTCTTCAGCAAGCTTTGTATCATATCTTTCCTTTGCTTCGTCGTATAAAGCGGAGATTTCATCAAGATGTGTGTAGTTTTCCTGCTGGTTGAGAAGTTTTTCGGCATCAATCCAGGGCTTTGCGGCACGATTGAACCAGCTTATGTAGTTTGTTTCTTTCTTTGTCTGAAGCTGGACTTCCTTCTTCTCCTTCTTGAGAGCCTTGATTTCAGCCTTAAGTGAAGATTTCATCTCACCCGAAGCACCCTTGAGCGCAAGATAATCTGCTTTGAGCTTTTCATCGATGCTGTCTTCCTTGTCAAAGAGTGCCTCAAGAATGCTGTATTCGTGGGGAACAAGCTCCTTTGCACCGCTGAAATATTTCTTTACGGAAGCATAAGCATCAAGCTGCTTTCTTGCATTTTCAATGGCAATTGTGCGGATTTTCTTTTCTTCTTCATTGGATTTGGGCATGCTCTTTGCATCAGAAAGCTGCTTTTTAAGTGCGTTCTTGTCAGCTGAAAGGATGAAATCCTTGCCCATTGCATAAATACGCTTTGCTTCTGCTACCTCATATAAGCCTGTTTTTGAAGAGAATTTTTCAAGCTCTTCATTTACAAAGCGTGCAATTTCTATTTCCTTGTTGCGCTCAACAAGATCATTATATGCTTTCTTTGCATTTTTTCTTTCTGCCTTATCTTTTATGCTCTTATAGCTCTTTTTGTCGGGCGTGATGATTTCCTCATCCTTGAGAGCTGTGGTGGTTCTGATAATTTCAATACCCTCAACAAGAGAGGTGTCATTTATGTTATTGTTTCCGAAGTCCTCAAACATAGCACGTATTTTGAGAATACGTACAACGGATTTCTGCTTCTTCTCATTGAAGTCATACCAGAAATAAGGAATAACATTCATAAATGCGCCTACCGCAGCAAGAATTATAAGCACCTGCAGAAGCTCTAAAAGAATGTTTGTATCATAAAGTGCAGAGGTTGCATTGTTGTAGTTGTTCTGCCCCTCAGCCAGCTGCTCCTCAAGAATTGTGGCAATGGTTTTTCCGTTGCCGAGCACTCTTGATGTGATTGCGGGGTCGTGGGTAATTCTCCAGGCATTTTCTCTTGTAACGCCTTTATTTTCCTGAATCATGGGAAGCACACCCGAGGTCACAAGGGTAATAACCGTACCAATGGTTGCAACTGCGGAGAACATACCGTCAATACGCTCTCCTGTCTTATACTGCTGATAGTCGCGGATGTCCGCCTGGATTGCGGGGCTGAGAATGTGAGCAAATGAGCCCATAAGTGCATTGAGCCATAAGCAGCCCATAACAAGCCATATTGTTGCATGGGTGATATTCTGACAACAGGGAAGCATCATAAGAATAAAGAGAATGTTGAAGAAGTTTGTAACAAGAAGAACTGCTTTTTTACCCCATTTCTTTATTGCAAAGGGAGCCATAAGCATACCCCAGAGAGAGGCATTTCCGTATACGGTTACGATGATACCGTATTCGTCACCGTTACATGCACCGCCGTAGTTATAAAGCCAGTTGAGAATGTTGGCATAGGAGCTTTCAAGAAAGCCCAGCCAGCCTGCAAGGGATATTATCCAGAAATACTTGTTCTTGGCAACTGCCTTGAGTGCATCTCTGAACTTGACCTGCACCACGTGGGTTTTTGCCTGAACTATTTTTTCCTCAGTATTTTTATAAACGAGAATGCAGAGCAAAAGACCTAAAACGGTGAGAATGGGATATAAAAGCTTATAAACACGTATGTCGGTGGTGTTTGTATTAAAAATACGTTCTGCGATAATGGGTGTGAAAAGGTTTACTATTGTGGGAGCAAATGAGTAAACAATACTCTTTACCGACTGAACGTTTGCTCTTTCCTGAGAATCGGGGGAGAGAACGTGAATGAGATTTTCATATGCATCATAGAAGAAATAGTAGAAGAAGTGGAGCAGTAGGTTGAGTACAAGAATTATTGCACACTTTGCTACATAAGAGGCAGGCTCACCGAAAACTATTCTGTCACCAAAAAGTGCGGGCAGAAGCTCATCGTAGGGGAACCATACCATAAGAAGACAGATTATGGCAGCAGGAACAGCCATCGTCAGAATATATGGTCTGTATTTACCGGCCTTGTTTCTTGTGTTATCGATAATGTTTGCACGTATACCCGTAAGAGGAATATTTGCAAGCACGGCAATGGCATACATTATGTAAACATCCGTAGGGTCAATACCAAGTGTCATCTGAAGAAGTGTGTTGTTTGCTGAAAGAAGACATGCTGTGCCCATTGTGATTATCATATATGCACCGATTCCGCCTATTGAATAGCCGAAAATGCCCTTGTAGGGAACATATTTTCCTGCAGGAGGCTTATTCCAGTATGTTACAACATCAGATAAAAAGCCCTTTGCTTTGTCAAAAAGTTGCATAATAAAATCTCCCTTATAAAAATTCTTAAAAGAATAATAACATATTATTTATTTTAATTCAATTATTTTCAAAAAAACTCCCCGATTAATTTTAAGATATTTTGTATGATAATTTGTTTTTTTGCTCTTTTTTTTAATGAAAGTTTATGCTATTATTATTCCGGTGATTATAATGTACAAAAAATATGCGGATTTTGCAGTAAGTAAGGCTGTGGAGATACTTGCAATAGATTCTCCCACAGGATATACAAGAAATGCGGCTGATGCCGTAAAAAAAGAATTTGAAGCGCTGGGATATGCTGCTTTCTTTACCGAAAAAGGCTCGGTAGCGGTTGATCTCGGCGGCAGGGATGAAAAAAACGCACTTCTTCTCGAAGCTCATCTTGATACTCTGGGCGGTATGGTGGCAGAAATAAAGAGCAACGGAAGACTGAGAATAACTCCTCTCGGAGGACTTAACGGCTTCAATACCGAGGGCGAAAACTGCCGTGTTATCACAAGAAAAAACGGGATTTACGACGGCACATTCCTGCTTATCAATCCTTCCATACACGTAAACGGCAATTTCAATAAAACCGACCGCAGCTTTTCCGATATGGAGGTAGTTCTCGATGAGGATGTGAAAAATGCCGATGACGTAAAGGCTCTCGGGATTATGAACGGCGACATAGTTGCCTTTGATACAAGAACCGTGGTTACAAAATCAGGCTACATAAAAAGCCGCTTTCTTGACGATAAATTAAGCGTTGCTGCAATTTTAGGCTTCGCAAAGCTTCTGAAGGATGAGAATAAAGAGCCGGAAAGAAAAATCTATCTCCACATTACGGTTTTTGAGGAGGTAGGCCACGGAGCCGCAGCTGTTCCCTTTGAGGGGATCACCGAGGTGCTGAGTGTGGATATGGGCTGCATAGGTGACGGACTTACCTGCACGGAAAAGCAGGTTTCAATATGTGCAAAGGATTCGGGCGGTCCCTATAACTATGATATGACTACAAGGCTTATAGAGGCAGCCGAAAAAACAGGCGCGGATTATGCCGTGGATATCTATCCGCACTACGGAAGCGATGCTGAGGCAACCTTAAGAGCCGGCCACGATTTCCGCCACGGTCTTATAGGCCCCGGGGTATACTCCTCCCACGGCTATGAAAGAAGCCACACCGACGGAGTACTGAATACAATAAAGATTTTAGACGGATTTACCGCCTGAAATTCCGAAGTTAAAGAAGGTTTGAGATTGTTATGAAACTGAATATGTGCGTTCCCTGTCTTCTCGGACTCGAAGGACTTATTGCCGATGAGCTTCGTGAGATGGGTGCAGAGGATGTCAATGCTGAAAACGGCAGGGTGCTGTTTTCGGGTGATGAATATATACTTGCAAGGGCAAATATCTGCTCGCGCTTTGCGGAGAGAATACTTATAGCAGTGGGCAGCTTTGAGGCACATTCCTTTGAAGAGCTGTTTCAGGGCACAAAAAAGCTCCCCTGGGAGAATTATATCGGTAAAAAAGATCGTTTTCCCGTAAAGGGCTATTCTCTTAACTCCGATCTTTTCAGTGTAAGCGACTGTCAGTCAATTATCAAAAAGGCAGTGGTTGAGCGCCTTAAAACAAAATATCAGATTCCCTGGTTCGAGGAAACGGGTGCGCTGTTCCAGATGCAGTTTTCCATAATGAAAAATCAGGTTACGCTTTATATAGATACCTCGGGCAGAGGCCTTCACAAAAGAGGCTACCGTCCGGATGCAAATGCGGCTCCGCTCAAAGAAACCCTTGCAGCATCCCTTTGTCAGATATCAAAGCTCAGACACTATCACACCCTTTATGATCCAATGTGCGGCTCGGGAACTATTCTTATAGAGGGAGCTCTTATGGCTCTCAATATTGCACCGGGACTATATAGAAGATTTACTGCGGAAACATGGAGCTGGATGCCTCAGGAAATATGGCAGCAGGAAAGAAGACGTGCGGTGAGCCTTCAGCGTCACGATGTTGATTTTCATGCCTACGGCTATGATATCGACCCCGAGGCACTGAAGATTGCAAAGGAAAATGCAAGAAAAGCACGTGTTGAGGATTATATAACCTTTATTCAGAGGGATATAAAGGATTTTGAGCCGGAAACCGAAAAGGCAACGGTTATAGTGAATCCTCCCTACGGAGAAAGACTTCTTGATATAGACAATGCCAGAAAGCTTTATAAAACAATGGGGCAGAAATTTGTTTCCTGTAAGGGCAGAAGCTACACGGTTATCACAGCCGACGAGGAATTTGAAAAAGCCTTCGGACGAAAAGCCGATAAGAGAAGAAAGCTCTATAACGGTATGATAAAATGTCAGGTTTATATGTATTTCAAGTAAGCTCAGGAGATTATAATTATGGATAAGGTTCAGATTTTTGAATGTATCATTAAAATGCTTTGCGGACTTACATTCTTCCTTTTCGGTATGAATGTTATGTCAGGTGATCTTGAGAAGCTTGCAGGCGGAAAGCTTGAGGGTCTTCTTAAAAAATTTACCTCTAATCCCCTGCTGGGTATTTTCTTCGGTGCTCTCATAACTATTGCCGTACAGTCCTCTTCTGCCGTAACCGTTATGCTTGTGGGACTTGTAAACTCAGGCATTATGCATTTTTCACAGACCATATTCATTATTTTCGGTGCTAACATCGGCACAACTCTCACAGCATGGATTCTCTCCCTTGCGGGTATCGAAAGCACAAATCTTGCTATGATGATGTTAAAGCCCGAGAATTTCTCGCCCGTACTTGCTTTTATAGGAATTATCTTTGTAATGTTTTCAAAGAATTCCAAGAAAAAGAGTCTCGGTGCTGTTTTTGTAGGCTTTGCCGTTCTTATGTACGGTATGGAATTTATGAGTGCCGCTATGGACCCCATAAAGGATATAGAGGGAATAGAAAATGTATTTATCAGATTCAACAATCCTCTTTTCGGTGTGCTTATAGGTGCTGTAATTACTGCAGTAATTCAGTCCTCTGCCGCTTCCGTGGGTATGCTTCAGGCGCTTGCACTCACAGGTCTTATTGATATCGGTATGGTTATTCCCATTGTTATGGGTCAGAATATCGGTACTTGTATTACAGCGGTGCTTTCGTCTCTGGGCACAAATGCAAAGGCAAAGCGTGTTGCCTTCCTTCACACAGCGCTTAATGTTGTCGGTACGGTTCTTTTCCTTGCAGCATTCTGGATTATTGATATAATATTCAGCCCCGCCCTTTTCAGAGAAGCTGCCTCGGCATGGAGTATTGCTCTCATTCACTCTATCTTCAATGTGGCAATCACCATCGTGCTTTCACCCTTCGCAAAGCTTCTCATAAAGCTTACGGAAATCTGTGTCAAGGATAAGGATGAAGCAAAAAATATTCACCTTTTCAATATCGACGAGCGTCTTCTGGCAACTCCCTCCGTGGCTGTCAGTGAGTGTGATAACTACACCGTTAATATGGCAGAGGATGCAAAGCAGATGCTTCTTTCGTCGTTTTCTATTCTTTGCGATTATGATGAGGAAACAGCACAGTGGATAACTGACCGCGAAGAGGTGCTTGATGCCTATGAGGATGATATAGGCTCATTCCTTGTAAAGGTTGCAGCATTGTCATTGTCGGATAATGATTCAAGAAAAACGGGCAGAATGCTTCACTCAATCGGTAACTTTGAAAGACTGGGCGACCATGCTCTGAATCTTGTTGATACCTCAAAGGAAATAGCCGACAAGAAGATAGTTTTCTCCGATGCCGCTTATAAGGAGCTTACCGTTCTCACGGACGCTCTTATTGAAATTATCACCATCACGGCAGAATGCTATTCAAAGAATGATTCTGAGCTTGCTTCCCGTGTCGAACCTCTCGAGCAGGTTATCGACAAGCTTACGGATAAGGTCAAGAAAAGACATATCGACCGTCTTAAGGCAGGCGAATGCACAATTGAGCTTGGCTTCATCCTTTCGGATATCCTCAATAATTTCGAAAGAATCTCCGACCACTGCTCCAATATAGCCGTAGCCGTAATAGAAGGCGAAACCGACGGCTTCGACGCCCACAGATACCTTGGCGAAATCAAAGAAGGCAACCACACCTTCGACGAAGAATACGCCCAGTACAAAGAAAAATACAACCTTAAAAAGAACGCATAAGGCAGAAGAATACATAAATAAAATTACCGCTGATTTTCATTTCAGCGGTAATTTTTTTCGATTTATTTTTCAAATTTTATTATTGAAATCACCCAGTAGTAAACAGGGATAAAGAGGAACAGTATCCAGGTTTTTGACCAGAGGGAGAAGAGGATTCCCAGGAATATGTAGAGCATTATTATGTAATAATAAGCAGGAAGGCGCATTAAAATTTTCTTTTTTGTGGGGGCAAAAAATGCGGGCGCGGTAAGATAATATGCGGGGATAGTGAGGAAAATAAGCCACGTGGGATGCCACACCTTAAATGCATATCCGATAATAATGTAGACGATTGCAGCAATAATTATGTATGGAAATTTCAGCATATTTTTTGCAACGCCGGGAAAAAGAGGCTGAGGCTTTTCTTTCTTTCCTATCTTTTTTTCCTTCGGCTCTGCCTGAGAAAAATCAGGTGTAGCTTTCGGGGCAGCAGGGGCGAAAGCAGGGGGATTTTCTGTGTAAACTCCGGTTGCGTAAGGAGACTCTGCCGTGTAAACTCCGGTTGCGGGCCCTTGTATATCAAGGCTTTCAGGGCTTTTTACCGTTTTTTCGGCAGCTTTTTCTTTTTCAAGCTCCGAAATAATTTCTTCTGCTGTTTTTTCTCCCAAAAGGTCATCTAATGACACATTATATAACTTTGAAAGAGTGACGAGATTATCCGTGTCGGGGGAAGCCTCGCCTCTTTCCCATTTTGAAACTGCCTGACGGCTTACACCTGCTTTTTCGGCAAGAGCCTCCTGAGAAAGCGAATAATATTTTCTGAGTGCGGTAAGTTTTTTAGCCGTAAAAAGATTCATATACTCCTCCATATAAAAGATAAATTTCCGGTTGCGTCCTGAAATGTAAACTGAAGTATCCGTACAAATGCTTTTTTGTAAATCAGAGTTGGTGTCATTTTCCCGGGGAAATGTATAAACTGAAACTGCAGACAGCAAATGAGGCTGTCATGATTCGGATTACAGAACAGGAGACAATTATTATGAAAACAATCAGAACAGAACATTTCGGAATACAGAGAAAAATAGTTGCCAATATGACAAGCGAAAGCTGGAGAGAAATTCCCCACGTATCATATATGTATGAAGCGGATGTAACAGAGCTTTTTTCTCTTTATAAGGAAATGAATTCCGAATATGTATCAAAGGTAACCTTCAACACACTTGTGCTTAAGATCATAACAGAGGGACTAAAGGCCTCTCCCGTTATGAACTCACACATCAATTTTAACAGAAGATTGGTCAGAGGTCAAATAAATACTTTTGAAAATATAAATATTTCCATGCCTACCATTTTACCCAACGGAAAAATGATGACGGTGAATCTCCGTGATTTCCACCAGCGTGACCTTGACGATATGACAGCATATATAAATAATGTTATGAGAAAAGCAGAAAATACCAACCTTGATGAAGCTATGTTCGGTGTGTCTCTCAACGATTCTCTGAAGCAGCTGAGAAAGGGTCATATCCTCAAAACAGTTTACAGGCTTATAGGCTCGAAAACAGGCAAGCACCCTGTGAAGACCTTATCCGGAAAAGCAAAGAAGGAATATGAAGCAATTCCCGAAACCGAAAGACTGACCTCTGAGGATCTTGAGCAGGGTACTGTTACCGTTTCAAATATCGGCTCCACCTATCTCGGACAGAAGGGTGCTATGGCGCTTCTTGAAATAGTGCCTCCTCAGGTGTGTGCCTTCGGTGTGGGTGCCGTTCAGAAAAAGCCCGTTGTTACGGAGAATGACGAAATAGAGGTAAGAAAGGTTTTGCCCATATGCATAGCCTTTGATCACAGAGCTCTTGATTTCGGTGATATAGTTCCCTTTATGAAAAAGCTTGATGAGATATTCTCTTCTCCCGAGGTGATATTCTCGTGGCGTAAGGAAGAGAGAAAGCTCAGAAGGTTTTCCGCTTAACCGAATCTTGTGGCATACTGACAGCGGCTGCACAGATTTTCACTGCAGCGGTTTTCCGAAAATCCTTTAACTATTGCCCGGGCTCTCGGGGAAGAAACAATATCCCGGAGATTCTCGTTGAAGAGATTTCCGAGAGTTATCTCACCGTCGGCATCAAGACAGCAGGGCACAACGCTTCCGTCGCATAACACACCTATATGGTCTCTCAGCCCCATACAGAAATGTACATTCTGTGTGGGTGCTTCTTTGTCGGGCCATATGAACTTTTCTGCCGATTCAAGATATATTTTATCTGAAAGAGAAAAGCCTTTGCGGTTTTCGCGGAAGGAAAACTGCTCCCTCAGCATAGCCGTTATCTTATCGTTAAGTATGTTCTCTCCGCCCTCGTTCCATAAGCGCAGTACACATATTGTTCCCTCTTTTTCAGCCTTTTTGCAGAAATCTGTTATATTATTGATATACTCCTCAAGGGAAATATCTTTTTTGTTCGCCTCATAGGAATGAAGTGAAAAGGTTATTTTATAAAGTCCCTTTCCGAGAAGAGACGCTGCCTTTTCACGGATGAGCATTCCGTTTGTTGCAATTGTGACTTTGAAGCCCATTGCAGCAGCCTTTTTAAGAAAGACCCCTGCCATAGGATGAAGAAGAGGCTCTCCCATAAGATGAAAGTACAGATAATCCGTATGCTCCTTTATACGGGGGATGAGAATATCAAATTCCTCTTCGGTGAGAAAATGCTTTTTTCTTTTTGTTTTATGACAGAAGCTGCAGCTGAGATTGCAGACATTTGTTATTTCAAGATATATTTTTTTATACATAGCCGTCTCTTTCGTTGTTGAATCTTATACAGGATTTATGATAGAATAATCAAAAGGAGGAAGCAGAAAATGAGTAAAGAAGCAAAGGTAAAAATTCCGGGGTATGAAAGCAGACTCCGGCACAACATTATAAGTGTTCCTGAGGTTGCGCGTAAATGCAGCGGTATCAATGTTTTCGGAAGAAAGCTTAAAACCTTCATTTTTTCCACGGATATTGCTATTATCCGCAACTGTGACGCCGATGCCGTGTTCGCCGTATATCCCTTTACCCCGCAGGTTGCAATTTCCGAGTCTATTATCAAGGGTGCATATATCCCTGTTTTCTGCGGTGTGGGCGGCGGAACAACTCAGGGTGCAAGAACAGTTGCTCTTGCAAAGGATGTTGAGGCACAGGGGGCCTGCGGAGTAGTGCTCAATGCCCCCGTTTCAGATGATAATGTGAACTCGGTGGCAAAGGCGGTTGATGTGCCTGTGGTTATCACCGTTGTGAACGGGGAAACCGATATTAAAGCCCGTCTTGATTCGGGGGCTTCAATTCTTAATGTTGCAGCTGCTGAAAAAACTCCGGAGCTTGTGGCAAAAATAAGAGAAGAATTTCCCGATGTGCCTATAATAGCAACGGGCGGACCCACTGAAGAAAGCATCAGAAAAACAGTTGAGGCAGGTGCCAATGCAATTACCTATACACCGCCCTCAGCAAAGGTTCTTTTCTCAGAGCTTATGGAAAAATACAGAGGATGAAAAATAAGAGCGAAGCGGCTGCTTCGCCCTTTTTTTTCAGTCAACGAAATTAAAATCGTCCTTGTGCTTTTCCATAAACAGGGCATACACCTTGTCAACAAGCTCCTGGTCGTCAATGCCCACGTATGTGTCATAATCGGAATCAAGCTCTTCCACAACCTCAAGGATATGAACCATAAGCTCCTCTTCATTGTCGGTTACAGGGAGAAGCACTGCGTAATCCTTTCCTTCAAATTCAATGAAATCAAGGACTTCAAACTTTTCTACGTTGCCCTCTTCGTCAACAAATTCAAAAATTTCGTTTTCTTCTTCTGCGGGTGCGTTGTTTTTGTTCTTGCTCATAGTATTTTATTTCCTTTCAAAATTATAGACTTAAAGAGTTATATAAAGATTTTCAAGATTTACAGAGGCTCTGAGTATAAGGCGGGCATCTGCGGATGTTATCTTATTGTTTCTGTCGGCGTCACCCGCGAAGAAGGTTTCTCCCGCAAGCCTTGTGAGTCCTACAGAAGCTCTGAGCACCGTCCTTGCATCGCCTGCGCTGATCTTTCCGTCTGCATTTACGTCGCCCTTGCTGAATATTGCAGAGATTATAATAGGAAGTGTTTCAGAGTATTCTTTATAAGTTATAACAATGTTCTGTGTGCCGATATAGGAATAGTTTACTTCGGATATCGAAAAGTCGAAAACCTCCTCAAAGCTTGCGTCGGTATAGTAAAGATACACTCTTACCCCGGAAAGATCGATTTCTTCTCCCTTGAGGTATTTAAGTGTAGCTGAGGGCGGAACTATTTTTATACCCTCGGGCCTTGCCGTTGTGTAGGTGAACTTAAGTGTGACAAAAAGCTCTCCGTAGTAAACCTTTACTTCATTATCCGGACCTATCACGAATTGTGAGGGATCGCATATGACCTCGCAGTCGTAATGCTGAACTGTTTGTTTTTCGCCGTTATCGTAAGAGGCCTCAAGCACAAGACCGTAGAGATCGGGCGGGCTTGTTCTGTCAAATACCTTAAGGGAATCAGGAGGTGTTATCACCTTGAGAGAGGTGAGAACACGGGGAATGACATTTACAGCGAAGCTGCAGAAAATATCTTCATATTTATAAGTGATGCTTATTTCATGCTCTCCTTTTTCGAGAATGCTTCCGTGGGCCTCACCGTGACAGCCTCTGATTATGAAATCGGGGTCAGCTGCAATTTCCGCATATGTGTATTCTCTGTTTTCTGCAGGATTCTGAAATTCAAGCTTTACAACAAGTGCCGAAAGGTCAAGCTTTGCGTGTTCCTTATATTCGCTGATGGGATAAGCTGAGATGCTTATACCCTTCACGGGGACCCTTATGACCTCAACGGTAAAGCTGACATAATAAAAATTAACATTATCGGGGGAGTAGGATATTTTTACGGTTTTTGTTCCCGGTGTTTTCATTTCGGGTGCAAAAACACTGTAGGATGAAATAAGTGTTTCTCTGCCGTCTTTTTTTACGGCAGCAACCGCAAGTCCCTTAAGGTCAAGCTCTTCCCTGCCGTCAATATATGTTGATTTTTCGGGTAGGCTTTTTATTATAAGCTCTCTGATGTCGGAGCCGTCCCCGGGGGGCTCTGATTTTTCTAAGGCTGAAACGGGGATCCATCCCGTAACGCCGTCCTTTGCTATATATGCCTTGCCGAAGCCGCTGCTTCTTATTTCGGTTATGTCCACATAGGTATTTTTTGTAACCTCTGCAATTATTTCCGATGTGATGTTTGGGCTTTTATATACAGGGGTATATTCTGCCGTGACAACATATCTTCCGGTGACTGCATAAGCGAGGGGGGAAGCCGTTATAAGAAGCATCAGCGCAAGAGCTGCCGAAAGAAGTTTTTTCATAATTATCAGTCCGTTTCCTATTTTACGGAATCCAGCATTCCGTTTTCAAGAAGAATCATATAAAGGCTGTCGAGACCTACGGAAATCCTGAGAGTCGTTCTTGCATTCAGGGCGGAAATTCTGCCTGAATTATCATAATCCGCACGTCTTAACACATCAGGGGAGAAGCGCTCAAGTCCAACTGATGCTCTGAGAACAAGGCGGGCATCCGATGCTGTTATCTTTCCGTCATCATCAATGTCTCCGAATTTTTTTTCTCTGATATACTTTTCCTGCCTGTCTTTAAGTGCTGCTGCGATTTCCTCAAGAGACAGCCATTTTGCATATAGAACCTTATCTCCGGTATTGCCTTTTTTTATGGCAGTAACCTTTTCTCCCGAAAAATCACGGGTGTAATACCAGCCGTCAAACTGAAGCTCCGGTACGGGTGAAGCAATGTCATACACGGCAGTATCGGTATCGGTGGTATAAACCGTCGGATTGTCGGACAAGTCTGCCCTTCCGAAGGAGTAGCCTGCTCTTGTTGCAACCACATAGTTTATTTCGTATTCAATCGGCTTCCAATGAGAAACAAGTGTAACGGCACGTGTATCCTTGGGAATTATGCCTGTTCTTTCATCACTGCCTTCATATGACCAGCCGAAGAAGTCATATCCGCTGCGTGATGGTATATACTCTGTGCTGCCGTCAATGGGGTAGAGCATTATGTCATCCTTAAGAGGCTCATCGGTAATGGCGAGTGTGTTTTTCTGAAATGCGGCGTCCCCGGGAAGAACAAAATAAATGAATGCAAATTTATTTCCCGTGATTTTAAGGCCTTCGGAGTATTTATAAGCAAATACCTGAGCTTCATTTTCTGTTGCACAGTTTTCGGATGCTGTAAGGATTCTTATATAAAACTCACCTGTAGCTGCACAGTCCTTCATATCTGCACCGCTGAGGATGAGCCCGGAGAGCATATCATCATAAGAAAGAGTAAAGGTATCTTCTGCCTTGTCTGTTTCATTGAAGGTAAACCAGTCTTTGTTATCGGTGCTTATCTGCAGATAGTTTTTCGTCTTATATGAAAGATATCTGTATTCGGAGCTGAGAAATTTTTCCTCTGAGCCTATAAACTGAATTACGGCATCCTTTGTGGCTTCTCTTATAAGCTCGGAATCAGAAAGTGCCGAGGTGAATGAAACCGTAAGCGAGGAAGCTTCGGAGGATATGAATTCTCCCTTTGTTATAACGGGAGAGGAAAGCTGCTGATAGAATATCTCGTATGCGCCTGCGGGACGAAGAAAGCACATGAATAAGCCTGCACAGATAAGAGAGGTAATAAATCTTTTCACAATATCACCTTTTTGTATGTTCTGATGTAATTATATTAAATATATACACTTCCGTCAAGAAGAAAGAAAAGGAAGCAGTATATCTTTTGCGGGGATTATTGACAAAATCCGACTAATGTTGTAAATTTAGAAAAAAGACTTGAATAGAGGGAAAAGATATGAAAAGATCCATAGCCTTGGTAAGTGTTCTTCTTTGTGCGGCAATTCTTTTTTCATCCTGTATGAATGTGAAGATCACCTTTCCTGAGCAGGAAACAATAAATCCGAACAGCAATAATACATATAATCCCGTGCCCGAGGTTCAGAATAGTGTGCCTTCTGTGCCTGAGGTCGTGATAACTCTTCCTGATGCCGCTGAGACCACAACTGCAGAAAATACAGCACAGAGTGAAGCCACCACTGCCCCCGTGCAGGTGAAGCTGCCTCTTGAAATGTCAAAGGAGGATCTGCTTGAATATTTCAATAATAACCTCAACGGAGTAAAGGAAAATCAGGCAGGCTTCAAGCGTGCAAAGCTTACCACGGTTTCCGATATAAAGCTTTCAAATCAGGCTGCAAATACCCTTGTGGGCTTTGTAAAGGGTGCGCTTCTGTCCGAAGAGGTGGAAGAGAAAACCGCAGCAAAGGGAAGTCCCTGTGCTGATATTATGAGCCCCGACGGCGAACGCTATACCTCACAGCTTTCCTATGAGGATATCGAAAGCATTGAGGTAAAGGTTGAGGGAACAAACTATGCGGTAACAGTGAAGCTTCCCGAGGCAACAAATCCCACAAAAGAGACGGGTGCTTACGGAAAGATATTCAATTTCATCACCGTTGACGATGTAGTAAGCACATATGCACCAAAGGTGGGAGCCACTGTTGACAGGAATAATATTCAGGTAAAGTATTCCGGCTGTTATGCCAAGGCGGTTTTTGATACTGAGGGAAAGGTAGTTTCATATTCAACCTATGTCACCTGCGTTATAAGCCTTATTGATGCATCTGTGAAAAAGGTAGTGACAATAAATACAGACGTGGATATAACTCTTGTTTCCACTACCGATTATACTCAGTTTGATTATTAAAACCTTAAAAAATATAGATTTAATGCATAAAGTTCCCGCTTTAATATTGTGCATTTCGCTGTATTTCGCCAAATGTTACAAAAATGCAGAATTTGTAAACAGTATTTTTGATAAAGGCACTTGACAATTTTTTTATTATGATGTAAATTATTTATGTATTGCATACCTTTGCAGGATGCAGCACCACAAAACGGTTATTCCGTAACATTGAAAGGGGTATACACCTAATGAAGAAAAATGTGTTAAGAGTAATTTCTCTTGTTCTTGTTGCAGGTATGCTTTTTGCTTTCGCTTCCTGTAGTCAGGAAATTCACGTGCGTTTTGTAGATAAAGACGGCAACGATATCGATATCAGCGGTCTTGTCGGTGTAGTAAATCAGGGTACACAGAATACCACACCTTCTACACCCAGCACACCCAGCACACCCTCAACACCCAGCACACCCTCAACTCCCTCCACACCTTCAACTCCCTCCACACCTTCAACTCCTTCTGCTGAAGAAACAACTGCAGCAGGCGGCGCAGAAACTCCCTCTCAGGGCGGCACATCTTCAACAGGTATGCCCTCCACAACTGCTGAAATCTGCGAATTCTACAAGAAGGGCGTAGATGAAATCAAGGCAGGTAAGGTTGGTTACGTTAAGAAGGAATGGCAGAATGTTGACGCAGTTAACATCGGCGGCAGCACAGTTAACAGCCTTGTTACAGGCGTTCTCGGTTCTTTCATGACAGTTGAAGCTGATGCTCAGGAACAGGTTAATGCTAAGGGCTCAGACGAAGCTAAGAACAGAATCGCAGCATGGACACTTACAGACCTTTCACAGGTTGCATCCGCACAGTGTGTTCAGGACGGCTCCAACTATAAGATCACTATCATCATGAAGGATGAAGACACACCTAAGAAGAGCGGTTCCGTTCTCGGTCAGGTAACAGGTGCTCTCCTTTATTGGGAAGATATCGAAGATACACTTAAGAACGACAGCACAGTTAACAAGATCCTCTCCGATTTCGGTGACATTCACGTTATCTACAAGGGATACAAGATTGAAGCTGTTATGACTCCCGACGGAAAGTTCGTTTCTATCGACCACACAGCTGACGTTGATATTCTTATCGGCTATGCAAAGATCACTGTTTTCACAATTGAAAACAAGTCCGGTCATATGTGGAACTACTGTAAGTTCTATAACTTCGAATATTAATTCCGAAATACATAAACAAGGCTCCGAAGCAAAAAAGCTTCGGAGCTTTTTTCATACCCGAACAGGCAAAAAAAGAATTAAAGAATATATAATAAAACCGGAAGACGCCGCCGGTGGCGGATAAAGGCACACGGAATTGCTGAAGAAACACAGAGCATTACGACCGCTCCAAGGGAGTGAGGCCGCAATGTTTCTGAGGTGCAAAAGACAAAGCACTTTTCCCACTATATCAGAGGCAAAAAAACAAAAAATCACAACACACCCACACAGCCGCACGCATCTTTATATTATCCGCGCGGCAAATATGGTGATTTTTGCGCCCCTTGCGCGATTTTCTGTTGACAGTTTCGGGTATTAATATTAAAATATACTATATATTTATAATTATTTATACGGAGAATGCTTATGAAATATGCACTTGTAGGATGCGGCAGAGTTTCGCCCAATCATATTAAAGCTGCAATAGAAAACGGCTTTACCATACTCAGTGTGTGTGATATTGATGGTTCTCATATCGATGATATGTTCGACCGTGCAGTGCCCTGTGACAAGGACAGCATACGCCGATATTCGTCATACTGCGAAATGTATGATAAGGAAAAGCCTGAGCTTGTGAGTATTGCATTGCCAAGCCATCTTCACGCACCTGCGGCAATTGAAGCAATAAAAAGAGGCATTCACGTTATCATTGAAAAGCCTATGGCAATGAGCATAAAGGATGCGGATGAAATCATACGTCTTTCCGAAATTCATAATGTCAAGGTATCTGCCTGCCATCAGAACCGCTTTAATATAGCTGTTCAGGAAATGCGCGCTGCACTGGAAAAGGGCCGTTTCGGAAAAATATCCAACGGTGCGGTTACAGTACGCTGGGGCAGGGAGAAGCCTTACTATGATCAGGCCGACTGGCGCGGAAAATTTGCTTCCGACGGCGGTGCACTTATGAATCAGTGCATTCACGGTATAGATCTTCTTATATGGATGTGCGGAGGAAGGCTCAGCCGTGTGTTTGCCGCAACGAGAAATCAGTATCATCCCTATATAGAGGCAGAGGATGTGGGTACTGCTGTTTTTCAGTTTGAGAACGGTATTGTTGCCACAGTTGAGGGCACGGTGAATGTGCCCGGCGGAAATCTTGAGGAGCATCTCACTCTTATAGGCAGCGGCGGTGTGGTAAAGCTCGGCGGAACAAGTGCAAATGCCATTGATGTGTGGAGATTTGCTGATGACCCTGAAGACACAAAGGACGGGGTGCACGAAAAAACTGCAAATGTTTACGGCAACGGTCACACAAGCCTTTTTGCCGATGTGGCGGATGCAATAAAAAATGACCGCGCTCCCTATGTGGATGCAAAGGCGGGAAGAAATGCACTTGAAGCAGTGCTTTCAATATATAAGTCCTCAAAGACAGGACAGCCTGTAGACCTTCCTCTCGGAGATGTGGCAGGCAAGGATTTTGAAGGAATGTTTGATAAATGATAAGGGCTGTAATTTTTGATCTTGACCATACACTTTTTGACCGTCACGGCACACTGAAAAGTCTTGTGCCGGCTTTGAGAAAAGAGTTCAGCGTGAATGAAAGCCTCAGCGATGAGGAAATAGGAGAGCTCTGGTGCTATGCCGACGACAATTTTGTTTATTTCGGATGGGAAAATATCTGGGGTTATCTTAAAGAAAAGGGAGTTTTTATTGTCCCGCCCTCATTTGAGGAGTATCGCTCGTTTATATATAAGTATTTTGCCGTTACGGCTGTGGCATTTCCCGAAACAATACCGATGCTTGAAAAGCTTCGTTTAATGGGATATAAAACGGGGATTATAACAAACGGTAATCACGCTTTGCAGTACAGCAAGATAAATATGCTGAAGCTGAGCGGATATTGTGACGAAATAATCGTTACGGGGGACTATAGCATACATAAGCCCGACAAAGAAATTTTTGATATAATGAGAGAAAAATTCGTTTTTTCTCCTTCTGAAATGGTCTATGTGGGCGACAATCCCGTTAACGATATCAAGGGTGCCCGTGGTGCCGGCTGGAAAACCGTGTGGATGAATTCTACCGGCTATTGGGATGAAACCGTTTCCCGTGCTGACAGGGAAATAAAATCGGTCAGCGAAGTTGTTGATGCAGTATTAAGTCTGGAGGAATAAAATATGGAAAAATTACTTACCCGTTGGGGAAAAGAGCTTAATCGCGAAATGCCTCTTTCAGAATATCCCCGTCCGCAGATGAAGAGAGCTTCTTACACCTGCCTTAACGGTATATGGGACTATGCAATATATCCTATAAAAGAAGAATTCAAGGGCTATCAGGGGGATATCCTTGTGCCCTTCAGCCCCGAAAGCCTGCTCAGCGGAGTTGAAAAGAACGTAACTCCCGATGATATGCTTTATTACAGAAAGAAATTTACATATAAGAAGACAAATGACCGTGTGCTTCTTCATTTCGGTGCTGTTGACTATAAGTGCGAGCTTACGGTAAACGGCAGGGTTATGGGCACTCACACAGGCGGCTACTATCCCTTTGAGGTTGATATCACAAAGGTTATTGTTGACGGCGAAAATGAAATAACCCTTAAGGTAACAGACCCCTCGGAAATGTCATCACAGGCATCAGGCAAGCAGACCTCAAAAAGGGGTAATATCTGGTATACTCCTCAGTCAGGCATCTGGCAGACCGTATGGCTTGAGGAAGTGCCTGCAGCTTATATAAAGTCTCTTAAAATAACACCCGATATCGATAATGATGTAGTCAGAGTTGAGATTATGGGAGAAGGCGACACAGGTGAAATCACCGTGATTGCTCTTGACGGTGACAAGCAGCTTTGCACTGTTACCACCTCCTCGGATGTGGCTGTGCTTAAGATATCCGATTATGAATTATGGACACCCGAAAATCCGAAGCTTTACGACCTTGTTATTAAAACAGACAAGGATGAGGTTTCATCATATTTCGGCATGAGAAAGTTCGGTATCGGCAAGGACAGCAAGGGCTTTACCCGTCTTATGCTCAATAACGAGCCCTATTTCCAGAACGGTCTTCTCGACCAGGGCTACTGGAGTGACGGTATGTATACCGCTCCCTCGGATGAAGCACTTATATATGATATTCAGACTATGAAGGATATGGGCTTCAATATGCTTCGTAAGCATATAAAGATCGAGCCTCTCAGATGGTATTATCATTGCGACAGACTCGGTATGCTTGTATGGCAGGATATGATAAACGGCGGTGACGTATATCATAATTCTGCTACCACTATTCTTCCCGCTTTTGCACTTGCAACAGGACTTAAAAAGGTCCTCGGTGTTAAGGATACCAAGGAAAACTATAAGCTTTTCTCCCGTGAGGACAAGAAGGGCAGAGACGAATATTACACTGATGCCGAAAGAATGATAAACACTCTTTATAACAGCGTTTCTATCTGTATGTGGGTGCCCTTCAATGAGGGCTGGGGACAGTTTGATTCCGTAAAGGCTGCAGAATTTTTCCGTGAAAAGGATCCCACACGAGTAATTGACCACGCATCAGGCTGGCACGATCAGGGTGCAGGCGACGTAAACAGCTTCCATATTTATTTTACTCCCTTCATTTTCCCGAAATACGGCAAAAATGACGAAAGAGCGATCTGCCTTACGGAATTCGGCGGATATTCAATGTCAATCGACGGCCACCGTTTTAATACGGATAAGACCTTCGGATACAGAATCTATAAATCAAAGTCCTCACTTGAAAAGGCACTTGAAACTCTGTATATAAAGCGTCTTCTTCCCCTTATATCAAAAAAAGGATTGTCTGCTCTGGTTTATACCGAGGTCAGCGACGTAGAAGACGAAACCAACGGACTTCTCACATATGACAGAGAAATCGTGAAGGTCGATGTTGATTTTATGAAGAAGATCAATGATCAGATGAAGCTCTGATATTATAAAAGCATATTCCGGAGGATTTATGTTAACTATAGAAAAAGCAAAAGAATTACTTTCATCCACCACCACCGAGGAGCATCTTTTCCTTCATGCAAAGAATGTTTCTGCCGCTATGGGCGGTATGGCGGAGCATTTCGGTGAGGACAAGGCTCATTGGGAGGCAATAGGCTATCTTCACGATTACGACTACGAACAGCATCCCGAGGAGCATCTGCAGTTTACCGAGGAGCCGCTTAAGGAGGCAGGTCTTTCCGATTATGAGATAAGGGCAATTCTTGCACACGGCTTCGGTCACTGCAACGATGTTGAGCCTCTTAATAACATTGAAAAGTCCCTTTATACCGTAGATGAACTTACAGGCATCATTCAGGCTGCTGCAAGAATGAGACCTATGGGCATTACGGATATGGAAGTTTCAAGCTTTATGAAGAAATTCAAGGATAAGAAGTTTGCAGCAAAGTGTGACAGAGAGGTCATTAAAAAGGGCTGTGAAATGCTTGGAATGGAAGTAAGAGACGTGGCAGCAATCTGTATTGAGGCTATGAAAGCTTATGCAGATGAATTGGGTCTCGGAGTAAAGTGATAAAGCATTCTGTCACCCGGTACCGGGGCGAAAAGATGTGTTGAAATAAGTAAAGTTGTTCACATGTACGGTCAATTTTCTATAATAAAAAAAGCGGGGGTGTATCGGAAGATACATCCCCGTCATAAATCTGAAAAATAATTAATAATATCTCGGATAAAGCTCTATTTTATACAGACAATTGTCTTCTATTTTTGCAAGATACGATAGAACATCAATATCATCTATGTGAACCGTTTCCTGCTTTGCTATGTCGTCACTCCACCAATGCTTTAATAAAAAAATATATTTTATATCGCGGACATATCGGCAATTCAGCAAAAAATCTTCAAGCTCAAGCAATTCCTTTTTTCCGATATCTCCGCTTCCGAGAGCAGTGCCGCAGTCACAGTGACCGCTCGACAGTCTGTACTGATTATTCTTGTTCACACTGTCAAGCACATCATTTATGCTTCCCGTACTGAAGCTGTAGCGTGAGTTTTCTGACACTTTGCCGAAATCGTAGGAATTTACTTCTTTGTTGACTGCACCGTAAAGGAAATAACACATATTCATCACCGTTTTTGTGTTTGCGTAATATTTATTTTTATACTTTTATAGGTTTTTTGTATTCATTATTAATTATTCATCAGCGAGGCGATTTCATTATTCATTTGAAAACCCGTTCTGAATATCAATAAATAATGAAAAATGAATAATACAACCGAAAATCTGCCACTTGCGTGAATGGATTTTTGCTTGTGTTTACAACTTAGAATAGTAACAAGGAAATAATCTCAAAATAAAAACTACTGAATTAATTTAATAAATTCAGACAAATTTACTTCCTGACTCTTGATACCATATACCTTTTCAGATACACGAATAATGCAGCGGTCACCTTCATTAAAATCAATATAAATCTTATATTGTTTAGGTACTAAACACTTTTTTATGTTGACTTGTTTAATATCCAGAGGAATTCGTGTAGTACATCTGATTGTTTTTGAGTAATCGTTTAAAAGTGCAACAAGCAAATAATCATCTGTTAATCCGAAAAAACCAAACCAATTTTTTCTTTTTTGTAAAAGTGTTCCGTAAATCGGGAATTTCAGAGTTTCGTCATTTTCAAGTAAATTCGATAAAGACTGTATCATCAATTCATAATTGGACATAATATCGCCTCCTAAATTTCACTTGTTTGAAAAATTATATCACATATATTTTAATATTTCAAATGTTAAAGGGTTGTCACTCCGTTTGCCCGTCAGGGCAAACTTCATTGTGCCAAAGGCACATTTCATTGCGTAAGCACTTCATTTGCCGTAAGGCAACCTCGTTCATTTATGTCCGCAAGAGCGGGATGAAGTTGAGCTACGCTCAAATGAAGTTATCTGCTTTAGCAGATAAACGAAGTTATGTCCTGCGGACATAAATGAAAAAATCCAAGCCCCAAGACTTGGATTTTTTGGCCCGCTCGAAGGGATTCGAACCCCCGGTCTTCAGAATCGGAATCTGCTGCGTTATCCAGCTGCGCCACGAGCGGATATGTAGTTATTTTACTATAAATATCAATTTAAGTCAATCGGATAAAAGAGATTTTTGCGGTTAACAGAAAATATTACGGCTGCCGGGCCGTGCTTCATTTTACGGACAATAAAAAATGAAGCTGCCTTCGGACAGCTGTCATATGAAATATAACCGATTGTATTTTTCTGTATAATATGATATTATAATATATATTTCAATTTTCATACGGGGAGAGTGGGCTTATGTGGAGCTTTCAGTATTTTATTTCTGATGAGGATTACATTGAATTCAACAGGCATTATTTGTATAATATCCCTTCAGGCCGTAAGAGCTTGCGCAACACCAGGTGGCTTTTGCCTTTAATGTTGTTTTTTGCAAATTTAATTATGTTTCTTGCAGATGACGGTGTCCTTGCGTTTGTTATTCGGTTGATTGTGTTTTCTGTAGCTTGTGTTATATGGTGGATCAAATGTCCTGATGTGATACTTCGGTCAGTCAGAAAAAGGCTCAGAAAAAAGGACAGCGCGGAAAAGTCACTTTTCAGCTCAAGGGGTACTCTTGTTTTTGATCCCCAAAACCGTCTGATTGTTGATGTGAACAGTGTGGAAGAAACGAGAGTCCACTTTGAAAAATGCAATCGTTGCTTCGAAACAAAAAGTGCATTTTATTTTTATTACTCTGAAACCAAAGGTATAATTCTTCCTATGAGCGTTTTTTCCTGTGAAGAAGAATATGCAGCCTTCAGACAGTTTGCTTATTCATCATTTCCTGTTACTTATCAGGGAGTATAAAGACAAGAGGTAATAATATGTCGGAAATTTTTGAAATTATAATGATTCTTGCCTTCGGAGCATCCTGGCCTCTGAATGTCATAAAGTCATACAAAGCAAGAACAACCAAGGGAAAAAGCCTTCCCTTTCTGCTCCTTATTTTTTTCGGGTATATAGCAGGAATCGCATCAAAGTTTATGAACGAAGCTTATATGGCATCATTCAGTGAAAAATGGTACGTTTTGTTCTTCTATTTCCTCAATATAACAATGGTAGGAATTGACCTGATTTTATATGTAAGAAACTACAGAATAGATAAAAGCAAGTCGTGATTGCAGAAAGGAAATGTTATGAAAATCGGTTTTATAGGTCTTGGTATTATGGGTGAGAGTATGTGCGAGAATATTGTAAAAAAGCACAACGACACCGTATACTGCAATGACCACAAGGATTCCCAGATAAAAAAGCTTGAAGCCTTCGGCTGTGTGGGCTGTTATTCAAATCTTGAAATTGCCGAAAAGGCAGATGTTATAATCACAATGATCCCCACGGGAAGGCACGTGAAAGAGGCTTACCGTGAAATGCTTCCCGCTTTGGGCGAAGGAAAGATATGTATTGATATGAGCACTATTGAGCCCTGGGTATCTGTTGAGGTGGCAGGAGAGGTCAAAAAAACAGGCGCACAGTTTGCCGATTGTCCCGTGGTGCGCTCAAAGGCAGATGCCATAAAGGGAACTCTCGGTGTGCTTGCAGGCTGCGAGGAAAAGCTGTTTCCCGTGATAGAGCCTATACTTTCATATATGGGCTGTAAGGTTATTTATATGGGCGGAAACGGCAAGGGCTTATATGCCAAAATCTGCCATAATACCCTTGTTGCCCAGATTCAGAACGGTGTGAATGAAACCCTGCTTCTGGCTCAGAAATTCGGTATTTCCATTGATAATTTCGCGGATGCGGTTGCCGCAGGCGGTGCGAATAATTCATATATGGCTGTTCAGCGCGATAAACTTAAAAATGAAGACTGGACAACGGCATTTTCTATGGAAAATATGTATAAGGATATTTCTATCTGTAACGTAATTGCCGAAAATGAGAATTTCCCGATGCCGGGAATGAAGGCAGCAAGAGAGGCTCTCGGCAAGGGTGTTGAAAAAGGCTGGGCAAAGGAAGATTTCAGAAAGACATATCTTATTGTAAAGGAATCATAATTTCCGTTTATGCGGCAATATAAATTAATACAGTATTAAAGGGAGAGATATTATGTCATTTGTAAAAAAGAACGTAAACGACCTTCAGTTTTCCCCCGTGAAGGCAATCGGTGAAAACTGGGCGATCCTTACAGGCTGCAGCGAAGAAGGGTTCAATTCCATGACCGTAAGCTGGGGCAGCGTGGGCGTGCTCTGGAGCAAGCCCTGTGTGTTTGCCTTTGTGCGTCCGGGAAGATATACCTATAAGTTTATGGAAGAGGGAGATTATTTTTCTCTCGCCGTAATGCCCGAGGGAATGCATCAGGATATGGCTGTATTCGGCTCAAAAAGCGGCAGAGACTGCGATAAGTATAAGGAATCGGGATTTACCGTCTCAGACGAAAACGGCGTAAAATACCCCGAAGAAGCCGAAACTGTGTTTATCTGCAAAAAAATAGCGGCAGGGGATATTGAGCCCGGGTGGTTTATTGATGAAACCATAGATGAAAAAAATTATCCCAAAAAGGATTATCACAGAATGTATGTGGGTGAAATTATCACCGTTCTTGAAAAAAATTAAAAAAAATATAAAAAACACTTGACAAGGAGCATTATAGGTGATATAATGCTCCTTGCGTTGAGAGAGAAAACTTTCAGCATAGTCGGTGTCTATAACATTGAGGTTCCACCCGTTCCCATCCCGAACACGGTAGTTAAGCTCAATCGTGCCGAAAATACTTGGTGGGCAGCCGCCCGGGAAGATAGGTCGTCGCCGACACTTAAAGCAATCT